>NZ_JAXBQL020000001.1:544492-762940 GCF_047520565.2 Stenotrophomonas sp. FR012
GCAATGGACCGGCACGGGGCCGGCCATTGCCGACGCCGCTGCCGGGCAGGGGGCAGCGGCGTGGGCAATGATCGCGGTGTCAAACCACGTTTTTCGTGGTTTTTTAAGAGCGCATCTTGTAAACGATTTCAGATCATTGGACGGTATGCTTTCCCATCGATCAGACCACCGGAGGAACCGCGCCATGCAGGCACGCCATCTGTTGTCCGCGGCAGCGTTGAGCCTGGCCGTCGCCGCCTGCCAGCCGGCCCAGCAGGAGCCTGCCAAGCCGCGTCCGCCGGTGATCCTGATCGAGGCCGATGCACCGCCGCGGCCGATGAAGCCGGAGCTGCCGCCGCTGTTCGATGACATCGAGCGCCGCACCTTCCAGTTCTTCTGGGACACCACCAACGAGATCAATGGCCTGACCCCGGACCGCTATCCGTCGCGGCCGTTCGCAAGCATCGCGTCGGTGGGTTTCGCGCTGACCGCTTATCCCATCGGTATCGAGAACGGCTGGGTCAGCCGCAACCAGGCGATCGACCGGACCCTGACCACCCTGAAATTCTTCCGCGACGTGCCGATGGGCCCGCAGCGCACCGGCAAGGCGGGCTACAAGGGTTTCTACTATCACTTCCTGGACATGCAGGAAGGCCGTCGCTACGACAGCTGGGTCGAACTGTCCTCGGTGGATACCGCACTGCTGATGATGGGCGTGCTGTTCGCGCAGTCGTACTACGACGGTGACGATCCGCGCGAGAAGGAAATCCGCCAGATTGCCGATACCTTGTACAAGAAGGTCGACTGGCCGTGGCTGCAGCAGCGTGCACCGCTGATCTCGATGGGCTGGTTCCCCGAGAGCGGCTTCATCGACCACGACTGGATGGGCTACAACGAGGCGATGATGGTCTACATCCTCGCCCTGGGCTCGCCCACGCACCCGGTCAGCCCGGACGCGTGGACGGTGTGGACGCGCACCTATGACAACGACTGGGGTGTCTACCAGGGCCAGGAATACCTTTCCTTCGGCCCGCTGTTCGGCCACCAGTACAGCCACGTCTGGATCGATTTCCGCGATATCCAGGACGCGTACATGCGCGAGCGCGGCAGCACCTATTTCCTCAACAGCCGCTCGGCCGCGCTGGCCCAGCGCGAATACGCCATCGCCAACCCGATGCAGTGGAAGGACTATGGCGAGAACGTCTGGGGCCTGACCGCCAGTGATGGCCCGCAGAACACCACGCAGGAGTACCGCGGCGAACAGCGCCAGTTCCGCCATTACTCCTCGCGCGGCGCCGGCCTGCGCGAGAACTTCGATGACGGCACCATTGCCCCGACTGCGGCGATCGCCTCGGTGGTGTTCGCGCCCGAGCAGGTGATCCCGGCCACGCTGGAAATGCACAAGCGCTACGGCGACTACATCTATTCCAGCTACGGCTTCCTGGATTCGTTCAATCCCAGCTTCAACTATGACATCCCGATCAAGACCGGTCGCCTGGTGCCGGATCGCGGCTGGGTCGCCAGCGACTACATCGCCATCGACCAGGGGCCGATCCTGACCATGATCGCCAACTACCGCAACGACTTCGTCTGGGAAGTGATGAAGAAGAATCCGTACATCCGCAAGGGCCTGGAGCGGGCCGGATTCAGCGGCGGCTGGCTGGCGCCGGAAGGGTCGTTCCAGCCGCTGGAACTGCAGAAGGACGAAAAGGCCGCGGCAGCACGCGCGGTGGGTATCGCCGAATCACGCGCGGCTGCCGCGCAGGAACAGAAGAACAATGCCAACCGCACCACAGGCCAGGGCAAGTAACCCGATGCCGAACTGGATCGACCGCCTGCGCCGCTGGGCGCTGCCTGCCCTGGCCGCCCTGGCCGTGGCCGGCTGCGCCCGCACCGAACCGGGCACCACCACCGTGCGCTTCTGGGCGATGGGCCGCGAAGCCGAGGTGGTCAGCGAGCTGATCCACGAGTTCGAGGCCGAAAATCCCGGCATCAAGGTGGATGTGCAGAACATCCCGTGGACCGCCGCGCACGAAAAGCTGCTGACCGCGTTCGCTGCCGACGGACTGCCGGACGTGTGCCAGCTCGGCAATACCTGGGTGCCGGAGTTCGCCGAACTCGATGCATTGACCCCGCTGCAGCCGTTCGTGCAGCGCTCCACCGTGGTCGACCCGAAAGATTACTTCCAGGGCATCTGGGACACCAACGTGATCCACGGTGAGCTGGTCGGCGTGCCGTGGTACGTCGATACGCGCCTGATCTACTACCGCAAGGACCTGCTGGCCAAGGCCGGCTACGACCACCCGCCGCGCACGTGGCCGGAGTGGGAGGAGCAGATGGCGGCGATCAAGCGCATGCAGGGCCCGAACCGCTACGCGGTGCTGATGCCGATCAATGAGTTCGAGCAGCAGCTGTCGCTGGCCCTGCAGCAGCCCGATCCGCTGCTGCGCGACGACGATACCCGCGGCAATTTCGCCAGCCCGGGGTTCCGCCGCACGCTGTCCTTCTACGCCAACATGTTCGAGCAGGGCTGGGCGCCGAAGATGTCCGAGACACAGATCTCCAACGTCTGGGATGAATTCTTCCGCGGCTTCAACGTGTTCTACATCTCCGGTCCCTGGAACATCCGCGAGTTCAAGAAACTGCAGCCGAAGGAACTGGAAGGACAGTGGGGCACCGCTGCGCTGCCGGGGCCGGACGGTCCGGGCGCGGGCATCGCCGGTGGCACCAGCCTGGTGATCTTCCGCAAATCGCATCAGAAGGAGGCGTCCTGGAAGCTGATCGAATTCCTGTCGCGCCCGGAAATCCAGGCACGCTTCCATTCGATCATCGGCGATCTACCGCCGCGCCGCAGTGCCTGGAACGCGCCGTCGCTGGCCAACGATCCACTGGCCGCCGCGTTCCGTGATCAGCTGGAGCGGGTCAAGCCGACGCCGAAGGTGCTCGAATGGGAGCGCATCGTGCAGGAAATGCGCATTGTCACCGAGAAGGTCGTGCGTGGTGGCCTGCCGCAGGACAAGGCCGTGGCCGAACTGGACCAGCGCGTGGACAAGGTGCTGGCCAAGCGCCGCTGGATGCATGAACAACAACGCCTGCAGGAGCGCGCGCCGTCGCCGCGCTCGAGCAGCGCAGTGGCCGCCGGGAGCGCGCAATGAAACGTACTTCGCTGGCCGGCTGGATCTTCGCCGGCCCCTCGCTGATCGTGCTGGGCGTGTTCTTCGGCCTGCCGGTCGCCTCGGCGCTGGCGCTGAGCGTGACTGACTTCGACCTCTATGCACTGGCCGACAGCAGCAACCTGCGCTTCGTCGGCCTGGGGAACTACATCGACCTGCTGCAGACGCCGATGTTCTGGAAGTCGCTGTGGAACACCACCTACTTCGTGTTGATCGGCGTACCGTTGTCGATCGGCGTGTCGCTGGGCGCGGCCATGCTGCTCAACGCACCGGCCGCGCGCTTCAAGGCGCTGTTCCGTACGGCACTGTTCGCGCCGGTGGTGACCACGCTGGTGGCGGTGGCGGTGATCTGGCGCTACCTGTTCCATACCAGCTATGGCCTGGTGAACTACGGGCTGGGCCACCTGGGCATCAGTCCGATCGACTGGCTGGGTGATCCCAACTGGGCAATGCCGACCATCATGCTGTTCGCGGTGTGGAAGAACTTCGGTTACAACATGGTGATCTTCCTCGCCGGCCTGCAGGCGATCCCGCATGACCTGTACGAAGCCGCGCGCATCGACGGTGCTTCGCGCTGGAAGCAGTTCCTGCACATCACCCTGCCGATGCTCGGCCCGGTACTGCTGGTGGTCGGGGTGATCACCGTGTCCGGCTACTTCCAGCTGTTCGCCGAGCCGTACGTCATGACCCGCGGCGATCCACTGCAGAGCACCGTCAGCGTGCTGTATTTCATGTTCGAGGAAGGCTTCAAGTGGTGGAACCTGGGACGCGCATCGGCTGTAGCGTTCCTGCTGTTCCTGATCATCCTGGCGGTGACCACCGTGATGCTGCGTTTCGGCCGCAAGAGGCAGTTGGTATGAGTCGTGAAATCGGCCAGTCGCGCTGGTATCCGTGGATGATCAATGGTGCGCTGCTGGTGCTGGCCCTGGTCAGCCTTGCACCGCTGCTGTGGATGCTCTCGGTCTCGTTCATGCCGCAGGGTGAGGCCAGTCATTTCCCGCCGCCACTGCTGCCTTCGAGCATCACCACGCACAACTACCACGAGCTGTTCGCGCGCACCGGCATGGGCGGCAACTTCGCCAACAGCCTGCTGGTGTCGCTGGCTATCACGCTGGGTTCGCTGCTGCTCAACACCATGGCCGGCTACGCCTTCGCCAAGCTCAACTTCGTTGGCCGCGAACGCCTGTTCCAGGTGCTGATGGCAGCACTGGTGATTCCGGCGCAGGTGGCGATGCTGCCGCTGTTCCTGCTGATGAAGCAGCTGGGCCTGGTCAACAGCTTTGGCGGGGTGATCGTGCCGGCGCTGGCCAGCGTGTTCGGCATCTTCCTGGTGCGCCAGTACGCGCGTTCGATCCCGGACGAGCTGCTTGAAGCGGCGCGCATCGACGGCGCGGGGGAGTTGCGCATCTTCTTCCAGATCGTGCTGCCGATGCTCAAGCCGGTACTGGTGACCCTGGCGATCTTCACCTTCATGGGTGCATGGAACGATTTCATGTGGCCGCTGATCGTGTTGACCGACCAGGAGCACTACACTTTGCCGGTGGCGCTGGCCACCCTCTCGCGCGAGCACATCATGGACGTGGAAATGATGATGGCTGGCGCGGTCGTCACCGTGGTTCCGGTGCTGGCACTGTTCCTGGTGCTGCAGCGTTACTACATCCAAGGTCTGTTGCTGGGGAGCGTCAAGGGATGAAGCGAGCGATCGCCGTTGGACTGGGCCTGTTGTGGACTTCCCTGGCGATCGCCGCACCACCGGCACTGCCGGCGCCGAAGGTACTGGACGATTTCGACGACATCGGCGCCTGGAAGCTGGTGCTGTCCGACCAGGTCAGCGGTTCGCTGCGGCCGGTGAGCGGTGCCGGTGGCGGCCGCGCGCTGTGCCTGGACTACGATTTCCACAAGGTGTCGGGCTACGTCGGCATCCGCCGCGCGCTGGGCATCGAGTACCCGGCCAACTACCGCTTCGGCTTCCAGCTGCGGGGAGATTCGCCGGGCAACGACCTGCAGTTCAAGCTGATCGATGCCAGCGGCGATAATGTCTGGTGGGTCAATCACCCGGGCTACAGCTTCCCCAAGGCGTGGACGCCGGTCGAATACCGCCGTCGCCAGATCGACAAGGCGTGGGGGCCGTCGCCGGAGAAGGAGATGGCGCGCAGCGCTGCGGTCGAGTTCACGATCTACAGCAAGGTCGGCGGCCGCGGCACGGTGTGCTTCGACAAGCTGACCCTGCAGGGCCTGCCGCCACAGGATGATTCGGCGCTGGTGCCATCGGTGATCGCCGACACCGCCACCGCGCTGCAGGACCGGATGATTGACGGAAAGAGCGATACGTTCTGGATCAGTGGCGGGGTCAAGCAGCAGACCATCAGCCTGGACCTGCACAAGAGCCGCGAGATCGGCGGTGCGGTGATTGACTGGCTGCCGAACCTGGAAGCCAATCGCTACACCGTGCGTACGTCCGAGGATGGCCGGGACTGGCGCACCGTGCGCGAGGTGGCCGGCGGTGCGGGCGGCCGCGACTGGCTGGCGCTGCCGGATACCGACGCGCGCTACGTGCGCTTCGATCTGCACGATGGCCCGAACTGGCGCTATGGCATCCGTGACATCACGCTCAAGCCGCTGGCGTTCGCGGCCACGCCGAACGCATTCCTGTCCTCGGTGGCGGCCGACCTGCCGCGCGGCTCGCTGCCGCGCGCATATGTGGGCGAACAGCCGTACTGGACCCTGCTCGGCCTCGATGGCGGCCAGGAGCAGGCACTGATCAGCGAGGACGGTGCGCTGGAACCGGCCAAGGGCAGTTTCAGCATCGAGCCGTTCATCCGCGTGGACGGCAAGTTGCTGGACTGGTCGAAGGTGGCCATCACCCAGTCGCTGCAGGATCGCTACCTGCCCATCGCCAATGTCGACTGGGTGCATGAGAAGGCCGGCCTGGCGGTAACCAGCTTCGTGCAGGGCACGCCGGAGCGCGCGCAGCTGATCGGTCGCTACCGGTTGAGCAATCCGGACAAGGTGGCGCACGAGTACACCCTGGCGCTGGCGATCCGGCCGTGGCAGGTGAACCCGCCGACCCAGTTCCTCAACACCGTCGGCGGCTTCAGTCGCATCGATGCGCTGGATGTGGGCGAACAGCTGGTGCGCATCAACGGTGAGCCGCGCATCTATCCGTTGCAAGTGCCGGATGCGCGCTTCGCCAGCACGTTCGATGGCAAGCTCGACGCGATGCATCTGGCCTCCGGGAAATACCCGGCCAGCACGGCGGTGAAGGACAGCACCGGCATGGCGTCCGGTGCGCTGCTGTATACGATCAGGCTGGAGCCTGGCCAGAGCCGAGAAGTGGCGGTGGTGTTGCCACAGACCGGAGGCTGGGCGCCGCAGGCGCTGGATGTGGCCAAGGCGCAGGCGCAGGTCGCAGAGCAGTGGCGGCAGAAGCTGGGGGTGGTCTCGTTGCAGGTACCGGCTGCGGGCCAGGCACTGGTCGATACCCTGCGCACCGCCGTGGCGCATATGCTGATCTCGCGGGTCGGCCCGCGCCTGCAGCCGGGCACGCGCTCGTACGCGCGCAGCTGGATCCGCGATGGCGCGATGATTTCCGAGGGCCTGCTGCGCATGGGGCGCAGTGATGCGGTGCGTGATTACATCAACTGGTATGCGCCCTATCAGTTCGAGAATGGCAAGGTGCCGTGCTGTGTCGATGCACGTGGCAGCGATCCGGTGCCGGAGAACGACAGCCATGGCGAGCTGATCTACAGCATTGCCGAATATGGGCGCTATACCGGTGACAGCACCTTCGCCGAACTGATGTGGCCGCATGTGCAGGGCGCCTATAACTACATGGAGCAACTGCGCGCCAGCGAGCGCACGGACGAGAATCGGGCGCGCAATCCGGCGTTCTACGGGATGATGCCGGCCTCTATCAGCCATGAAGGCTATTCGGCCAAGCCGATGCATTCGTACTGGGACAATTTCTGGGCGTTGCGCGGCTACAAGGATGCGGCATCGCTGGCGGCCCAGCTGGGCAAGGTCGAAGCCATGCAGATTGCCGAATCGCGTGACCAGTTCCGTGATGACCTGCAGGCCTCACTGCTGTCGGCGATGCAGCAGCACAACATCGATTACCTGCCGGGCTCGGCCGAGCTGGGCGATTTCGATGCGACCTCGACCACCATCGCGCTGGCTCCGGGCGGTGAACAGGGGCGCCTTCCGCAGCAGGCGCTCGATGCCACCTTCGAGCGCTACTGGAAGGAGTTCGTGGCCCGTCGCGATGGCAAGCGCGAGTGGAAGGACTACACGCCCTACGAGTGGCGCAACGTGGCCGCCTTCGTCCGCCTCGGCTGGCGCGATCGCGCCTGGCAGGCGACTGAGTTCTTCTTCAAGGACCGTACGCCGCAGGCCTGGAACCAGTGGGCCGAAGTGGTCTCGCGCACGCCACGCAAGCCGTTCTTCGTCGGTGACCTGCCGCATGCCTGGGTGGCCTCGGACTTCGTGCGCTCGGCCCTGGACATGTTCGCCTACAGCCGTGACATGGACGATGCGCTGGTATTGGCCGCCGGCATTCCGACCGCCTGGCTGCAGGGCGAGGGCATCGCCGTGCAGGGCCTGCGCACGCCGCAGGGCCAGCTCAACTACCACCTGCAGCGCAGCGACAAGCAGCTGGTGCTGGAGGTGCAGCCGGGCCTGGTGCCACCGGTCGGTGGCGTGGTCTTGCCGTGGCCGTACGCCGGTGATCCGGGCGAGGCGACCATCAACGGCGAAGCGGCCGAATGGACCAACAGGGAACTGCACGTGCACCAGCTGCCGGCGCGGGTCGAGATCGATGTACCGGGCGCGGTGCGCCGCGCCGAGCGCAAGGGGCAGTAACGATGAAGCAGCAGGGGGCAAGGGTGCGCGCGGCCGTGCGTGCCCTGGGACTGGCCATTGCATTGGCATTGCCGGGTGCCGTGATGGCAGCCGTGCCAACCGCCGCGACGGCGGCTGACGTCGCCAGCGCGCCAGGCATGAGCATGGTGACCTTCAACCTGCATCACGACCGCGAGGACTGGCCGAGCCGCCGCCGCACCATCCTGGCCGAACTCAAGCGCCTGCAGCCGGATGCGGTTGCCCTGCAGGAGGTGATCCAACGCCGTAACGTGCGCAACCAGGCACAGTGGCTGGCCAGCCAGCTGGGCTACAGGTACATCTTCGTCTCCACCGATCCGGTGGGCGCGCCGAAACGTTACGGCAACGCGCTGCTGAGCCGGCGCCCGATCCTCGCCCAAGGTGAGCACCTGTTGCGGCCGCTGGACGATTATCGGACGGTCGCCCATCTGCGCATCGATGTGGACGGCAAGGCGGTCAACGTCTATGCCACCCACTTCAACGAGCGCAGCGACGAGAATGGCCAGCGCATCCGTCGCACCCAGGTCGAGGACCTGCTGCGCTTCATCGCCAGCACCTCGGCCGGCGCACCGGTGGTGATCGCGGGCGACTTCAACGCACTGGTCGATGCCAGTGACCTGAGCGAGCTGCGCAGCCATTACGGTGACAGCTACGGCAGCGTGCACGTCAACACCGACCTGGCCGGGGTCAGTACGCTGAACAGGCACTACTACCCGGTGGCCTCGCGGATCGACCACATCTTCTTCCAGCAGGACGCGATGGTTGCACGTGAGGCCAAGCTCCTGTTCGACCAGCCCGATGACAGCGGTCGCTGGGCCTCGGACCACTACGGCGTGTGGACCCGCCTGCAGTTCGCTCCGACGCGCTGATGTCCTGGTAGGTGCCACACTGGGTTGGCACGGACGTGTCCGCGTTCGCTCCAACAACGGCGCCGACCAGGGTTGGCCTCCCAGAGCGCTGCACGCGCCCAGCGCACAAACAGAAGCGGCGGGGATCATCGATCCCCGCCGCTTTTTCACGCGATCAAAGCGCGATCAGTTCGCCGGCGGCGTGCGCTTGGCGCCTTCTTCGCCTTCTTCGTCGGCCTTGGCTTCGGCCGCCTGGGCTGCCGCATCGGCGTGGCCATCGGCGACCGGATCGATCGACGGTGTCACCACTGCATTGGCAACCGGGGCCGCAGCTTCCACCGGTGCCGCTTCAACTGCCACCGGCGCGACCGGCTGTTCGGCGACCGGTGCGGTCTCGACGACCGGTTTGGCTTCAAATGCAGGAGCGGCTTCCGCCACCGGGGCAGCCTCAACGGCCAGCGGCTTGGCTTCGACCGCCGGAGCGGCTTCAGCGATCTCCGGCTTCGATTCCACGACCGCAGCAGCCTCGGCCTCGGCCACGGCCGACTTCACTTCGACCACCGCAGTGGCTTCAGCGACCGGGGCAGCCTCAACCACCACCGGCTTCGCTTCGACCGCCGGGGCTGCCGCTACCGCTGGCTGGGCCGGGGTTGCAGCGTCGATGGCATCAAGCATGCTGGTCTGCACCGGCGACGCCGCCGGTTCGGCCTTGGCGACGGCTTCGACCGGAGCCTGTACCTTCGCCACGACCGGTGCAGGAGCGTCGATCACGGCGCTGCTCACCACCGCGACCGGTGCGGCGACAGCAGCGGCGGCGGCGCGGACCGGCTTCTCGGCTTCGGCAGCGGTCGGTTCGGCTTCGTCATCGAATTCGAACTCCGGCTGCGAACGCGCCGGCTGTGCCGCGGCCACCGGAGTGGTCCCGGCAACGCTGTCGTTGCTCTGCCCGGCGACATCAGCGGCATCGGTGTCATCACCGTCGTCCGCGTCGTCCTGATCATCGCCCAGGCCATCGCTGCCGGCAGCGTTCTCGGCGCCACCACGACGGCGGCGACGGCCACCACGACGGCCACGGCGGCGGCGGGTTGCGCCTTCACCGGCCTGCTCGCCGTTGGCGTCGAGGGCAGCCTCTTCACCGGTCACGGCAATCGCCTCGGCCTCATTGGCGGCGTTGGCAGTGCTGTCGGCCGGTGCAGTGACTGCCGCCGGAGCGGAGGCAGCCGGTGCAACCGGCGCCACCGGCGCAGTGGCTTCCTGCGCGGTCACGACGTTGGCAGCGACGGCCGTAGCGGCTACGGCTGCCGCCACGGCCTCGGCCGGCAGCTCGGCGGCGCTGCGCTGCGGCTTTTCGGCCGGCTTGTCACCGTCCTGCTGCTGGCGCGGCTGCTTGGGCTGCTTCAGCTTCGGCTGGTTCTGGTTCTGGTTCTGGCCCTGCTGCTCGTTGCGCGGCTTGTGCTGCTGCTGCGGCTGCTGCTGGCCATCCTTCTGCTGCGGTTCTTTCTGCCTGCCCTGCTGTGGCTGCTGCTGGGCATTGCCGTTGTTGCCGTTGCGGCCGTCCTTGTTGCGCTGCTCACCACGGTCCTTGCGGTTGCCGCCATCCTTCTGCTGCTGCGCGTTACCGTTGCCACCGTTGCCACGGTTTTCGTCGCGACGGTCCTTGCGATCCTTGTTGCGATCCTTGTTGCGGTCCTTGCGACCACCGTCCTGCTGCTGGCGCGGAGCCGGGGCGGCCGGAGCCGGCGCTGGTGCCGGCTCGCCACCGAACACGCGCTTGAGCCAACCGATCACGCCGCCGCTCGAAGCCGGCGCCACTGGCGCTGCCACGACCGGAGCCGGAGCGGCTGCAGCCGGAGCCGCTTCCTCGCGCACCGGGGCGGGAGAGGTGTGCTTGACCTGGGTCACGGCCGGCGGCGGGATGTTCAGCTGGCCCTTGGTCAGGGCGTGCACCGGCAGCTTGCGCGGGGTGCCGCGCTGGTAGCTGGGCTTGCTGCTCTCTTCACCGAGCTCGTTCTCACGCAGGCGGGTGACGGCATAGTGCGGGGTGTGCAGCTGCTCGTCGGCGACGATCACGATCGGCGCTTCGTGGCGCTGCTCGATCTCGCGCAGGGCGCTGCGCTTCTCGTTCAACAGGTAGTTGGCGATCTCCACCGGCGCCTGGACCAGCACCTGCCCGGTGTTCTCCTTCATCGCGTGCTCTTCGGCGACGCGGATGATCGACAGCGACAGCGACTCGACGCTGCGCATGCGGCCGTGGCCGTCGCAACGCGGGCAGACGATCTGGCTGGATTCGCCCAGGCTCGGGCGCAGGCGCTGGCGGCTCATTTCCAGCAGGCCGAAGCGCGAGATGCGGCCGACCTGCACGCGGGCACGGTCGTACTTCAGCGCGTTGGCCAGGCGGTTCTCGACCTCGCGCTGGTGCTTGTTGGAAGCCATGTCGATGAAGTCGATCACCACCAGGCCGCCCAGGTCGCGCAGGCGCAGTTGGCGAGCCACTTCCTCGGCCGCTTCCAGGTTGGTCTGGAACGCGGTGTCCTCGATGTCGCTGCCCTTGGTGGCGCGCGAGGAGTTCACGTCGACTGCGGTCAGTGCTTCGGTCTGGTCGACCACGATCGAGCCACCCGACGGCAGGCGCACGTTGCGCTCGTAGGCACCTTCGATCTGCGACTCGATCTGGAAGCGGTTGAACAGCGGGATGTCGTCCTTGTAGTGCTTGAGCTTGCGCAGGGTCTGCGGCATCACCTGCTGCATGAACTCGCGGGCGTGCTCGTACATCTCCTCGGTGTCCACCAGGATCTCGCCGATGTCGGCGCGCAGGTAGTCACGCAGGGCGCGCACGATCAGGCGTGATTCCTGGTAGATCAGGAACGGGGCCGGCTTGCTCAGTGCGGCTTCGGCGATGGCGCGCCAGACGTTGAGCAGGTAGTCCAGGTCCCACTGCAGCTCTTCCGCATCGCGACCGACGCCGGCGGTGCGGATGATCACCCCCATGTCGTCGGGAATGTTCAGCTTGTCCAGGGCCTCCTTCAGCGCGGCACGGTCTTCGCCCTCGATGCGGCGGGACACACCGCCGGCGCTGGGCGAGTTCGGCATCAGCACCATGTAGCGGCCGGCCAGCGAGATGAACGTGGTCAGGGCGGCGCCCTTGTTGCCACGCTCTTCCTTGTCGACCTGGACAACGATCTCCTGGCCTTCCTTCAGCAGCTCGCGGATACCGGCCTTGTTGTGGTCGACACCGGCCTGGAAGTAGTCGCGGGAAATCTCCTTCAGCGGCAGGAAGCCATGGCGGCCACCGCCATACTCGACGAAGGCGGCTTCCAGCGAGGGCTCGATGCGGAAGATCCGGCCCTTGTAGATGTTGGACTTCTTCTGTTCCTTCGACGGCTGTTCGATGTCGATGTCATACAACGACTGGCCATCCACGATGGCAACACGCAGCTCTTCAGCCTGCGTGGCGTTGATCAGCATTCGCTTCATTGTTGCGTTCCTCGCAAGCGGCTACCGCGCGGAACGCCATGGGGTTTCGCCTCTGGACACGGCTCGCCGCCCATTCGCGCAAGCGCGGGGAGGGCGGCTTGGGTTTCCAGCGCTACGACACCACGGCAGGCCGCGGGAGCGCTTCACTCTTATGGGTTTTTGGGTGTTGCAGGGCCGCAGGCAGCTGTCAGCCAGGCTGGAGCGCCACGCGGGACATGTTCAGCACGGTTGCGTGTCAGGCATCCGGCGATGGCCGGGAAGGCCGGTGAGCCGCTAACATGGCCGCCCCGCGGGCGGTGGTCGCGCACTGTGCCGGATTCGTCGGAAGCTGGGCTTCTGGCCCTGAGTAACTTCCAACGAAATCAATCCCTTATCTCGCCCCCCGAGTGTAACAGAATAAACAGCCTGATGACCGCCCAAGACCCGACCAAACCCGCTGGCGACAAGCCTTCCGTGCGCATGATCACCGTTCCCGCCGACCGCGCCGGCCAGCGCCTGGACAACTTCCTGCTCGGCCAGCTGAAGGGAGCCCCGCGCAGTCTGGTGTACAAGCTGGTGCGCAGTGGGCAGGTTCGGGTGAACGGCGGCCGCGCCAAGGCCGAGCGCAAGCTGGAGGCGGGCGATGAGGTGCGTGTGCCGCCGGTCCGTCTCAGCGAGGAAGGAGACAAGGCCGGTCCGCCAGAGGCGTTCATGCGCCGCCTGGAGCAGGCCATCGTCTTCGAGGACGCCCGGCTGCTGGCCCTGAACAAGCCCTCCGGCGTGGCCAGCCACGGCGGCAGCGGCATCAGCTTCGGTGCCATCGAGACCCTGCGCGCCTTGCGCCCGGGACAGACACTGGAGCTGGTCCATCGGCTGGATCGCGACACCTCGGGCCTGCTGATCGTGGCCAAGAAGCGTTCGGCACTGAGCGAACTGCAGGCGCTGTTGCGTGAAGACCACGGCGCCGGCATCCGCAAGCGCTATCTGACCCTGCTGGCCGGCCGCATGCCGGACGGCGTGATGACCGTCGACGCGCCGCTGCACGTGGGCCTGCGCCAGGGCGGCGAGCGCCATGTACAGGTCAATGCGATCGGCAAGGAATCGATCAGTCACTTCCGGGTGCTGGAGCGCCGCGGCGGCCATTCGTACTGCGAGGTGCGCATCGAAACCGGCCGCACCCATCAGATCCGCGTGCATGCCCAGCATCTGGGCCATCCGGTGGCCGGTGACGACAAATACGGCGATCCTGCGGTCAACAAGCGGCTTCGTGAGCAGATCGGACTGAAGCGACTGTTTCTGCACGCGGCCTCGCTGGAGTTTGCACTGGACGACGGCAAGAGTCCGTATGTGCTGAACGCGCCGCTGGCCGATGAGCTGGTCGAGGCGCTGGACCGGCTGCGCTGACGGCGGTTCGGCGGCGCCGGGTGCTTGGTCGGCGCCGTCGCTTCCCTGCGGAGAGTGGGCTTGTCACTTTCTTTGCTCGTGCAAAGAAAGTAACCAAAGAAACACGCCGCCATCCGCGAGCCGGCGCCGCGCGCCGGTGCCCTGCGCTCCTCGGTCCGCCGAGGGACGGCGCGGAACTCGCTGCGCTCAGACACCCGCGCCTCTTCGCCCTCGCCGGACCTGCGGTGCTCGGCTCGCTACAAGGCGGACCCGGACATCCGCAGCGTAGGCCCATACCCGCCCGTGACCTCTCGATACTGTGGGACGTACCAGCCGCGAGGGGGCTCAGCCCGTTGGCTGCAAATCCCTCACCACTTGAACAGCACCAGGCTGATCGCCAGCGAGCCCATGCCCGCCACCAGCCCATAAACGGTCTCGTGGCCCTTCGCATAGCGCTTGGCGGCCGGCAACAGTTCATCCAGTGCCAGGAACACCATCACGCCGGCAATCAGCCCGAACACCCAGCCGAAGGTGGCGTGCGAAAGCGACCCGGACAGCAACCAGTAGCCGAGCGCCGCGCCCACCGGCTCGGCCAGACCCGACAGCAGGCTGGCGCTGAATGCATAGGCCTTGTTCTGGGTGGCGAAGTACACCGGCACCGCGATCGCGATGCCCTCGGGGATGTTGTGGATGGCAATCGCAAAGGCCAGTGGCATGCCCACCGACGGGCTTTCCAGCGTGGCGAAGAAGGTCGCCAGCCCTTCCGGGAAATTGTGCGCGGTGATCGCGACGGAAGTCAGCAGCGCGACCCGCTTCAGGTACTCGCGGCTGTTCTCGCGGAACGCAGGATCTTGCTTGTCCAGGCTGTCATGCGGGTTGGGAATGAAGTGGTCGATCAGCACGATCACGATCACGCCCAGCAGGAACGCCAGGGTGCCGTAGGTGAAACCGGTGCGTTCGCCATGGGCCAGTGCGAACGAAGCAATGGACTTGTTGAGGATTTCCGACAGCGACACATAGACCATCGCGCCGCCGGCGAAGGCCAGGCCGAAGGCCAGCAGGCGCGGGTTGGGGCGGCGCGAGAACAGCACCAGCAGGCTGCCGATCGCAGTGGCGAGGCCGGCCGCGAGGGTGACCGCCAGCGCAATCCAGATGTTTTCGGGGGGAATCTGCAGCATCTACCGACGCAGTCCTGGTCAACAGACAACCGCCCCGGACAGGGCCGGGGCGGCGAGGGCGAGGCGGGCGCCGGCTGGCCTCGTCGGGTGCGTGCGATCAGCCGCCGCGGCGCAGGCGCTCTTCAATGGCGAAGCACTGGTCCGGCTTCGGCTGCGGCGGGTTGAAGCTGACCGGCACCTGGATGGTGGCCGGCACCGCCTGGCCATTGCGTGTCGCGGCCTTGAACTGCCAGCCCTGCACGGCGGTTTTGGCCAGTTCGTCCAGCTGCGGGTTGCCCGCGCCAGTCAGCAGGGCGACCTCGCTCGGCTTGCCGTCGGTGCCGATGGTCACCTTGAACGTACTGGTGCCGCCCACGCCCATGCAGGCCAGTTCAAGCGGGTACTGCGGCGGCGGCGTCTTCACTGCTGCGACTTCGGTTGGCGGCGGCGGCGGTGGTGCCGGCGGTTCGGACGAGCCGCAGCCGGCCAGGCCGGCCGCAGCGATCAGGGACAGGCTCAGCAAGCGTACGTTCATGGCAGTTGCTCCGTCAGGGCCGAAGTCTTGGCCGCGCAGATGAAGTCGTTCTCGCTCAGACCGCCCACGTCATGGGTGGAAAAGCGCACGACCGCGCGGTCGTAGTGCACGCCCAGGTCCGGATGGTGGTCCTCGCGATGGGCAATCCAGGCCAGCGCGTTCACGAAGGCCATGGTGGCGTAGTAATCCTTGAAGCGGAAGGTGCGCGTCAGGGCCTGCCCGCCCTCGCTCAGCTCCCAGCCGGGAACCTGCGGCAGCAGTTCGGCCAGGCGGGCTTCGCCGAGCTTGTGGTCGCTGCCTTTGCGTGGCACGCAACGGGCCTGGGCCAGTGGAATCAGGTCGGCCATGGGAATCTCCACCTCGTGTTGACTGAACAATGCGCCGGACGGTGTATAAACCGAATGAGCGGCTGACGCTTACTTGGCTAGAATAGCCTGATGATCCAGATCTCCGACACTGCCCAGACCCATTTCCGCAAGCTGATCGAACGCGAGGGCGTGCCTGGCATGGGCGTGCGCCTGAGCGCGGTCGACCCCGGTACTCCGCGCGCCGATGCCCGGCTGGAGTTCGCCGAACCCACCGACCTGCTGGGCGACGAGTGGGCGGTGGACTGCGATGGCTTCACCCTCTATGTCGATGCTGGCAGCGTTGGCTGGCTCGACGGTGCCGAGATCGACATCGTCGCCGGCACCGCCGGTGCCCAGCAGTTGACCATCAAGGCGCCGCGCATCAAGGGTGAAGCGCCCGGTGATGCGGCCTCGCTGGTCGAGCGCGTGCACTGGGTGGTGGAGAACGAAGTCAATCCGCAGCTGGCCTCGCATGGCGGCAAGGTGGCCGTGCAGGAAGTCTCGGCCGACGGCGTGGTGCTGCTGCGCTTCGGTGGTGGCTGCCAGGGCTGCGGCATGGCCGACGTGACGCTCAAGCAGGGCATCGAAAAGACCCTGATGGGCCGTGTGCCGGGCGTGACCGCCGTGCGCGACGCGACCGACCACGACAGCGGCCACGCGCCGTACATCCCGCGCGACAACGTCGCCTGATCGCTGACGCGTGCCTCTGACCCGGGCCGAGCAACTCATCGATCTGCTGCTGGCCCGCCAGCAGCCCCGCGCCGTCCTTGAGAAGACCACGCGCCTGCCTTATGGCTGGGCGCTGTGGCTGCGCTCGCTGGGGCCGCTGCCGCGGCCGTTGCATGCCCGCGAAGTGATTGCGGTATTGCTGCCGCGTCCGCTGCCCGGCCGGCCAGGCCAATCGCCGCAGTTGTCACCGTGGCAGGCGTTGCGCCGTCTGTTCTGGCAGGACTGGGACGCTGCGCCGCGCGACCAGCGCTGGATGCGCTGGACCTCGGCGCTGATCAGCGCACTGCTGCACCTGCTGTTCTTCATGCTGCTGCTGTGGGTGGCGGTGATCCGCACCACTGCGCCAGACGAAGAGGGCGCCGAGGGCGAGCGCGTGCAGGTGGAGTTCGTCGGCCGCGCGACCCAGGAAGGCGGGGGCGATCAGCCCGGCGCCGAAGTCGCTGCGGCCGCTGCGGCAGGTCGGGTTGCGACGGGGCAGCAGGCGGACGCCGCCACAGCTCCTGCCCCGCGTCCGGCGGCTGCCGAAGCCGCCGCATCTTCCCCTGCATCCGCGCCGACCGCCGGTGTTCCTCCGCCGCCAGCCGAAGCCGAGCCGGCGCCGGTTGCCGCGCCGCCGCCTTCACCGGTCCAGGCCACCGAGGTGGCGCAGGCCAGCACGGATTTCGTGGTGCCGCCGGTCAGCGTGCCGCGAACCGAAGTCAGCGTCGTACCACGTGACAGCACGCCCGTTGTGCGCGAGCGCAGCGTGCAGCCGGTGCAGGCGCCGCCGACGCCAAGCCAGATGCGCAGCCCGGAACTGGCCGTGCGCACGCCGCAGGTGCGTGACATCCAGGTGCGCGAACGCGAAGTCAGCATCGTCGAAGCGCCCGTCGCGCCCAAACCGCTGCGCAGCCCTGAAATGCAGGTGCGCGTGCCACAGCAGGACGTGCAGGTGCGTGAACGTGAAGTGCAGGCCGTGGCCGATCCGCAGGTGCGGATGGCGGCGGTGGCCGGGCGTGAGCCCGCCGTACGCGCGCCCACCGGCCGTGATGTACAGGTGCGGGAGCGTGAAGTGGCCCCGGCACCGGCGGTGGCACCGGCATCCTCCAGTGGCAGTGCCACCGTGACGCCTGCGGCTGCGGCCCAAGGCCGCGCGGCGCAGACGAGCAGCAGCACGCGTCCGTCAGCCTCCAGCAGCACACCGGCAAACGCAGGAGCGCGCCCGGCCCCCGATCCCGGCAACTGGGCGACGGCCAAGGGCGATGACTGGGGATCTTCCAGCCGCCGCCGCGACGGCAGCAATGGCGGTGCCCGCCAGGCCAGTGCCACCGGCAGGGGCAATGGCCTGTTCAATGCCGATGGCAGCGTACGCGTGCCGGGCCAGGACGGCGACGGCCACGCCGAGCGAGGTGCGCCCGGTGGCGCCAACGACGGCTGGAGCAAGGAGCGCATCGCGCAATCGGGCACATGGCTGAAACGTCCGCCGTACGACTACACGCCGACGTCGTTCGACAAGTACTGGGTGCCACAGGAATCGCTGCTGGCCGAATGGGTGCGCAAGGGCGTCAAGGCGATGGAGATTCCACTGCCGGGCACCAACACGAGGATTTCCTGCGTCATTTCGATCCTGCAGGCCGGCGGTGGCTGTGGCCTGACCAACCCCAACATGCAGGACCAGCCGGCCGTGGCACGGCCGCCGCCGGACATTCCGTTCAAGAAAGAACTGCAGGAAGACAACGGCAGCCGCTAGCGGCTGCCGTTGTCCACGCATGTTCCCTTATCCCCGCGCCGTTGGCGCGCCCCCTTGAACAACAAGGGGGCTTTTCGCTGGACCCACAGCGGGATGTGGCGGTCGTGCTGGCGTGCTTTGGTAGATGCCAACCTTGGTTGGCACAGAAGCGCCGACCAAGGTCGGCCTCTACCCAGGCACTGACCTTACGTGCTCTGCGACAGGAACACCCAGAACGGCACATCGCGACCCACCCAATCGCGGCTGGCTTCATCCATCACGTCCAGCAGGGTGTCGAAGTCCTTCTGTGCGCCGGCACGCAGCGCATCCACGTCGGCCAGGAACAGCGCGTAGCCGTTGGCTGGCAGCCATTGCAGATCACGCAGGTTGTCCGACAGTGCATCCCAGTTGCCGCCGAAACCGGCCGGGAAATCCAGTTGCGCGGCGAGCCGGGCGAGCAGGGTGCGCTTGTCCGTCACGCCCTCCAGATCGATGCGGATCACCTTCAGGCTGGCATCGCGCATTGCTGCGGCCAGCGCGCCGATGTCATCGCTGTCGATGGCATAGACGCCGGCATTGTTGATGTCATGCAGGCCGAGGCCGAAATCATCGTGGCTCATCACTGCGCTCCCTGGGCCGGTACGGTGAAGCTGCGGAACGATTCGTAGTGGTCGTCGGTGTAGTACCACGCCTCCGGCGGATCGCCGCCGGTGACGATGCGGCGCGTGCCACGCGTGCGTGCACCGGGGGTGTCGACGGTGTACTCGCGGTAGTAGCCACGCGGACGTTGCGGCAATTGCTGTTCACGGTTGCCGAAGGTGGTGCCGTCCTGGCGGTGCGGGAATGGACCGCCTCGCTGGATCAGGGCAATGGTCTGGCGTGCTTCGGTGGGCAGGAACGCGGGCAGGCCGTTGTCCCGTCCGGGCGTGGCCGTGGCAGGCGCCCGTGCGGTCGGTGTTCCCTGCAGGTCCGGTGCGAACTGCGGCGTCGGCGGCCGCTGCAGGAAATGGTTGGCGACCAGGCCGAGCAGCAGCAGGGCGATGGCGGTGATCAGCAGCCGGGGGTTGCGCATGGGCAGGGGCGGGCGAGGGTGGTACATGCACTGTAGCGCCTGCGCGCTGCATGGCACATGAGGAGGGCGCCGCGTCACTGCTGCGTAACAATTGCCGTCGTGCTCACTGGCAGGACGCAATTTCCTTTACATCCCCCTTGGTAATCTGCGGGTCTGTCCCCATCATTCACGGCGCACCGCCCGACATCGTCGGGTGCCCTCGCAATCAGGAGATGCATCATGGCCTACACCCTGCCCAAGCTGTCCTACGCCTACGACGCGCTGGAGCCGCATATCGATGCGGCGACGATGGAAATCCATCACACCAAGCATCACCAGACCTACATCAACAACGTCAACGCGGCGCTGGAAGGCACCGAATACGCTGACCTGCCGGTCGAAGAGCTGGTGAAGAAGCTCAAGTCGCTGCCGGAGAACCTGCAGGGTCCGGTGCGCAACAACGGTGGTGGCCATGCCAACCACTCGCTGTTCTGGACCGTGATGGCCCCGAACGCGGGCGGCAACCCGGTGGGTGACGTGGCCAAGGCCATCGACAAGGACCTGGGCGGTTTCGACAAGTTCAAGGATGCCTTCACCAAGGCGGCGCTGACCCGTTTCGGCAGTGGCTGGGCATGGCTGAGCGTGACCCCGGACAAGAAGGTCGTGGTCGAGAGCACCGGCAACCAGGACAGCCCGCTGATGGAAGGCAACACGCCGATCCTCGGCCTGGACGTTTGGGAGCACGCGTACTACCTGAAGTACCAGAACCGCCGCCCGGAATACATCGGCGCGTTCTTCAACGTCATCGACTGGAATGAAGTCGAGCGCCGTTACCAGGAAGCGATCGCCTGATTGCGGTGATGGGATGAGTGGAAAGGCCGGGGGAGACCCCGGCCTTTCCTGTTGCAGGATTCATTCGGTAGCGCCGGCCGCTGGCCCGCAATCGTGTGGTCCCCGGGGAGCCGGCCGGCGGCCCGCACCACCAAATACGCAGTGGCCGTATCGTCCTGCAGGCGCAGGGTTGCCAACACGCCGAGGCGCAGTCCGGGCAGGTCGCCGTCGGCGGGCAGCAGGATCGGCTGCTGGCGGATGCCGCCGAAGTGCTTGACCTGGAACAGCACGTCCAAGCCGTGGCCACTGGCGCCGCCACCACTGGCTGCAGGCGGCTCGGCGCGGCCGCCGGGATTGCGCCGTGCCGGCTGGAAGCCGGGCGTGCTACGCACCAGCTCAACCGTGCTGGCCGAAAAGTCGCCCGCGATCAGGCTGGGCATGCCTTCGGCGGTGGCGCCGATCCAGGTCATCAGGTCGCTGGTCTGGTGTTGGCGGGCGGTGGCCTCGTCCGGGTCCGGGCGGAGCCGCGCCACATAGATGTTGACCAGCGCCTCGCCCAGCTTCAGCCGCATCATGCCGGCCGCACTGAAGGTGCCGGGAGGATGCAGCAGGGTCACGCCGTCCTCGCTCACCGGCAGCCGGGTCAGCATGGCGTTGCCATGGCGCAGTGGCTGGCTGGGTGGGTCGGCGGTGACGAAGTCGCAGCTGTAGCGCAGCCGGCTGGCCAGCCAGCAGGCCGGGTTGCGGCCTTGCTGCTGCAGCACCTGCTGCACCGAGATCACGTCCGGCTGCAGGTCGGTCAGCAGTTGTGCGACCTGCTCGCGGCGCTGCTTCCATTGCGCGTCATCGCGGCTGGGCAGCTCCAGCGCGGCTACCGTCAGCTGCCGAGGTTCGCTCTCACGGGCAACGGCGGCCGGCGCCTGTGGTCGTGCCTGCGCCTGCAATGCCAGCAACAGCGCAAGGCAGCTGAGCAGGAGGCGGGCGGGGGCGAGGGGGCGCATAACGATAAGTTTACGCTTTTGCCGTGCAGGTGCCGTGACTTCCGGCAGGGCCTGCACTGCCTGCCACGGATTGGCACCGTTGTCATGCAGCCCTGCAGCGTGCTTCGCAAGCCCCGGTTCCGGTAACCTTGCGCCTTTCGCTTTGCAGGAATGCCTTACAGGATGAGCCACGACGCAGTCGCCCCCATCGCCGGCCAAGGAAAGATGCCGCGCCAGATTCCGTACATCATCGGCAATGAGGCCTGCGAACGGTTCAGTTTCTACGGGATGCGCAACATCCTGGTGCAGTTCCTGATCACCTCGCTGCTGCTGCAGGAAATCACTGCGGAAGGCCGTGCCGGTGAAGCCAAGGACATCATGCACAGCTTCATGATCGGCGTGTATTTCTTCCCGCTGCTCGGTGGCTGGCTGGCCGACAGGTTCTTCGGCAAGTACCACACGATCCTCTGGTTCAGCCTGGTCTACTGCGCCGGCCACCTGTGCCTGGCGCTGTTCGAGAACAGCCGCGAGGGCTTCTTCCTTGGCCTGGGCCTGATCGCGCTGGGTGCCGGTGGCATCAAGCCGCTGGTGGCCTCGTTCATGGGCGACCAGTTCGACCAGAGCAACAAGCACCTGGCCAAGATCGTCTTCGACGCCTTCTACTGGATCATCAACTTCGGCTCGCTGTTCGCCTCGCTGCTGATCCCGCTGGCACTGAAGAACTGGGGGCCGCAGTGGGCGTTCGGTATCCCGGGCATCCTGATGTTCATTGCTACCTTCGTGTTCTGGCTGGGCCGCAAGCGCTACGTGCTGGTGCCGCTGCCGCCGAAGGATCCGCATTCGTTCGCCAACGTGGTGCGTACCGCGCTGACCACGCGCGTGGCCGGCCAGGGCCGTCCGGGCCTGGTGATCGCCGTGCTCGGCCTGGCGCTGGCGGCGGCCTCGTTCGGCCTGGTCGGCTCGCTGGGCATCGTGATCTGCCTGTGCCTGGCGCTGGTGTCGATCCTGGCGGGCATCGGTGGTGGCACCTGGCTGCAGCTCGATCGCGCCCGTGGCCAGCATCCGGCCGAAGCCGTGGAAGGCGTGCGCTCGGTGCTGCGCGTGCTGGTGATCTTCGCGCTGACCACGCCTTTCTTCTCGCTGTTCGACCAGAAGGCCTCGACCTGGGTCCTGCAGGGCCAGCAGATGCAGATGCCGAGCTGGTTCACCGCCTCGCAGATGCAGGCGCTGAACCCGCTGCTGGTGATGATCCTGATTCCGTTCAACAACCTGGTGCTGTACCCGGCCCTGCGCCGCTTCGGCTTCGAGCCGACCGCGCTGCGCCGCATGACCGCCGGCATCGCCTTCAGCGGCCTGGCCTGGATCGTGGTCGGCGGCATCCAGGTGGTGATGGACGGCGGCAACGCCATGTCGATCTTCTGGCAGATGCTGCCGTATGCGCTGCTGACCTTCGGTGAGGTGCTGGTCTCGGCCACCGGCCTGGAGTTCGCCTACAGCCAGGCGCCGCAGGCGATGAAGGGCGTAGTGATGAGCTTCTGGAACCTGACCACCACCATCGGCAACCTGTGGGTGCTGCTGTCGAACGCTGCCGTGCGCAACGATGCCGTGACCCACAGGATTGCCAGTACGGGCCTGAGCGAAGCGGCGTTCCTGATGTTCTTCTTCGCCGGTTTCGCCTTCGTCGCGGCGTTGGCCTTCGGTTGGTACGCGAAACGCTATCGTATGGTCGATAACTACCGTAGCGCCTGAGCCTGACATGACCCCCGTCAATCTGCTGTTGATCGCCATCACCGCCATCCTGTCGTGGATGGCCTTCAACAACCGCAAGCTGGCCGATCGCCTGATCCTGTGGCCGCCGGCCGTCGATCGCCATCGCCAGTACGACCGGCTGGTGACCTATGGTTTCATCCACGCCGACTGGTCGCACCTGATCTTCAACATGATCACCCTGTTCTTCTTCGGGGGATTCATCGAGAGTGTGATGGTGCAGCTGACCGGCAGCTACCTGACCTACCCGGCGTTCTACATCGGCGCGCTGCTGGTCTCGATCCTGCCCAGCTACCTGAAGAACCAGAAGAATCCGAACTACCTCAGCCTTGGGGCATCCGGTGCGGTGTCGGCGGTGCTGTTCGCCTTCATCCTGATCAAGCCGTGGTCGATCATCCTGGTGTTCTTCATCCCGGCACCGGCGATCATCTATGCCGCGTTCTACGTCGGCTACAGCATCTGGATGGACAAGCGCGGCGGCGACCGCATCAACCACAGCGCGCACCTGGCAGGTGCGGCGTTCGGCGTGATCTTCATGCTGGCCATGCAGCCGAGCATCTTCAACCACTTCCTGCGCGAGCTCTCCAACCCGACCTTCCGCCTGGGCGGCTGAAGCGTGCCGGGGTCGGATCCTGTGGATCCGGCCCCGGCGTATCCGGTTTCAGGCCTGGGTCGTGTGGCCGTAGGTATCCAGCAGGCGGGCGAATACTTCCTCGCCGATGCGCTGGAAATCCTGATCCTCGGTCTGCCCTTCCACCGCCAGTTGCAGCAGGCCCTCCAGCAGGGCGCGGTCGGTATCGGAATGGGAATCGCTGGCGTGCATGGGAGCCTCCACGGTGGTGCGCATGATCAACGGTCGCAAGGGTCGTGCCAGCCTGGCCGTACCCCGCCATAGGCGATAGCGGCCGGCGCCCCTCCAGCTTGAGGGCGAAAACTGACGTGAATGGACTGGACTTGCCCCTGTTCAGGCTTCACGCGATCATGGCGCCCGGCTGCGCACCATCCACGCAGTCGCCGCAGGAGACAGTTCCATGGCTTCGGTCACGCCCCCCGGTCTGGCCTACGAGGTCGAACACGATCTGGCCAACCACCGCTTCACCGCCCGTGTGCGAGGACAGCTGGCGGTGCTGGACTACCAGATCAAGCGCAAGCGCATGGTCATCACCCACACCGAGGTGCCTGAGCCGATCGCCGGCCGTGGCATCGCCGGTGAACTCACCCGCGTGGCACTGCGTTTCGCCCGCGAGCAGAAGTACAAGGTGGTGCCGGCATGTTCCTACGCCGAGGCCTTCCTGCAGCGGCACGAGGAGTACCACGACCTGCTCGTTGGCTGAATGCCAGCGGGCCACGCTTCAGCCATGGCAGGCGATGATGTACAAACATGAACAGGGGATCCCGATGAAGATTGGAAACAACCGGCCACTGCACGGCAGCGTGCTGGCTGGCGTGGTGGGCGTGCTGTTGCTGGCCGGTTGCCAGCGTGAAAGCGAGCCGGCGCCGGTAACCGACGCGGCGCCCGCCGCCGAAGCCACCGCCGCCGGCGAGACGCCGGCCACGGAAGCGCCGCTGGACCTGCGCGACGTGATCGAAAACAACGAGCGCGAAGTGGTGGGCATCAGCTACCCGGCCGGTATCGACCGCTACCCCGGCCTGGCGCGCGCGCTGCAGAGTTATGCGACGAGTGCACGCAGTGACCTGCAGCAGGCGCTGGACGGGCTGGGCAATGACAAGCCGACCATGCCCTACGAGCTGTCGTTGAGCTTCGAGAAGCTGCTGGAAACCCCGCAGCTGGTGGTGGTCAGTGCCGATGGCAGCCGCTACACCGGTGGCGCCCATGGCGAACCGCTGGTGGCGCGCTTCGTATGGCTGCCGCAGCAGCAGCAGATGCTCAGTGCCGACAAGCTGGTGACCGATGCCAAGGGCTGGAAGGCAATCAGCGATTTCGTCTCCGACCAGCTGCGCGAACGCGTGGCCACGCGGCTCAGCGGCGAGGACATGGACCCGGCCCAACTGCAGGAATCGCTGCGCAACGCATCGCGCATGATCGCCGACGGTACTGGCCCGCAGGCCGACAATTTCAGCCAGTTCCAGCCACTGACCGACGACAAGGGGCAGATCACCGCGCTACGGTTTGTTTTCCCTCCGTACCAGGTGGGTCCATACTCGGACGGCACCCAGACCGCCGATGTACCGGCGGCGGTGCTGTTGCCGCACGTGGCCAAGGACTACGTGGAGCTGTTCGCACGCGGTTGACCGCAGTCGAGGAGGTGGCGTGGATACAGGGTTGCAGGAGCGGGTCGCCGGCCTGCTCCACGAAGCCGGGGTCCGCATCGGCGGTACCCAGCCACAGGACATCCAGGTGCATGACCCGCGCTTTTTCGCGCGGGTCATGGGCCACGGCTCGCTCGGCCTGGGCGAGAGCTACATGGAAGGGTGGTGGGATGCGAACGTCCTGGATGAATTCCTCGTCCACCTGATGCAGGCGCACCTGGATGAACGGGTGCACGGCTGGCGCGAAGTGGCCGATGCGCTGAAGGCGCGCCTGTTCAACCTGCAGGCGGGGCAGGGCAGCTACGAGGTCGGGCGCCGTCATTACGACCTGGGCAACGATCTCTACCAGGCCATGCTCGGTCAGCGCCTGGTCTACAGCTGTGGCTATTGGCGCAACGCCGATGATCTCGACGCCGCACAGGAAGCCAAGCTCGACCTGGTCTGCCGCAAGCTGGGCCTGCGCCCGGGCCAGCGCGTGCTGGACATCGGCTGCGGTTGGGGTGAAGCGCTGAAGTTCGCCGTTGAGCGCTACGGTGTCAGCGGCGTCGGCGTGACGATTTCGCAGGAGCAGGCCGAGTTCGCGCGGAACCTGTGCGCGGGCCTGCCGATCGAGATCCGATTGCAGGACTACCGCGAGCTGGACGAACCGTTCGATGCGATTTTCTCGATCGGCATGTTCGAGCACGTCGGTGACAAGAACTACGCGGGCTTTTTCGAGGTGGCCAAGCGTTGCCTGTCGCAGCGCGGCTTGCTGCTGTTGCACACCATCGGCACCAACATCTCCCGGCATCGCACCGATCCGTGGATCGCGCGCTACATCTTTCCCAACTCGATGCTGCCGTCGGCGGCGCAGATCACCCGGGCGTTCGAAGGCCGTTTCGTGCTGGAAGACTGGCACAACTTCGGCACCGACTACGACCTGACCCTGCAGGCATGGCGGCGCAACGTGGAAGCAGCGTGGCCGCAGTTGGACGCGCGTTACGACGAGCATTTCCGCCGCATGTGGCGCTTCTACCTGGCCGGGTCGATGGCCACCTTCCGCTGCCGGCACGCGCAGCTGTGGCAGCTGGTGCTATCGCCGGAAGGCGTGCCGGGTGGATACGTGGCGCCACGGTGAAGCCACGCCTGAGGTCAAGATGGCTTTGTCACTTGAAGATTGAAGGCCCGACGTATTTCCGATGATGAGCGGGAAGTCGCAGTTCTCGATTGCCGAAGCGCCTTAATCTGAAGACGGAGTCAGCTCAGCGTTAAATTGGCTGAGGCTGACAGCTACCCTACAGTCCGCAAGGAGAGAAGGATGGATGGGAGGAGGATCTTGCTTGCCGTTGTTCTTGGCCTGATCGCAGGTAATACGGCACAAGCGGGTACTGTGACGAAGTATCAGGGTGAGCATATTCGTGACACGGGCTACAACTGGGGCTGGGGCAAGGTGAGATCTCCCCTGTTTGACACGTTCGACGAGGCGCTTGACTGGACGCATGCCCAGGCAGCCATCAAGCATAATGGGGAGAACTATCTCTCGAAGTACGAGGACTTTCGGTTCTATTTCAGCCGGCTTGAGAACGGCCGACTGGCGAGCTATTACGGCGACAAAGTCTGGTTCACCCAAGATCTGGACCCGTCAGAAGACGAGCCTAGGTACTGTTACGACTGGTCCACGGGGATGACGGGGACTACTATCAACGGGAACGGTCACTTTATCTTCGCGAGTTCTGCTGACCTTTTGGAGTTGGCTGCGAGCGGCAGGTGGCTGGCATGGCTCAATAATTGCCCTGCAAATGTTGGTTTCGCAATCGTCTCGCTCCCCCTTGTGGCGGTTCGCGAAGTCGATGTCGACACGGCCGACTGAACTGTAGCAGGTGACCTCAGGGATCACCCTGCATGGTCTTTGGCATGAATGGCTCAACAAAAAAAACCGCCCGGTCTCCCGGGCGGTTTTCGTTTCACGCTAGCGCGCAGGCGATCAGTTGCTGGCGCCGGTCAGGCCACGCTTTTCCAGCAGCGGTTCGATCTGCGGCTCGTGGCCGGCGAAATCGCGGAACAGCTGCATCGCGTCGACGCTGCCGCCCTTGGACAGCAGGGTAGCGCGGAAGTGGTCGCCGTTCTTGCGGCTCAGGCCGCCATTGTCCTTGAACCACTTCTGGGTGTTGGCATCCAGCACTTCCGACCAGATGTAGGCGTAGTAGCCGGCCGAATAGCCGCCCATGATGTGGCTGAAGTACGGGGTCTTGTAACGCGGCGGAACCGGAGCGTAGTAGATGCCGTCCTTCTCCAGTGCGGCGCGCTCGAAGGCCATCACGTCCTTGGCCGCCGGCACCTGGTCCGGGCCGATCTGGTGCCAGTTCTGGTCCAGCATCGCCGCGCCCAGGTATTCGGTGGTGGCGAAGCCCTGGTTGAACTTGGCCGCCGCCAGCACCTTGTCCAGCAGCGCCTGCGGCATCGCCGAACCGTTCTGGTAGTGCTTGGCGTAGTTCTTCAGGATGACCGGGTTGTCCGACCACATCTCGTTGACCTGGGAGGGGAACTCGACGAAGTCACGCGGCACCGAGGTGCCCGAGAAGTACGGGTACTTCACGTTGGAGAACATGCCGTGCAGGGCGTGGCCGAACTCGTGGAAGGTGGTGTTCACCTCGTCCCAGGTCAGCAGGGTCGGCTGGCCGGCCGGCGGCTTCGGAATGTTCAGGTGGTTGGCGACCACCGGCTTGAAGCCGGTCAGCTTGGACTGCGAGACGTAGGAGTTCATCCACGCACCACCGCGCTTGGAGGCGCGTGCATACGGGTCGAAGATGAAGATCGCCAGCTGGCTGCCGTCGGCGTCGAACACGTCGTAGACGGTGACGTCATCGTGGTAGACCGGCAGGTCGGTGCGCTGCTTGAAGGTCAGGCCGAATTCCTGGCCCGCGGCGTAGAACACGCCGTTCTCCAGCACGTTCTTCATTTCGAAGTACGGCTTCAGCTGCGACTCGTCGAAGTTGTACTTGGCTTGGCGCACCTTCTCGCTGTAGAAGGCCCAGTCCCACGGTTCCAGCTTGAACGTCGGCTTGCCGGCGGCCTTCTGTTCCTGGTCGATCATCGCCTGCAGGTCGGCGGCTTCACGCTTGGCGTTGGCCACCGCGGCCGGGGCCAGCTTGCCCAGCATTGCGTTGACCGCTTCGGGGGTCTTGGCGGTCTGGTTGGTCAGGTTGTAGGCGGCGAAGTTCGGGAAGCCCATCAGCTTGGCCTTGTCGGCACGCAGCTGCATGATGCGCGAGACCAGCGCGGTGTTGTCGAACTCACCGCCACGGCTGCCACGGCTGACCGACGCTTCGTAGATCTTCTGGCGCAGGGCGCGGTTGGCCAGGTTGGTCAGCGGCGGCTGGCCGGTGGTGTTGAGCAGGGTGATCACGTACTTGCCGTCCTGGCCGCGGGCCTTGGCGGCTTCGGCGGCGGCGGCGATCTGCTCCTTGGACAGGCCGTCCAGCGCCTTGACGTCGTCGACGGTGATTGCCGAAGCGTTCACTTCCGACTGCACGTTCTGGCTGAACTTGGTGCCCAGGTTGGCCAGCTCGGCGTTCATCTCCTTCAGCTTGGCCTTGTCGGCCTCGGACAGCTTGGCGCCTGCGCGCACGTAGTTGTCGTAGTACTTCTCGACCAGGCGCACGCCTTCGGCGTCCAGGCCCAGCTGGCTGCGGGTGTCATACAGCGCCTGGATGCGGGCGAACAGCTTGCCGTTCAGCGCGATCGCATCGCTGTGCGCGGCGAACTTCGCCGAGTAGTCGGCCTGCAGCTTCTTGCGGGTGTCGTTGGTATCGGCGCCGACCAGGCTGAAGAACACGGTGGTCGCGCGGTCGAGGATGTCACCGCTCTTTTCCAGGGCGATGATGGTGTTGTCGAAGGTTGGCTTGGCCTTGTTGTTGGCGATGGCCTCCACTTCCTTCAGCTGCTGCGCCATGCCGGCGTCGAAGGCCGGGGCGAAGTCGCTGTCCTTGATCCTGTCGAACTGCGGATAATGCAGGGGCAGCGGGCTTTCGGCGAAGAACGGATTGGCCTGCTGGGCATGGGTGCTGGCAGACGGGGTGACGGCGCTGGCCGAGAAGGCGGGCAGGGCAAGGCCGAGGGACATGGCCACGGCAAGGGCAAGGCGGGTGGTCAAGGCAGGGACTCCGGTAAGGCAAACAAGGGCCCGAGGGTAACCCGGCCGGCGGCGTCCGCACTTGTGTCAAAAGGCATGTTGCCGGCTCCGGGCGCGGGTACCGTGCATTCACCGCCCACGGCCCGCCATCATGACCAGCGCCTACGATTTCAGCTTCCGTGACCTCGACGGCCAGCCGCAGGCGCTGGCCCGTTATCAGGGCCACCCGTTGCTGCTGGTGAACGTCGCCAGCCGCTGTGGCTTCACCCCGCAGTACACCGGCCTGGAACAGTTGTGGCAGGACTACCGCGAGCGCGGCCTGGTGGTGATCGGCTTCCCGTGCAACCAGTTCGGTGCGCAGGAGCCGGGGGACGCGGCGCAGATCCGCCAGTTCTGTTCGCTGGACTATCCGGTCAGCTTTCCGCTGTCGGAGAAGATCGAGGTCAACGGCGAGGGCGCTGATCCGTTGTGGGCCTGGATGACGCACGAAAAGCGTGGCCTGCTCGGCAGTGCCCGCATCAAGTGGAATTTCAGCAAGTTCCTGGTCGATCGCCAGGGGCAGGTGGTGTCGCGGCATGCGCCCACCACCAGGCCGGAGCAGTTGCGCAGCGCGATCGAAGCGCTGCTGTAGAGCCGAGCCCACGCTCGGCTGCTTTTCCGGCTGACTCCGAGCGCGGGCTCGGCTCTACAGATGCGATGGGCTATTTCTCGACGAACGCGCGCTCGAACACGTAGTGGCCCGGTTGGCCGATGCGCGGCGAAACCTGGAAACCCCGGGCATCGAGCACGGTGCGAAGGTCGGCCAGCATCTGCGGGCTGCCGCAGATCATCGCGCGGTCGTTTTCCGGGCTCAGTTCCGGCAGGCCGAGGGTGCGCTGCATCTCGCCGCTCTCCATCAGCTGGGTCAGGCGGCCCTGGTTGGCGAACGGCTCGCGGGTGACGGCCGGGTAGTACAGCAGCTTGTCGCCGATCATCTCGCCGAGGAACTCGTGCTCACGCAGTTCCCTCTCGAAGTAATCGCGGTAGGCCAGGTCCTTTTCGAAGCGCACGCCGTGGCACAGGATCACCTTCTCGAAGCGCTCGTAGGTTTCCGGGTCCTTGATGACCGACAGCCACGGCGCCAGGCCGGTGCCGGTGCCCAGCAGGTACAGGTTCCTGCCGGGATGCAGGTCGCTGATCAGCAGGGTGCCGGTGGGCTTCTTGCCGACCAGTACCTTATCGCCCGGCTTGATGTGCTGCAGGCGCGAGGTCAGCGGGCCGTCCTGCACCTTGATGCTGAAGAACTCCAGCTGTTCTTCCCAATTGGCACTGGCAATGGAATAGGCGCGCAGCAGCGGTCGCGCCTCGGTTTCCAGGCCGATCATCACGAACTGGCCGTTCTCGAAGCGGAAGCCGCTGTCGCGGGTGGTGGTGAAGCTGAAGTAGGCATCGGTCCAGTGACGGACCTCAAGCACCGTTTCGGCGCCGAAAGCGGAGGACATGGGCGTATCTATCGAAAGTCGTCGGGGGTAATTCTATCTCAAATGAGACAAGTTCTCATTGGGCGGAACGAGAGGCGTTCTCAACGGTAACCCGCCGCCTGCAGCTCGAACAGCTCGGCATAGCGGCCGCCCTGCGCCATCAGCTGCGCATGGGTGCCGCTGGCCTCGATCCGGCCATCGGCCAGCACCAGGATGCGGTCGGCCATGCGTACCGAGGAAAAGCGGTGGGAAATCAGTACTGCGGTGCGATTATCCGCCAGTTCCCTGAACCGCTGGAACACCTCGAACTCACTGCGGGCATCCAGCGCTGCCGTTGGCTCATCCAGGATCATCACCTGCGCATTGCGCATCCATGCGCGGGCAATGGCGATCTTCTGCCACTGGCCACCGGACAGGTCCACGCCCTGCTTGAAGCGGCGGCCGATCTGCTGGTCGTAGCCGCCGGGCAGGTCGTCGATGACTTCCTCGGCCATGCCGCGTCGCGCCGCGTCAGCGATGCGTGCCTGGTCGTCCATCGCCTCGACCTGGCCGACGCCGATGTTTTCGCCGGCGCTGAGGTTGTAGCGCACGAAGTCCTGGAAGATCACCCCGAGGTTGGCGCGCAGGTCATCCAGGTCGTAATCGCGCAGGTCGCGGCCATCGAGCAGGATGCGGCCTTCGTCCGGTTCGTACAGCCGCGCCAGCAGCTTCACCAGGGTGGTCTTGCCGGCGCCGTTCTCGCCGACCAGGGCCAGCACTTCGCCGGCGTGCAGCTGGAAATCCAGGTGACGCACCGCCCACTGTTCGGCATCGGGGTAGCGGAAGCCGACGTTCTCGAATACGAAGCCCTGGCGGATCGGTTGCGGCACGCGCACGGCCCCATCGCGCGAGTGGATTTCCGGCTGGATCTGGAAGAACGAGAACAGGTCCTCCAGGTACAGCGCCTGGCTGGCCACCTGCGAGAAGCCGATCAGCAGGCCTTCCAGCAGCTGGCGCAGGCGCAGGAAGCTGCCGGCGAGGAAGGTCAGGTCGCCGATCGAGAAGTCCCCACGCACCGTGCGCCATGCGATGTAGGCGTAGGCGGTGTAATACCCCAGCGTGCCCAGCGCAGCCAGCAGCGTGCCCCAGAACGCGCGGCGCCGTGCCAGGGCGCGGTTGGCCTGGAACAATGCCACCGACAGGCGCCGGTAGCGCTCCACCAGGAAGCGGTGCAGGTTGTAGATCTTCACTTCCTTGGCCGTTTCCACGCTGGCGCCCAGCTGGCGCAGGTAGTCGAGCTGGCGGCGCTCGGGCGTCCACTGGAAGTTGAGGCTGTAGCCGGCCGCGTTGAAGTGCGATTCGCCGATGAAGGCCGGCACCAGTGCCAGCGCCAGCAGCAGGATCAGCCACGGCGCGTAGACCAGCAGGCCGACGGCGAGGCTGGCCACGGTGATCGCGTCCTGCACCTGGCCGAACAGCTGGCTCATCAGGTTCATCCTGCCCATGGTCTGGCGGCGCGCACGGTCCAGCTTGTCCTGCAGATCCGGGTCTTCGAAATCCTCCAGGTCCAGCGTCGCGGCGTGTTCCATCAGACGGATGCTGGTGGCGTTGGCGAACAGTTCGGAAAGCAGAACGTCGGCATAGCTGACCAGCCGGCCGAGCAGGTCTGAGGCGATGGCCAGGCCGAATTCCAGTGCCAGCAGGCCCAGCAGTGGATTGAGCAGGCCGCTGGACAGCGCCTCGCCCAGCGGCGGGAAGCCGGCATCGTGCTGGCTCAGGTGCAGGGCGCTGTCGATGATCAGCTTGCCGACGTAGAGCATCGCCACCGGCAGCAGCGCACGGATCAGGCGCAGCCCCAGGCTGGCCAGGGTCAGCGCCGGACTGGTCTTCCAGACCATGCGCAGGAAGGGGGGCAGATTGCGCATCGCCCTGAAGCGCTGGCGCAGGCTGGGTTTCTTCGCGGCGGCAGTAGGCATGCCGCCATTGTGCGCGCGCACGGCGTGCAGATGGGGTCAGATGGGGTCAGATCCCTTTGCAGCGCAAAGGGCTCTGACCCCGCCACCGCGCCTCGGAGTCAGAGCCCTTCGCCATGCGAAGGGATCCGACCCCGCTCTCCGTTACGGCAGCGGTGGCAGCAGCCCCGCACCCAGCCGGTTCCAGGCATTGATCACCGCAATGCCCATGCTCAGGTCGCTGATGCCCTTCGCATCGAAGTGCGGTGCCAGCGCATCGAACGCTGCCTGCGACGGCGCTCCGTCGGTCAAGCGGGTCAGCGCCTCGGCCCAGCCCAGTGCTGCGCGTTCGCGCGCATCGAAGAAGCGGCTTTCGTGCCAGGCGGGCAGGGTGTCCAGCTTGCGCGGCTCGATGCCGCCCGGCGCAGCGCGGTGCCGTGCATGTCCATGCAGTAGCCGCAGCCGTTGAGCTGCGACACGCGCAGGAACACCAGCTCCATCAGGGTCGGGTCGATCGAGCTGTCATGCACCGCCTGGCTGGTGGCCAGCAGGCCCTTGAAGGCCTCGGCGGCCAGGCGGGTGTAGGGGACGCGGGGGAAGGTGTGATCGGACATCGTGGGCTCCACGGCGGCCACGATGGCCGCCTTTCATCACAAGGACGCCGCAGCGTCGTGGTGCGTGACAACCTTCGGCAATTTTTCTGGATTCAGCACGCTGTACACGTTGGCGATGCGGCAATCGACCACCTCGATGGTGGTGACTGAGTGCAGGCGGTCGCCCTGGAAGCGCAGGATCGCCGGTTCGCCGTTGACGTAGCCCAGCTGCGCCGGATGCACCGCGCCGCGGCGGGCGATGGCCCAGAACAGGCGGCCGATGCGCTCGGCGCCCAGCAGCGGGCGGATCGCGGCGGTAACCACGCCGCCACCGTCGGAGACCAGTTGCGCGTTGGCGTGCAGCAGGGCCTGGATCGCCTCGCTGTCGCCGCGCTGCGAGGCATCCATGAAGCGCGTCAGCAACTGCCGGTGCTGGATGGCATCGGCGTTGAAGCGCGGCCGTCCGGCCTGCAGGCGCTGCCGGGCACGGTGCACCAGCTGCCGGCAGTTGGCTTCGCTGTGGCCGATCAGGTCGGCGATCTCACGGTAGTCGTGGTCGAAGGCCTCCTTCAGCAGGAAGGCGGCGCGTTCTTCGGGGCCGAGCTGTTCGAGCAGGGTCAGGAAGGCGACCGAGACCTCGTCGGCCAGCGCATGCAGCTGGGCCGGGCCGGGCGAGGGGTCAGGCTCCAGGGTGACCGCCAGCGGTTCGGCCAGCCATGGGCCGACATAGTGGACACGCTCGCGCTTGGCCGCTCGCAGGCGGTCCAGGCCGAGCCGGGTGGTGGTGGTGACCAGCCAGGCCTCTGCATCGCGGACGCTGGCGGGATCGGCGCCGGACCAGCGCAGCCAGGCGTCCTGGACCACGTCTTCGGCGTCGGCGCGGCTGCCGAGCAGGCGATAGGCCAGCGCCATCAGGCGCGGGCGGTGGGTCTGGAAAACGGTTTCGGCGTTCATGTGTGCAAGGACGCCGCAGTGGCGCGTGGCGTGACAGAGCGTCGGGGGGAATCTTGCCGGCCAGCGGCCGGCACGACCACCCCGGGGCCGGGGGAGGGGGTAAAATGGGCGGATTACCCCCGCCAGCCTCGAGCAAGCGAGCAAGCCGTGACATCGATCAAGCAGGAAGACCTCATCCAGTCCATCGCCGACGCGCTGCAGTACATCTCGTACTACCACCCGGTCGACTACATCAAGAACCTCGCCGCCGCGTACGAGCGCGAGGAGTCGCCGGCCGCGAAGGAAGCGATGGCCCAGATCCTGATCAATTCGCGGATGTGCGCCGAAGGCCACCGTCCGATCTGCCAGGACACCGGCATCGTCACCGTGTTCCTGGAAATCGGCATGGACGTGCGTTGGGATGACGCCACCATGGGCGTGGAAGACATGGCCAATGAAGGCGTTCGCCGCGCCTACATGCATCCGGACAACAAGCTGCGCGCCTCGGTGCTGGCTGATCCGGCCGGCAAGCGGATCAATACCAAGGACAACACCCCGGGCGTGGTCAACGTCAAGGTGGTGCCGGGCAACAAGGTCGACGTCATCGTTGCCGCCAAGGGCGGTGGTTCGGAAGCGAAGACCAAGTTCGCCATGCTCAACCCGTCCGACTCCATCGTCGACTGGGTGCTGAAGACCGTGCCGACCATGGGCGCCGGCTGGTGCCCGCCGGGCATGCTCGGCATCGGCATCGGTGGCACCGCCGAGAAGGCGATGCTGCTGGCCAAGGAGGCGCTGATGGAACCGATCGACATCACCGAGCTGCAGGCCCGTGGTGCCTCCAACCGCATCGAGGAGCTGCGCCTGGAGCTGTATGAGAAGGTCAATGCATTGGGCATCGGTGCGCAGGGCCTGGGCGGCCTGACCACTGTGCTGGACATCAAGATCAACGACTATCCGACCCATGCGGCCAACCTGCCGGTGGCGATGATCCCGAACTGCGCCGCCACCCGCCATGCGCACTTCACCCTGGATGGCAGTGGCCCGGTGATGCTGGACCCGCCGTCGCTGGAAGACTGGCCGAAACTGACCTATGACGCGTCCAAGGGCACCCGCGTGGACCTGGACACGATCACCCCGGAAGACGTGGCCAGCTGGAAGCCGGGCCAGACCCTGCTGCTCAACGGCAAGCTGCTGACGGGTCGCGATGCCGCGCACAAGCGCATGGTCGACATGCTCAACAAGGGCGAGGAGCTGCCGGTCGATCTGAAGGGCCGCTTCATCTATTACGTCGGCCCGGTCGATCCGGTGCGCGACGAAGTGGTGGGCCCGGCTGGCCCGACCACGGCGACCCGCATGGACAAGTTCACCGAGCAGGTGCTGGCGCAGACCGGCCTGCTGGGCATGGTCGGCAAGGCCGAGCGCGGCCCGGCCGCCATCGAGGCGATCAGGAAGCACAAGTCGGCCTACCTGATGGCCGTTGGTGGTTCGGCCTACCTGGTGTCCAAGGCGATCAAGGCGGCCAAGGTCGTTGGTTTCGCCGACCTGGGCATGGAAGCGATCTACGAGTTCACCGTGCAGGACATGCCCGTGACCGTGGCGGTGGATTCCACCGGCGAATCGGTGCACAAGACCGGCCCGCGCGAATGGCAGGCCCGCATCGGCAAGATTCCGGTGGTTGTGGAGTAAGCCCTCCATCCCGGACCAGACAACGGCGCCCCTGTGGCGCCGTTGTTGTGTGGGCAAAAATATTGATGTTCCGGTAGCGGTTGTTCTGCTACGGTCGGAACACCCTCGCACAGGACGTGTCCATGGCCCTGCATCGGTTCATCGTGGTAGGCGTGCTGCTGGCCCTGGCCGGTTGCAGCACCCCGGCGTCATACGAAGGCGCGGATTTCCCAGCATCCGCGCAATGCCGCGTGCAGTGCCAGGCCGGCTATCGCAGCTGCATGGCGCAGAATGACTCCCTCGGCAGCCGCCAGAGCAACTGCGAGCAGCAGGTGGTGCCGGCGCCGGACAAACGCTGCAAGGACGTGGACAATCCGGACCTGCGCCGTGCCTGCGAACTGAAGACGCACGACTGCGCGATGCGCGCGCCGATGATGTCCTGTGGCGAGCGCCGGGATTCCTGCATGAGCAGCTGCGGCTGAGCAACGATCGCGCGCGTGGGCGCATAATCGGCTGATCCCCCTGCACAGGATCTTCCGCATGAGCACCACGCTGTATGGTTCGACCAGTACCGCCGCGCTGGTCGTGCACTGGCTGCTGATCGAGCTCGGCATCGAGCATGAACTGGTGCTGCTGGATTTCGACGCGCGCGAGCACAAGTCGGCGCGGTACCTGGCGCTCAATCCGGCCGGTGTGGTGCCGACACTGTTGATCGATGGCCTGGTACTGACCGAAGCGGCGGCCATCGCCCTGTACCTGGCCGATCGCCACCCGGAGGCCGGCCTGCTCCCGGTACCGGGCACGCCGCAGCGTGGCGATGCCTACCGCTGGATGTTCTGGTGTGCCAATACGCTGCAGCCGGCCTATCGGGCCTGGTTCTATCCGCATGAAATGGCCGGCCAGGCGAACGTCGAGGCCAGCCGCGAGAGGGCGCGTCAGCGGCTCGAAGCGGCCTGGCAGCACGTTGCCGCTCACCTGCAGGCGCACGGCCCGTACCTGCTGGGCGCCACGCCCTGCGTGGTCGACTACATGCTGGTGATGCTGATGCGCTGGTCGCGCAACATGCCCAGGCCCAGTGACACCTGGCCAGAGCTCAAGGCGCATGCCACCTCGATGAAGGCGCGCCCGGCGTTCGCCGAGGTCTACCGCCGCGAAGGCATCACCGACTGGCGGTAACCAAAAAAGGGGACGGAGGGAACTAAGTCGTTTGTGCACAAACGACTTAATTCCCTCCGTCCCCTTTTCCGGGTTACAGGATCTCCAGCACTGTTTCCGGTGGGCGGCACAGCCGCGTGCCCTTGGTCGTGCGCACCACGGGGCGATTGATCAAGCGGGGATGTTCGCTCATCGCCGCCAGCAGCGTGGCGTCGTCGGCGCCGTCCAGGCCCAGTTCGGCGAACAGCGCCTCCTTGCTGCGTACCAGTTCCTGTGCGTGCAGCCGGGATTCGGCCAGTACCTGGCGCAGCGTGGCTGCGTCCGGCGGGTTGCCCAGGTAGTCGATCACCACCGGCTCGAAGCCCGCATCGCGGATCAGTTTCAGTGCGCCGCGCGAGTTGCTGCAGGCCGGGTTGTGCCAGATCGTCACGTCCATCAGAACCACTCCAGCAGAGACACGCCCACACCCACGTAGGTGGCCTTGTGGTTGTAGTCGATCAGGCTTTCGCCGTAGCCGTCGAAGACCTGCACATGGCCACGCAGCAGGTTGCTGATCGGGAAGCCGTAGTCCAGCTGCAGCGCACCGTGCGAACGGCTTCCGGTGCGCAGTGAATGGCGCGCCATCAGCGAGACCTCATGCCCATTGCGGTTCCAGGTCAGGGTGGCGTCGCCGCGGCCCATGTAATCCTCGATGTCCGGATTGTTGTCTTCGCTGCGGCTTTCCGGAATGCGGTACCAGGGACGCAGCACCAGCGCCCAGTTCTCGCGGTCCAGGCCGATGTTGAGCATGACCCGGTTCCAGCTGCGTGACAGCGGGTCGGCGCGGCCATTGGACTGGTGGTTCAGCGCGATGCCGGTCATGCGCCCGCGCCAGCCACCGATCGAGTAGCCGTTGCGGAACACCATCATCACTTCCGGCTCGTAATTGGTTTCGCGGAACGGGCGCGAATCCTCGCTGTTGTAGGCCTGCCAGCGCGAACTCTGGGTGTAGCCGGCCCAGATGTCGCCGTTGTCGCCGAACAGGTTCTCGACGATCTTGGTCTTGAAGCTGATCTGGAACTTCAGCTCGGCACTGTCGAGTACCTGCGGGGTGGTTACGCTGTTGGCCGGGTTCGGCGAGTGCGGCATGGTGTTGCGATCGCTGGTCCAGAAGGCGGGCAGCAGGTACACCGGCTTGTAGGCGCGCAGTTGGAACGGCCCCAGCTTGGAGTCCTCGGCCAGTTCCCAGCGGCTGTCCAGCAGCGAACCGCGGCCGGCGTTGGCCAGCGCGCTGTCCGGCGTCGCCGGGCGGAACAGGTCGCTCACCCGCTCGCGCAGCTTTTCCTCGCCCTGGCTCACGCGCGCGGTCTGCCGTTCTTCGCGGCGGGCCTGTGCAGCCGCTTCGGCGGCAGCATCAGCGGCGGCGGTAGCCTCCGGGGTATGCCCGAACAGGCGGTCATAGCAGGCCAGCCGGGCCGCGTCGGTGGTAATTGCCGCGCAGGCGGCCGGTGAGGTATCGGCGGTAGGCGCGAACTCCTGCGCAGCCAGCGGTGCACTGGCCAGGGCAAGCGCCAGCGGCGCCAGACGGGGAGACAGCGTGGGGAGGGTCATTGCAGCAGGCCCTTCGATGAATTCGGGAATCACACAGTGTGGCGGCTGTGCCGGATCGCGGCCAGCCCCACGGTTTATGCACGGTCACAGCGTGCGCGTGGCGTGAAGGCCCGGTGGCTCAGAAGAACCAGGCGAACGCGAACAGGCCCAGCATCGCGATCACGACCGCCAGTTTCAGTGCCAGGCCAAGCAGGATGCCGAGCCAGGTGGCCAGACCGACCCTGGTCGAGCGGCCGAGTTCGCGGGTGTGCCAGTACTCGCCGAGCAGGCCACCGACCAGCGGTCCGGCGAACAGGCCGATGGGCATGAAGAACAGGCCGACGATGCTGCCGACGAAGGTTCCCCACAGCGCCTTGCGGCTGGCACCGACACGCTGCGCGCCGACCACCGTGGCCAGCACGTCCACCAGCAGCGAAAGCAGGGTCAGTACCCCAAGCGCGACCAGGGTAGGCCAGCCGACGTGGGCAAAGCCGTCGGCCCAGGCGGCCAGCAGCAGTCCGATGAACACCAGCGGGATGCCCGGGAGGGCCGGCAGGATGATGCCGGCGATGCCTATCAGGACAAAAATGACCGCTAGCAGATACAAGATGAATGAGAGTCCCATGCTGTCCCGTATGGAGTCCGTTTTGGGGTTGACAGTGAAAGATTTTGCCAGTTGCTTTTTCGTTTTGGCCGGGTTAAGTTGCAGTCGCTGAGCTTGGCAAGGTCACCGTGGATCGTGGCCTGATGAAGCAAGATCTTCCCGATCCGCTGCATCGATGCACCTCGCTTCCCCCTTGCTTGTCAGCCGCCCACCAGGCGTTTCCAACAACAAGAGAGAGTCAAAGGGAGTTAGTGAGATGGCTGATCGCGAGACCGGTACCGTAAAGTGGTTCAATGATGCGAAGGGCTTCGGCTTCATCAGCCGGCAGAATGGCGAGGACGTGTTCGTGCACTTCCGCGCCATCGAGACCCAGGGCTTCAAGAGCCTCAAGGAAGGCCAGAGTGTGAGCTTTGAAGTCGTGCAGGGCCAGAAGGGCCTGCAGGCTGACAAGGTCCAGCCGATGTAACATCTGCCGTCCGTCGGCATGAAAAAAGGCCCGCGCAAGCGGGCCTTTTTCTTTGCCTTTGGCCCGCTGCAGGTCAGCGCAGGATGACCTTGCCGTTGACCACGCGCACATAGGTGTTCTCACGGATGCCACCCAGGTCACGCTGGTTGACCACGATGGTGCGGCCATCATCCATGCGCACGCTGATGTCGTAGGTATCGCTGGTCACATTCTTCTGGATCTGGTTGCCGGCCAGGGCGCCACCGACTGCGCCTGCAGCGGCGGCAATGTTCTTGTTGCCACGGCTGCCACCGGTGTGGTCGGAGATTTCATGGCCGGCCACGGCGCCAACGATGCCGCCGAGGATCGCGCCGGTCGCGCTGGGTGCGGTGCGGCCCGAGGGCACGGTGTTGATGCGGGTGACGATGCCACAGTCCGCGCAGCGGCCCTGGTTGTAGCCGCCGTTGTTGCCGTAGCCGCCGTTGTTGTAGCCGTTGTTGTAACCACCGCCACTGTAACCGGGCGAGGTGGCACAACCGGCCAGCGCGAGGGTAGCGATGGCGCTGGCGGCGATGAGCTGGATCTTCATGGGGCGTCTCCTGGCCGTGAAGGCGGGTATGTTGGGTGGTACTGCGTCATGCAGCAGGGTGGACGAATCCTCTCCCTTCGAACGTGAACAACGCGCCAACCACGCACCCGATGCCCGGCTGCAGGATGAACGCGCCTCAGCGGAAATCCTTGTGGCAGGCCTGGCAATCGGCCTGCAGCGTTTCCACGAGCTGGGCCAAGGCCCTGCAGTCGCCTGGCGGTGCAGCCAGCGCCGTGTTGAGGTTGCCGCGAAGTCGGCTGGCGTGCTGCTGGAACTGCGTGCTGTCCTTCAGCCCGGGAAACGCCAGGTCCAGGTCATTGGACAACAGGCGTAGCGCCTGCAGCCGCGGCACGCTGTCGGCCAGGCTGCAGCGGTTCTGCTGCTGGGCCCGCTGCAGCTGCTGCGACTGCCGCTGCATCACCTGCATCAGGCTGTCCGGGAACGGGTCGCGACGCGCCTGCAGGGCGCGGCCTACCATCACCGTGGCGACCAGGCCGATCAGCAGGCCCAGGCACAGTACGAACAGGTAGCGATGGGCAGGGGACAGGCGGCGGGGCGGGCTGGCGTTCATGCGGGCTCTCCGGGCGTGCAACGGTGGGTTCGACGTCGGCGTGCTTTGGGCGCTGGCACCTGCACGTTAAAATAGCCCGATGAACGAACAGGTCAAACAACGCTTTGCCGGCATCGAACGGCTGTATGGCGTGGGTGCGCTCGAGCGCCTGCAGGGCAGCCGCGTGGCGGTGGTCGGCATGGGCGGCGTCGGCTCGTGGGTGGTGGAGGCGCTGGCCCGTTCGGCGGTCGGTCATCTCACCCTGATCGATGCCGACGACATCTGCGTGTCCAACACCAACCGGCAGCTGCCGGCGATGGAAGGCAATTACGGGCGCAACAAGGCCGAGGCGATGGCCGAGCGCTGCCGTGCGATCAATCCGGGGATCGACGTCGATGCCGTGCAGGCATTCCTGACGATGTCCAACATGGCTGAGCTGCTGGACCGCGGGTTCGATCTGGTGATCGATGCCTGCGACAGCTTCCGGGTCAAGGTCGAGACGATCGCCTGGTGCCGCCGCCGCAAGCTGCCGCTGCTGACCGTCGGCGCTGCCGGTGGCCGCACCGACCCGACCCTGGTACGTATCCGCGATGTCTCGCGCACCGAGCATGACGCCATGCTGGCGCTGATCCGCAAGAAGCTGCGCAGCGAGTTCAACTTCCCGAAGAACGCCAAGCGCTATTTCGGCGTGCCGGCGGTGTATTCGCTGGAGAATGTGAAGTACCCGCAGGCCGATGGCAGCGTCTGCGGCATTCGTCCGAACCTGGGTGCCGATGCGGCGTTGAAGCTGGACTGCGGCGCCGGTCTGGGCGCGGCGACCCACATCACCGGCGCGTTCGCCTTTGCGGCGGTGGGCAAGGCGCTTGAGATGCTGCTGGAGCCGAAGAAGGCGAAAACCGAGGTGGCCGAGGCTTACGCCGACGCGTGACGGTGGTGCCGGCCGCTGGCCGGCATCGGGTTCGTCGCCGTCGTTACAGCGTGCCGGCCAAGGTCGGGCCCCCGCCGTCACATTGCCGGCAGCGCGAACAGCCGCCGTGCATTCTCTGTCGTGGCCTGTGCCAGGGCCTCCAGCTCCATTCCGCGCAGCGCGGCCACGTGCCGGGCAATGGTTGCCAGCCGTGCCGGTTCGTTGCGCTGGCCGCGGACCCCTGCGTCGGGCTGGTCGGGCGCGTCGGTTTCCAGCAGCAGCTGCTCCAGCGGCATCCCGCGTACCAGCCGTTGCAGGCGCTGCGCCCGCTCGTAGGTCAGCGGACCGCCAAGGCCCAGCAGGAAGCCGTGCCTGTGCAGTTGCGCGGCCTGTTCGGGGCTGCCGGAAAAACTGTGCACCACGCCGCGCAGGCCGCCGACGCGACGGATCGCGGCGATCACCGCATCCACCGCGCGTCGCGCGTGCACGATCACCGGCAGATCGAATTCTCGGGCCAGTTCCAGCTGGCCGATGAAATACGCCTGTTGAGCCTCGGCATCCAGTCCTTCGACGAAGAAGTCGAGGCCGCATTCGCCGATCGCGCAGGGGCGTTCGCGCTCGATCCACTCGCGCAGCAGTGGCAGGTGCCCAGGCTGGTGATCGGCCAGGAACACCGGGTGCAGGCCGAAGGCCGGGTACAGCCCGGGCGCCTGCTGGCAGACCTCGCGCAGTTTCGGCCAGCTGGCAGCGGTGACCGCTGGCACCACCTGTTGGCGCACACCCACGGCCTGCGCCCGCTCGATCACCGCGGCACGGTCAGGGTCGAACGCGCTCGCGTCGAGATGACAGTGGCTGTCGACCAGCACGCTCAACGCTGTTCCAGCGGCGGTGGCGTGGTGGCGTTGCGGCTCTTCCAGTTGGCCAGCAGCAGCGTGCCGAAGCCCAGCACCAGCTCATCGATGAACGGGATCGGGTCCGGGATGAACAGCGTCAGCACGAACAGGCCGGCGGTGAGCTTGAACAGGGTGGGGTAGCGCAGCCGGCGCGCCCATTGCAGTACTGGCAGCAGCATCGGGTTGGCCATGGCGGGGATCCTCGTGGGGAATATGCAAACGCTACCACGGGCCCTGCATTTCCCGATGCTGAATGGGTTACAGCAATGAGCAGGAAATGTGGAGATTCCGTTCAGGCAGCGCGTGCTGCAATCTGTCCCGAGAACGTTGCGGATGGTCCGCAAGGAGCAGGTCATGAAAAGCACAACTACAACTGTCCTGGTCGCAGCGGGCGCGCTGCTGGTTGGTGGCATCGCCACCGCCGCCTTCATGAAGAGTGGCGACCGCTCGCCCGACTCCATCAGCGCCGCAACCCCCAATGGCGAGTCGCGCCTGGTCGATGGCAACGCCACCGACGATGGCGTACGTGGTGACAAGCTTGACCCGTCCGCGCCGCGCGGGCTGGAATATGCCGATGTGCTGAAGGTCGACCCGATCACCGAGAAGCAGAAGGCCTATGCCACCGTGATCGGCACCGATCCGGTGCGCGAGACCTCCACCACCCAGACTCCGCACGAGGTCTGCCAGGACGTGACGGTGCAGGAACGCCTGCCGGAGCGTGATGGCAACGTCGGCGGTACCGTGGTCGGCGCGGTGGTGGGTGGCCTGCTCGGCAACCAGGTCGGTGGCGGCAACGGCAAGAAGGCCGCGACCGCAGCCGGTGCGGTGGCCGGTGGCTTCATCGGCAACCAGATCGACAAGCGCCATGTGGGCGGCCGCGTGGTCAATCGTACCGAGCGCCAGTGCCACACCGAAACCGCAACGTCCGAGTCGAGCCGCGTCACCGGTTACAACGTGACCTATCGCAACGAAGACGGCACCACCGGCACCATGCGCATGGCCAGCAAGCCGGGCAGCCGCATCGCCATGGGTACCAATGATGTGGTGAAGGGCTACAACGTGACCTATCGCTATGATGGCGCCGAGAAGACCGTGCGCATGGACAACAAGCCGGCCAGCGATCGCCTGCCGGTGGTCGATGGCCAGCTGGTCACGCAGACCGCTGCTGCCGGCGCCACGGCGGCCACGCGCCAGTAATCCAGAACACCCTGCTGCACCCGACGGGCCGGCTCATGCCGGCCCGTTTCGTTGTGCGCACGGGCATTCATCCGTGGGCAAAGGGAATCGACCATGATGGACGCCCCCTTCGACAAGGAGTCGGCATGAGCATCTTCGACCTGCGCCTGGAAACCGAGCGGCTGATCCTGCGCCCGCTGCTGCGCGAGGACTACGAACCGTACCTGGCATTCTGTGCCGACGAGGAAACGATGCGCACCCTGGGGGGTGTTCAACCGCCCTCGGTGGCATGGCGCGGCTTCTGCAGCCTGGCCGGCGCCTGGCAGCTGTTCGGCTTCTCGATGTTCAGCGTGATCGAGAAATCCAGCGGTGACTGGATCGGCCGGATGGGACCGTGGCAGCCGCAGGACTGGCCTGGAACCGAGGTCGGTTGGGGTATTCGGCATGCCAGCTGGGGCCGGGGCTATGCACCGGAAGCGGCGGTTGCTGCCATCGACTGGGCATTTGACACGCTGGGCTGGGACGAGGTGATCCACACCATCGCCGAGAACAACGACAACTCGAGGGCGGTCGCGCGCAAGCTGGGCAGCACGCTGCTGCGCATGGGAGAGCTGCCGCCGCCGTACAACGACAAGCCGATGCAGATCTGGGGCCAGTCGCGAGAACAGTGGCGGCAGCGCGTGCGCTGAGCGTTGCCGGTAGTGCCGGCCGCTGGCCGGCAACCTCGATGTGGCAGGATTCGTGCGATTGCCGGCCAGCGGCCAGCGTTACCGTGGTGTCATGCTGCATCCGCGCTTGGCATTCACCGGCGGGCTTGCCAGACTGCGTGCAGCTGGCCGCCGGCCGGATCCGAGGAAGCAGGCAATGGTGGAAGAGCGCGTCCCGTTGACGGTGCATGGCATGTCGGTGTCCGGCAATTGCCACAAGGTCCGCCTGCTGCTGGAGCAGCTCGGCAGCCGCTACCGCTGGGTGGAAGTGGACAGTGCCCATGGCCAGACCCACACCGCCGAGTTCCTTGCGCTCAATCCCAACGCCAAGGTGCCGTTGATCGTCCGCGACGATGGCCGCGTGTTGACTGAATCCAATGCGATCCTGTTCTGGTTGGCCGAAGGGACGCCCTACCTGCCTACCGACGGTTGGGAACGCGCGCAGGCATTGAGCTGGATGTTCTTCGAGCAGTACACGCACGAGCCATGCGTGGCGGTAGCGCGCTTCATCCGCGGCTGGACACCGCCCGATTCACCGCGCCGTGCTGAACTGCCACGCCTGCACGAGCGCGCCGCCACCGCGCTGGCGGTGATGGAGCAGCACCTGCGCGAAGCGCAGTGGTTCACCGGCAGCGCATACGGTATCGCCGACATTGCGCTGTTCGCCTATACCGACGTCGCAGGCGAGGGCGGCATCAGCCTGGCGCCCTTCCCGGAAGTGCGCGCCTGGCTGCAGCGCGTGCGCGCGCAGCCGCGCTTCGTGGCGATGCCAGCGGTGACCGCCGAGGTGCGCGCGCGCTTCGAGGCTGCCTGATCCCACAGGGTAGCGCCCGGCGTTGCCGGGTGGAATGCAACAACGACACGGAGGGTGTTCGATGTTTGCTGTGGTCCCAGATCCGATTCCTGCGCGCATGCGCGTGCTCAACCGCGCCGAAGTGTGCGACGCCAATTTCCTCGACGCGGTGCGTGGCTGGCGAGGCACACCGCGCGCACGTCCTGCACCGGACGCGCCGATCCTGCCGGGCAGCTCGCTCAGCGCTGCGGCCTTCGGTGAGCTGTTCGATTCCCAGCTGGCCAGCCGCCAGCTGGACCTGATGGCGCGCGTATTGCGCGTGCAGAACAAGGTCTTCTATACCATCGGGTCGTCCGGCCATGAAGGCAACGCGCTGCTGGCGCGGGCCTGCCGGCATACCGACCCCGCATTCCTGCACTATCGCTCCGGCGCCTTCATGGTCGAGCGCTCGCGCCAGGTGCCGGGCATCGACCCGTTGCGCGATGCGGCGCTTTCATTCGCGGCCAGCGCCGATGACCCGGCCAGTGGCGGCCGGCACAAGGTGTGGGGCAGCAAGCCATTGTGGGTATTGCCGCAGACCTCGACCATCGCCTCGCACCTGCCGAAAGCGCTGGGCACCGCGCTGGCCATCGAGAGTGGCAAGCGGCTGGGCCATGCGCTTCCCATTCCGGCCGACAGCATCGTGCTGTGCTCGTTCGGCGACGCCTCGGCCAACCATGCCACTGCGCAGACCGCATTCAACACCGCGATGTGGGCGGCCTACCAGAAGCTGCCGGCGCCAATCCTGTTCGTCTGCGAGGACAACGGGCTGGGCATCTCGGTGAAGACGCCGGACGGCTGGATTGCCGAGCGCTTCAGCCAGCAGCCAGGGCTGGACTATTTCTTTGCCGATGGCCTCGACCTGGCCACTGGGCACGCCCAGGTGCAGGCCGCAGTGGACCACTGCCGGCGGACGCGGCGACCGACCTTCCTGCATCTGCGCACCACGCGCCTGATGGGCCACGCCGGCACCGACTTCGAGGTGGAATGGCGTGCATTGCCGGAATTGTGCGCGGCCGAGGCACAGGATCCGCTGTTGCGCTCGGCGCAGATCGCGCTGGAATCGGGCTGGATGGATGCAGCCGCCATCGAAGTGGCCTACGAGACGACGCGCGCGCGCTGCATGGCCGCCGCTGCCGATGCCGAAGGCCGTGCGAAGCTGCAGTCGCTGCAGGAGGTCATGGCGCCATTGGCACCCTATACGCCCGCAGCGGTGCAGGCCGAAGCCCGGCGCGAGGTCGCCGACGAAGCGCGCGAGGCACTCTATGGCGGTACCGAGGCCTTGCCGGAACGACAGGCGCCACGGCATCTCGCGATCCAGATCAACCACGGCCTGCTGGAACTGCTTGCGAAGTATCCGCAGAGCCTGCTGTTCGGCGAGGACGTGGCTCAGAAGGGCGGTGTCTACACCGTCACCAAGGATCTGCTGCGCCGCTTCGGTCCACGCCGGGTGTTCAACACGCTGCTGGATGAAACCATGATCCTGGGCATAGCGCAGGGCCTGGCCAACCTGGGCATGCTGCCGATTCCGGAGATCCAGTACCTGGCCTACCTGCACAACGCCATCGACCAGCTGCGTGGTGAAGCCTGTTCGCTGCAGTTCTTCTCCAACGACCAGTACCGCAACCCGATGCTGGTGCGGGTGGCCGGGCTGGGCTATCAGAAGGGTTTCGGCGGGCACTTCCACAACGACAACTCGATCACCGCGTTGCGCGACATCCCCGGGCTGGTGGTCGGCTGCCCCTCGCGCGGTGACGATGCGGTGATGATGCTGCGCACGCTGGCCGCATTGGCGCGGGTGGATGGGCGCGTGGCGGTGTTCCTGGAGCCGATCGCGCTGTACATGAGCAAGGACCTGCACGAAGCAGGGGATGGCCAGTGGCTGTTCGACTACCCGGCACAGGGCCAGGCGCTGGTGCCGGGCGAGGGCCGGGTGTATGCACCAGAGGCCGGAGACCTGGTGATCTACACCTATGGCAATGGCGTGCCGATGGCGTTGCGCGCGGCGCGGGCGATCGAGCAGCAGCTGGGCTGGCAGGCGCGGGTGGTCGACCTGCGCTGGCTGGTACCGTTGGATGCCGGCTTCATCGCGGCCCAGGCCGCGAGCGCGCGGCGGGTGCTGGTGCTGGACGAAGGCCGCCACAGCGGCGGAGTGGGTGAGGGCGTGGTCACGGCACTGGTCGAGGCCGGCTTTGGTCACCTGCCGCTGCGCCGCGTCTGTGGCGCCGACACCTACACGCCACTGGCAGGGGCAGCAATGTTCGGGCTTCCAAGCGACAATGCGGTGATTGGCGCCGCCCTCGACCTGGCGCAGGAACCCTGATGCATGTGTGGATTGGCGGGAATGTTGTTGCCGGCGCCGCTGGCGTCGGCCGAGGCGCTGCAGGCGCAGGCGCTGGCCATGGGCCAGGCGCTGCACCATCGCGGGCCGGATGATGGCGGCAGCTGGGTCGATGCCGAGGCGGGCATCGCGCTGGCGCATCGACGCCTGAGCATCCTCGACCTGTCCCCGCTGGGCCACCAGCCGATGGCCTCGGCGGACGGCCGCTACGTGATGGCCTACAACGGCGAGGTCTACAATTTCGCGGCCCTGCGTGAACAGCTGGAGCCGCTGGGGCACACCTTCCGCGGCCATTCCGACACCGAAGTACTGCTGGCGGCAATCCTGCAGTGGGGCGTCGAAGACACCCTGCAGCGCTGCAACGGCATGTTCGCCATCGCGCTGTGGGACCGTCAGGATCGTTGCCTGTGGCTGGCCCGCGACCGCGTCGGCAAGAAGCCGCTGTACTACGGCTGGGCCGGCGACACGCTGGTGTTCGGTTCGGAACTGAAGGCGCTCTGGCAACATCCGGCGTTCGACAACGACATCGACCGCGATGCGCTCACCTTGCTGCTGCGGCTGGATTACATCCCGGCGCCGCACAGCATCCACCAGCGCTGCTACAAGCTGATGCCGGGCCGGGTGCTGCGGCTGGATGCAGCGGCTGTGGCCGCAGGCGCCGCGGCACACCGCCCGGAGCAGGCGCAGCGCCCGTACTGGGATGCGCGCGCACGCATGCAGGCGGCGTTGGCCGCCCCGTTCCAGGGCCGCATCGAGGAGGCCGAGGAACAGCTGGATACGCTGCTGCGCGATGCGGTGGCGCTGCGCATGGTGGCCGACGTGCCGGTCGGCGTATTCCTGTCCGGCGGCACGGACTCATCGCTGGTGGCAGCGCTGATGCAGGCGCAGAGCGGGCAGCCGGTGCATAGTTTCAGCATCGGCTTCACCGACTCGGGACATGACGAAGCTCCGCTGGCCAGGGAGCTGGCGGCTCATCTCGGCTGTGATCACACCGAGTTGTACGTCAGTGGCGCCGACGCGCTGGCGGTGGTGCCGCAGTTGCCGGCGATGTTCGATGAACCTTTTGCCGATGCGTCGCAGGTGCCGACCGCGCTGGTGGCACGGCTGGCACGGCAGGGCGTGACCGTCGCGCTGTCCGGCGACGGTGGCGATGAGCTGTTCTTCGGCTACACCCGCTATGTACGCGCGCTGCGCAACTGGCAGATGCTCGGACGCGTGCCGGGGCCGCTGCGGCGCTGGATGGGCGCACGCTCGCAGCAGCAGGGCGAGGCCTCGCGGACCGGTGGCCTGGCGGCGCTGCTGGCCGAGACAGGCGCACGTGGCATCGGCGACGTCTACCGCAACCGCATCTCGCGCTGGCGCGACCCTGCCGCGGCGGTACCCGGTGCGCAGGCGGCCGGCAGCTTCTACGACCTGGCCGATCCGCTGCACGGCGCGGGGACACCGGCTGACGCGATGATGCTGGCCGATTTCGTGACCTACCTGCCCGATGACCTGTTGTGCAAGGTCGACCGGACCTCGATGGCGGTCAGCCTGGAGGCGCGCGCGCCATTGCTGGACTGGCGCGTGGCCGAGTTCGCCTGGTCGCTGCCGCTGGGCTTCAAGCGCAGTGAGACGACCAGCAAGGTGCTGCTCAAGCGCGTGCTGGGCCGTTACGTGCCGCATTCAATGGTGCACCGTCCCAAGCGCGGTTTTGGCGCACCGGTCAGTGACTGGTTGAAGGGCGACCTGCGACCCTGGGCAGAGGACCTGCTGCAGCCGGCGCGGCTGGAGCGTGAGGGTGTGCTGTCGGCGGCGGCGGTGCAGCCGCTGTGGCAGCAGTTCCTGGGGGGGCAGCGCAAGTGGCATACCCACTTGTGGAACGTGCTGATGTTCCAGGCCTGGCAGGCGCATTGGCGGCAGGCGCGGACCGGCGTGACCGGCGGCTGATCTTCACCGGATGGCACGGGCCTGGCGACTAGGCTGGGCCTCCCGCACCGTGAGGAGTATGTCCCGATGTCCGTCCCCACCATCGCCGTGTTCGTTGGCAGCCTACGCAAGGATTCCTGCAACCGCAAGCTGGCCCATGCGCTGGAGAAGCTCGCCGGTGATCGCGCGCGCTTCCAGTACGTGCAGATCGGCGATCTGCCGTTGTACGACCAGGATTTCGACGCTGATTATCCGCCGCAGGGCACCCGGCTGAAGGATCAGGTGCGCGCCGCAGACGCGGTGCTGTTCGTGACACCCGAGTACAACCGGTCGGTGCCCGGCGTGCTCAAGAACGCCATCGATATCGGATCGCGCCCGTACGGTGACAGTGCGTTTGCCGGCAAGCCGGCGGCGGTGATCGGCGCCTCCATCGGCCAGATCGGTACCGCCGTGGCCCAGCAGCACCTGCGCAACAGCCTGGCCTTCCTGGACATGCATGTGCTGGGCCAGCCCGAGGCATTCATCCACTTCAAGGACGGCCTGATCGATGCCGATGGCACGATCCACAACGAAGGCACGCAGAAGTTCCTGCAGGGCTACGTGGACCGGTTCCTGGCGTTGATCGCAGTGCACGTCAAGGGCGATTGACGCCTGCGGGGTCAGAGTCCCCTGCGTCGCAGGGGATCCGACCCCAGGGCGTTGATCTGCGATAATGTCCCGCTCGGGCGCCGCAACGGCGCCCGTCGCAGGCAGTGCGACGCTTTCACGCCAGTCTGGCCAGGTACCGGCGGATATCCCCCGTTTTCCCACGGCTTATCCACAGGCTTGTCCATGGCTGCCGGGGTCGGCACATGCCTACACTCGTCTGGCCCACTTTTGCAGGAAACACCGCAGCATGTCCGCTCGTCCCGGCTTCCGTTCCAACCGCAGAGAGCGCGGTGATGGCTTCGATCGCGATCGCGACGAGTCGCGCATCGACCAGTTGCGGGTACCGCCCCATTCGGTGGAAGCCGAGCAGGCGGTGCTGGGGGGCCTGATGCTGGCGCCCGAGGCGTATGACCGTGTCAACGACCAGCTGACCGAAAGCGACTTCTATCGTCGCGATCACCAGATGATCTATCGTGCGATCCGCGAGCTGTCCGAGCGCGAACGGCCGTTCGACGCGGTGACGCTGGGCGAGTGGTTTGAATCGCAGGGCAAGATGGAACTGGTGGGTGACGGCGCCTACCTGATCGAACTGGCCAGTACCACGCCGTCAGCTGCCAACATCGTGGCCTACGCCGAGATCGTGCGCGACAAAGCGGTGCTGCGGCAGCTGATCCAGGTCGGCACCGACATCGTCAACGACGGTTTCCAGCCGGAGGGGCGTGACAGCAGCGAGCTGCTGGCCTCGGCGGAAAAGAGCGTGTTTGCAATCGCCGAACAGGGTGCGCGTGGCCGTACCGATTTCGTGGCCATGCCCGGTGCACTGAAGGATGCCTTCGAGGAGCTGCGCAACCGCTTCGAGAACGGCGGCAACATCACCGGCCTGCCGACCGGTTACAACGATTTCGACGCGATGACCGCTGGCCTGCAGCCGACCGACCTGATCATCCTCGCGGCGCGCCCGGCAATGGGCAAGACCACCTTCGCGCTGAACATCGCCGAGTACGCGGCGATCAAGTCGAAGAAGGGCGTGGCGGTGTTCTCGATGGAAATGTCGGCGTCGCAGCTGGCGATGCGCCTGATTTCCTCCAATGGACGCATCAACGCGCAGCGCCTGCGTACCGGCCAGCTGGAAGACGAGGACTGGAGCCGCGTCACCAGCGCGATCAAGATGCTGAAGGAAACCAAGATCTTCATCGACGACACGCCGGGCGTGTCGCCTGAAGTGCTGCGTTCCAAGTGCCGCCGCCTCAAGCGCGAGCATGACCTGGGCCTGGTGGTGATCGATTACCTGCAGCTGATGAGCGTGCCGGGCAACAGCGAGAACCGCGCGACCGAAATCTCGGAAATCTCGCGTTCGCTGAAGGGCCTGGCCAAGGAACTGAACGTGCCGGTGATCGCGCTGTCGCAGCTCAACCGCTCGCTGGAAACGCGTACCGACAAGCGCCCGGTGATGGCCGACCTTCGCGAATCGGGCGCAATCGAGCAGGACGCGGACATGATCGTGTTCATCTACCGCGACGACTACTACAACAAGGAAAACTCGCCGGACAAGGGCCTGGCCGAAATCATCATCGGCAAGCACCGTGGTGGCCCGACCGGCTCGTGCAAACTGAAGTTCTTCGGTGAGTACACCCGCTTCGACAACCTGGCCCACGACTCGGTCGGTTCGTTCGAATAGCGGTCATGCCGGCCGCTGGCCGGCAACCACCATCGGGCGCTGCAGAGCCAAGGCACCGGCAGGAGCTGCTGTCAGCGCGGGTTCCATGCGGTCGCCACGAAGCGCAGCCGGGCATGGGCGTGGCGTTGCACTGCGCTGGACCGGTTTCATCGCCGCCAGCCCGGTTTCGTCGCAAACTGTTTGCCGGCGCCAGGGTAGGGCGCCAAGGTGTCCGCAGGCGGCAGGGTGCCGTCCCAAGGAGACCGTGATGAAGACCCTGTTCGCGCTCGGTGTGTGGTGCCTGCTGTTCGTACTGTGCTGGCCGCTGGCGATCCTCGCCCTGATCGCCTGGCCGTTCGTGTGGCTGCTGAGCCTGCCGTTCCGACTGGTCGGCATCACCTTCTCGGCGCTGTTCGCCTTCCTGCGCGCGCTGTTCATGCTGCCGGCGCGCATGCTCGGTGGCCGGGCGGTGCCCGCATGAGGGCGGTGGTGCTGGTCGGTCTGGCCCTGTTGGCGGGCCCGCTACAGGCCGCTCCTCCAGCACCGCCTTCGGTGTGGCTGGAGCGCCAGCAGGCAGCCGGTGCTGACGAAGCGAATGCTGCTGGGGCGAAGGCTTCGACGGGGCCCGGGGACAGGGAGCGCTGCCGGGTCACCAAGGAATGGAAGGTCGGCGAGACGGTGGTGCAGCATCGGATCTGTGACGATCCACCGAAGAAGCCCGCTGGAAAGGTGTAGCGCCGAGCTCAATGCTCGGCGCTACAGGAAAATGAGCAACAAAAAACCCCGCCGAGGCGGGGCTTCTTGAATCCGGGTGAAGCCGGCCAGCGGCCGGCACTACCAGGTGGACGATCAGTTCGCTTTGTGGATGGCGCGCTTGCTGACCGCCATCGCGGCGTCGTGGATCACTTCCGACAGCGACGGGTGGGCGTGGCAGATGCGGGCCAGGTCATCGGCCGAGCCGCTGAACTCCATGGTCAGCACGCCTTCGTGCACCAGTTCGGAGACGTTGGCGCCAACCAGGTGCATGCCGAGGATGCGATCGGTTTCGGCATGGGCCAGGATCTTCACGAACCCCGCCGGCTCGATCATCGCTACGGCACGGCCGTTGGCGGCGAACGGGAAGCTGCCGGCCTTGTACGGAATGCCCTCGGCCTTCAGCTGGGCTTCGGTCTTGCCGACCCAGGCCAGTTCCGGTTCGGTGTAGATGACCCACGGGATGGTGTCGAAGTTGACGTGGCCCGGCAGGCCGGCGATCAGCTCAGCCACCGCGATGCCTTCCTCGAAGCCCTTGTGCGCCAGCATCGGGCCGCGCACGCAGTCGCCGACCGCCCACACGCCGTTGACGCCGGTGTGGCAGTGCGCGTCGACTTCGATCTGGCCGCGCTCGTTGACCTTGACGCCGGTGCCTTCGGCCAGCAGGCCCTTGGTGGCGGCGCGACGGCCGACGGCCACCAGCAGCTTGTCCACGGTCAGGGTCTTTTCGCCTTCCGCGTCAGTGTAGGTGACGATGACTTCCTTCTTCTTGCCCTTGCCGGTGATCTCGGTCTTGGAAACCTTGGCATTGAGCTTGATGTCCAGGCCCTGTTTCTTGAATTCCTTGGCAGCGGCCTTGGCCACTTCGGCGTCGGCAGCCGCCAGGAACTCCGGCATGGCCTCAAGGATGGTGACTTCAGCGCCCAGGCGCTTCCACACGCTGCCCAGTTCCAGGCCGATCACGCCGGCACCGATCACCGCCAGGCGGTTCGGCACTTCGGTGAAGTCCAGGCCGCCGACGTTGTCGACGATGGTCTCGCCGTCGAACTTGGCGAACGGCAGTTCGATCGAATCCGAACCGGCCGCGATGATGACGTTGGTGCCCTTCAGCTCGACTTCCGAACCGTCGTGCTGCTTCACCTTGACCACGTTGCCGGGCTGCAGCTGGCCGAAGCCGTAGTAGGCGGCGACCTTGTTGGCCTTGAACAGCATGCCGATGCCGCCGGTGAACTGCTTGACGATCTTGTCCTTGCGGCCAATCATCGCCTCGACGTCGATCTTGGCATCCTTGAAGCTGATGCCGTGGTCGCCAAAGATGTGGCCCATGTTCCAGAACTGGCGCGAGGAATCGAGCAGCGCCTTGGACGGGATGCAGCCCACGCGCAGGCAGGTGCCGCCGAGGGCCGGCTTGCCGTCCTTGCCCAGCGCTGCGTCGATGCAGGCGGTCTTCAGGCCCAGCTGGGCCGCGCGGATGGCAGCGTGGTAACCGGCCGGGCCGGCACCGATGACGACGACGTCGAATTGTTCAGCCATTGAATTATTCCTTGATGCATTACCAGAACCCCTCCGCGCAGGCGCGGAGGGGCGGGAGGTTTCTTACAGGCCGAACAGCATGCGGCCCGGGTTTTCCAGCTGGTTCTTGATGTCCACCAGGAACTGCACCGAGTCCTTGCCGTCGATGATGCGGTGGTCGTAGGACAGCGCCAGGTACATCATCGGCGCGATCACGACCTGGCCGTTCTGGGCGATCGGACGCTCCTTGATGGCGTGCATGCCCAGGATGGCGCTCTGCGGCGGGTTGATGATCGGGGTCGACAGCAGCGAACCGAAGGTGCCGCCGTTGGTCACGGTGAAGGTGCCGCCCTGCAGTTCTTCCAGGCCCAGCTTGCCGTCACGTGCCTTCTTGGCGTAGTCGGCGATGGTCTTCTCGATGTCGGCGAACGACATGCGCTCGACGTTGCGCAGGACCGGCGTGACCAGGCCCTTCTCGGTCGACACGGCGATCGAGATGTCCGAGTAGCCGTGGTAGATGATGTCGTCGCCGTCGATCGAGGCGTTGACCAGCGGGAAGCGCTGCAGCGCGTTGGCAGCGGCCTTCACGAAGAAGCTCATGAAGCCCAGCTTGATGCCGTGGGCCTTGACGAACTCGTCCTGCAGCTCCTTGCGCGCCGCCGACACCTTGGACAGGTCGACTTCGTTGAAGGTGGTCAGCATGGCGGTGGAGTTCTTCGACTCCATCAGGCGCTCGGCGATGCGCTTGCGGATGCGGGTCATCGGCACGCGCTCTTCCGGACGTGCACCACCGGCCTTGCCGGCGCCGCCGTTGCGGGCGAAGTTGACGATGTCTTCCTTGGTCACTGCACCACGACGGCCGGTGCCGTCGACGTCGGCCGGGTTCACGCCTTCGGTGATGGCGGTGAAGCGGGCGCCCGGCGGCAGGGTGTCGGCGGCCGACTTGGCAGCCGGAGCCGGAGCGGCGGCTGCGGCCGGAGCAGCGGCGGCCGGTGCGGCTTCAACCTTCTTCTCTTCAGCGGCCGGGGCCGGAGCCGCAGCCACGGCGCCTTCTTCGATGATCGCCACGACCTGGCTGGAGGTCACGGTATCGCCTTCCTTGAACTTGATTTCCTTCAGCACGCCGTCAACCGGCGACGGCACTTCCAGCACGACCTTGTCGGTTTCCAGGTCAAGCAGGTTTTCGTCGCGCTTGACGGCGTCGCCCACCTTCTTGTGCCAGGTGGCGATGGTGCCGTCGGCGACGGATTCGGGCAGTACCGGGGCTTTGACTTCGGTGGCCATTGCGGGAGCTTCCTGGTTTGTCTTCTAAATAGGGGGAGGATTATTCAGCGAACGTGTCGTTGAACGGGTTGACCAGTGCGTCGGCAATCAGCTGCTGCTGCTCGCGGACGTGGTCAGCCATGTGACCGGCAGCCGGCGACGCCGAACGTGCGCGACCGGCGTAGTGCAGGTTCTGGCCATCGGCCAGGCAGAACTGCAGATGGTGGCGGATCTGGTACCACGCGCCCTGGTTCTGCGGTTCTTCCTGCGTCCACACCACGTCGGTGGCCTTGCCGTACTTCTTCAGCTCGGCAGCCAGCAGCGCACGCGGGAACGGATACAGCTGCTCCACGCGGATGATCGCCACGTCGTCCTGGCCACGCTTGGTCTGGTCTTCCAGCAGGTCGTAGTAGACCTTGCCCGAGCACAGCACCACGCGCTTGACCTTCTTGGCATCGGCATTGGCGTCGCCGATCAGGTGCTGGAACTCGCCATTGGCCAGTTCGTCCAGGGTCGACACGGCCAGCTTGTGGCGCAGCAGCGACTTCGGCGACATCACCACCAGCGGCTTGCGGGTGGTCATGTGCAGCTGGCGACGCAGCATGTGGAAGGCCTGCGCCGGGGTCGACGGCACGACAACCAGCATGTTCTCCAGGGCGCACAGCTGCAGGAAGCGCTCCAGGCGCGCCGAGCTGTGTTCCGGGCCTTGTCCTTCATAGCCATGCGGCAGCAGCAGGGTCAGGCCGGAAATGCGGCCCCACTTGGCTTCACCGGCGGCGATGAACTGGTCGATCACCACCTGGGCACCGTTGGCGAAGTCGCCGAACTGGCCTTCCCAGATGCACAGCGTGTTCGGATCGGTGGTGGAGAAACCGTACTCGTAGGCCATCACCGCTTCTTCGCTCAGCAGCGAGTCGATGACGGTGGCCTTCTCCGGCGAATCCACCAGCTGCCGCAGCGGCATGTAGTAGTTGTCGGTCTTCTGGTCGTGCAGGATCGCATGGCGGTGCGTGAACGTACCGCGGCCGACGTCCTGGCCTACCAGGCGCAGCGCGTGGCCTTCGTCGAGCAGGGTGGCGTAGGCCAGGTTCTCGGCAAAGCCCCAGTCGCCCGCGATCTCGCCGGCGGCCATCTTGCGGCGGTCGTCGTAGACCTTGGCCACGCGCGAGTGCAGCTGCACTTCGTCCGGGATGGTGTTGATCAGCTTGGCCAGCTCGACCAGCTTGTTCTTCTCGACCTTGGTCGAGACCGGGTCGGACAGCTTGCCTTCCAGCAGCTTCGGCCAATCGACGAACAGCGGGCTGCTCGGCGGAGTCTTCTCGACCTTGGCCAGCTCGGTGGTCACTTCACCGGCGTCCAGCTTCTCGCGGTAGGCATCGACCATGGCCTTGCCGGCACCGGCGGCGATCACGCCCGCCTTTTCCAGCTGCTCGGCATACATCTCGCGGGTGGTCGGGTGCTTGCGGATCACCTGGTACATCAGCGGCTGGGTGATCGCCGGCTCGTCGGCCTCGTTGTGGCCCCAGCGGCGGTAGCACATCAGGTCGATGACCACGTCCTTGGCGAACTTCTGGCGGAACTCGAAGGCCAGCTGCGCGGCGAACACGACGGCTTCCGGATCATCGCCGTTCACGTGCAGCACCGGGGCGGCGATCATCTTCGCCACGTCGGTGGCATAGCGCGTGGAGCGCGTATCCAGCGGGTTGGAAGTGGTGAAGCCGACCTGGTTGTTGACCACGATGTGCACGGTGCCGCCGACGGCGAAGCCGCGGGCCTGCGACATCTGGAACAGCTCCATGACCACGCCCTGGCCGGAGAAGGCCGCGTCGCCGTGGATCAGGATCGGCATGACCTGCTTGCGTGCGGTGTCCTTGCGGCGCTCCTGGCGCGAACGCACGGAACCGGCCACGACCGGGTCGGCGATTTCCAGGTGCGACGGGTTGAACGCCAGCGCCAGGTGCACCGGGCCACCGTCGGTGGCCACGTCGGCGGAGAAGCCCATGTGGTACTTCACGTCACCCGCCGACGCGTGCTCGTCGTGCTCGAACTTGCCTTCGAATTCGTCGAACAGCTTGCGCGGGTTCTTGCCCAGGGTGTTGACCAGCACGTTCAGGCGGCCGCGGTGGGCCATGCCGATCACCACGTCCTTGACGCCATCCTTGCCGGCGCTGCGGATGATGGTGTCCATCATCGGGATCAGCGAGTCGCCGCCTTCCAGCGAGAAGCGCTTCTGGCCGACGTACTTGGTGTGCAGGTAGCGCTCCAGGCCTTCGGCCGCGGTCAGGCGCTCCAGGGTGCGGCGCTGGGTGTCAGCGTCCAGTTGGTAGTTGCCACCGGCCGCTTCCAGCTTCTTGTAGATCCACTGGCGTTGCTCGACCTCGGAGATGTGCATGAACTCCGCACCGATCGAGCCGGTGTAGGTCGCCTTCAGGCGTGCGAGCAGGTCGCGCAGCTTCATGCGCGGCTGGCCGCCGACGCCGCCGGTGCTGAACTCGCTGTTGAGATCGGCATCGGACAGGCTGTGGAACGGCAGGCCCAGGTCCGGGGTGTTGACCGGCGCGGCCAGGCCCAGCGGATCGAGGCGGGCGTCCAGGTGGCCGCGCGAGCGGTAGGCGGTGATCAGACGACCGACATTGCGCTCGCGCTCGTCGCCCGCACCGGTGCCGGTGCCAGCTTTCAGCGCATCCTTGGCCGCGTCCGCGATGTGGGAGATGACGGCCGAGTGCGGAATGTCACCTGCTTCGCGGCCCTTGAAGCCGTCGAAGTAGGTTTTCCATTTGGGATCGACACTATCCGGGGAGACCAGGTACTGCTCGTACAGGTCCTCGACATAGGAGGCGTTGCCGCCGGCGAGTTGCGAAGATTGCGCAAACTGCTTCAGTTGATTGTCCACGATGGAGGGTGTTGATTCGCTTTGTGGGGTATGGCTTCAGAAGGACCCGGCAGGAAGATGAATAGCCCTGCGCGGGCGCGTTCAAACAGCCAAATTGTACCCCCAACGGGACACGAAGGGGCACCACTGCGGGCATCCCACGTCCGCCGGTGCCGGTTCCAGACAGGTTGGGTCAGCGGCGCCGGCTCAGATGCCGAGCGCGCGCAGTTCGCTGCAATCGCGCGAACGGTCCCAGACGCGCTGCAATTGCTGCCCGAACGGCTGCGAACGTGCCGGCAGCGCGATACCGGCCTCGCCGTCGAGGCGATGGCCGATCAGACGAAAGTAGAAGTCGCCCGCATCGTTGAGCAGGCAGGAAGAGGCCAGCGCGCGGTCGACCGGGTCGCTGACCTCGCGGAACTGGATCACGCTTGGCAAGCGCTGGGCCAGCGCCAGCAGCGGTGCCCCGGCAGAGGCGATCGCAGCGGCATCGTGCACGATCACCCGCAGCTGCTTGTCGTGGCTGGCGGTGACGAAGCGGCGCAGGGCGGCCTGCACCGGCGCCGCGTCGAGCAGTCCCGGGTCCAGCTGGCGGCTGTGCAGCCACAGCTGGCGGCGGGCGCGGTGGACGATGGCCGTGGTGATGGCCACCGCCTCGGCGCGGCGGTCGATCGCGCTGGTCGTGCCCAGCCGGCGGCGCATCTGCTGGTGGCCGATGCCGGCCTCCTCGAACGCCTCGCCTTCCGGCAGGAAGCCCTGGCGGGCATAGAAATCGCGGGCGGGCAGTTGGGCGTGCAGGTGCAGCTCGGCCAGGCCGAGCCTGCGCCCGGCCTCCACCAGTGCCTCCAGCAGGGCCTCACCGACCCCGTGGCTGCGATGGCTGGCCAGCACGGCCATACGGCCGATGCGGCCGTCCGGGGCCAGCCGGCCGGTGCCGACCGGCTGGTTGTCACTGTCCAGTGCCAGCACATGGACGCTGACCGGGTCCAGCGCATCGCGTTCCAGTTCCGCGGCGATGCCCTGTTCCTGCACGAACACGCGTTGGCGCACGTCGTGGATGGCAACGTGGGCGTCGGCGTGGCTGACCTGCTGGACCCGGATCATGGCGGCAGGGCTCAGGCGCGACCGTCGTCGCTGTCGTCTTCGTCGTGATCCTCGAAGTTGACGATGACTTCGATGCCGTCGTCGAGCACGGTCACGGTGTGGACATCGTCGGACACCGCGTCGGCGTCGATCGCGTCGACACGGTCACGGCCTTCGACCACTTCGCCGAGCACCACGGCGTCTTCGCCGTCATCCTCCTCTTCAGCGTCATACACCTCGTTCGGATCGATCAGCTGGAACACGCCACCGACCAACAGCTGCTGGACCACCGCGCGGCCCTTGTCGGACAGGCCGCGATAGGCGGCGGCGTCGAGCTGCTCGGCACCGGCCAGGCGCTGGGCGTCCTTCACCGGCAGCGCGAAGTCCTGGCCGCTGACGTACAGGCTGGCGCCGCGCTTGGCCCGGCGCCAGGCCAGGCGTGCCCACGGGTGGCGCTGCAGCAGCAGGCCGGAGGCCAGCGCCTGGACCACTTCCTCCGGTGCCGGTGCGGCCTGGTGGGCCATCACTTCGCCGGCGGCGCGGTAGGTGGTGATGAAGCGACCGAACCAGTCACCCAGCTTGTCCGGGTCGTTCATGCGGATGGCGTTGAGCGCGGTGATCACCCGCGCCATCGCCACCGTGTCGATTTCGTTCGGGTCGGCCGGCACCTTGAGGTCGGCATCCTGGTAACGGATGTTCTCGTCGGCATCGGCGATCAGGGTGTCGAGGTAGTCGCTGATCAGCTCGGCCGAGGACGGCGCGCGCATGCCGAAGGAGAACGTCAGGCAGGGATCCTCGGCGACGCCGTGGTGCGGCACGTTCGGCGGCAGGTACAACATGTCGCCCGGCGCCAGCACCCAGTCGTGGGTCGGCTTGAACACCTTCAGCAGCTTCAGTTCCACGTCCGGGCGGAAGCCCAGCGGTGGCTGCTTGCCCTTGATCGATTCGCTGGCGTCGATCTGCCAGCGGCGGTGGCCGTGGGCCTGCAGCAGGAACACGTCGTACTGGTCGACATGGGCGCCGACCGAGCCGCCGGTGGCGGCGAAGCTGATCATCACGTCATCCATGCGCCAACGCGGCAGGAAGCTGAAGTGTTCGATCAGGGCGCGCACGTCCGGGTCCCACTTGTCCACGTCCTGCACCAGCAGGGTCCAGTCGTGGTCGGGCAGGGCGGGGAACACGTCTTCCTGGAACGGGCCGGTGCGCACGCGCCAGCCGTCCCGGGTCTTGTCGTGCTCGATCAGGCGCGCCAGCACGCCTTCCTCGCAGGCCAGCCCGGCCAGGTCTTCCGGCTGCACCGGGGTCTGGAAGTTGGGGAAGGCGTTGCGGATCAGCAGCGGGCGTTTCTGCCAGAAGTCGCGCAGGAAGGTGGCCGGCGCCATGCCCAGCGGCTGGCCGGGGCGGGCGGTGACTTCGATCAGGGGGGCAGGGGACTTGCGGGCGGCCATGGGGGAATCCTTGCAGCGGAAAGCGGGAGGGGCGGCGTGGCGGGCCGCCAAGGTCTCCATTGTCCGACGTTCGTGGGGATTGCGCACGTGTGGTGGTTTGTCGCGGGGTGTCTGGCCAACGGCTGAGCCCCTCGTGGCGGGGTCTGGGTTGGTCGCTGAAAGCAAAAGCCGGGTTTGGCCGGGCGGGTGGGCTGCGCGGGGGACGCTGCAAGTACGTCCCTGTAAGCTTGGCCGCCGCATCCATGCGGCGGACTGATCTGGCCCCCCGCGCAGCCCACCCGCCCGGCCCCTGACAATTTCCTGCGCGGCCCGCCACGGAATGAAAGAAGAAAATCAAAGGCAAAAGCGGGTCGCGCGCTGCGCTTGCTCATGTAGAGCAGAGCCAACGCTCGGCTTGCTGTTGCCCGTGCCCAAAAGCAGCCGAGCACGGGCTCGGCTCTACAAAAGACCCTCAAACAAAGAGGGACGCGGCGAAGCCGCGTCCCTCTTTCAAATTCCGTCCCGACAACCCAAAGCTCTTCGATCCGTCACCGGGAAACTGTCAGAGGTGGGGCGGGTTGGGTTCGCGGGGGTGTCCGCGGCATGGATGCCGCGGCCAAGCCCCCAGGGACGGGTTCACGGCGTCCCCCGCGAACCCAACCCGCCCCGCCAAGCGAGGCAGTAACCCAGAGCCGCCTTTGACGTTGCAGTTGCAGTTAAGCCTGCCGCAGGCAGCGCCCGCGGCCGCCGCCGCAAGCAAACCCCTTAGATCTTCTTTGCCAGCGCCTCGGCCAGACCGGTGTAGCTGCCCGGGGTCATCTCGAGCAGACGCTGCTTCGCATCCGTCGGCAGCTCCAGCCCCTGCACGAACGCGCGCATCGACTCGGCCGTGATGCCCTGGCCGCGGGTCAGCGCCTTCAGCTGCTCGTACGGGTTCGGCAGGCCATGGCGGCGCATCACCGTCTGCACGGCCTCGGCCAGCACTTCCCAGGCCGCGTCCAGATCCGCATCCAGGCGCTGCGGGTTCACTTCCAGCTTGCCCAGGCCCTTGGCCAGCGAATCCAGCGCCACTTGGCTGTGGCCGAACGCGGTGCCAAGTGCGCGCAGCACGGTGGAATCGGTCAGGTCACGCTGCCAGCGGCTGATCGGCAGCTTCGCGCTGAAGTGCTCGAACAGGGCGTTGGCGATGCCGAAATTGCCTTCCGCATTCTCGAAGTCGATCGGATTGACCTTGTGCGGCATCGTCGACGAGCCGACTTCGCCTTCCTTCAGGCGCTGCTTGAAGTAGCCCAGCGAGATGTAGCCCCAGATGTCGCGGGCCAGGTCGATCAGGATGATGTTGGCGCGGCGCGCGGCATCGCCGATCTCGGCCACGTTGTCGTGCGGCTCGATCTGCGTGGTGTACGGGTTGAATACCAGGCCCAGGCCGGTCACGAAGCGCTCGGCGAAGGCAGGCCAGTCCACGTCCGGGTAGCTGGCGATGTGGGCGTTGTAGTTGCCGACCGCACCGTTGATCTTGCCGGTCAGTTCGACCGCGGCAATCTGCCTGCGCTGGCGCTCCAGGCGGGCGACCACGTTGGCCAGTTCCTTGCCCAAGGTGGTCGGCGAGGCGGTCTGGCCGTGGGTGCGCGACAGCATCGGCTGGCCGGCCTGGGCGTGGGCCAGGCTGCGCAGGGTGCTGGCGATGCCGTCCAGGGTCGGCAGCAGCACTTCACGGCGGGCCTGTTCCAGCATCAGGCCGTAGCTGAGATTGTTGATGTCTTCGCTGGTGCAGGCGAAATGCACGAATTCCAGCGCCGGAGCCAGCTCGGCGTCGTCCTTCAGCTGTTCCTTGATGAAGTACTCCACCGCCTTGACGTCATGGTTGGTGGTGCGCTCGATCTCCTTCACGCGTGCAGCCTGGGCCGGGCTGAAGCTGGCGGCCAGGGCGCGCAGGCGGGCGACGGCGGCGTCGGAGAACGGGGCCAGTTCGACGATGCCCGGCTCGGCGGCCAGCGCCAGCAGCCATTCCACCTCGACCGTGATGCGGGCCTTGATCAGGCCGTACTCGGAGAAGATCGGGCGCAGGGCGTCGACCTTGCCGGCATAGCGGCCATCGAGCGGGGACAGGGCGAGCAGGGCGGAATCGGACATGTCGGCAGGGCTGGGGCGAGCGGCGGGGGCCATATTCTACGACGTGCCGGTCAGGTAGTGCCGGCCGCTGGCCGGCAACCACGCCCGGCCTACGCTTCCATGGATTGCCGGCCAGCGGCCGGCACTACCCCTGCGCGTGCACAACGGCCCTGCGGATGAAACGATCTGGCCCGCGCTCGTCATCCCACGCTGCGGGCAAGGGAGTATCGTTGGCGCAGCCGCCAGCCCGGGAAGCGACACCCTGCCAGCCGCCGCTTCCCTTTCCCCAACTGAAGTAGTGCGGAGTTGATGCAATGAGCAAAGCTGCAAGCAAGGGTTTCAGAATCGAACACGACAGCATGGGCGAGCTGCAGGTGCCTGCCGACGCCCTGTGGGGCGCGCAGACCCAGCGTGCCGTGCAGAACTTCCCGGTGTCGGGCCAGCGCATGCCGCGCGGTTTCATCCGTGCCCTGGGCCTGGTCAAGGGCGCCGCCGCGGGCGTCAACGCGGAGCTGGGCCATTTGCCGAAGAACGTGGCCAAGGCCATCCAGACCGCTGCCGCCGAAGTGGCCGCCGGCAACTGGGATGCGCAGTTCCCGATCGATGTCTACCAGACCGGTTCGGGCACGTCGTCGAACATGAATGCCAATGAGGTCATCGCCACGCTGGCCAACCGTGCCGGCAAGGCGGGCAAGACCGCCGTGCACCCCAATGACCACGTCAACCAGGGGCAGAGCTCCAACGACGTGATTCCGACCGCGCTGCGCGTGTCGGCGGTGTTGGCGACGCATGAGCAGCTGCTGCCGGCGCTGGTGCACCTGCGCAAGACCCTTGACAAGAAGGGCCGCAGCCTGCGCAAGGTGGTCAAGACCGGCCGTACGCACCTGATGGACGCGATGCCACTGACCTTCGAGCAGGAGTTCGGCGCATGGTCGGCACAGCTGGCCTCGGCGCAGGAGCGGATCGAAGACAGCCTCAGGCGCGTGCGCCGCCTGCCGCTGGGTGGCACCGCCATCGGCACCGGCATCAATGCCGACCCGCGCTTCGGCGGGCAGGTGGCCAAGGCACTGAAGCAACAGACCGGTTTCAAGTTCGACAGCGCCGAGAACAAGTTCGAGGGCCTGGCCGCGCAGGATGATGCCGTGGAACTGTCGGGCCAGCTCAATGCACTGGCCGTGGCGCTGATCAAGATCGCCAATGATCTTCGCTGGATGAATGCCGGTCCGCTGGCCGGGCTGGGCGAGATCGAACTGCCGGCGCTGCAGCCGGGCAGCTCGATCATGCCGGGCAAGGTCAATCCGGTGATTCCGGAAGCGACCGTGATGGCCTGCGCGCAGGTGATCGGCCACCACACGGCAATCACCGTGGCCGGGCAGACCGGCAACTTCCAGCTCAACGTCACCCTGCCGCTGATTGCGGTGAACCTGCTCGATGGCATCGGCCTGCTGGCCAATGTGTCGCGGCTGCTGGCCGACAGCGCGATCGCCGGGCTGAAGGTGCGCGAGGACCGTGTGGCCGAAGCGCTGGCGCGCAATCCGATCCTGGTAACGGCATTGAATCCGATCATCGGCTACGAGAAGGCCGCGGCCATCGCCAAGCGTGCCTACAAGGAACAACGCCCGGTGCTGGACGTGGCACTGGAAGACAGCGGGCTGGAGGAGGCCGAATTGCGGCGCCTGCTGGATCCGACCGCACTGACCGCAGGTGGCATCCAGGCTGGCGGTGGTGGCGCCGGCGGTTGATCTGCTGGTTGTAGAGCCGAGCCCATGCTCGGCTCAGGTTCCGGGCAGCAGCCGAGCATGGGCTCGGCTCTACAAAAGGAAACGCCGCCCTGGGGCGGCGTTTCTGCTTCAGCGACGGTCGGCGACGATGTTGCCGAACGTGTCGGTGTAATCCTTGAACTCGGGTATGCGCTGGATCAGGTCCGCCGGAATCACTTCCATGCCCTCTGGCGGCTGGATCTTCACCGGTTGCATGTTGGGATCGGCCGGGGCGGCGACCAGGGTGTTCTGGCGCAGCACCTGCAGCCTGCCGAACATCGTCTGCAGCATCTGCTTCTGCCCTTCGTCCAGCGGGATCTGGATCTCGTCCACCTTCATCGTGCCATCGCCGAGGATGATGATGTTCGGTGCCGGCGGGCGACGCACGGTCACCATGCCTTCGCTGACGGAAATCTTGGGCTTGCCGCGCTCGGCGCGGTGGTTGCGGTAATCCTTGTCACAGCCGACCAGGCCCAGGCAGAGCAGGGCGGCCAGCAGCAGGAACAACTTCTTCATGGCATTCGGTTCGGGGGGAGTCCGGGGCCGACATTGTAAGCCGGCCGGCGCACGACGGCCGGCAGCGGGGCGCCGCTGCCGGCCGGGTGCGCTGATCTGTCACAGGCCTAGCGCTGGACCACGGTGTCCTTGCCGCAGTCGTCGACGTCACTCTGGTCCATTGTGGCGTAGGGCTTGAACGCGGGCAGCGATGCGGCCAGCGCCTGCTGGCTGGCCAGCATCGCCGGCATGCGGTTGCAGATGCGCTTGGCCTGGGCTTCGATCTTCTCCGCCTCGGCATTGATCCGCTTCTCGATGCCCTCGCTGTCGCCGCTGAAGATGCCCTTCAGGGCCTCTCCGGCAGCACTGGCGCCGAGCTTGGCACCGGCCAGGCCGACATCCATGCCGTCCATTGCAATGGCGACCACGTGGCCGCGGTACTCCTGCAGTTGGCGGCGCTGGGTTTCGTTGGCGGCCACTTCCTTGCCGGCGATCAGCAGGCGGCCATCCGGGGTGATCTCGGCACGCGGCTGCTTGTCGGCCGAGATCTTGATGTTGCCCTGGGTGATGTCCTTGCGGGCATCACCCAGGGCCTCCTTGACAGTCTGGCCGACGCCGCTGGTCGCGTCGGCCACGCTTTTGCCGACGGTGGTATCAGGCGTGGAGGACGTGCCGCCGCAGGCGATCAGCGGCAGGCACAGCAGGGCGGCAGGCAGCACGCGCAGCAGATTCATGGCAGTTTCCTCGATCGATCCGTTAGCGGTTACTTTTTACGGGGCAGGGTGACGGTGCCACTGACGTTGCGGTGGCCGACATCGCCGCTGCCGCTGTGGTCGACGGTCAGGCTGCCGCGCACGCCATCGACCTGGATGTCCCCCGAGCCGTGGCTGCGCACATGCACATTGCCGCCGATGTCGGACAGATCAACATCGCCCGAGCCGACCACACCGACCTCGACGTTGCCTTGCACGCGCTTGAACCCGATGTCGCCGGAACCGACCGTGTCCAGTCGTGCGTTGCCGCGGACATCGCTGATCTTCAGATCACCCGAACCGACAGTGCCGGTGACCGCATCGCCACCGATGTTGCGCACCTTGACGTCGCCGGAACCCAGCGAGAGCAGGTTCAGCGAACTGCCGCCGTCAATGTCTAGGTCGCCCGAACCCACCGCTGCATGGATGCTGCCGCGGGTGCCACGCACGATGGCATCACCGGAGCCGACATCCACGCTCAGCGACTGCGCGTTGTCCACGCTGGCATCGCCGGAGCCGACCTTGAACTGCAGCGGCAGGTTGTCCGGCACGCTGCCACGGATGTCCAGCCAGGCATAGCTGCTGCCCAGGCTGATGCCGCTGTCGCGGCCTTCGCGGCGCAGACTCACCACCAGCTTGTCGCCCACCTTGCGCTGGTCCAGCACCAGCTGGTCCAGCCATTCCTGGCTGGACGCACAGGCACGGCCAGCCAACTGGCCGCCGCCGGGGCTGGCGACCACCTTCAGGTCATGCTGGTTGACCTCGAACACCACCGCTTTGGCACCGGCCACGTCCAGCTTCAGCGCGCGGGCAGCGGTGAACTTGCAGTTCGGAGCATCGGCGGCCAGCGCCGACAGCGGCAACAGCAACAACGCAGAACAGGCGAGCAGGGAACGCATGGGTGGTGCCTCCGGGTGGATGGAATCAGATCTCGCCGGCGCGCTTGCGCAGACGGATGGCAAGGACGATGAACACGGCGCCGACGGCAGCACCGATCCACAGTTCCGGCATCGCCAGTGACTTCAGCTGCGAGGCCGGCGACATCAGGCTGACCACCGATTCGAGGTCGCGACGCGTGCCTTCCTCGGCGCTGAGGCGATACACCAGGTCCGTGCCCGGTACGCCGCCCAGCAGCAGTCGGCCAACGATGTTCTGCCAGAACCAGCCCGTGGTCAGGCCGATCAGCGGCATCACCTTGGTGGTGCTGACGATGACGCCTGCGAACAGCGGCAGCATCACCGCCCACAGGAACGGCTTGCTGCGGGCCCAGGCCGAGCACAGCAGCAGCCAGCCGGCGGTGGGCAGGGCCCACAGGGCGTAGACCGGGATCCAGGCCAGGTGGCCGGCTGCCAGGGTCAGCGGGCTGGCCGGGCCCCAGATCAGGGTCATTGGGCTGCCGCCGTGCATCAGCGCGACGATGCTGATCACCAGCATGAAGCCGAACATGGTGATGATGCCGGCGATCACCGCGATCAGCGGGGCCACGATCAGTGCGCTGATCACCTTGGACAGCACGGTCTGGGTATCCGACAGCGGCAGTGACTTCCAGAACAGGATGCTGCGGTCGCGGCGGTCGTCGTACAGGGCACCCAGGCAGTAGAAAAACACCACGAAGGCCAGTACCAGGAACGGCCAGGCCGAGCTGAGCACCAGGGTCAGGTCGAGGCCGTTGCCGAGGTCAGCCAGGTCCTTGGCACTGATGTCGCGGGTCAGCAGGGCCAGGTCCAGGCCGTTGATGTTCACGTCTTCGCCGTCGATGTGCAGGCCACCATCACGCGCGGCCCGGTGCAGGGCGAACAGGCCGAAGGCGATGCCGATGGTGCTCATCACCAGCGAGATCAGGCCGGCGATCAACGGTGCATACAGGAAACCGCCACGGTTCTCCCAGTACTCGCGCTTGAGCAGCCAGCGCAGGGTGCCCATCGGGCTGACGGGGTGGTTGACGGCATTCATGCGTAGGTCCCCTTCATGATGGCGACGAACAGATCGGCCAGGCCCGGGCTGCGGGTCTCGCCAAGGGTGGAGAGCTGGGTGCGCGGCACGCCATCGAACAGCATCACGGTCTTTCCGAACGCCAGGCTGCGCTCGTCGATCGGCTTCAGCGCACGCGCGGTCTCCAGCTGGTCGGCGTTGACCAGCAGCTCGGTGTAGCGCTGGCCGACGTCGTCCATGTCCGCGTCGAGCACGATGCGGCCATCACGGATGAACATGACGTCGCTGAGGATGTGCTCGATCTCTTCCACCTGATGGGTGGTGACGATGATGGTCTTCTGTTCGTCGAAGTAGTCCTCCAGCAGGCGCTGGTAGAACTCCTTGCGATAGAGGATGTCCAGGCCGAGAGTGGGCTCGTCCAGCACCAGGATGCGGGCGTCGATGGCCATCACCAGCGCCAGGTGCAGCTGCACGATCATGCCCTTGGACAGTTCGCGCACGCGCTGCTTCGGTTGCAGCTTGGTATTGGCCAGGAAGCGCTCGCAGCGGGCCCGGTCGAAGCGCGGGTGCACGCCGGCGACGAAGTCGATCGCCTCGCGCACCTTCAGCCAGCGCGGCAGCACGGCGACGTCGGCGATGAAGCAGATGTCATTCATCAGCTCGTCGCGATGCAGTCGCGGATCGCGGCCGAGCACGCTCAGGTCGCCTTCCACCGAGGTGAGGCCGAGGATGGCCTTCAGTGCGGTGGTCTTGCCGGCGCCGTTGGGGCCGATCAGGCCGACGATGCGCCCGCTCGGAATGCTGAAGCTGGCGTTGTCGAGGGCTACCGTGGTCCTGTAGGCCTTGCGCAGGCCTCGCGCGGTGATGACGGGTTCGCTTGCAGTGCTGTTCATCAGACGTTCCCCTGGGGCAGCAATTCGTCGAGGCTCAGGCCCAGGCGCTGAATGCGCTCCAGCACCGCGGGCCATTCTTCGTTGAGGAAGCGCTCGCGCTCGCTGCTGCGCAGCTGCGTGGCCGCCTGCTCGGTCATGAACATGCCCAGGCCGCGGCGCTTCTCGACCAGGCCTTCATCGGCCAGTTCCTGGTAGGCGCGCGAAACGGTGATGGGGTTGAGTTGATAGTCGGCGGCCACCTGGCGCACCGAAGGCAGGGCATCGCCCGGCTTCAGGATTCCGTCGAGCATCATGGCGATCACGCGCTCCTTCAATTGACGGTAGATGGGAGCGCCGTCGCTCCACTGGATGTCGCTCATATTCAGCTCCGTGGGGTCAGCGGCTGGGCGAACGAGAAATACGGCATGGACAGGGAGCTGTGCAGCCGACGCGGGGGAGGGGGGGAGGAATCGGCGTTCCCGGCCGGTGCAGCGGTTGCGTCCTGCGCACTGTCGGGAGAGGCGGGGGTGGTGGGCGTGGCCAGCCAGGCCAGCACGATCAGGGTCGAAACAGCAGCGGCCGCGGGTGCGGTGAGGTTGCGACGGATGCGGGCGTTCATGGCTTCCCCCTGTCTCAGGTGACTGGTGTTGTATGCAACTATAACACCGGCACGCCTGGGTGCAACCCCCTGCCGTCCCCAACTGATGGCAGGGGTGGTCAAATTGCTGAAATATCCTCTTATCCATTTGATTGGAAAGGGAAATAAATTTAATGTGCGGGCTGGTCCAGTTCCGCCTGCCATTCAGTGTTGTCCATGCTATGTCATCACTGCGCCGTCGTTGGCAAGGCCAGCGGGAAGACGCCACGCCGCGCAAAGCCGCTGGCGCTTGCCGCAACAGGGGGGGCGGGGGGCGGTGCTATAGTTCGGCCGATTCCCGGCCGCTACCGGCCGGCCCTGTGAATGGCTACCGCGGACCGCTCTCGATGCCCCTGCCGACCGTTATCCCGCGCCGCCTGCGCGGCCTGACCCTGCTGACCCTGCTGGTGGCCGGCCTGGCCGGTTCCTCCCATGTGCTGGCTGCCGATCTGCTGGACCTGGAGTACCGCCCACTGGCCAGCAAGCAGCAGGTCAACCTGCAGCAGCGCTACCACGGGCAGGTACTGCTGGTGGTCAATACCGCAAGCAAGTGCGGCTATACCCCTCAGTACGAAGGCCTGGAGGCGCTGCAGAAGCGTTATGCCGGCCGCGGCTTTGCCGTGCTCGGTTTCCCGTCCAACGATTTCAAGGGCCAGGAGCCCGGTGACGAAAAGCAGATCCAGGATTTCTGCACGCTCACCTACGGCGTCAGGTTCCCGATGTTCGAGAAGGTGCATGTCGTCGGTGCACAGGCCACGCCGCTGTACCAGAGGCTGACCGCGGCCACCGGCGTGGCGCCGGGCTGGAACTTCCACAAGTACCTGGTCGGCCGCGATGGCAAGGTCATTGCCCAGTTCGCCAGCAAGGTAACGCCGGACGATCCGCAGCTGACCGCCGCCATCGACAAGGCGCTGGCCGCAGCCGCCACGCATTGATATCCGGCACGGATGCCTCGACATCGACGGCATGCGTGCGACAATGTTTCTTTTCGCGCCGACGTCGGCGCCCAGACACTTCCAGGAATGCAGCGAATGAAGATGGGAATGCGCGGCGCCGCGGCGTCGGTTCTGATTCTGGCGATGGGCACTTCGGGTGTCGCTCTGTCGCAACAACCGGCTGCCCCCGCAGCCGCCAAGGAGACCGCAACCTTGAATTCCCCCAAGCAGAAGCTCGGCTACGCCATCGGCCTTGATGTCGCCAAGTCGTTCACCCCGATCGCCGATGAGATCGATGTGGCCGCGCTGCGCACTGCCGTGGAGCGTTCGTTCGAAGGCCTGCAGCCGCAGATCACCCAGGAACAGGCCAAGGCCACCGATGCCGCGTTGCGCCAGGTCGTGATGGCCCGCAGTGGCCAGCAGGTGCCGGGCATGGCGCCGGGTTCGCAGCCGCCGAAGGTCGATCGCGTCAAAGTGTCGCAGATGATCGGTTCGTACTCGGTCGGCCCGTCGCTGGCACAGCTGAAGGACGACATCGATGTCGCCTCGCTGTTTGACGCGATCAGCACAGGCCTGAGCAAGGGCCAGCCGAAGATGACGGAAGCTGACGCGACCGCCACCATCCAGGCCTTCATGGGCAGCAAGCAGGCCGAGATGCAGGCCAAGGCCGCCGCCGCTGCGCAGACCAACCGCGAGGAAGGCAACGCGTTCCTGGCCAAGAACAAGACCCAGCCGGGCGTGGTGACCACCCCGTCTGGCCTGCAGTACCAGATCATCCGCCCGGGTAGCGGCGAGCGCCCGCTGCCGAGCAGCAAGGTGCGTGTGAACTACGAAGGCAAGCTGCTCAACGGCACCGTGTTTGACAGCTCCTATGGTCGCCAGCCGGCCGAGTTCGGCCTGGACCAGGTGATCAAGGGCTGGACCGAAGGCGTCGCGCTGATGCCGGTCGGTTCGAAGTACCGCTTCTGGATCCCGGGTGAGCTGGCTTACGGTGAGAACGGCACCCCGGGTGGCCCGATCGGCCCGAACGCGACTCTGACCTTCGACGTCGAGCTGCTGGGCGTCCTGCCGTAAGCGACCACGGAGCCTGCACGGACATGCGCGTTGCGATTTTCGGTACCGGTTATGTAGGGCTGGTGACCGGTACCTGCCTGGCCGATGTCGGCCACCAGGTGGTCTGCGTCGATATCGACCAGGCCAAGGTCGATGGCCTCAACCAGGGCATCATCCCGATCTATGAGCCGGGCCTGGAGCCGATGGTGAAGGCCAACCACGCCGCGTCGCGGCTGGCGTTCACCACCGATGCCGCGGCCGCGATCGGCCACGGCCAGGTCGTGTTCATCGCCGTCGGCACGCCGCCGGACGAGGATGGCAGTGCCGATCTGCAGTACGTGCTGGCTGTGGCCCGCACCATCGGGCGGCACATGAGCGTGCCGACCGTGGTGGTCAACAAGTCGACGGTGCCGGTGGGCACCGCCGACAAGGTGCGTGCTGCCATTGCCGCAGAGTTGGCGGCACGTGGCGCGGACATCGCCTTCGATGTGGTGTCCAACCCGGAATTCCTGAAGGAAGGCGACGCTGTCGCCGACTGCATGCGCCCGGATCGCATCATCATCGGCGCGACCAGCGCCGAGTCGGTGGCGGTGATGCGGCGCCTGTACGCACCGTTCAACCGCAACCACGACCGCGTGGTGGAAATGGACGTGCGTTCGGCGGAGCTGACCAAGTACGCCGCCAACGCGATGCTGGCGACCAAGATCTCGTTCATGAACGAAATCGCCAACATCGCCGAACGTGTCGGCGCCGATGTCGAGCAGGTCCGCCAGGGCATTGGCTCGGATCCGCGCATCGGCTGGCATTTCATCTACCCGGGCGCCGGTTACGGCGGCTCGTGCTTCCCCAAGGATGTGCAGGCGCTGGCCCGCACCGCGCAGCAGGCCGGCCTGGAGCCGAAGCTGCTGAACGCCGTGGAAGCGGTCAACGACGCGCAGAAGGGCCATCTGTTCGCTCTCATCCAGCGTCATTACGACAAGGGTGAAGACGAAGGTGTGCGTGGCAAGACCTTTGCCGTGTGGGGCCTGGCGTTCAAGCCGAACACCGATGACATGCGCGAAGCCTCCAGCCGTCGCCTGCTGGCGCAGCTGTGGGAAGGCGGCGCGACGGTGCGTGCCTACGATCCGGAAGCGATGCACGAGTCGCAGCGCATCTTCGGCGAGCGCGATGATCTGGTGTTCTGCAGCAGTGCCGACGAGGCGCTGCAGGGGGCCGATGCACTGGTCGTGGTGACCGAGTGGAAGCAGTTCCGCAGCCCCGATTTCCAGAGGCTGCGCGAGCAGTTGAAGGACGCGGTGGTGTTCGACGGCCGCAACCTGTACGAGCCGGCGGATGTGGAAGCGGCGGGCCTGGCGTACTACGGCATTGGCCGGGGGCGCTCGCTGCATGTCTGATCTGCTGCCAACCGAACGCGAGCAGGCGCTGGAAGCGCGCCTAGTCGAACTGGAAATGCGCGTGTCCTTCCAGGAACAGGCGCTGGCCGAACTGAGCGATGCGCTGGCCGATGCCCGCATGCAGGGCATGCGCAACGCCGACGTGCTGCGCGTGCTGCTGGAAGACCTGGGCAAGGTCCGCAACGCGCTGAATTCTTCCGATCCGGCGAGCGAACCGCCGCCGCCGCACTACTGATCCGAATCCTATGAGCGATACCCTCCGCGACCAGCTGATGGGCCTGGGCTTCAAGCCTGCGCCCAAGCCCGAGCGCAAGAATGATGGCCCCCGCCGTGATGGTCGCCCGCAGGGCAAGGGTGGCAACGGCAATGGAAAGCCGCAGGGCGCTGGCAAGGGCGAGCACAAGCCCGGCGAGCGTCGTGGGCATGGCCACGGCGGCCCGGGCAAGCCCGGTCAGTCACGTGGCCCAGGCCAGCAGGGCCCGCGCAAGCCGCGCAGCGCCGAAGAGATGGACCTGGCCAAGGCCTACGCCATCCGCGCGCAGAAGGAAAAGGAAGAGCGCATCGAGACCGAGCGCCTGAAGCAGGAAGAGGCGCGTGTGCGCCGCGAGGCCAAGGCCAAGCTGGAAGAACTGCTGAAGGACAAGAGCCTGAACTCGGAAGCGGCCGATATCGCCCGCCACTTCCCATATGGCGGCAAGATCAAGCGCATCTATGTGACCGCCGAACAGCTGACCGCGCTCAATGCCGGCGAGCTTGGGGTGGTCCAGCTCAATGGCCGCTACCTGCTGGTGACCGCCGAGGTGCTGGCGCAGTCCGAGGCGGTGTTCGCCGCGTCGGTGGCGCTGAAGGTCGATCCGAATGCGCCGGCCGAGGAGGATCCGTACGCGGACCCGCAATACCAGGTGCCGGACGACCTGGTCTGGTAAGCGCGTGACCGCCGCGGGCGCGCTGCCGTCGCGGCCGTGGGGGAAGGGATGACCGCTGATCCAAGCCGCGGCTACGTGCCGCACATTGACGGCCTGCGCGCGATCGCGGTGCTGGCCGTCATCGTGTTCCACCTGGACCCGGCCTGGTTGCCAGGCGGGTTCACTGGCGTGGATGTGTTCTTCGTCATCTCCGGTTTCGTGGTCAGCGCATCAGTACACCGGCTGCCGCCGCTGTCGCTGGGGCAGTCGATGCTGCGCTTCTATGCGCGTCGCATCCGTCGCATCGCACCAGCGCTGCTGGCGTGCATGTTGCTGACCGCTGTGGCGAGCGTGCTGTTCATTCCCGAGTCGTGGCTCAGCGAAGCCAGCGACAAGACGGGGCTGATGGCGTTGTTCGGCTTCAGCAACTGGGTGCTGGCGGCGATCGGCAACGATTACTTCGCGCCCAAGGCCGAATTCAATCCCTATACCCATACCTGGTCGCTGGGTGTGGAAGAGCAGTTCTACCTGCTGTTCCCGTTGCTGTTCCTGGCCTGGGCACTTGGCGCGCGCGGGCGTTGGATCAGCCTGGGCCTGTTCGCACTGGTCAGCATGGCATCGCTGCTGCACGCTGCGGTGCTGGGTCTGCGCGAGGCGCCGCCATCGTGGGCGTTCTACGCCACCAGCACCCGTCTCTGGCAACTGGGGGTGGGCGTGCTGTTGTTCCAGCTGCTGCACGTGCGGCAATCGCTGGACCCGGCAACCAGTCAGGCACTGAAGCGCGCTGCGCCGGTGTTTTCCCTGCTGGCCATGATGGCGCTGGCCCTGCTGGGGTGGGCGCTATGGTCCTCGCGTGCCGGGCGCTCGCCGTGGCCTGACGGCCTGCTGCCGGCCTTCGCCACCGCGGGCCTGCTCTGGGCGCTGCATCACCATCCGCAGGCATGGGTGGCGCGCCTGTTGGCCAGCGCTCCGATGCGCCGCATCGGTCTGCTTTCGTACTCGCTGTATCTGTGGCACTGGCCGGTGTTCGTGCTGATGCGCTGGACCGTGGGCCTGCAGGCACCCTGGCAGATGACCGCTGCGATGGTGCTGGTACTGGTGCTGTCATGGGCGTCGTGGCGCTGGGTGGAACAGCCGTTCCGCGGCACGTTGGCGCAGCGCCTGCGCCCCGGGCGTTGGGTGCTGGCCGGCGCGGTCGTACTGCTGTGCGCCGCCGGTATCCAGGCATTGCTCTATCAGCAGGCGCCACGACTGTCGCTGAGTACCGTCAGCCGGCATCCGGCCGATTGGTACCCCAATGGCAAGAGCGTGGCTGGCGATTATCCCAATTGCGCTCTGCTGGCTGCCAAGCATCGTTTCGAAGGCGGCAGTGCGCGGACCTTTGCCCGTGGAAACTGCGACCGCCCGACGCCGGCCGGCGCGCCGAAGCGGGTGTTTGTTGCCGGTGATTCGCATGCGATGGCTTACATCGAGCTGCTGCAGCGGCTGGCGCTGGAAACCGGCTCGGAGGTCTCCCTCTATGGCCGCGGCGGATGCCCGCAGGTGAGCCTGCAGAAGTGGCGTGGGGCGGGTGCCGGTTGCGCTGATTTCGATGCCGCGGTGTTCGCCGATATCGCGCGGCGCGCGCAGCCGGGCGATGCCGTGGTGCTGGTGTCGCTGCGGATGCCGCGCCTGTCCGATCAGTTCGTGCTGTTCGATGCGCGGGCGCAGCTGGCGGGCGAACTGACAGCGGAGGCCACGGCAGGGCGTGAGGCCGAAGCGGTCGAGGCGATCAAGCAGTGGAAGCCACTGGCCGAGCGCGGTGTGCGCATCGTGCTGGAGGCGCCCAAGCCGGTGCTGCCGGCGCCGCCCTATCGCTGCTCGGACCAATTCAATGCGCGCAACGAAGTCTGCCGCAATGGCCTGGACAGCACGCGCGAGGCGATGGAAGCGCTGCGTGCGCCGATGCTGGGCAGCCTGCAGCAGGTGGTTGATGGACTGCCGGGTGGCGTGCTGTGGGACCCGATGCCGGTGCTGTGCGACGACGCGCTATGTCCCGCGCAGCGCGATGGCCGCCCGCTGTTCTTCGATGGAGATCATCTCAGCGCGCATGGCAACCGCGTGCTGCTGCCATCGCTGCAGCAGGTGTTGCTGCAGCGCTGAATCGGAGCGTTGTCAGTGTGCGCCGTGGGTCCGGCGCGCGCGTATCAGCGGCAGGCTCAGCGCGAAGAAGCAGAGCAGGGCGCCAATCAGGGCGAAGCCGCTGCCGGCCAGGAACGCGGTGCGGCCGTCGTCGATCTTCCACAGTTGGCCGGCAATGAGCGCGCCCAGCACACCGCCGACACCGGACGAAAAGCCGTACAGCAGTCCTTGGCCGTGGCCGTTGAGACGACCGGGGAAGTAGGTCGCCAGCATCTGCATCGCTGCAGCGAAGAACGCGGCAAAGCCCAGCGCGTGCGCGGTCTGCGCCAGAAGCATCACCGGCAGGTTCTCCGGGAACAGTGCGGTCACGGCCCAGCGCAGGCAGGAACTGACCAGCGCGATCAGCAGCATCCAGCTGGCGTCGTAGCGGCGGAAGAAGCGGCCGATGGTGAAGAACACGCCCACTTCGAAGACCACGCCGATGGTCCACAGCAGGCCAAGGGTGGAGGTACGGTAGCCGTGATGGTCCATGTAGACCGAAAAGAACGTGTAGTACGGGCCGAACGACAGCTGTTCCATGAAGGCGGCCAGGAAGAACGCCAGCACCGGCGGTCGGCGCACGATCTGCCAGAAGCCGCTGGTGTCACCCGCAGTCTTGCCGATGCCGCGCGCGTAGTGGTTGCTGAAGGCCGAGGCAACCAGCAGCACGAACAGGGGCAGCATCATCCACGGCAACAATCCGGCGTGGTTGCCGGCGCCATCGCCCTCGATCAGCCAGCCGAACAGGGTGACCACGGCGATGAAACCGAGCGAGCCCCAGACCCGGATCAACCCGTAGCGATGGCTGTCGTTGCCCAGGTGGGTGAGGGTGATCGACTCGAACTGCGGCATCACCGCGTTGTAGAAGAAGCAGAACACGATCATCGCCGGGTACATCCACGGCTGCGGCAGTGGCAGCAGGAAGGCAGCGAAGCTGAGCAGGGTCAGCACGCAGCCGACGCGCAGCAGGCGGATCGGCCGCGGTGATGCGGCCGCCAGCGAGGTCCAGGTACTGGGTGCGATCACGCGGGTGGCGTACCACAGGCCCATCATCACGCTGATCGCGGTCACGCTCATGCCGCGCGCGGTCAGGAACAGGCTCCAGTACGGCGTGAACGCGCCGAGCGCCGCGTAGTAGAACAGGTAGAAACTTGAGAGGCGGGCAACGGGAACGGTCATCGCCGAATGATGAAGCAAAAAAGGGGACGGAGGGGATCAAGTCGTTTGTGCATCAGCGACTTAATCCCCTCCGTCCCCTTTTTGTGTCATTCGGGGTCGTAGTCGAGGTTGGAGGCCAGCCAGCGTTCGGCTTGGGCGCGGTCCACGCCCTTGCGCCGGGCATAGTCGGTGACCTGTTCGCGGCTGAGACGCCCGACCACGAAGTACTGGCTCTGCGGATGGCTGAAGTAGTAGCCCGAGACAGCGGCCGTGGGCAGCATCGCGAAGCTCTCGGTCAATTCCATGCCCGCGTTCTTCTCAGCCTGCAGCAGGTCGAACAGGCGGCGCTTCTCGCTGTGCTCGGGGCAGGCCGGGTAGCCCGGTGCCGGACGGATGCCGCGGTACTGCTCGTCGATCAGGGCCTCGTTGTCCAGCGTCTCGGCGCGGTCGTAGCCCCAGAATTCGGTACGCACGCGCTGGTGCAGGCGCTCGGCCAGCGCCTCGGCGAAGCGGTCGGCCAATGCTTTCAGCAGGATCGCGTTGTAATCGTCATGCTCGGCCTCGAAGCGCGCGACGTGGGCGTCGATGCCGATGCCGGCGGTGACAGCGAACGCGCCGATCCAGTCCTGCTTTCCGCTGTCGGCCGGTGCAATGAAATCGGCCAGGCAGAAATCCGGGCGTTCGGCTGGCTTGTCCACCTGCTGGCGCAGGAAGTGCAGGGTGGTTTCGCCCTGTGCGTGCTGCACGCGGACATCGTCGCCGATGCTGTTGGCCGGCCACAGGCCGAACACGGCCTTGGCCGTCAGCCACTTCTCGCCGACGATGCGCTCGAGCATCGCACGGGCATCCTTGTACAGCTCGCTGGCCTGGGTACCGACGATCCCGTCGGTGAGGATCGCCGGGAACTTGCCGGCCAGCTCCCAGGCCTGGAAGAACGGCGTCCAGTCGATGTAGTGGACCAGTTCGGCCAGGGGATAGTCGTCGAACACGTGCAGGCCGGGCTGATTCGGTGTCGGTGGAGTGTAGTTGTCCCAGCCGCCATGGAATTTCTGCGCGCGCGCATGTTCCAGTGTGACCAGGCGCTTGGCGTCGCCCCGGTTGCGGTGGCGTGCGCGGATTTCGGCATAGTCGGCTTCGTTGGCGGCAACGAAGGCCTCGCGCAGATCACGCGAGATCAGCGACTGCGCCACGCCAACCGCGCGCGACGCATCCTTCACCCACACCGTCGGCGCCTTGTAGTGCGGGTCGATCTTCAGCGCGGTATGCGCACGCGAAGTGGTCGCGCCCCCGATCAGCAGCGGCAGGTCGAAGCCCTGGCGCTCCATCTCGCGGGCGACGTGGCTCATCTCCTCCAGGGACGGGGTGATCAGCCCGGACAGGCCGATCAGGTCTGCGTTGTGCTCGCGGGCAGCATCGAGGATCTTCTGCGCCGGCACCATCACGCCGAGGTCGACCACGTCGAAGTTGTTGCAGGCCAGTACGACGCCGACGATGTTCTTGCCGATGTCATGCACATCGCCCTTCACCGTGGCCATGATGATCTTGCCGTTGCTCTTGGCGGTGTCACCGCTGCGCGCCTTTTCCGCTTCGATGTAAGGCAGCAGGTAGGCCACGGCCTTCTTCATCACGCGCGCGGATTTCACCACCTGTGGCAGGAACATCTTGCCGGCGCCGAACAGGTCGCCGACGATGTTCATGCCGTCCATAAGCGGTCCTTCGATCACGTCCAGCGGGCGGCTGGAGGCCTGCCGGGCCAGTTCGGTGTCTTCCTCGACGAAGGCATCCAGGCCGTGTACCAGGGCATGTGCCAAGCGCTGTGCCACCGGCTTGTCGCGCCAGGCCAGATCTTCGGTCTTCGCCGCGCCCTTCTTGCCCTTGTAGCGCTCGGCGATCTCCAGCAGGCGCTCGGTGGCATCGCTTCGGCGGTTGAGGATCACGTCCTCGACACGCTCGCGCAGGTCCGGCTCCAGTTCGTCGTAGATCGGCATCGCGCCGGCGTTGACGATGCCCATGTCCATGCCGGCGGCGATCGCGTGGTACAGGAACACCGAATGGATGGCCTGGCGCACGGTTTCGTTGCCTCGGAACGAGAACGAGACGTTGGAGACGCCGCCGGAGACATGGCAGTGCGGAAGGGTCTGCTTGATGATGCGGGTGGCTTCGATGAAGTCCACCGCGTAGTTGTCGTGCTCTTCGATGCCGGTGGCGACGGCGAAGATGTTCGGGTCGAAGATGATGTCCTGCGGCGGGAAGCCGATCTCGTCGACCAGGATGCGGTAGGCGCGTGTGCAGATCTCGACCTTGCGCGCACAGGTGTCTGCCTGCCCGGCCTCGTCAAACGCCATCACCACTGCCGCGGCACCATAGCGTAGCACCTTGCGCGCGTGCTCGCGGAACAGCGCTTCGCCTTCCTTCAGCGAGATCGAGTTGACCACGCTCTTGCCCTGCAGGCATTTCAGGCCGGCCTCGATCACGCTCCACTTGGAGGAGTCGACCATCACCGGGATGCGCGCGATGTCCGGCTCGGACATGATCAGGTTGAGGTAGCGCGTCATCGCCGCTTCCGAATCGATCAGGCCCTCGTCCATGTTGACGTCGAGGATCTGCGCGCCGCTGGCCACCTGCTGGCGGGCCACGTCCACCGCCTCCTCGTAGCGGCCTTCCTTGATCAGCTTGCGGAACTGCGCGCTGCCGGTGACGTTGGTGCGTTCGCCGACATTGATGAACAGCAGGTCCGGGGTGATGACCAGAGGTTCCAGGCCGGACAGGCGGGTAGGGCGGACAGGCGTCATGGCAGGCGTCGGCTCAACAGCAGTAGGGCGGGAAGTGCGGGACAGTGGCGGCAACGTTCATGCGGCCTGCTCCCGGGTGCCGGGCAGTGCGCGCGGCGGCAGTCCGGCCACGGCATTGGCAATTGCACGGATATGCTCGGGGGTGGAGCCACAGCAGCCGCCGACCAGGTTCAACAGGCCATCCTCGGCGAAGCCGCGCAGGGTGGTGGCCATCTCTTCAGGGGTTTCGTCGTACTCGCCGAACGCGTTGGGCAGGCCTGCATTGGGGTGGGCGCTGACGTAACAGTCGGCGACCTGCGAGAGGGTTTCCACATGCGGGCGCATCGCATCGGCACCCAGCGCGCAGTTCAAGCCGATCGACAACGGCCGGGCGTGGGCGAGAGATGCGTGGAAGGCCTCGGCGGTCTGCCCGGACAGGGTGCGACCGGAAGCGTCGGTGATGGTGCCGGAGATCATCACCGGCAGCCGCGCGCCGCGCGCATCGAACGCTTCCTCCAGCGCATACAGCGCGGCCTTGGCGTTGAGCGTGTCGAAGATGGTCTCGACCATGAGGGTGTCGGCGCCGCCGTCGATCAGGCCCTCGATGGCTTCGCGGTAGGTGTCGCGCAGCTCGTCGAAGCTGGTATTGCGGAAGCCGGGATCGTTGACGTCGGGGCTGATCGAAGCGGTGCGGCTGGTCGGGCCGATCACCCCGATCACGAAGCGCGGCTTGCCCGGAGTGGTTGCGGCCACTGCATCACAGCACGTGCGCGCGACCGCAGCGCCGGCCTTGTTCAACTCGTACACCAGGTGCTCGAGGTGGTAGTCGGCCTGGCTGACCGAGGTTGCATTGAAGGTGTTGGTTTCGACCAGGTCCGCACCGGCCTCGAGGTAGGCGGTGTGGATATCGGCGACGATCTGCGGCCGGGTCAGCAGCAGCAGATCGTTGTTGCCCTTCAGGTCATGGCCTTCCGGTGTGGCGTGATCACAGCCGGAGCCATGCAGATGGTCATAGCCACCGGCGAAGCGTTCGCCACGGTAATCGTCTTCCTGCAGGCCGTGGCGCTGGATCATCGTACCCATCGCACCATCGATGATCAGGATCCGCTCGCGCAGGGCGTCGAGCAGGGCGTTGGCACGATCGGGATGCAACCAGGGCAGGGCGGGCATGGCGGTCTGTGGCTCAGGGCTTGTTGGCGATCAGCGAAATCACTTCGAAGTGCGGCGGCCGCTTCTCGCGGGTGACCGTCTCCAGGCTGGACACCTGCAGGCCGGCCTTGTCGACGAACCTGCGCAGCTCCTTGTCGCTGAAGCCGAGGTTGACGTGGCCATAGGCCTCCACCGCTGCCTTGTGCTCGTGGCGGGCCAGGCTGCACAGCAGCAGGCGGCCGCCCGGGCGCAGTACGCGTGCAGCTTCGGTCACCGCCTGCGCCGGTTTGCTGGCGTAGGTGAGCGCATGCATCAGCACGACCAGGTCGAAGCTGGCATCCTTGAACGGCAGGGCATGCATGTCGCCCTCGCGCACTTCCACATTGGGCAGGCGGCGCAGGCGTTCACTGGCGGCGGCAACCACGCGCGCGCTGGTATCGATGCAGATGTAGCGCTTGGAATGCGGGGCAACCAGTTCGGCCAGCACGCCATCACCAGAGGCGATATCCAGCACGTCGCCGGTCTCAAGCAGCGGCAGCGCGGTGCGGGCCAGCGCCTCCCAGGTGCGCCCGGGCGAGTAGTGGCGTTCCATGTCGCCGGCCACGCTGTCGGCCCAGTTCTGGTCGGAGGCGCGGTGGGCCAGCACGGCGGCCACGCGTTCAGCGTCCTGGCGCAGCAGCGGGTCATCGCTTCCGTTGCTCAAGGCATGCCACAATGCACGCTGCGCGGGGTCCAGCTGGGCCTCGTCGAAGCGGTAGTAGGCCGACACGCCGGCACGGCGGTCGCGGACCAGGCCGGCTTCCTTCAGGCGTGCCAGGTGGGTGGACACGCGCGGCTGCGCCAGCCGGGTGATCGCCGACAGTTCGGCCACGGTCAGTTCCTCCTGCTCCAGCAGCGCCAGCAGGCGCACGCGAGTGGCATCGGCGAACACCTTCAGGCGGGTCGACCAGTCTTCCAGATCCATAAACATCTACCTATCGCGATATAGAGATATATTCGCTGAAGGGGCTGTCGCGGTCAAGTCGCCAGCGTACGGAAACTGCCGGGCCCCGGTACAATCGGAGCACCTGGGCGCGCCGTATGCGGCCCATAACTTCATGTACCCGGGAGGGTGTTGTGGATTTCAGCTTTACCGAAGAGCAGTTGATGCTGCAGGACGTTGCGCGGCGTATCGCGCAGGAAAAGATCGCCCCCAGTGCGGAGCATCATGACCGCACCGGCGAGTTCCCGCTGGACAACATCCGCCTGCTGGGCGAGAACGGCCTGATGGGCATTGAAGTGCCGACCGAATACGGCGGTGCGGGCATGGACCCGGTTGCGTACGTGCTGGCGATGGTGGAGGTCGCCGCCGCCGACGCAGCCCATTCGACCATCATGTCGGTCAACAATTCGCTGTTCTGCAACGGCATCCTGACCCACGGTACCGAGCAGCAGAAGCAGACCTACGTACGTGCCATCGCCGAAGGCACGGCCATCGGCGCGTTCGCGCTGACCGAGCCGCAGTCCGGTTCCGATGCCACCGCCATGCGCTGCCGCGCGGTGAAGCAGGCCGACGGCACCTTCGTCATCAATGGCAAGAAGAGCTGGATCACCTCCGGTCCGGTGGCCAAGTACATCGTGCTGTTCGCGATGAGCGAGCCGGACAAGGCCGCGCGCGGCATCACCGCCTTCATCATCGATACCGACAAGGCCGGTTTCGGTCGTGGCAAGACCGAGCCCAAGCTGGGCATCCGCGCCTCGGCCACCTGCGAGATCGAGTTCAACGACTACGTGGCGCAGGCCGAAGACGTGCTGGGCCAGGAAGGCGAGGGATTCAAGATCGCCATGAGCGTGCTCGATGCCGGTCGCATTGGCATCGCTTCGCAGGCCATCGGCATCGCCCGTGCCGCCTATGAAGCGACGATTGAATACGTCAAGGAGCGCAAGGCATTCGGCGCGGCCATCGGTACCTTCCAGATGACCCAGGCCAAGATTGCCGACATGAAGTGCAAGCTGGACGCAGCGCTGCTGCTGACCCTGCGCGCGGCGTGGGTGAAGGGCCAGGGCAAGCGCTTCAGCAATGAGGCTGCCATTGCCAAGCTGACCGCCTCTGAGGCGGCGATGTGGATTACCCACCAGGCGGTGCAGATCCACGGCGGCATGGGGTATTCCAAGGAAATGCCGCTGGAGCGCTACTTCCGTGATGCCAAGATCACCGAGATCTACGAAGGTACTTCGGAGATCCAGCGCCTGGTGATCGCCCGCAACGAAACCGGGCTGCGCTGAGTCGCAGGGCCGCGCCGCCGCAATGGCGGCGCGGCGGTAGGTCCACGCCACGCGTGGATGATGGTCATCCAGATGACGTCATTGCCGTTGGCCTGCAGAGACGCATGCTGCTCTAATGCAGTCCGTTTCTTCGAGGATGACGACGTGATCTATCGCGGTTGGGGAATCATGACGCTGGTGACGCCGATTGCAGCGATCCTGCTGCTGGCGTACTTCTTTCCGCATGACGGCCCCAGGGGCAATACTCCGCTGTCACAGGTTCTGTTGGGCGCAGGCCTCGGCGCAGCGGTGAACGTGGTGCTGGGCCTGTGGCTCAACCGTGCGCCGCGGCGGAAGGGGGATGCCGCGCCCCACCATTTCTTCTTCGTACCCATGCAGTGGGCCTCGCTGATTCTGGTGGCGGTGTGCGCCGTGGTCGCGGTGATGCGCTGAGGCGTTGCCCGAACAGCGCCAACCAAGGTTGGCGGCTACCGGCAATGCCGTTGTTCCGGTAGATGCCAACCTGGGTTGGCATGAATTCAACTGTGGCAATAAAAAGGCCCCGGATCGCTCCGGGGCCTTCTCGTTCTCAGCGCAGCACCGGATCAACGATCCGGACGATGTGCGGCATCCGCATCGCGCTGGCGTTCCATGAACTCCTTGGACGGTTCGTCCAGCTTGTCGCCCAGCATGCGGCGCACGACCACGAAGAACACCGGGATCATCAGCAGGCCGAGCAGGGTGGCGAACAGCATGCCGCCGATCACGCCGGTACCGATGGCGTGGCGGGAGTTGGCGCCGGCACCGGTGGAGATCGCCATCGGGATCACGCCCATGATGAACGCGAACGAGGTCATCAGGATCGGGCGGAAACGCAGGCGCGCCGCTTCGATGGTGGCATCACGCAGGTTCTTGCCCGCTGCGCGCTGCTCCACCGCGAACTCCACGATCAGGATCGCGTTCTTCGCCGCCAGGCCGATCACGGTGATCAGGCCGATCTTGAAGAACAGATCGTTGGGCAGGCCGCGCAGCATCGACAGGCCGAGGGCACCCAGCACGCCCAGCGGCACCACCAGCAGCACCGCCACCGGGATCGACCAGCTTTCATACAGGGCGGCCAGGCACAGGAACACCACCACGATGGACAGCACCAGCAGCAGGGTCGCAGCGTTTCCGGCCAGGATTTCCTGGTAGGACATGCCCGACCAGTCGTAGCCGAAGCCGGCCGGCAGGTCGTCGTTGACGATGCCTTCCATGGTCTGCATCGCCTCACCCGAGCTGGTGCCCGGTGCCTGCGAACCGACGATGTTGATCGCCGAGTAGCCGTTGTAGCGGCTCAGCGACGGCGGCGCCGACACCCATTCGGACTTGACCACCGTGTTCAACGGGATCATCGCGTTGGTGCCATCGGCGTTCTGGGTCAGGCTGGACGGGCTGTAGAAGCTCTTCAGCGATTCCTGGCCAGTGCGGTACGGGCCATCGGCCTGCATGGTCACGCGCTTGATGCGGCCTTCGTAGAAGAAGTCGTTGACGTACACCGGGGCCAGCATCAGCTGGATGGTGCTGTACACGTCCGACACCGACATGCCCATCGACTGCGCCTGCACGCGGTCCACGTGCAGCTGCAGCTGCGGCGCGTTTTCCAGGCCGTTGGGGCGCACGCCAACCAGGTGGTCCGGCTTCTGCGCGGCCTGGCCGAGCAGGATGTTGCGGGCCTGGGTCAACTGTTCGTAGCCGGCACCGCTACGGTCCTGCAGCCACATGTCAAAGCCACCGAACTGGCCGAGGCCCTGCACGGTGGGCAGGTTGACCACGAAGATCTGCGCTTCCTTGATGCCGTAGAACGCGCCGTTCATGTTCTGGATGAACTCGGGCGCGGTGAACTTGCGTTCCTCCCACGGCTTCAGGCGGATGAAGCCCATGCCCACGTTCTCGCCGGAACCGACGAAGCTGAAGCCGGCCACCTGCAGCATGCCTTCATAGCCATCCTGCTTTTCCAGGATGCCACGCATCTGCGCGAACACTTCGTTGGTCTGGCCCTTGGTCGAGCCCGGCGGCAGCTGCACGATCGCCAGCGCATAGCCCTGGTCTTCTTCCGGCAGGAAGCTGCCCGGCATGCGGGTGAACAGGAAGCCGCACAGCGCGGTCAGCACCACGAACAGGATCATCCAGCGCGGCGCATGGCGCACCGCAGAGGTGATGTGGCCCACATAGGTGTGGCTGATCTTGTCGTAGTACTTGTTGAAGGTGCGGTAGACGATGTTCGGGTTGTCGTTGTGCGTCGGCTTGAGGAAGGTCGCGCACAGCGCCGGGGTGAAGCCCAGCGCCAGGAACGCCGAGAACGCCATCGAGATGGCGATGGTCAGCGCGAACTGCTTGTAGATCTCGCCGGCGGCACCGCCCTGCAGGGCGGAGGGGATGAACACCGCGGCCAGCACGACGGTGATCGCCACCACCGCGCCGGTGATCTGGGTCATCGCCTTCTGCGTGGCCGGCTTCGGCGCCAGGCCCTCCTCGGTCATGATGCGTTCGACGTTCTCGATCACCACGATCGCGTCGTCGACCACGATGCCGATCGCCAGCACCATCGCGAACAGCGTCAGCTGGTTGATCGTGAAGCCGATCATCCACATGCCCAGGAAGGTACCGAGCAGCGCCACCGGGATGACCAGGGTCGGGATCAGCGTGGCGCGGAAGTTCTGCAGGAAGATCAGCATCACCAGGAACACCAGGAACACTGCTTCAAACAGTGTCTTGACCACTTCCTGGATCGAGATCTTGACGAAGGTGGTGCTGTCGTACGGCGAGAACCAGGTGACGCCGGCCGGGAAGCTGGGCTGCAGCTCGTCCATCTTGGCGCGCACCGCTTCGGCCACGTTCAGGGCGTTGGCGCCCGGCAGCAGCTGGATGGCGAAGGCGCCGGTCGGCTTGCCGTTGTACTGGGTGTCGAAGCCGTAGTTGTTGGCACCGAAGGCGACGCGGGCGATGTCCTTCAGCAGCACGCGCGAGCCATCAGCGTTGGCACGCAGGATGATGTTCTCGAATTCCTGCGGCGAGCTGAAGCGGCCTTCGGCCGAGACCGTGGCGGTGAAGTGCTGGCCTTCCGGCGACGGATCCGAACCCAGCGCGCCGGCGGCGAACTGCACGTTCTGCGCACGCACCGCGGCCAGTACCTGGCTGGCCGACAGGCCGTAGCCCTGCATCTTTTCCGGGTTCAGCCAGATGTTCATGGCGTACTCGGAACCGAACTGCTGGGTGCTGCCGACGCCGGGGATGCGCGAGACCTGGTCGAGCACGCGCGAGCCCACGATGTCGTTCAGCGCGTCACGGTTGATGGTCGGGGTATCGGACTGCAGCGCCACCACCATCAGGAAGCCGGCGTTGGCCTTGGCCACCACCACGCCCTGCTGGGTGACTTCCGAAGGCAGGCGTGGCGTGGCCAGCGAGACCTTGTTCTGCACCTGCACCTGGGCGATGTCCGGATCGGTACCGGTCTCGAAGGTCAGGGTGATCTGTGCACGGCCGTTGGAGGCGGACGAGGAGCTGAAGTACAGCAGGTGATCGATGCCGGTCAGCTGCTGCTCGATCACCTGGGTGACCGACTTTTCCGTGGTATCGGCGCTGGCGCCCGGATAGGTCGCCGAGACGGTGACCTGCGGAGGGGCGATGTTGGGATAGGACTCCACGCCCAGGTTGAGGATCGCGATCACGCCGCTGAGCGAGATCAGGATCGCAACCACCCAGGCGAAGACTGGATGTTCGATGAAAAATTTAGGCATGACGGAAGGTTCCCGTTACTGCTTGTTCGAATCGGTGGCGGCCGGCTTGGCCGCATCGGCCTGCTCGGGCTTGGCCGCGTCGGCCGGTGCCTTGCCTGCAGCCGGTGCAGCGCCCGCCGGGGCGGCGCCGCCTGCGGCCGGCTTGCCGTTGGCGTCCTGGCCAGGGGTCCACGGCTTGGCCACCGCCGGTGCACCTTCCTTGACCTTCTGCACGCCGGCCACGATCACCTTGTCACCGGCGGCCAGGCCGTCGCTGACCAGCCAGTTGCCGTTCTGCGCGCCATCGGTCTTCACGTTCTTGCGCACGACCTTGCCGTCGGCGCCGACCACCATCACGTAGCCGCCGGTGGTATCGCGCAGCAGGGCCTGCTGCGGCACCAGGAAGGCGTTGTTGCGCTCGCCCAGGTTGGCCTGGAAGCTGACGAAGGCGCCCGGCAGCAGGATCTGCTGCGGGTTCGGCAGCAGCGCGCGCAACGACACGGCGCCGGTGGCCGGGTCGACCGTGGTCGAGGAGAAGTCCAGCGTGCCCGGCTCACCATAAGTGGTGCCGTCGGCGAGCTTGACGTTGACCGTGGCCTTGCCGTCGCCGGACAGCGCCAGCGCGCCCTTGGCCTGCTGCGCGCGCAGCTGGGTCAGCTCGTCCACGCTCAACGAGAAGTTGACGTACAGCGGGTCGAGCTGGTCGACGGTGGTCAGCAGGGTTACATCGCCCTGGCCCACCAGCGCGCCCTCGGTGACCTGCTGCTTGTTGGCCACGCCACTGATCGGCGCGGTCACTTCGGCATAGCCCAGGTTGATCCGCGAGGAGGTCACTGCCGCTTCGGCCTGTTTGACCGCGGCCAGCGCGGTGCGCTCGGCCGATTCGGCGTTGTCCAGGTCGGACTTGGAGACGAACTGCTGCGGGGCCAGCGAGCGTGCGCGGTCGGCGGCGACCTTGGCGTTGGCGTAGGTCGCGCGGGCCGAGGCCAGCTGGGCCTCGGAGGCGTTGAGCGAGGCACGCAGCGGCGCCGGGTCGATCAGGAACAGGGTCTGGCCCTGCTTGACCTGCGAGCCTTCCTGGTAGACGCGCTTGAGCAGCACGCCGGGCACGCGTGCGCGGACGTCGGCGCTGCGGAACGGCGACAGGCGGCCGACCAGTTCGCGCTGCAGCGGCAGGGTCTGCGGCTTGGCGTCGATCACGCCCACCTCCGGCGGCGGGGGCGTCTGCTGTTCCGGCTTCTTGCAGGCAGCCAGCGCGACAGCAACGGCGCACGTCAAGGCAAGGGTGCGGAGTGGGGCGGTCATCAGGAGGAACTCCGGGGTTGGTTTGTAGACGGGGCCGGCGACGGCTGAGGCGCGAAGGCGCGCAGGAAGCTGTCGACGGAGAACTCTGCCCAGCGCCGACGCAAGAGCGCGTCATCACGGTGGGGGGTATGGAAGCGCTGTTTGTCGAAATCCTGACCGGCGATCATGCTCAGCAGCAGTTCGGCCATGAAGTGCGGGTCGTCATGCCGGAGCTGGCCCTGCATGCAAACGGTTTCAATCCATTCAGCAAGATGAAGCGACAACGCGCCGGCACCATGCCGGTACAGCGTACGCGCCTCTTCGGGAAACTGGGCCGCCTCGGCCGCGATCAGCCGGCAGGCCTGCCCTACGTGCGGTTGGTTGAAATGCTCCAGGAAGTCGGTGGCGAACTGGAGCAGGCTGGCACGCAGGTCGTCACTGCGGAGTGCACGAACCATGGCCCCGGTGGCGTGGCCGACGTGGCGCTGCATTACCCGGCGCAGCAGTTGCTGCTTGCTGCCATAGCGCGAGTAGAGGGTCTGCTTGGAACAGCCGGCATGCTGGGCCACCGCGTCCATGCTCATCTGGATGCCCTGCTGGGCCAGCAGTTCGCGCACGGCATCGAACACGCGCTCATCGCGTGCGTCGAGGGCAACGGGGAGGTAGGCCGGGTTCACGCGGTGGACTATACCGTCCAGTTCAGGATTGTGGAATCGAATCGGCGTCGCCGCGTGTGTCTTCCGGTAACACGCTTTGCCGATCCTGTCGGCAGTGCTGAAGCGGGCGCCAGCTCCATACCGGAGCGAACTGAATAGGCGTCTAAACCGCAGCAAACCCGAATCTGCTTATTCCGTCCTGCAGCAAGGCCTTTTCGTGCGGTAGGGCTACAATTTCATTTTCCCAACTGAGCAAGCGCATCGCTCTGCCATGAAACCGCAAAAAACCGCAGCCAAGACCGTGAAAAACAAGACGAAACCAGCAGAGTCGGAGGTCGCAGTGACCGCTGGTTTCTCCCTGGAGCCGGTGTACACGGCCTTGCGCAAGCGCTACCCCGCGGCCGCACAGGCCGAAGCAGTGGCCTTCGCCACTGACTTCTACAAGCGCATGGAGTCGGACGAGTTCCCGCACCACAGCGCTGAAGAGTGGGCCGCTCTCGCGGCTGAGACGCTGGAATTCGCCCGGGCCCGCAAGGCTGGCAAGGCCAACGTCCGCGTGTTCAATCCGACCGCGAAGGCCAACGGTTGGGAATCGCCGCATACCGTGCTGCAGATCGTCAACGACGACATGCCGTTCCTGGTCGATACCGTCACCATGTCGCTGGCCGAGCAGGGCGTGGGCGTCCACGTGCTGGGCCACCCGGTACTGCGTTTCACCCGCGACAAGGCCGGCAAGCTGGTCAAGGTCGGCGAAGGTGATGCCGAGTCGGTGATGCTGCTGGAAATCGACCGCCAGCCGGCCGATGCGATGGCCGCCATCGAGCAGGCCATCAACAAGGCGCTGGATGAAGTGCGTGCGATCGTGCGCGACTGGCAGCCGATGAAGGACAAGGCGCTGGCACTGGCCGACGACCTGGGCAGCCGCCAGCTGCCCGTCGACGACGCGTCGCGCAAGGAAGCACAGGAGTTCCTGCGCTGGGCCGCTGACAACCACTTCACCTTCTTCGGCTACCGCGAGTACCGCGTCGAGAAGCAGGGCAAGGAAGAGGTGCTGGCGCCGCTGAACGACACCGGCCTGGGCCTGATGCGCGGCAAGGACAAGTCCGCCGCCCGTCCGGTCAAGACGCTGGCCGCGCAGGGCCTGAATACCACGTCAGGTTTGAAGGATGCGCTGATCCTGACCAAGACCAATGCCCGTTCGCGCGTGCACCGCGCCGGCTACATGGACTACATCGGCGTGCTGGAGTTCGACGCCAAGGGCAAGATCATCGGCGAGCAGCGTTTCCTCGGCCTGTTCACCTCCAGCGCCTACAACCGTCGCCCGTGGGAAATCCCGCTGGTGCGCCAGCGCCACGAGCATGTGATGAAGCAGTCCGGGCTGGCCCCGGCCAGCCACAGTGGCAAGGCCCTGCGCCATATCCTGGAAACCCTGCCGCGCGAAGAACTGTTCCAGTCCAGCGAGGACGAACTGTTCCGCACCGCGATGGGCGTGCTGGGCCTGCAGGAACGCGTGCGCAGCCGCCTGTTCCTGCGCCGTGACAAGTACAGCCGTTTCATCTCCGCGCTGGTCTACCTGCCGCGCGAGCGCTTCAACACCGATGTGCGCCTGCGCATCGAAGCGATGCTCAAGGACGCGCTGCACGGCGAGTTCGTCGACAGCTCGGTGGTGCTGGGCGAATCGCCGCTGGCGCAGGTGCACCTGATCGTGCGCCCGAAGCCGGGTGAAATGCTCGACGTCGATACCGCCGAACTGGAGCAGAAGCTGGCCCAGGTGCTGCGCAACTGGCAGGACGACCTGCGCGAAGCGCTGGTGAGCCGCCACGGCGAGACCGAAGGCCTGCGCATCGCCGCCCGCATCGGCAAGGCGCTGCCGGCCGGCTACATCGAAGACAACAGCACCGCCGTTGCCGCCAACGATGTCAGCCAGCTCGACGCGCTGACCGGCCCGGACGACCTGCGCCTGAGCCTGCAGGCCGTGCCGCGCGAAAGCGGCGATGGCCTGCGCCTGAAGCTGTATCGCCAGCTGGATGACATCCCGCTGTCGGACGCGCTGCCGATGATGGAAAACATGGGCCTGCGCGTGATCGCCGAGCGTCCGTACCGCCTGTCGGTCGACAACGCGCCGGTGTACGTGCAGGACTTCGAGGTCGAGTCGACCGCTGGCGTGATCGATGCCGCCAGTGTCGATGAAGCCTTCGGCGAGACCTTCGCCCGCGTCTGGCACGGCGACGCCGAGAACGACGGCTTCAACCGCCTGGTGCTGGCTGCTGGCCTGCACTGGCGCCAGGTCGCCATGCTGCGTGGCTACTGCAAGTACCTGCTGCAGACCGGCGTGCCGTTCTCGCAGGCCTACGTGGAAGGCACCTTCGCGCGTTACCCGCTGCTGGCCCGCCTGCTGGTCGAACTGTTCGAGGCCCGCTTCGATCCGGCCACCGGCCATGAGAGCAAGGACGACATCGCGGCCGGTCAGGCCCAGCTGAAGGCCCACTTCGATGTGCTGGCCGCTGGCGACGATGCCACCCTGAAGGTGCTCAAGAGCGTGGTCGATGCCCGCAAGGGGGACCGCGACGCGCAGATGCAGGCCACGCGCGATGCACTGCTGAAGCTGATGGATCGCGTGTCCAGCCTGGACGAGGACCGCATCCTGCGCTCGTTCATGGGCGTGATCGACGCGACCCTGCGTACCAGCTACTACCAGACCGATGCCAACGGCCAGCACGGCCATGTCATCAGCTTCAAGTTCGATTCGGCGCTGGTGCCGGACCTGCCGAAGCCGCGCCCGTACCGCGAGATCTTCGTGTACGGCCCGCGCGTGGAAGGTACCCACCTGCGCTTCGGCGCGGTTGCGCGTGGCGGCCTGCGCTGGTCGGATCGTCGCGAAGACTTCCGTACCGAAGTGCTGGGCCTGGTCAAGGCACAGATGGTCAAGAACACTGTCATCGTGCCGGTCGGCGCGAAGGGCGGCTTCTTCGCCAAGACCCCGCCGGTGAACGGCGACCGCGATGCGATCTTCGCCAACGGCGTGGCCTGCTACAAGCTGTTCATCCAGGGCCTGCTGGACATCACCGACAACATCGTCAACAACAAGATCGTGCCGCCGGTGGATGTCGTGCGCCACGACATGGACGATCCGTACCTGGTGGTGGCCGCGGACAAGGGCACGGCGACCTTCTCCGACATCGCCAACGGCCTGGCCATCGCGCACGGCTTCTGGATGGGCGATGCGTTCGCCTCCGGTGGTTCGGTCGGTTACGACCACAAGGGCATGGGCATCACCGCGCGCGGCGCGTGGGAATCGGTCAAGCGCCACTTCCGTGCGCTGGGTCGTGATAGCCAGAGCCAGGACTTCACTGCGGTCGGCGTCGGCGACATGTCCGGCGACGTGTTCGGCAACGGCATGCTGCTGTCGCGCCATATCCGCCTGGTCGCTGCGTTCGACCACCGCCACATCTTCCTGGATCCGAATCCGGATGCGGCCACGTCGTTCATCGAGCGTGAGCGCCTGTTCACCCTGCCGCGTTCGAGCTGGGCGGACTACGACACCAAGCTGATCAGCAAGGGCGGCGGCGTGTACCCGCGCAGCCTGAAGTCGATCGAGATCACCCCGCAGGTGCGCGAAGCGCTGGGCCTGGACGAGAACGTCAAGGCGCTGTCGCCGAACGATCTGATGAGCGCGATCCTGAAGGCACCGGTCGACCTGCTGTGGAATGGCGGCATCGGTACCTACGTCAAGGCCGCCAGCGAGCAGCACAGCGATGTCGGCGATCGCGCCAACAACGCGCTGCGCGTGAACGGTGGCGAGCTGCGCTGCAAGGTGGTGGGCGAGGGCGGCAACCTGGGCATGACCCAGCTGGGCCGCATCGAGGCTGCCCAGGCCGGCGTGCTGCTCAACACCGACTTCATCGACAACTCGGCCGGCGTCGATACCTCCGACCACGAAGTCAACATCAAGATCCTGCTCAACGATGTGGTGCGGGCCAAGAAGCTGACCGTCGAGCAGCGCAACAAGCTGCTGGCGTCGATGACCGATGAAGTCGCCGAGCTGGTGCTCAACGACAACTACCGCCAGAACCAGGCGCTGAGCCTGATGGAGCGGATGGCGGTCAAGCGCCTGGGTTCCAAGCAGCACTTCATCCGCACCCTGGAACAGCAGGGCCTGCTCGACCGCCAGATCGAGTTCCTGCCGTCCGACGCCGAGCTGTCGCAGCGCAAGGCACGCGGCCAGGGCCTGACCCGTCCGGAACTGTCGGTGCTGCTGTCCTACTCCAAGCTGGTGGCGTTCAACCAGCTGCTGGATTCGGACATCCCGGAAGACCCGTACCTGTCCAAGGAACTGCAGCGCTACTTCCCGACCCCGCTGCAGAAGAAGTACGCCGACGCGATGGAGCGTCACCGCCTGAAGCGCGAAATCATCGCCACGGCCGTGACCAACCAGACCATCAACCGCATGGGCGCCACCTTCCTGATGCGCATGCAGGAAGACACCGGTCGTTCCATCGCCGAGGTCGCCAAGGCCTACACCATCAGCCGTGAAACGCTGGATGCACGCGCACTGTGGGCGCAGATCGACGCGCTCGACGGCAAGGTGCCGGAGTCGGTGCAGATCGACGCACTGGAAGTGATCTGGAAGCTGCAGCGTTCGTTCGTGCGCTGGCTGCTGTCGCGCCCGGGCGCGATGCCGGGCATCACCGAGGCGGTCAACCGCTACCAGGGCCCGTTCAACGACATTCGCGTTGCTTCGGGCGTGCTGCCGGATTCGCAGCGTCCGACCTACGAAGCCCTGGTGGCCGAGTGGAAGGAAAAGGGCCTGCCGTCCGCGCTGGCACAGCAGCTGGCCGAACTGCACTTCCTGGAGCCGGCGTTCGACATCATCGAACTGGCCCGCACCCGCAAGCTGAAGCCGGTGGACGTGTCCAAGGTCCACTTCCGCCTGGGCGATGCCCTGCAGCTGCCGTGGTTGTTCGAGCAGGTCGACGCGTTGGAGGTCAACGGTCGTTGGCACGCGGTGGCGCGTGGCGTGCTGCGTGACGAGCTGGCAGCCAACCACCGCAACCTGGCCGGGCAGGTGCTGGGCACCAAGGGCAACAGTGCCGAGGCCAAGGTCGCTGCCTGGATGGGCCGCGACGACAACAGCCTGCGCTTCACCCTGGCGATGCTGGCCGAACTGGCCGAGCAGAAGACCCTGGACTACCCGACCGTCTCGGTCGCGGTGCAGCGCCTGGGCCAGCTGGCCGCGCATGGTGCATAAGTGACGTAGTGCCGGGCCGTGCCCGGCGTGCGTGGAGAAAAGGAACGGCCCCGCGAAAGCGGGGCCGTTCTGTATCCGGGGCCGCTGGCCGCCGATGGCTGCCAGCAATCAGTCCATCAACGCGCGTGGCCGTAGCGGGCGACTTCGGCGGCGACACCGTTCATGTGCTGCACTTCGTCGCGCTGGCCGGGGTTGATGGCGCGGTTGCCATCGTCCACGAAGCGCAACGGCGTCGGGTACAGCGGCAGCTTGTTGCCGGCGCCGATGACCGGAACGCCCTGCATGCCATTGACCTTCAAGCCCAGTGCCTTGCCCATTTCCTCACGAAGCATGTCGGTGGAGCAGAGCAGGTTCATTGCCACCGCAAACTGCTTGCGCGGCTTGGAGTGGTGGACGCCGTTGCAGCCATCGGCCACGCCACCGAAGAAGACCCCATCGGCACCGCTGTCGCTGATCACTTGCGATGCGTGGTTGGCGATCCACTCGGGAATGGCATAGGTCGGCAGGTAGTACGGCACGGTGATATTTCGCACCGCCGCTTCACGGAAGCGGAAGGTCGCGCCGGAGTTGTCAAGTGCATCGTTCGTCTTCTTCAGGCTTTCACGCATTAATTCCAGTGCCATGTCCTTCGAACCGATCTCGCCGAGGCGGTCGGAAACGGCAAGCACCACGTCGACAGTGGTCGTTTCACGAATCCACTTGTAGTCCCTGAGGCGATAGGACACCTGCTCGCCCGGCAGGATTTTGTCCGACACTCCGGGGCCGACAATCGTGGTCGTCCTTGGTGTCGGATGCGGCCGGACGCCGGTGACATTCTCCACCACCAAGCGTGTCAGGCGCTGGTGCGCATTCGGCAATGTGACCGTGCCCCCGCCCGTGGACACCCAGGTGAGCTGTGCGGCGGCGTTGTCGACCTCGCCACCACGCTCCTTGTCGACGTCGATGCGCTGTACCGGGAAGCGAAGTGCGTGCCAGTAACCGGAGCCAGGGCCGTTGTCGTTGACGAAGATGAACTCGAACGCTTCGCCAGGGCGGGTCCAGATGTGGGCCTCGCGATCAAAGATGTTGCCAGCGCTGATCTTCAGTCCATAGCCTGGGTCGATCACCTTCGAGTCAGCGATCTTGAACCTCCGGCGATCACGGTCCGAGGGGCTATCGGGGAAATTCAGATAGTAGCCCCGGAAGTTCTCGTTGGTGGCCGTGACCAGTGTGCGTGCCGTACTCGTCTTTCGCGATGCGTCATTCGGAAGTACGGGGCGATAGGTTGCATGATTCAGTTTCCACACGCGGAAGAAGGGATCAAAGACGTAGTGGTGCACGTCACCCGACTCGATCCGCAGGTTCGAGCGCGGGAACTGCGTATCGGCTGCGATGACCGAGCTCGGCCACGTTGCCGTGTGCCGAATGGTAACCGTGTCATAGGAGTGTGCGCCGTCGGGCAGGCCCACCTGGCCGACATGCTGCCCATCACGGAGATTGAGTACCGTTGCGAGCTTGCGTCCGTTTGAAGGAATGCGCCAGCGCGCTTCGTTCGGGCCATTGATCTCGCGCAGGTGCTTCGGGGACAGGCGCCAGGCCATGCTCATCCTGTTGCTGACGGCCAGGTTCTGGCCGGCGGGCAACATCACCTTTCTGACCTCTGAGGGCAGATGGGTGAATACACCGTCGACCTCCAGATGGCGGGGCGATGTCGCCAGGTTGGCCAGATAGATGGAACGCTCGGACAACGACAGCGAGGTGGGCAGCCGCACCCGGTCCTGCCAGTCATCATTGCGTAGCGTGAAGTACAGATTCGTATAGTTGCCCGGCAGCAGCTCCCGGTAGGCGTTTGATGCCGGGCTCAGGAAGCCGATATGGGCCTTTGCCGCTGCGGTTTGCTGAGAAGTGGCTGCGTCTTGGGCAAGACTGGCCCAGGACGGCAGTAGTGCCGCCAACGCAAGGCTGAGGTGCTTGAAGTTCATGTGTCCTCTCTCTCTGAAGGGTGGAGCGCAATCAGCCGCGGAACGGCGAGTACGCTGCTGCATGGTCGGTGCAGTACCGGACGGGAGCTATCGGACGTTGTCGGTAAACGATGCGAGCAGCCTTCGATGTGTTGGATTTTTTACAGAGTCACCTCGAGCAGATGGAAACCTCCGCGACTTTGTTCGCGTGTGCCAAGCGGTCACGGCTGCCCGCAAAAGTGCGGCTTCCGTCATCCACGATGTAGTTGGTATCGGGCCCAACGCGATTGTTTCCCCGCACATCCAGGGAGCGAAGGAACAATCAGCCTTGGGCGTAGGCCGGTTCTGGAGGGCTGTGGCCGCCGTCGCCCAGGCGTTCTACTTGGTGGCGTGCAGAGGAGGGCATCGCTTGGGAATCGGAAGTCAGACAGGCAGCATTGGAATCGGCAACCTCAGTTGCGTTGGAGCAGTGGCGAGGTATGCTCTATCCACACTTCCAGGGCCCCACGCCTGATGAGCGACACCCCCCGCATCGCTTTCCTGGCCAGCACCGCCGAACCTGCACAGATGGCCCGCGCGGCGATGATCTCGCGTTATGGCGATCACGCGCCCGAGCAGGCCGACGTGCTGTGCCCGCTGGGTGGCGACGGTTTCATGCTGCAGACCCTGCACCGGCACGGGCACCTGGGCAAGCCGGTGTTCGGCATGAAGCTGGGCACCGTTGGCTTCCTGATGAACCAGTACCGTGGCGACGATGACGTGCAGGCCCGCATTGCGCGTGCCGAACCGGCCAACCTGCGCCCGCTGGAAATGGTGGCGCTGACCGAGTCCGGGACCAGCACCGGCTCGCTGGCGTACAACGATGTCTCGCTCCTTCGCCAGACCCGGCAGGCGGCCCATATCGGCATCGACCTCAACGGCCAGGAGCGGGTGGCCGAGCTGATCGGTGACGGCGTGCTGGTGGCCACCCCGGCCGGCAGTACCGCCTACAATTATTCCGCGCACGGCCCGGTGTTGCCGCTGGGGTCGCATACCATCGCGCTGACGCCGCTGGCTCCGTATCGGCCGCGACGCTGGCGCGGGGCGATCCTCAAGGCCGACACCGAAGTGCGCTTCCGCGTGCTCGATCCCTACAAGCGTCCGGTCAGCGTCACCGCTGATTCGCACGAGACCCGCGATGTGGTCGAGGTGACCATCCGCGAGTCGAGGGACCGTCGTGTGACCCTGCTGTTCGACCCGGAGCACAACCTGGAAGACCGGATCCTGAGCGAACAGTTCGTTTTTTGAGGACAATGGGCGGCCGGCCCCGCCGACCGCTTGAAGGACCCCCACCGATGGGCGACAACTCCCCCCGTTTGCTGACCGTCGCGGTCACCTCGCGCGCGCTGTTCGACCTCGAGGAAAGCCACGCGCTGTTCGAGAGCGATGGCGTGGCGGCCTATGCCGAGTTCCAGCGCCAGCATGAGGACGACATCCTCGGTCCCGGCGTGGCCTTTCCCGTAGTGCGCAAGCTGCTGGCACTGAACCAGGGCGCCAGCCCGGAGAACCCGCGGGTCGAGGTGATCCTGCTGTCGCGCAATTCGGCCGATACCGGCCTGCGTATCTTCAACTCGATCCAGCATTACGGCCTGGGCATCATCCGTGCGACGTTCACCGCTGGCGAGCCGACTTGGCCGTATGTGAAGCCGTTCGGCACCGACCTGTTCCTGTCGGCCAACCCGGAATCGGTGCGCAGTGCGCTGCGCCATGGCATCGCGGCGGCGACCATCCTGCCCAAACCACCGGGCGAGACCGCTGCGGCAGCGGCCGACCAGATCGATACCGGTCGCCCGGCCGGCCAGCTGCGCATTGCCTTCGACGGTGACGCAGTGATCTTCGGTGACGAGAGTGAGCGCATTTCGCGCGAGCAGGGCGTGGAAGCCTTTGGCCGCCACGAACGCGAACGCGCCCGCGAGCCACTCAGTGGCGGCCCCTTCCGCGGCTTCCTGTCGGCCCTGCACACGCTGCAGGAAGTGTTCCCGGCTGGCGACAGCGCGCCGATCCGTACCGCACTGGTGACCGCGCGGTCGGCCCCGGCGCACGAGCGGGTGATCCGTACCCTGCGGGAGTGGGGCGTGCGCCTGGACGAAGCACTGTTCCTCGGCGGCCGGCACAAGGGGCCGTTCCTGCAGGCCTTCGGTGCCGACATCTTCTTCGATGATTCGCAGCACAACATCGACAGTGCCCGCGAGCATGTAGCCGCCGGCCACGTACCGCACGGCGTCGCAAACGAGGGCTGAGCCCGGTAGCTGTTGGCATCGCGGCGCAGCCGCGCCCACCAAGGTGGGCGTCTACCAGAGCGGGGTACAAGGCGGCGGCAGCGCCGGGCCATGCCCGGCGAGCGCAGCGGCATGGGGCTACGGGCTGCCCGACATCCCCAGCTGCAGGTCCACCACTTTCCAGCGCAGGCCCTGCGGCTCCAGCACCACCTTCATCGGTGGCTGGCCGGGGCCGCGATCCACATCGATCACGAAGCGGTCCAGCGCTTCGAAATGATGTTCGGCATTCTTCAACGGCCGCGCCGGTTCAGTTGCGCCGAAGGCGTCGCCACCCTGCAGTTCATTGCGGCCACGCTTCCACAGCACGTGGCCCTGCAGCATCGCGCCGATCCCGGTCGGGGTCACCATGGTTTCCACCGCGGCCCCCCCGAGCTGGTCGCCGAGGCCGTGGAGGAGGGCACCGAACGGGCTGGCCGCCACGTCTGGGCCGGCCTGGCGCACCAGGTAGTCATTGAGCTGCGCGCGCAGGCTGCTGCGCACGCGCGGGAAATCGACGTAGCGCTCCAGGCGCGCAGTGTCGCGCTGCTCGATGGCCTTGGACAGGCCATTGACGGTCAGGTACGGGCCGCCGAACCACCAGGCCGCCAAGGCCAGGACCAGCAGCACAAGCAGTGCGGTGAGCTTCTTCATGCCGGACAGACTGCCGCAACGGCGGCAGTGCCGGGTGAAGACTCACTGACTGGGCGAACCACGGCCATCACCGAAGGCATCGACCAGCCGTTGCCGTTCCGCCGGAGTCAGCGCCTCCAGCCGCGTCGCCAGCACTTCGTCCAGGCTGCGGGTGCGGGTGGTGCCGAGGATGCCGCTGGCAACGCCGGGATGGCCCAGCGTATAGGCGAAGGCGGTCTGGGCCGGGCGCTGGCTGTGGATCGTGGCCACCGCGCGCCGCATCTGGCGGGCACTGCGCATCAGCTGGCGGCTGCTGGGCTTCAACCACGCGCGCGCCAGATACCAGCCATCGGCCAGCCGTGGCAGGCGCGCACGCGCGGGCAGCAGGTGTCCTTGCGCCAGCACGGTGCCGGCCAGCACGCCGATGCCCACTGCCTGCAGCCGATCGATAAGCGGTTCTCGGTCCTGCTGCAGGGCGTTGTAGTCCAGCAGTACCACATCGAAGGCGTCCGGATGGGCGATCATCCAGCGCAGGGTCGAGGCCGAGTGGGTGTTGATGCCGGTGTACCGGATCAACCCACGTTCGCGCAGGCGCTGCAGTGCCGCCAGCAGGTCGTCACTGATGTCGTGTTCGCTGGCGCCATGCAGCTGGTAGACATCAAGATGGTCCAGGCCGAGGTTGCGCAGCGACGCCTCGCAGCTGGCGGTGATGGCCGCGGGCGAGAAGTTGCGTTGCTCGGCGCCGCTGATGCCGGCCTGGCCGGTCAGCGTGCCGCCCTTGCTTGAGATCACCAGTGAATCGCGCGGGTACTGCTTCAGCAACGGGCGCAGGATGCGGCCCAGGCGCGGCTCGGCATGGAAGCCGGAATAGTTGTGACCGGTATCGAGCAGGTTCACCCCGTGGGCAAGCGCATGTTCGACCACGGCAGCCGCCTCATGCTCGGGGAAGCGGCGATGACCCCAGAAGCCGGAGCAGCCCAATCCGATCGGTGAAACGGCCAGGCTGGTGCGGCCGAGCACGCGCCGCTGGCGGGCCAGCGGAAGATTCTGCGACATCAGAATTCCAGGTCCAGCGCAGCGCACAGGTAGTCGACGAACGGGCCGAGCGCGGCCAGGTCCTTGCCCAGCGTGGACAGCAGGCGTGGGCCGGTCATCGTGGCGTCATCCAGCGAGCGCCACATCACCCAGTTGCGGTGCTTGAGGTCGTCGATGAACTCGAAGTCGGCCGGGAAGCCACGAGGGGGGCGCACCAGCTTCTCGCTCTCCTCGAAATCGAAGCGCTTGCGCAGGGCCGGCGCGTGCGCGGCGGCCTTCCAGCTGCCCGGGTTGTCGAGGATGAAATGGCGCACGCGGCGCTGGGTTTCCGGTTCCGGATGCCACAGGCCGGCGCCGACGAAGCTCTCGCCGGGTTGCAGGTGCACATAGAAGGACGGCGCGGCCACCTCTCGGCGGCGCTCATGGAACAGGCGCGCACCCTGCCAGGTCTTGTACGGTGACTTGTCGTTGGAAAAGCGCGCGTCACGGTGGATGCGGAACAGCGAGCCACCGACGCCGCGGGTATCGGCGCGGAAGTGCTCGCTGACCTCGGCCAGTGCCGGCTGCAGGTCGCCCAGCAGGCGCAGGAACGGCTGCCGGACGTGGTCTTCATACTGCTGGCGGTGGTCGTTGAACCAGGTCTTGTCGTTGTGCCGCGCCAGGCTGCGCAGGAACTTGAAACTGGCGTCCGAGAAATAGGTGCTCACAGCGTCTCCTGCAGGTGCTGGCCCCAGTCGCGCAACGATTGCAGCAGGGCCTGGCGCCGCGCGTCGCCGGGCGCTTCGGCGGCCAGTGCATCAAGCTGTTGCTGGTACTGGGGCAGGTTGAGTTCGCCCAGGCCGCCGTCGCCGAGCAGGCGCTGGCGGCGGTAATCCTGCCAACGCTGGTGCTCGGCCGGCGCGAGGCTGCCGGGATGGTTGCGTGCGCGGTAGCGGAACAGCAGCTCTGGAAGGCGCGGGTCGCGGAAGCGGCCTTCCAGCGCGGCCAGCTGCTCCGGCGCGGTGGTGCGTGCCAGCGCGAGCAGCGGCTTGTCGCCGTTGCCGAGGAATCCGTCGTACAGCGAGGCATCGACATCGGCCACGGTCGCGACGCGGGGCTGGTTGTAGACCTGGCGTGCCTTCTCGGCCAGCTGTGGAGCGAACGCGCGCAGCCGTTCCACCTTGGCCTCGATCGCGGCCACGTCCAGGCCGAGGCGCGCATGATCGTCGGCGCGCAGGTGGTTCCATGCGATCAGTGCCGGCACCTTGTTCAGGTGTACTTCCTTCAGCGGCACGCGTGTCACGCCTTCGGGCAGCTCGCTGGCCCGCATGTACAGGCGCTGTGCGATCACCTCGGCCGGCAGCTCCAGCAGGTCGTCGATCTCGCCTTCCAGGTCGAACACGATCACCCGGTTGTTGATGGTCGGGTGTACGGCCAAGGGCAGAACCGGTGCGGCGCAAAGGCGGCTGGCAGGGTAGCGCATGGAAATGTGCAGGACCGGCTTCATCGCGGCCACGTCCAGCAGGCCGCCGACGAAGCGCTTGTCGCGCAGCTTCAGTGCGTACTCCCACAGGCGCGGCTGCGACTGCTTGAACAGCCGAGCCATGCCGATGGTGGCGCGCACGTCTGACAGCGCTTCGTGCGCATCGCCTTCGCGCACGTTGTTGGCCTCGGCCAGGTGCTCGAGCTTGAACGAGGTGGCGCCGTCTTCGCGCAGCGGCCACCGGATGCCGTCCGGGCGCATCGCGCGCATCAGCCGCAGCATGTCCAGCAGGTCCCAGCGCGAATTGCCATTGCGCCACTCGCGCTCGTAGGGATCGTGGAAGTTGCGGAACAACCCGTAGCGGACGAACTCATCGTCGAAGCGCAGGGTGTTGTAGCCAAGTGCGCAGGTGCCGGGGCGCGACAGCTGCTCGTTGATGCGGTCGAAGGCTTCGGCCTCGCTGATGCCCTCGGCCAGGGCCTGCTGCGGGGTGATGCCGGTGACCAGGGTGGCCATCGGCGAGGGCAGCAGGTCGTCTGCCGGGCGCACGAAGAAGCTGACCGGCGTGTCGATCTCGTTGAGGTCGGCATCGGTGCGGATCGCGGCGAACTGCGAGATGCGCGTGCGCCGCGGGTCCTGGCCGAAGGTTTCCAGGTCGTAGAACAGGAAGCTGTCTGCCATCAGTGCGCGCCCTCCAGGACCGGCAACTGCGCGTGGACCTGCGTTTCCAGTGCGGCCCAGTCGATGTTGTCCAGTGAATCGTGACCGGCGGTGGCTGCAACCAGCAGGTCGCGCTGCAGTTCGGTGCGGCGCAGCGCCTCGGCGTAGGGCGTGTGCAGGAAGGTGACCATCGTGTAATGCGGCACGAAGCGGGTCGGCCAGCGCCGCTGCAGTTCCTGCTCCAGCTCGCGTTGCAGTAGGAATGCAGGGTCGGCCACGCGGTCGCGCATCTCCAGGTAGTTCTCAAGCGCCATCTGCTGGATGGCACGTGCATTCGGTTTGCGCTCGGCTTCGAACGCGGCGAACGCGCTTTCCAGGTCATCGGCCTCCATCAGCTGGCGGGCCAGTGCAACGCAGTCCTCGAATGCGCAGTTCATGCCCTGGCCGTGGAACGGCACCATCGCATGCGCGGCGTCACCGATCAGCACGGCGCGGCCCTGCTGATGCCAGCGTTCCAGGGTGAGCGTGCCGAGCAGGCCCGGCGGGTGTTGTTCCCAGTCCTTGCGCAGGTTGGGAATCAGCGGCAGGGTATCGGCGAACTCGCGCGCGAACAGCGCCTCGGCCTGCGCGCCGGTGTTGACCGTGGCAAAGCTGGGATCGCCCTGGTTGGGCAGGAACAGGGTGACCGTGAAAGTGCCTTCGTGGTTGGGCAACGCGATGCACATGTAGTGGCCGCGCGGCCAGATGTGCAGCGCATTGCGCTCGATGCGGAAGCCGCCGTCGGCGGCCGGCGGGATCTCCAGTTCCTTGTACGAATGGTCAAGGAAGGCGATGTCCTCGCCCAGCGGCGCACGACGGTTCATCGCCGCGCGCAGTGCCGAGCCCGCGCCGTCGGCACCGATCAGGGTGTCAAAGCGGATGTCGTGCGGGCTGTCGTCACGGTCATCGATGAAACGCGCGTAGCCCGCATCGAAATCCACGGTATGCAGGCGGCGATGGAAGCGCACGGTGGCACCGGCCTGTTCGGCCAGTTCCAGCAGCGTGGTGTTCAGATCGCTGCGATGGATCGACCAGATCACCTCGCTGTCGTCGCGGCCATAGCGCTGCAGCTGCGGTTCGCCGTCGCGTGGATGCACCATGCGCCCGCGCATCATCACCGCGCGCGCCATCACCTCGTCTTCCACGCCGGCCTGGCGCAGTGCATTGCGCCCGCGCTCGGCCAACGCCAGGTTGATCGAACGACCGCTCTCGTAGTCGGCAATGCGGGGATCGCCACGGCGTTCGTACAGGGTGATGCGCCAGCCTTGCCGTGACAGCAGGATGGCCAGCAGGGACCCGGCAAGGCCGGCACCGATAATGCTCAACGAGCGGGAGGCGTGTGCGATCAACGAACTGTCCAGCAGCAGGGGAGGGGTCGGCTTACAGGCCGGCCCAGGCTTCCACTTCCTCGACGAAATGGTGCACGTCCAGGTAGCGGTTGTAGAGCGGGGTGGGCGAGATGCGGATCACGTCAGGCTCGCGCCAGTCGCCGAGCACGCCGATGCCGCGCAGGTGCTCGAACAGTGCACGGCCACGCTCGCGGCCACCGATCACGCGCAGCGACAACTGGCAGCCGCGGCGCTGCGGATCGGCCGGGGTAATGATGTCCAGCACCTGCGGCAGGCGTGCGCGGACCAGTGCTTCGAGCAGGCCGGTCAGCGCCAGCGATTTGCTGCGCAGCGCCTCCATGCCGGCACGCTCGAACAGGTCCAGCGAGGCACGCAGTGGTGCCAGGCCGAGGATCGGCGGATTGCTCAACTGCCAGCCTTCGGCACCGATGGCGGGGGTGAACTGGGGCGCCATCTGGAAGCGGGTCGATTCCTCATGGCCCCACCAGCCGGCAAAGCGCGGCAGGGTGGTGTCGCGATGGTGGCGCTCGTGCACGAACGCGCCGGCCACCGCGCCCGGGCCGCTGTTGAGGTATTTGTAGTGGCACCACACGGCGAAATCGGGCGCCACCTCATGCAGGCGCAGCGGCAGGTTGCCAACCGAGTGCGCCAGGTCGAAGCCGATGCGTGCGCCCTGCAGGCGTGCGGCGCGGGTGATCGCATCGAGGTCGAAGGCCTGGCCGGTGCGGTACTGCACGCCGGGCCACAGCACCAGCGCCAGGCGCGGGCCGTGCTCGGCGATGGCGCGTTCGATCGCGGCCAGCGAAATCGTGCCGTTGGCTTCGTCCGGCTGCACTTCCACCAGACACTCGGCCGGGTCGAAACCATGGAAGCGGATCTGAGCTTCCACCGCGTGGCGGTCGGTCGGGAATGCGCCGGCTTCCATCAGGATCACCGGGCGCTGCGTGGTCGGCCGGTAGAAGCTGACCATCATCAGGTGCAGGTTCACGCTCAGCGTGTTCATCGCTACCACCTCGCTGGGCAGTGCGCCGACCACGCGCGCCAGCTGCGCGCTCACCAGGCGGTGGTAGGACAGCCACTGCGTCGGGCCGGTGAAGTGGCCTTCCACCGCCCGTTCGCCCCATTGTTTCATCACTTCCTGCACCGCTGCCTGCGCACCGCGCGGCTGCAGGCCCAGCGAGTTGCCGACGAAGTAGGTCTGCTCGCCGCCTCCATGGCGCGGAATCAGGAATTCGCCACGCAGCGGGCGCAGCGGATCGGCGGCGTCCAGGGCGATGGCGTGGGTGCGGCTGAGCAGGTCGGACATGGTCGGGCAACAGGCTGCAACGGGACCGCCAGTGTAGCGCCTGGGGCGTGCCTGCCGCCGAACCTGTAGAGCCGAGCCCATGCTCGGCTGCCGGGCCACGAAGCCGAGCATGGGCTCGGCTCTACAGGGGCAGGTGCTCAGCCCGCCGCCGGCACCGGCAGCGGATCCACGTGCCCGCACTGGCTGCAGGTACGCAGTTCCAGGCTGGCGTGGTAGCGCGCAAACACCTTGGGCAGGTCGGTTTCGATGTTCTGCAGCGGGAAATACTCTTCGTGCAGCTTGTGGTTGCAGCGCTCGCAGTGCCAGATCACGCCGTCCATCTCATGCGGCAGCCGCTTGCGCTCGACCACCAGGCCGATGCCCCCGGGCGGGCGCCGCGGCGAGTGCGGCACCTTCGCCGGCAACAGGAAGATCTCGCCGGCGCGGATCGGAATGTCGCGTACCGCGCCGTCCTCCTGCACCTTCAGCACCATCTCGCCTTCGAGCTGGTAGAACCACTCGGGGCCTTCGTCGTAGTGGTAGTCGGTACGCGAGTTCGGCCCGCCGACCACCATCACGATGAAATCGCCGTTGTCGATCATCTTGTTGCCCACCGGCGGCTTCAGCAGGTGGCGGTTCTCTTCGATCCAGGCGTGCAGGTTGATCGGTGGAGCGAGCATGGTGGTCATCCGTGTGGGGATCAGTCGCGACGGCCCTTGCGCGGCACGAAGGACAGCGCTTTTTCATACGCTGGCTGCAGCTCTTCCAGCGAACCGACGTCGATGCCCATTTCACGCACGCGTCCGTCTTTCAGGCTGTAGACCCAGCCGTGCACCATCAGCTTCTGGCCGCGGGCCCAGGCATCCAGCACGATGGTCGAGCGGCAGAGGTTGGCGACCTGCTCGATCACGTTCAGCTCGCACAGCCGGGCGTGCTTGAGTTCGTCGTCTTCGATGGCGTCGAGGATGCCCTGGTGCTTCTGCACCACGTCACCGACATGGCGCAGCCAGTTGTCGGCCAGGCCGACGCGGGTGTTGTGCAGGCAGGCATGCACGCCGCCGCAGCCGTAGTGGCCGACGATCAGGATGTGCTTGACCTTCAGCTGGTCCACCGCGTACTGCACCACGCTCAGGCAGTTAAGGTCGGTGTGGGCGACCACGTTGGCGACGTTGCGGTGCACGAACACTTCGCCCGGCGCCATGCCGATGATCTGGTTGGCCGGCACGCGCGAATCGGAGCAGCCGATCCACAGGTACTCGGGATGCTGCTGCTTGGCCAGCTGGTGGAAGAAGTCGGGGTCCTCCTTCTCGATGCGGTCGGCCCAGTCGCGGTTGTTCTGCAGCAGCTTGTGGATGTCTTTCATGTTCGGGTCCCTGGCGTCGGGTGGGGGCGCACCGCAGCCATCCAGCTGCGACGTCGCGGGAATCGGGGGTGTTCAGCCGCTGCGGGCGGCCTGTTCGCGGTGCCAGCGCATCCACTGCGCCAACTCGGTGGAGGAAGGGGTGCCCAGCTGTTCCAGTTCGGCGATCACGGCGCGCTGGTTGGCGTCGGGATGGTTCTGGCTCAGCTTCAGCTTCAGCTGCACGTGTTCAACCTGGAAACGGAAGCCGACGATGGCACGCAGTTCCGGGCCATGTTCGGCACGCGTGGCATCGAACTGCCAGGCCTGGCCGACGCTGGCTTCGAAGTGGTCGCTGATCGCGCCGACCAGCCCGGCCAGCGCATCGGTATCGTCGAAGGTGTGCAACTGGCCACGCAGCTCGGCGGCGGCGTAGTTCCAGGTCGGCACCCGTGCGGCAGGCTCCTTGTCCGGATACCAGCTGGCCGAGACGTAGCCGTGTGGTCCGTCGACCAGCACCTTGGCCGCACCGCCGTGGCGCGACTGCGGGTTGGCGCGGGCCCAGTGCCCGCGCAGCTCGATGCGCTCGCCCTCGCGCCGGTACAGCACCGGCATCCGGGTCAGCTCCGGCAGGCCATCGCTGCCGGGGGTGAGCACCGTGACGAATGGATCACGCGCCAGCAGGCGGTCCAGCCAGAGCAGGTCGGTCTCGGCGAAGGCGCGTGGAGTGAACATGCCTGGATCAGGCGCGCGCGCCCAGCGACTGGATCATGCGGCCGCGCAGGCCTTCGTCGTTGTCGGCCTGCGGCGGCTGCACTTCGTGCAGGCTGAAGCCGCGCACCAGCGCGTCTTCCTCGTCCAGACCGTCATACTCGACGAATTCGGCGTCGAACAGCTGCGAACGGGCGGTGTCTTCGCTGTCATAGCTCAGCGTATTGCCGTCGCTGTCGAGCACCTCAGCGGTGCCGGCCGGGCGAACGCGCAGGCGCGCCCAGATCAGGGTGTTGCCGAGGCTGGCCAGCCACCAGCTGTCGCGCGAGGCGGAAATGTCATTCATGGGGGTTACCAGAGCGAGGCCAGCCAGAGCAGGGCGGCCATGCCCAGTCCGGCCAGCAGGGTCAGCAGCGATACCCAGGCCGGCGTCGCCAGCCCGGACAGCGAGCGGTCCGGCTGCTGGCGATAGTCGCGGCGCAACAGCCAGGCCAGGGCATCGGGCTTGAGGAAGGCGCCGCTGCCGAAGCGCTCGGCGAGCGCCGGATGGCGGTCGCGAACGTGCACCAGGGTCAGCGGCCAGAAGATCACGAAGGCACTGAACCCGGCCACCGCAACGCCGACGAAACACAGGGCGAAGAACAGGGTCATGGGAGCCGTACCTCCGTGGACGTGTGGGGCTTAGAAGTCCGCGCTGCCCGGGGCGCGCGGGTAGGGGATCGCATCGCGGATGTTGGACAGTCCGCAGACGTACACCACCAGGCGTTCGAAGCCCAGGCCGAAGCCGGCGTGAGGCACCGAGCCATAGCGGCGGAAGTCGCGGTACCAGCTGTAGTGCTCACGATCCAGGCCGAACTGGGCCATGCGCGCGTCCAGCACGTCGAGGCGCTCCTCACGCTGGCTGCCACCGATGATCTCGCCGATGCCCGGGGCCAGCACGTCCATCGCGGCAACGGTCTTGCCGTCGTCGTTCAGGCGCATGTAGAAGGCCTTGATGTGCTCCGGATAGTTGGTCACCACCACCGGACGGCCGACATGCTCCTCGGTCAGCCAGCGCTCGTGCTCGGTCTGCAGGTCCAGGCCCCATTCCACCGGGAAGTCGAACTTTCTGCCGGACTTCTGCAGCAGGCTGACCGCATCGGTGTAGTCGATGCGCTCGAACGGTGCGTTGATGAAATCTTCCAGCTTGGTGATCGCGTTCTTGTCCACGCGCTCGGCGATGAAGGCCAGATCGTCGCTGCGCTCGTTCAGCACGGCGCGGAACAGGTACTTCAGGAACTCTTCGGCCAGGCGTGCGTCTTCGGCCAGGTCGGCGAAGGCGATTTCCGGCTCGATCATCCAGAACTCCGCCAGATGGCGGGTGGTGTGGCTGTTCTCGGCGCGGAAGGTCGGGCCGAAGGTGTAGACCTTGCTCAGCGCCAGGCAGTACGCCTCGACGTTCAGCTGGCCGGACACGGTCAGGAACGTTTCCTTGCCGAAGAAGTCGCGGCTGAAGTCGATCGCGCCCTTCTCGTCACGCGGCAGGTTCACCATGTCCAGGGTGGACACGCGGAACATCTGGCCGGCGCCTTCGGCATCGGAGGTGGTGATGATCGGGGTGCTGATCCAGTTGAAGCCGTTCTCGTGGAAGAAGCGGTGCACGGCCTGGGCCAGGCAGTTGCGGATGCGGGTGACTGCGCCGAACAGGTTGGTGCGCGGGCGCAGGTGCGCCACTTCGCGCAGGAACTCCGGCGACATCGGCTTGGGCTGGATCGGGTAGGTGAGCGGGTCTTCGACCCAGCCGACCACGTCCAGTGCGCTGGCCTGGATCTCGAACGACTGGCCCTTGCCCTGCGACTTCACCAGGGTGCCGGTGCCGATGACCGAGCAGCCGCTGGTCAGGCGCTTGATCTCGTCGAAGTTGGCCAGGGTGTCGTTGGCCACGATCTGGATCGGGGCGAAGCAGGAGCCGTCGCTCACATTCACGAAGGCCAGATTCGCTGAACCGCGCACCGTGCGCACCCATCCGCGTACCGTGACTTCGCCGCCTTCCGGGATCTTCCCGGCAAGCGCATGTTCAACGCTGACCACCGTCATGACTTGAATCCTCTGCTGATCGACTCGATCTGTGAACACGGGAGTTTACCGGTTGCAGCGTTCTGCTTGCGAGGCATTTTTCGTGGCAACGGCTCCTTATAATGTCCCCGTACCTCTGGAGTAGCCCCATGGCCGTCAGCCTGACCCCCATTGCCTTCGAGCGCGTGCAGCGCTTCGTCGCCCAGACCCCCGGCGCGCTGGGCCTGCGTTTCGGCGTGACCAGGACCGGCTGCTCCGGCTGGGGCCACGTGACCGACCTGGCCCGCGACGAGCGCGAGGGCGATACCGTGTTCGACCAGGACGGTGTGAAGATCTATGTCGACGCCAAGAGCCTGGCGTTGGTGGACGGCACCGTGATCGACTTCGGCAAGCATGGCCTGAGCGAGACCTTCACGTTCAGCAACCCGAACGCCACCGCCGAGTGCGGCTGCGGCGAAAGCTTCACCACCGACGCCGACAAGGCCTGACGCGCGGCTTTGGCGCCCGCCGGGCATGGCCGGCGCTACCCGCCTGGTGGGTGCCGACCTTGATCGGTACCGGGGCAGGGCATCCCGGTTCAGAAGGTCGGGTGCCCCCGGTTGCCCGCCATCCCCATCTGCGCCATAATGCGCGGCTTCCTGCCTTCCTGGCGGGAATCCTTGCCCCACCGCGGTCTCAACGGCGGGGGGCTGTCCGGCCGAAAGGCCACATCCGAAAGGTAGAAAAAACATGAGTCGTCATTACGAAATCGTGTTCATGGTCCACCCGGACCAGAGCGAGCAGGTCCCGGCCATGATCGAGCGCTACAAGTCGCTGGTCGAGAACGGCAACGGCACCATCCACCGCCTGGAAGACTGGGGCCGCCGCCAGCTGGCGTACCCGATCCAGAACCTGGTGAAGGCCCACTACGTGCTGATGAACATCGAAGCCGACCAGGCCGTTCTGAACGAACTGACCGAGAGCTTCCGCTTCAACGACGCCGTGCTGCGCAACCTGGTCATCAAGCGTGACGAGGCTGACACCGAGCAGTCGCTGATCATGAAGAGCAAGGACGAGAAGGGTGACAAGCCGGAGCGCGGTGAGCGCCGTCGTCGTGACGACGAAGAAGGCGAGTCCAACACCACCGCTGACAACGAAGCCGGCGACGACGCCGCTTCCGCCGCCTAAGGAGCCTTCCCATGTCCAAGTTCTTCCGTCGCCGCAAGTTCTGCAAGTTCACTGCTGAAGGTGTGAAGGAGATCGACTACAAGGATCTCAACACCCTGCGCCAGTACCTGACCGAGAACGGCAAGATCGTGCCGAGCCGCGTCACCGGTACCAAGTCGAAGTACCAGCGCCAGCTGGCGACCGCCGTCAAGCGCGCCCGCTTCCTGGCCCTGATCCCGTACACCGACAACCACGACGTCTGATGCCGGCGGGGCGGCCCGGTGCCGCCCCCGCTGTGCCAGCTATTCGGACAGCCTTTGTTGCGGGGCATCGCCTCGCTAACGAATAACTCATCTGGAGCAATACCATGCAGCTGATCCTCCTGCAGAAAGTCACCAACCTCGGCAACCTGGGCGACCTGGTCGACGTGAAGCCGGGCTACGGCCGTAACTTCCTCGTGCCGCAGGGCAAGGCCGTGCCGGCCACCGAGAGCAACAAGGCCGAGTTCGAAGCCAAGCGCGCCGAGTACGAAGCCAAGGCCCAGGCCATCCACGCAGAAGCTGAAGGCCGCAAGGCCAAGCTGGAAGGCGCGAGCGTGACCATCGCCGCCAACGCTTCGACCGAAGGCAAGCTGTACGGCTCGGTCGGCCCGCGCGACATCGCCGAAGCCTTCACTGCCGCCGGCCTGCCGCTGGAGAAGAGCGAAGTCATCCTGGGTGAAGGCGCCTTCCGCAACATCGGCGAATACGACGTGCTGGTCCACCTGCACGCCGACGTCGAGACCACCGTCAAGGTCGTCGTCGTCGCCGAAGCCTGATCCCACGCCGCAAGGCCTGGCATCACCGCAGAACGGGCGCCCGCAAGGGTGCCCGTTTTGTTTTATGGTTCCGTTTCGCCAGCTCGGGCCACGTGCGGCCGGCGGGGCAGGGCCGGGCAATGTTCCACGCCCATTCGTAGAACACGGCCACATCGGTATACTCAGGGCGTCACACCCGTTCCACGGGCATCGATCCCAACAGGATCAATGACTTGGAGGGTAAACGCAGGCCGCTTGCCGGCCCCAGTCCGGAACCCCTATGCGTCTTTCCACGATCAAGCTGTCCGGCTTCAAGTCGTTCGTCGATCCGACCACCCTGCACCTGCCGACCAACATGACCGGCGTGGTGGGCCCCAATGGCTGCGGCAAGTCGAACATCATCGACGCCGTGCGCTGGGTCATGGGCGAGAGCTCGGCCAGCCGCCTGCGCGGCGACTCGCTGACCGACGTGATCTTCTCCGGTTCCAACGCCCGCAAGCCGGTGTCGCAGGCCACGGTCGAGCTGATCTTCGACAACTCCGACCACACGATCTCCGGCGAGTACGCCGCGTTCAACGAAATCTCGGTCAAGCGCACGGTCAGCCGCGACGGTACCAGCAACTACTACCTCAACGGCACCAAGTGCCGCCGCCGCGACATCACCGACCTGTTCCTCGGCACCGGCCTGGGCCCGCGCAGCTACTCGATCATCGAGCAGGGCATGATCAGCCAGATCATCGAGGCGCGCCCGGAAGACCTGCGCGTCTACCTGGAAGAGGCGGCCGGCATCTCCAAGTACAAGGAGCGCCGCAAGGAGACCGAGACCCGCATCCGCCACACCCGCGAGAACCTGGACCGGCTGGGCGACCTGCGCGACGAGATCAGCAAGCAGCTGGAGCACCTCAAGCGCCAGGCCAAGCAGGCCGAGCAGTACCAGGCCCTGCAGGAAGAGCGCCGGGTCAAGGATGCCGAGTGGAAGGCGCTGGAATTCCGCGGCCTCGACGGGCGCCTGTCGAAGCTGCGCGAAGGCCTGTCGCAGGAAGAGACCAGGCTGCAGCAGCTGATCGCCGACCAGCGTGATGCCGAGGCGCGCATCGAGACCTCGCGCGCGCGGCGCGAAGAGGCCGCCGACGCGCTGAACACCGCGCAGGCTGCGGTCTACCAGGTCGGCAGTACGCTGGCGCGCCTGGAACAGCAGATCCAGCACCAGCGCGAGCTGTCGCAGCGCCTGCACAAGGCGCGCGATGAAACCCAGCAGGCGCTGGCTGAACTGGGCCAGCACATCAGCGGCGACGAGGCCAGACTGAGGGTGCTGCGCGAGGCGGTGGAGGCCGCCACTCCGCAGCTGGAAGCACTGCAGGAAGAAAACGAGATCAAGCAGGAAAGCCTGCGTGAGGCTGAAGAGCGGCTGGCCAGCTGGCAGCAGCGCTGGGAACAGCACACCTCGCAGAGTTCGGAAGCCTCGCGCGCCGGCGATGTCGAGCGCACGCGCGTGGACTACCTGGACAAGCAGATCCTCGACGCCGACCGGCGTCGCGAGGCCCTGGCCGCCGAACGCGCAGGCCTGGACGTGGACGCGCTGGAAGAAGCCTTCGAGCAGCTGCAGCTGCAGCACGACACGCAGAAGGCCGCACTGGATGAACTGAGCGAAGACGTCGAGCTGCGCAAGCAGGGCGTGACGGCAGTGCAGGAACAGCAGCGCAATGGCCAGAACGAACTGGCTGAACTGCGCAAGCAGGCCAACGGCCTGCGCGGTCGCCTGGCCTCGCTGGAAACCCTGCAGCAGGCCGCGCTGGGCCAGGAGCAGGGTGCAGCCGTGGCCTGGCTGAAGGCGCGCGGGCTGGATTCGGCGGCGCGCGTCGGCGAACGCCTGGACGTGGATGCCGGCTGGGAGAACGCGGTGGAAAGTGCGCTGGGCCAGCTGATCGAAGGCGTGCTGGTCGATGACCCGGCCAGCCTGGTCGGCGCGCTGGGCGAACTTGGCGAAGGCCACATTGCGCTGGTCGCCGACGATGCTGCTGAACTGAAGGTGGCGCCGACCTCGCTGGCGGCACGCGTGCGCGGCCCGGCCGCGATCCGTCGGCTGCTGGCGCACCTGCATGGTGCGAAGGACCTGTCCGAGGCGAAGGCCCTGCAGGCCAGCCTGCCGGAAGGCGATTCGATCATCACCCAGGGCGGCGAGCGGCTGGGCCAGGGCTGGCTGCGCGTGTCGCGCTCCGGTGCCGCCGAGCAGGGCGCGCTGCTGCGCGAGCGTGAGATCAACGAACTGCGTGAGCAGATCGAGCAGCTGCAGGACCGCGAGGCCGAGCTGGAAGAGCAGCTGAGCGGTTTCCGTGAGCAGCTGCAGGCGGCCGAGCAGCAGCGCGAGGACGCGCAGCGCGCGCTCTACCAGGCCCACCGCGCGGTGTCCGAGCTGGCCGGCCAGCTGCAGGGCCAGCAGGGCAAGGTGGAAGCGGCACGCACCCGCATCGACCGCATCGAGGGCGAGCTGAAGCAGTTGCAGGAAACGCTGGAAGCCAACAACGAGCAGGCGCGTGAAGCGCGCTCGCGGCTGGAGAGTGCGGTCAGCAGCATGGGCGACCTGGAATCGACCCGGCAGCGGCTGGAGGGCGAACGTCGGCAGTTGACCGAGGCCCGTGACCTGGCCCGCGATGCCGCCCGCGCGGTACGCGAGCGCGCGCATTCGCTGGCCTTGACCCTGGAATCGCAGCGCGCGCAGCTGGACTCGTTGAGCCAGGCGCTGGAACGCATGGGCACCCAGCGCGGGCAGCTGGACGCGCGGCTGGGCGAGCTGCACTCGCAGCTGGACGAAGGGGATTCGCCGGTCGAATCGCTGCAGGCCGAACACCAGAACGCGCTGGAAGAGCGCGTGCGGGCCGACCGTGTGCTGACCGAGGCGCGAACGCTGCTGGACGGCATCGACGCCGAGCTGCGCAACTACGAGCAGACCCGCCACCAGCGCGACGAGCAGGCGTTGGCCCAGCGCGAGCGCATTTCGCAGCGCAAGCTCGACCAGCAGGCCTTGGTGCTCAGCGCCGACACCCTGCAGGCGGCGGTGGAAAAGGCCGGCTTCGTGCTGCAGGACGTGCTCAATGCACTACCCGAGGACGCCCGCCTGGGCGACTGGGAGCAGGCCGTGCACCAGATCGACGCACGCATGCGCCGGCTGGAGCCGGTCAACCTGGCCGCCATCCACGAGTACGGCGAGGCTTCGCAGCGTTCGGACTACCTGGATTCGCAGCACGCCGACCTGACCACGGCGCTGGAAACACTTGAGGATGCCATCCGCAAGATCGATCGCGAGACCCGCGGGCGCTTCAAGGACACCTTCGACCGCGTCAACGCCGGCGTCCAGGCCCTGTATCCGCGCCTGTTCGGTGGCGGCCACGCCTACCTGGAACTGACCGGTGAAGACCTGCTCGACACGGGCGTGACCATCATGGCGCGCCCGCCGGGCAAGCGCGTGTCCAGCATCTCGCTGCTGTCCGGCGGCGAGAAAGCGATGACCGCGGTGGCGCTGGTGTTCGCCATCTTCCAGTTGAATCCCGCCCCGTTCTGCCTGCTGGACGAGGTGGACGCGCCGCTGGACGAAGCCAACGTCGGCCGCCTGGCCAACATGGTCAAGGAAATGAGCGAGAAGGTGCAGTTCCTGTTCGTCAGCCACAACAAGGCGACGATGGAGGCCGCGCACCAGCTGTCGGGCGTGACCATGCGTGAGCCGGGCGTCAGCCGCCTGGTCAGCGTGGACCTGGAAGAAGCCGCGCGATTGGCGGGCGCGGCCTGACGTGCCATCCTAGTTACCTGAATGAACTAGCCGGAGAACCTATCGAATGTCCGACACGGCACTGTTGCGCATCGGCATCCTGGCCGCCGGCCTGCTGTTGATCGCCGCGATCTTCCTGTTTGGCCGTCCGAAGAAAAAGCCCCAGGGGCGCCGCGTGGAAAACGCGGAACCGACCAGTGGCGAGCGCCGCGAACCGGTCCTGGGCGAGGACGGCGTCGTGGTGGCCGAGGGCCGCGTCGAACCGGGCATGGGCGGCGAAGGCGAGCAGGCCGAACTTGGCCTGGCCGACACCGATCCGGGCGCGGCCAACGACCTCGGCAAGCGCACCACCCAGGATTTCGACAAGATCGTCTCGCTGTTCGTGGCCGCCCGTGCCGGCGAGCAGCTGCGCGGCGAAGACATCGTGGTGGCGGCGGAGAAGACCGGCCTGGTATTCGGCCACATGAACGTGTTCCACCGCCTGGTGGAAGGCCACCCCGAGCGCGGCCCGATCTTCTCGATGGCCAGCATCATGAAGCCGGGCAGCTTCGACATGGCCAACATCCGTGCCATGGAAACCCCGGCCATCGCCTTCTTCCTGACCCTGCCGGCGCCGCTGACCGCGCTTGATGCCTGGGAGAAGATGCTGCCGACCGTGCAGCGCATGGCCGAGCTGCTCGATGGCGTGGTGCTGGATGACAGCCGCAATGCCCTGGGCCGCCAGCGCATCGCGCACATCCGCGACGAGCTGCGTGCCTACGACCGCCAGCACCAGGCACCGCCGCTGACCAAGACCCCGCGCTGGTGAGCGCCATGGCGTGCCGACCAACGGTCGGCACCCACCCCGACCAATGGTCGGCATCCACAACAGCAGATCCACGCCATGCGTGGATGGGGCGAACCAAGTTCGCCCCCACCAACGGGGTCAGGCCGGTACGCCGGCCACCTTGGCGAACGCACGGCGGAATGCGGCCATCTCGTCTTCGGTGCCGACGGTCACGCGCACGCGCTGTGGCCAGATCGGCCAGCTGCGGCCAATGATCACGCCGTTGTCTGCCATCGCCTTGGCAAAGGCGGCACCGTCGCGCTGCACATCCACCACGAAGCAGTTCGCTTCCGACGGGACGCAGCTGAAACCACGCTTGCCCAGCCACGCGATGGTGGCCTGCCGCACCTGGGCATTCTGCAGGCGCCGCTGCGCGATCAACTGGGGATCCTGCAGGCTGGCCAGTGCTGCGGCCAGTGCTGGCACGGGCAGTGGGTTGTCGCCCAGGCTGGCCAGTTCGCGCAGGCGGTCGGGATGTGCGGCCGCCACGCCCAGGCGCAGGCCGGCCATGCCGTACAGCTTGGAGAACGTGCGCAGCACGATCAGGTCATCGCGCTGCGCAACCTGCGCGATCAGGCTCGGCTGCTCGCTGTACTGCAGGTAGGCCTCGTCGACCAGCACGCGGGTTGATGCGGGCTTGTGGGCCAGCAGCCAGGCGAGCTCATCCGGTGGGCTGATCGAACCGGTCGGGTTGTTTGGATTGCACACATACACCAGCCCGGTCGGGCGCGCTTGCGCGGCGGCGACCATCGCACGCAGATCATGCGCGCCGTCGTCGCGCAGCGGCACCTTCTGCACATGGGCGCCGCGAGCAGCGGCGACCTCGCCCAGGGTCTCGAAGGTCGGGTCGGCCACCACCAATCCCGCCTGCGGCCCGGTCCACACCGTGGCGGCGCGGTTCAACGGCTCGCTTGAGCCGGGATAGAGGCGCACGTGGTCGGCCGGAATACGTGCCTGCTCGATGAAGGCATCGCGCACCTGTGCGGCCAGGGCGAAGCGGTAGCGGCCGCAACTGGCGATACTGTCGCGCGCGGCCTGCTGGGCCGCCGGCGAGGGGCCGTAGGGGCACTCGTTGAAGTTCAGCAGTACGACGCCTTCGGCAGGGGCCGGGGCGACGGCGGCCGCAGGTTGGGCCTGGCCAAGCCGCGGCAGTCCGCTGCCAGCGACGGCGAGGCCGGCACCGGCCAGTTGCAGGAAGCGTCTACGGGAAGCAGGCAGGGTCACGGGTGGGATTCCGAGGAGTAGCCTTCGCACGCTAGCGCTGGTTGCGGTGGGCGGCAAGCCCGCTTTTTGTAGTGCCGAGCCATGGTCGGCTGCAGGTGTGCCAACCAAGGTTGGGCACCTGCCGGGGCGGGGAGATGGTTGGCATCCACCAGGGCAGGGGGGGGCGCCCGTCGAGCATGGCTCGGCGCTGCGAAGGGGGGGCATTACAGGGCCTGACGGCCGGGCGCGGTAGAATCCCCGGCCATCCCAGAACCAGCGGATTCCGATGAGCTCCAGCCCCGCCGAACGCGCCGAAGATCTCCGCCGGCAGATCGCCCAGGCCAACCGCGCCTACCATGAGCTGGACGCCCCGGAGATCCCCGACATCGACTACGACCGGATGGTGCGCGAGCTGGAAGCACTGGAGCGCGAACATCCGGAACTGGCCCGGGCCGACAGTCCGACCCAGCAGGTCGGCGCGCGTCCCTCCGGCCGTTTCCCCGAAGTCCGCCATGCGGTGCCGATGTTGTCGCTGTCCAACGCCTTCAGCGATGAGGAAGTGGCGGATTTCGTGCGCCGCATCGATGAACGCCTGGGCCGCCGCAGCCTGCAGTTTTCGGCCGAGCCGAAGATGGACGGCCTGGCGATCAGCCTGCGCTATGAGGATGGTCATTTCGTGCTCGGCGCGACCCGCGGCGATGGCAGCACCGGCGAGGACGTGACCGCCAACCTGCGCGAGATCGGCGATGTTCCCAAGCGGCTGTACGGCAAGGACTGGCCGGATGTGCTGGAGGTGCGCGGCGAAGTCTACATGGCGCGTGCCGATTTCGAGGCATACAACGAACGTGCGCGCCTGCACGGCGGCAAGGTGCTGGCCAACCCGCGCAATGCGGCGGCCGGGTCGCTGCGCCAGCTCGACCCGAAGATCAGTGCGCAGCGCAGGTTGAGCTTCTTTGCCTACGGTACTGGTGAAGTGCAGGGCGGCGAGCTGCCCGATACCCATTCGGGCACGCTGGCGCAGCTCGGCGCCTGGGGCTTTCCGGTCAGCGCGCTGTGCAAGGTGGTGGAAGGCACCGACGGCCTGCTCGGCTACTACCGCGATATCGGCGAGCGCCGCGACGGCCTGCCGTTCGATATCGATGGCGTGGTCTACAAGCTCGATGACCGTGCCGGCCAGCAGGCGATGGGCTTTGTCTCGCGTGCGCCGCGCTGGGCCATCGCGCACAAGTTCCCGGCACAGGAACAGAGCACCACGGTGGAGGCGATCGAGATCCAGATCGGCCGCACCGGTGCGGCCACACCGGTCGCGCGGCTGGCACCGGTGGCCGTGGCCGGCGTGATCGTGTCCAACGCCACGCTGCACAACGCCGACCAGATCGCACGCCTCGACGTGCGCGTCGGCGACAGCGTGATCGTGCGCCGTGCCGGCGACGTGATCCCGGAAGTGGTCAGCGTCATCCTCGATCGCCGCCCGCAGGGCACCACGCCCTGGCAGATGCCGACGCGCTGCCCGGTGTGCGGCTCGGAGATCGTGCGCGAGGAAGGGGCGGCCGCATGGCGCTGCTCGGGCGAGCTGTCCTGCCCGGCGCAGCGCAAGGAAGCCATTGCCCATTTCGCTTCGCGCCGCGCGATGGACATCGACGGCCTGGGCGACAAGTACATTGAAACCCTGGTCGACGCTGGCATCGTCAAGAGCGTGGCCGACCTGTACCGGCTCAGTCGTGACCAGCTGCTGCACCTGAAGCTGGTGCTGGACGCTGAAGATCCCTCGGCGCTGGCCGCCGCACTGAAGCTGCACCTGCCGGCTGAAGGCAGTGGCGCGGTGCTCAATGCGGTGCTCAGGCTGGACGGCAACGATCCGGGCTGGCGCGCGCAGGCGCTGGCGCAGCCGGCCCGCTTCGAATGGAACACGAAGAAGATCGCGACCAAGTGGGCCGACAATCTGATCGCGGCCATCGACGCCAGTCGTGCCGCCACGCTGGAACGGCTGCTGTTCGCGCTGGGCATCGAGCACGTGGGCGAAAGCACGGCCAAGGCGCTGGCGCAGTGGTTCGGTGACCTGGAACTGATCCGCCACCTGCCGTGGCCATTGTTCAAGCGTGTGCCGGACATCGGTGGCGAAGTGGCGCGGTCGCTCGGCCACTTCTTCGAGCAGCAGGGCAACCAGCAGGCCATCGATGACCTGCTGCAGGTCGGCCAGGTCCGCATCAGCGATGTGCACGCGCCCAGCGCCAGGCTGCGCGAGGGGCTGGACCTGGCGCAGCTGTTGGTCGAATCAGAGATTCCCGGCATCACCCGCCTGCGCGCGGAGAGACTGGTGGCTGCGTTGCCCGGTGCCCAGGCGGTGCTCGACGCCGAGCATGGGCAGTTCGTCAACGCAGGATTGCCGGACGACACCGCGCGTGGCCTGGCCCAGTGGCTGGACAGCGAGGGCCATGGCGCGATGCTGCTGGCAGCCGAGAAGGCGATGCAGCAGATCCTGGCCAAGGCACCGGCGCTGGCCGAGATCGTGGCCGGCCCGCTGGATGGGCAGACCGTGGTGCTGACCGGCACCCTGGCCCAGCTCACCCGCGATGCCGCCAAGGAGCGCCTGGAGGCCCTCGGTGCAAAGGTCTCCGGCAGCGTTTCGAAGAAGACCAGCTTCGTGGTCGCCGGTAGCGAAGCGGGTTCCAAGCTGGACAAGGCGCAGTCGCTGGGCGTGCCGGTGTGGGACGAAGACCGCCTGCTGGCCTATCTGGCCGAACACGAGTGACGATCCCGCCGGGTGTCCCCGCGCCCTGCATGAAACACAAAGGAACACCGATGCAGACCGCCCCGCTGGATTTCCGCCTGGCCACCCGTGCCGACGAGGAGCTGTTGATCGCGCTGATGCGCGAGTTCTACGCCGAAGACAGGATCGACTTCGATGACGCGCGGGTGCGTCGCGGCGTGGACGCGCTGCTGGCCGATCCGCGCAATGGCGAAGTGCTGTTGTGGATGGACGAGGCGGGCGAGGTAGTCGGCTACGCGGTGATCGCGATGGGCTTCAGCCTGGAGCAGGGCGGCCACTTCATGCTGCTGGACGAGCTGTACCTGAGCCATCGTGCGCGCGGTCGTGGCCGCGGCAAGCAGGCGCTGGCCATCTGCGAACAGCGCGCTCGCGGTCGTGGCGTCAGTCGCCTTCGCCTGGAAGTGAACCACCACAACGAACTGGCACGCCGCCTGTACCTGGCCAGCGGCTACATCGACGATACGCGCGATCTGCTGACCCTGCCGCTCGACCATCCGCGCCCGGAGGGCATCCTGTGAGCGAGGCCCTGCTGCGCGCGCTGCAGCAGCGCGCCGCGCTCAACGCGCTGGTGCGCCGCTTCTTTGCAGAGCGCGATGTGCTCGAGGTGGAGACGCCGATCCTGTCGGTGGCAGGCAACACCGAGCCGAACATCGACAGCTTCCATACCGACTTCACCGGGCATGTCGATGCCGGCGGACGCCGCCGCTGGCTGCGCACCTCGCCGGAGTATCCGCTCAAGCGCCTGCTCGCTGCCGGCGTGGGCGACTGTTACGAACTGGGCCGGGTGTTCCGCAATGGCGAGGCCGGTGGTCGCCATAACCCGGAATTTACCATGCTGGAATGGTATCGGGTCGGTTGGGACCACCATCGGCTGGTACAGGAGACCGCCGAGCTGATCGGGCAGGCGCTGGCCCTGGTTGGACACCGTGCGACCCTGCGCGTGCTGAGTTACCGCGAGCTGTTCCAGCAGCACCTTGGCGTGGATCCGTTCGAGGCGGATGAGTCCACGCTGCGTGCCGCGTTGGGCGAGGTGCACATTGACCCGGTCGGATTGACCCGTGATGACTGGCTCGACCTGTTGATGACCCATTGTATCCAGCCGCATTTCGATGACGCGGTGATGACCGTAGTGCATGACTGGCCAGCCAGCCAGGCCGCGCTGGCACGCATCCGCGCCGGCACGCCGCCGCTGGCCGAGCGTTTCGAGCTCTACCTGGGTGCAGTGGAGCTGGCCAACGGCTATCACGAACTGAACGACGCCGACGAGCAGCGCGCCCGCTTCCGGCGCGACCAGCAACGCCGCCACGAACGCGGGCAGGTGCAGCCGCCACTGGATGAGGCGCTGCTGGCGGCGTTGCCAGCGTTGCCGGCCTGTGCCGGCGTGGCGGTGGGTGTCGATCGCCTGCTGATGGCGATGAACCGCACGCCACGCATTGCCGATGTGCTGGCCTACGACTTTGCCCACGCGTGACGCCCGCGTGTTGCTGAACATTGCAGGCTGAACGAAACGCGGGCTCTGTGCGCTTGCGTCGGTAAGCAGGATGATGCTCTTATCACGGCCAATGCCGGACACTGGCATGCAGTTCATCCATTCCTGCTGGGGAAGGCTTTGGTCAAGTGGTTTGCGGTTGTCGCTGCACCGATGTACTCCATTGCGCTATGGGGTGCCTGGCTGCCGTCGCCGGCGTCGGCCCAGCAGGTGGGCTACGACGATGAAGTGGTGACCTGCGAGTCCCGCGACATGGGCTGGGTGCACTGCGATATCGACGTGGCCAACGGCGTCGATCTGGTGCGCCAGCTCTCGAGCAACAGCTGCATCCGCGGCAGCGAGTGGGGCACCGACCGCAGCGGCGTGTGGGTCACCCTTGGCTGCCGCGCCGAATTCCGGGCGCGCCGTGCGCAGGGTGCGGCACCTGCGGCAACGGAAGGCAAGCGCCTGGTGCGCCGCGTGGTGCGCTGCGAATCCAATGGCCGTCCGCAGAGTTGCCCGGTACGCCTGGATGGCGCGCCGGTGCGCCTGCTTCGCCAGTTGTCGGTGCTGCCGTGCCGGGAAGGCCAGGGATGGGGCTACAAGCGCAATGAAGTCTGGACCAGCCGTGGCTGCCAGGGCGATTTCGAGGTGGCCGACGAGGATGGCCGCTTCGTCGATGTGCCGCGCCGCCTGACCTGCGAATCGAAGTCGAAGAAGCGCCGCTTCTGCGGCGCGAGCATCTCGGTGGGTGCTGTGGTCTCCGAGCAGCTGTCCAGCACGCCCTGCGAGGAAGGCAGCACCTGGGGCTGGAACCGCAACGGGATCTGGGTGGATGGCGGCTGCCGCGCCGAATTCTCGGTGAATTGAGCCGGGGCAGGCTCCAACCACGCGGGGCGTGGCCCTACAATGGGCCCATGAACACTGCCTCCGACATCGACTACGCCCGTTACGACCACATCCGCCCGATCCTGTGGACCGGCGATGCCTTGCAACTGCTGGACCAGCGCAAGCTGCCGTTCGTGGTCGAGCACGTGGTCTGCCATGACAGTGACGAGGTTGCCAGCGCCATCCACGCACTGACCGTGCGTGGCGCGCCGGCGATCGGCATTGCCGCCGCCTGGGGCGTGGTGCTGGCCGCGCGCGAGGTGCAGGCCGCCGACGGTGCGCACGCGTTGCAGCAGCTGGAGCCGGCACTGCAGCGCCTGAACGCATCGCGCCCTACTGCGGTCAATCTGGCCTGGGCGCTGGCACGGATGCGCCGTTGCCTGAACGCTGCCGGCGCCGACTGGAAGGCGTTGCTGGAGTCCGAAGCGCAGGCGATCGCAGAGGAAGACCTGGCGGCCAACCGCCACATGGGCGCACTGGGCGCTGGCCTGATCGAGGCTGGCAGCGGTGTGCTGACCCACTGCAATACCGGCTCGCTGGCCACCGCCGGCTTCGGTACCGCGCTGGGCGTCATTCGCGCCGGCATGGCCCAGCACCGCATCGCGCGCGTGTTCGCCGGCGAGACCCGGCCGTGGCTGCAGGGTGCACGCCTGACCGTGTGGGAGCTGCAGCAGGACGGTATCGATGCCACCCTGATCGCCGACTCGGCGGCCTCGCACCTGATGAAGACCGGTGCCGTGCAGTGGGTGATCGTGGGCGCAGACCGCATCTGCGCCAATGGTGATACCGCCAACAAGATCGGCACCTACCAACTGGCCATTGCCGCACGCCACCACGGCGTGAAGTTCATGGTGGTGGCGCCGTCCTCGACCGTGGACATGGAGACCGTGGACGGCAGCCAGATCGAGATCGAGCAGCGCGACCCGGGTGAGCTGTATGGCGTGGGCGGCACCCGCACCGTGGCCGAAGGCATTGCCGCCTGGAACCCGGTGTTCGACGTCACCCCGGGCGAGCTGATCGACGCCATCGTGACCGAGCGCGGGGTGATCCTGAACCCGACCGCCGAGAACATGCGCGCCGCCTTCGGCGGTTGAGGCGCAGGGGAGGGGCGGCGTGACCTCCGCCCCCGGTAGTGCCGGCCGCTAGACGGCAACCCCCTAAGTTCCTGATTTGTGCCGGTAAAATCCCCGTAAAGGGAGGCGGAAAACGGCCTGTTGTGGTAGTATCCACAGGTTGAATCGAGGTTCCGGCGCGACCCCCTCCCGCAGAGGGCTGCGCCGGACTGGACCGCTACCAGACAACGGAACCCGAATGGCAGAAACCGCCAAGGAAATCATCCAGGTCAACCTGGAAGACGAGATGCGCAAGAGCTACCTCGATTACGCCATGAGCGTGATCGTGGGCCGCGCGCTGCCGGATGCGCGCGACGGCCTCAAGCCGGTGCATCGCCGCGTGCTGTACGCGATGAACGAGCTCAACGCACACAGCAACAAGCCCTACTTCAAGTCGGCGCGTATCGTCGGTGACGTCATCGGTAAGTACCACCCGCATGGCGACCAGTCGGTGTACGACACGCTGGTGCGCCTGGCGCAGCCGTTCTCGCTGCGCTACATGCTGGTCGATGGCCAGGGTAACTTCGGCTCCATCGATGGCGACTCCGCCGCGGCCATGCGATACACCGAAGCGCGCATGTCGCGCCTCGCGCACGAGCTGATGGCCGACATCGACAAGGAAACCGTCGACTTCCAGCCCAACTACGACGAAAAGGAACTGGAGCCGACGGTCATGCCGACCCGGTTCCCGAACCTGCTGGTCAACGGCTCGGCCGGTATCGCGGTGGGCATGGCGACCAACATCCCGCCGCACAACCTGAGTGAATCGATCAACGCCTGCATTGCGCTGATCGACAACCCGGAGATCGACGTCGACGGCCTGATGGAGTACATCCCGGGCCCGGATTTCCCGACTGCCGGCATCATCAACGGCACCGCCGGCATCGTCGCTGGCTACCGCACCGGCCGTGGCCGCGTGCGTATCCGTGCCAAGGCCGATATCGAAGTGGCCGACAATGGCCGCGAATCGATCATCGTCACTGAAATTCCTTACCAGGTGAACAAGGCGCGTCTGATCGAAAAGATCGCCGAGCTGGTCAAGGAAAAGAAGATCGAAGGCATCAGCGAGCTGCGCGATGAGTCCGACAAGGATGGCATGCGCATCTACATCGAGATCAAGCGCGGCGAATCTGCCGAGGTTGTGCTGAACAACCTGTACCAGCAGACGCAGATGGAATCGGTGTTCGGCATCAACATGGTGGCGCTGGTCGACGGCCGCCCGCAGTTGATGAATCTGAAGCAGATGCTGGAGGCGTTCGTCCGCCACCGTCGCGAAGTGGTCACCCGCCGCACCGTGTTCGAGCTGCGCAAGGCGCGCGCCCGCGCCCATGTGCTGGAAGGCCTGACCGTCGCGCTGGCCAACATCGACGAGATGATCGAACTGATCAAGACCTCGCCGAACCCGAACGAAGCACGCGAGCGCATGCTGGCGCGCGTGTGGGAGCCGGGCCTGGTCGGTGCGATGCTGGGTGCCGCCGGTGCCGAAGCCTCGCGCCCGGAAGACCTGCCCAAGGGCGTGGGCCTGATCGAGGGCGGCTACCAGCTGACCGAGATCCAGGCCACCCAGATCCTGGAAATGCGCCTGCACCGCCTGACCGGGCTGGAGCAGGACCGCCTGACCGACGAGTACAAGCAGCTGCTGGAAGTGATCGCCGGGCTGATCCACATCCTGGAAGATCCCGACCGCCTGCTGCAGGTGATCCGCGAGGAGCTGGTCAACGTCAAGGCCGAGTTCGGCGACGAACGTCGCACCGAAATCCGCCACAGCGAAGAAGACCTGGACATCCTCGACCTGATCGCACCGGAAGACGTGGTGGTCACCGTGTCGCATGCAGGTTACGTGAAGCGGCAGCCGGTGAGCGTGTACCGCGCACAGCGCCGCGGTGGGCGTGGCCGCAGTGCGGCGGCGACCAAGGAAGAGGATTTCATCGAACAGCTGTGGCTGGTCAACACGCACGACACGCTGCTGACCTTCACCAGCTCGGGCAAGGTGTTCTGGCTGCCGGTCTACCAGCTGCCGGAAGCGGGTTCCAACGCCCGCGGCCGTCCGATCATCAACTGGATTCCGCTGGAACCGGGCGAACGCGTGCAGGCCGTGCTGCCGGTGCGCGAGTACGCCGATGGCCAGTTCGTGTTCTTCGCCACGAAGAACGGTACGGTCAAGAAGACCCCGCTGGGCGAGTTCGCCTTCCGTCTGGCCCGCGGCAAGATCGCGATCAACCTCGATGAGGGCGATGCGCTGGTCGGCGTCGGCCTGACCGACGGCCAGCGCGACATCCTGCTGTTCGCCTCCAACGGCAAGACCGTGCGCTTCGGCGAGGACAAAGTCCGCTCGATGGGCCGTACCGCAACCGGCGTGCGTGGCATCAGGATGCCGGCCGGCGAGGAAGTGGTCAGCCTGATCGTGGCCGAAAGTGCCGGTGGCATCGAGGACGAGAACGAGGACGACAACGGTGTCGAGGAAGCCGCCGCCACGGGTGATGCGGTGATCGATAGTGCCGACGACGCCAGCGTGCAGTACATCCTCACCGCCACCGAGAACGGCTACGGCAAGCGCACCCCGCTGCCGGACTACCCGCGCAAGGGCCGTGGCACGCAGGGCGTGATCGGCATCCAGACCACCGAGCGCAATGGCAAGCTGGTCGCCGCAGTGCTGATGGGCTCCCGCGACGAAGTCCTGCTGATCTCCGACGGCGGTACGCTGGTGCGTACGCGTGGCTCGGAAATCAGCCGCGTCGGCCGCAACACCCAGGGCGTGACCCTGATCCGCCTGTCCAAGGACGAGAAGCTGCAGGCGGTGGAGCGCATGGATGCCTCGATCGACGAGGACGAGGACGAGGTGGCAGTCGCCGCCCCGGCCACGACCGACAGCGCCCCGGCTGCGGCCAGCAGCGAGGACGCCGCACAGGACTGATCCTGCCGCGAGCCTGAGGCACCCGACGACGCCGGCCCTGTGCCGGCGTCGTCGTATCCGGATGCCACGCATACGCGCGCGCTTCACGCAGGCGGTGGGATAACGACGCATGCTGCCCCCGGAGATCGACGATGTCCGCCACGCCGCAGTCCGCTCCTGCTCCCGTCCGCGCTTCCCGGCACCCTCTCGTTACCGTGCTGTCGCTGCTGCTGGTCGTGCTCGGCCTGGTCATCGGCGGGCTCGGCGCGTGGCTGCTCAGCCTGGGCGGGTCTGCGTACTACGCCATCGCCGGGGCCGGCCTTCTGGCCAGTGGCCTGTTGTTGTTCGGCAATCGCCGCAGCGGCGCGCTGCTGTATGCGCTGGTGTTCGTCGGCACGCTGCTGTGGACCTGGTGGGAATCGGGCAGCGACTACTGGCGCTGGGTGCCGCGGCTGGGCCTGGTGACCGCGCTCGGCATCGTGCTGGCGCTGCTCGCGCCGACCCTTCGCGAACCGGTTTCAAAGCGCCTGTCGCGCAGCGTGGCGGGCGTCCTGATGCTGGTGTTCGTTGCGGCGTTCGGGTTGGCGTTCGCGCCGCACGGCGAAGTGGACGGCCACCAGCCGTTCCCGGAAGGCGCGGCCAGCGCCGGGCTGGAACCCACGCGGGATACCACCGGCCTGCAACCGGCCGACCTGCCTGCCGAAGGGGACTGGCCGGCGTGGGGCCGCAGCAATGCCGCCACCCGCTATTCGCCGCTGCAGCAGATCACCCCGGCCAACGTGGCCACGTTGCAGCTGGCCTGGCAGTTCCGCACCGGTGACCTGCCGAAGAAGCGCTGGGGTGCGGAAACCACGCCGCTGAAGATCGGCGGCCGTCTGTACCTGTGCACTGCCCGTAACCGCCTGATCGCGCTCGACGCCGCCAGTGGCAAGGAAGTGTGGCGCTTCGATCCGAAGGTGAAGGACGCCTCGATCCCGTACACCGCGGCCTGCCGTGGTGTGAGCTACTACGAGCAACCGGCAGCGCCGATCCTGGCCGATGCCACCCTGGCCGATGCCGCGGCCGATCTGGCGTTGCCCGAGCCGCCACCCAGCGTGAGCCGCAGCGCTGCACCGGGCAGTCGTCCGGCGTGCTGGGCGCGCATCATCGAAGGCACGCTGGACGGGCGCATCATTGCAGTGGATGCAGATAGCGGCCGTCCCTGCGCGAACTTCGGCAACAACGGCCAGGTCGACATCACCCTCGGCATGGGTGAGGTGCCACCCGGCTATGTGTCGATCACCTCGCCCCCGGCCATCGTGCGCGGCGTGATCGTCACCGGCCACCAGGTGCTGGATGGTCAGCGCCGCGACGCGCCATCGGGCGTGATCCAGGCCTACGACGCGATCACCGGCAAGCTGCGCTGGGCGTGGGACATGGACCAGCCCGAGCGCAGCGGCCTGCCGCCGCATGGGCAGACCTACACGCGCGGCACGCCGAACATGTGGACCACCGCGACCGGTGATGAGGCGCTGGGGCTGGTCTATCTGCCGCTGGGCAATTCTGCGGGCGATTACTGGAGTGGCTCGCGTACGGAAAACCAGAACCGCTATGCGACGTCGCTGGTGGCGATCGATGTGGCCACCGGCAAGCCGGCCTGGCATTTCCAGGCCGTGCGCAAGGACGTGTGGGATTACGACCTGGGTTCGCAGGCCAGCCTGATCGATTACCCGACGGCGGCAGGCAAGGTGCCGGCACTCCTGCTGCCGACCAAGCAAGGTGATCTCTACATCCTCGACCGCCGCAACGGCCAGCTGCTGACCGCTGCCGAAGAGCGCAAGGTGCCGGTCGGCGGTGTCGAACCGGAACAGCGCTCACCCACGCAGCTGTTCTCGCTGTACCACACGCTGCGCCGCGAGCATGACCTGACCGAGCGCGACATGTGGGGCATCACCCCGATCGACCAGCTGATCTGCCGCATCCAGTTCCGCAAGGCCTATTACGAAGGCTTCTACACGCCGCCGAGCAGTGATCGCCATTCCATCGAATACCCCGGCTACAACGGCGGTTCGGATTGGGGCAGTGTTTCCATCGATACGCGCCGCGGCGTGATCGTGGCCAACTACAACGATATGCCCAACTACAACCGGCTGGTGCCACGTGCCGAAGCCGATCGCTTGGGCTGGCTGCCGCGTGAGAAGATCCGTGCCGACAGGGGCGGTGGCGAGGGGGCCGGCGATCCGCAGGTGGGAACGCCGTATGGCATCCAGGTCAACGCTGGCTGGCGGCTGCCGTTCACGGGTCTGCTGTGCAAGCAGCCTCCCTACGGCGGCATCCGTGCCATCGACCTGCGCACCGGCAAGCTGTTGTGGGATCGTCCGTTTGGCAGTGCGCGCGGCAATGGGCCGTTCGGCATCCGTTCCGGCCTGCCGATCGAGATCGGCACGCCGAACAACGGCGGTTCGGTGGTAACCGCCAGCGGGCTGATCTTCATCGCCGCCGCCACCGATGATCTGCTGCGCGCCATCGACCTGAAGACCGGCAAGGAGCTATGGCACGCGGCGCTGCCCGCGGGCGGGCAGGCTACGCCGATGGTGTATGAACAGGACGGACGCCAGTTCGTGGTGATCATGGCCGGCGGCCACCATTTCATGGAAACCCCGAACGGCGATTACGTGATGGCGTTTGCCCTGCCGAACTAGCGGTTGCCGGCCTGAACACGCACGCGGGGCTGTGACCGCTGTAGCCGAAGTTGCGCTGGCGACCGGGCAGCATCCATCATCGGAACAGGACGGGGCCGGCCAACCCCCCCAGGGAAGGAAACGCATGCTGAACTCTGAACGCCTATCGGGGCGTGGCACCCGGTTGCTGGCAGGACTGCTTCTGCTTGGCCCCTGCCTGTGGGCAAGCGCTCAGGCGCAGCCCCAGCCCGCCGCACGCAAGGTGCCCAGTGGTGCCGAACTGATTGCCGGCGATGCACGCCTTCTGAGCCCTGCCTATGCGCCCTGCATGGCGGCCGCGGTCACCGCACTGGACGCCCGTCGTCGTTGTGTCGACGCTGAATTCAAGGTGCACGACGATGCGCTCAACGCCGCCTACAGTGCGGCGCGCTCCACGCTGACCGCCAGTGATCAGCAGGTGCTGCGCGATCTGCAGCGGCAATGGCTGCGCCAGCGCGACAGTCGTTGCCCGGAAGGCAGCACGGCCGTTGCCCAGCTGGATTCACAGCAATGCCGCACGCACATGACCCTGCTGCGTGCCCGCCAGCTGCAGGGCGGCGGTGCGGCGGCGCTGGTGGCGGAAGCCAGGGCGGCCCCGGCGCCGGCGCAGGCCGCTGTGCATACCGCCGATGCCGCGCCCGACAAACAGGGCAGGATCGTCCTGCGGCCCGGCGAGGGCAGGATCACGCCTGCATTGCAGGTGGTCTTCCAGGTGGCCGACTGCGGCGGCACCGACAACGTGACGACCTGCAGGGTGCGGAGCATGGGCGTGACCCGTGGCGGGCGCAACGTGGCGGTCACGGGCGTGCAGCCGCGCCTGACCCGCGCTGGCGCCGATGCCCAGGGTGCGGCGGCCGTGCTGCTGACCGTTTCGGATTTCAATGGCGATGGCGTGCCGGACCTGCAGGTGTGGCAGGACAACAACGGTGTCTACAACGTTCCGGCGCATGCGTTCTACCTGTTCGACGCCAAGGTCAACCGCTATGTGCGTGCCAAGGCATTGGAAGCGGCCATCGGCGGGCGCGACATCGACCATATCGACAATGGGCGGTTCGTGCTGCGCGCGAAGGTCAACCCGTGCGAGCGCGAGGACAAGGTCATCCAGCTGCGCGGAACCGGGCCACGCACGCTGCTGCAGCGCCGCTATGACACCTGCAGGGGCGAGGCCCCTACCGAATCGGACCTGCTGAAGTAGGTCTTCCCCCGACGAACGGATGCGTTCCGGAACTGGCGAGCTGAAGGATGAGCGAAGGCTATGGAAAAGGTGGGGTGGGCTTCGGCCTGACCCGGGACCAGTCGGTCGAGATGATCGTGCGTACCAGCATCGACAACGGCAATACCGACCATCGGCAGATTGCCTATGTGCTGGCCACAGCGCAGCACGAATCGCGGGATTTCGCCGCGCCCGAGGAAGCGGTGCGGTACCAGATCGGCATGGGTGTGGAATCGCTGCCGTATGAGCGGATCGAATGGCATCGCATCGAGGCGTTCGCCGTCACGGTCGAGGTGTTGCGGCAGAGTCCCTAGCGTGGATGCAGCTGGGGTGACGACCGTCATGGACCTGGCCAATCTGCGGCAGGTGAAGCGGTTCCAGATCGTGGGCGCTGAAACGCCGGACAAGATGAAGCTCGCCCAGGCCTGCAAAGCGGAGCGCTGGTCTCACCTGCATTGCTGCAGCGGGCCACCACGGCGCAGAACCACAAGGGCTGGTATGGCTTGGTTTCGTGGTGCAGGGCGAGGGTAGGGAGCACCGGTACGGCCACGAAGACGGTGCGCCTGCTTCCCGCGAACGGCAGTCGACCAGCGGTCGACTCTACCCAATCAATGTTGCTCGGTTGGTGCCGGTACCCGCACCATCTTCGTCATCAGGTGTTCCACCACACCCGCCGGGTCGGCAGTGCGGCCGACATGCGTGCTCGACATCTGCACAACCGAACTGCGCTTGGCGGTAAGGAAATGGAAGCGCGCACGCGCCGGCAACTGCGCGATGGGTCCGGCGCTGGCGTCACCACGGCAGATGGCCACGATCGCATCCAGCCACGGTTGCAACGCATCCTGATCAAGCGCTGGAGCGAACGCGTGCAGGCGTGCCGGATCGATCTCGATGGCCGCTTCCAGATGGCGCGCGCCGGGGCAGGAGACGATCACTCCGACGTTGATGAACTCCTCGCGTTCCACCCGCGGTACCACGCGGATGACCGCATAGTCATACGTGTGCAGCGTGGGCACGGACGGCCTCCTGCACGAACACCGCACGCACTTTCAGGCGATGCTTGAGATAGTCGATGTAGCCCTGGCGATAGGCCTGCGGACTGTCGAATGCCGGCTCGTTGACCAGCCAGCTGTCCGGCACCAGGCCGACGATGCGCTCGATCTCGGCATCGCTCAGGCGCGCGGCCAGTTCGGCATCCACCCCGGCGATGCGGCTGGCGAACGACAGCAGCACATGGTCGCGGATCAGCACGAACGGCTTTTCGCAGGCATCGCCGGCGTTGGCCCAGTCGTGATGGAAATACATGGCCGCACCGTGGTCGATCAGGTACAGCCTGCGGTGCCATACCATCAGGTTGGGGTTGCGCGTGGTGCGATCAACGTTGCTGGTGAATGCATCGAACCAGACGATGCGCGAGGCCAGGTCTGCATCCACCGGCATCGCCGCCGGATCGTAATTGATCGCACCCGGCAGGTAGTCCAGGCCCAGGTTCAGGCCCTCGCTGGCGCGGATCAGCTCCTGGATTTCCGGGTCGGGCTCGGTGCGGGCGAACTCGCGGTCCAGCTCGACGAACAGGATTTCCGGAATCGGCAGGCCCAGCGTGCGTGCCATCTCACCGGCAATCAGCTCGGCGATCAACGCCTTCGGGCCTTGGCCGGCGCCGCGGAACTTCAGCACGGCCATGCCGTCGTCGTCGGTCTCGACCACGGCGGGCAGGGAGCCGCCTTCCCGTAACGGGGTGATGTAGCGGAGGGCATGTACGGTGCGCATGGGCGCATTCTAGCGTGGGTGCAGGTACAACCCTCTGATCGGCGAGGACCGATTTCGGCCTTCACCTGTCCCTTCCGCCCGCGATGGCAGCATCGTGCTCCAGGAACCCTTGGGTTCATGGGCGCACTGGCACTCTCGATGCCGAGGCTTCGGGCTGGGCACCTGCTCGGCTGCCAGCGACGCGCACTGCGAAGCGGAAACCTCATCCACGATGTCCAGCAGGCTACGGAGGTGCACCGATGAGCGATGAATTCACTCCCATGCTGCCGCCCTTGGACGATGCCAAGGTCGAGGAAATGATCGGCAAGGTGGTGCTGGTGGGCGTCACCCGCTATGGCGGTGACGGCCAGGTGCAGGGGCTGGAACAATACGCCGGTACGGTGCTGCGCATCAGCGCCGACGAAGGCGTGGTGCTGGCGGACGAGAATGACGGCCATGAGCGCTATCTGCCGCCGATGCTCGACCAGTACCTGCCCGCCGAGCCCGGCGAGTACCGCATGCGGAACAGTGGCATGATCGTGGTCGACCCCGATTACCTGACTGCCTGGGACCTGCACGCCCAGCAGTGACGACAGACCACACCTGGCAGATGCCGGTCCATTGCCGGCCTCTCCGGGCGTGTCCCACTTTGCCCCATCCGGCCACTAGCCCTTCCGGCCCATTCACGACAACCCCTGCGGTGCTAGATTCGGGACCTTGCCCGATTCCGGGTACCCATTCACACCCAGGGGATAAGGATGCTCATCCGTCGAACCTCTCTGGCGGCGGCCGTTGCCGTTGCCACCTTCGGCCTGCTGGCCGCTGGCCCGGCGCTTGCGGACTACGCGAAGCCGCCGGAGCACCTGCTCAAGGTGTTGAAGGCACCGCCGCCGCCGGCGCCGAACGTGGCCCCGGGTGGCCAGCGCCTGCTGCTGACCACTGCGCAGACCTACCCGTCGATCAGCCGTGTCGCCCAGCCGTACCTGAAGCTGGCTGGCGTGCGCCTGGAACCGAAGAACCGCAGCCGCCATGACACCCCCGGTGGCTATGGCATCCCGGCCTGCGTGGCCGACTTCACCCTGGTCGACATCGGCAGTGGCCAGCAGACCAAGGTCAATCTGCCGCAGGGCTGTGCCACCGGCGCGCTGTGGTCGGCCGATGGCAGCCACTTTGCGTTCCAGAACGCGGTCGATACCAGCGTGCAGCTGTGGGTGGGCGATGCCGCTACCGGCCAGGTGAAGCAGGTGCCGAATGTGCAGCTGAACCCGATTTTCGGCTATACCGTGCAGTGGCTGGGCGGCAGCCAGAACCTGCTGGTGAAGCTGGTGCCGGCCAACCAGGGCCCGGCGCCGTCCAACGGTGGCGTGCCGACCGGCCCGGATGCGCAGGAGTCGCTGGGCAGCAGCGGCGAGAGCAGCACCTACGAAGCCCGCGATACGCTGACCAGCGTGCATGACGAAAAGCTGTTCGCCTACTACGGTGCCTCGCAGCTGGCCGTGGTCGATACCGTCGCCAACAGCGTGCGTCCGGTCGGCCAGCCGGCACTGTTCAACGACGTCAGTGCCGCACCCGATGGCGTGCACGTGCTGACCGAATCGATCAAGGCACCGTATTCGCACGCGGTGACCTACCAGCGCTTCGCCAACGACGTGGCCGTGCTGGATATCGCCAGCGGCAAGTCCACGCCGATCGCCAGCCTGCCGCTGGCCGACCGCGTGCCGGTGCACGGTGTGCCGGAAGGCCCGCGCGGTTTCGACTGGCGTGCTACCGATCCGGCCACCCTGGTCTATGCCGAAGCGCTGGACAAGGGCGACTGGAAGGTCAGCGTGCCGCATCGCGATCGGGTACTGATGCTGAAGGCACCGTTCAACGGCAAGCCGGTCGAGATCGCCCGCACCGCACAACGCTTCGAAGGCTTCGCATGGACCGCCGATCCGGCCGTGGCGTTCCAGTTCGAGAACGACGAGAACCGCCACTGGATGCAGACCCGCATCGTCGATGTGGATCAGCCGAAGAAGGAAGGCCGCCTGCTGTGGGACATGTCCAGCGATGAGCTGTACGGCAACCCCGGCAACCTGGTCTTCACCCGCCTGCCGAATGGTGCGCAGGTCGTACGCCGTGAGGGCAACCATGTTTTCCTCAGCGGCCGTGGTGCCTCGCCGCAGGGCGACCGTCCGTTCCTCGACCGCCTCGATCTCGGCACGCTGAAGAGCGAGCGCCTGTTCCGCAGCAGCGCTGATGCCTACGAGCAGTTCCTTGGTTTCAGCAATACGCCTGGGCGCTACCTGACCTGGCACCAGTCGGTGATCGATCCGCCGAACGCCTTCATCCGTCAGCAGGGTGAGGCGGTGGCCGATGCGAAGACCGGCGAGGCGCAGTTCGCGTCCACCGCGACCGCGCTGACCAAGCTGGTCGACCCGACTCCGGAAGTGCGCCAGATCAAGAAGCAGCTGGTGACCTACAAGCGTGCTGATGGCGTGGACCTGTCGTTCACCCTGTACACGCCGCCGGGCTACAAGGAAGGCCAGCGCGTGCCGGCGATCCTGTACGCCTACCCGGCCGACTTCGCCAACGCCGCGCAGGCGGGGCAGGTGTCCGGTTCGCAGCAGACCTTCACCCGCCTGCAGCCGTACCGCCTGATGCTGCTGGCCGGCTACGCGATCATCGACAACGCCTCGTTCCCGATCGTGGGTGACCCGAAGAACGCCTACGACACCTACCTGGAGCAGCTGGAAGCCGACGCCAAGGCAGCGGTGGACAAGGCGGTGGACATGGGCGTGGTCGATCGCAACCGCATCGGCGTGACCGGCCACAGCCATGGCGGCCTGATGACCGCCAACCTGATCGCCCATACCAACCTGTTCAAGGCTGGCGTGGCGACCAGTGGTTCGTACAACAAGACCTTTACCCCGTTCGGCTTCCAGAACGAGCGTCGCTCGGTGTGGCAGGCGCAGGACGTGTACCTGAAGGCCTCTCCGTTCTTCTATGCCGACAAGATCAAGCTGCCGCTGCTGCTGGTCCACGGCGAGGACGACGCCAACCCGGGCACCGAGCCGTTCCAGTCGCGCAAGCTCTACCAGGCGATCCGTGGCAACGGTGGTACCACCCGCTTGGTGATGCTGCCGAATGAACCGCACTGGTATACCGCGCTGGAGTCGAACGAGCAGCTGGTGTCGGAAATGCTGAACTGGTTCGATACCTACGTGAAGAACGCCAAGTAATGGAACGGGAAGGCCGCCCCAGGGCGGCCTTGCTGTATCGGGATGTGAGTGGGTAGACGGCCTGGATCCGGATGCGCAATCGGGAATCGGGAAGCCACCTGCCATGCGGCATCCGGGTCCACCCGGGCTGCTAAGCTGGGAGTGGAAACAGACCAGGAGACATCGATGCATCGCAATGGAATGCGCGCCATCACTTTTGTCATCGCGACGCTGTTGGCCGGGATGACACACGGAGTGGAAGCGCAGGCTCTGCGGGCAGATGACCGCAGCTACTTTGGCAGCGCCTCCCAGGAACGTGAGGCCTGGCAGAACCTCGAGCGCAGGACCCATGCCCTGAAAGCCCTTCAGGCGCCGGCGTACGTGCGGTTCCAGCAGGCCGAACAGCTGTATGGCGAGTGCCTCCGGCACCATGGCTACCTGCATCTTCAGGCCGCGCGCAATGCCGACGATGCCCGGCTGGCCAACACCCAGGGCGAAGTCGCCAGCGCATGTGGACGCATCGCGGCGATTGCCAAGCAGGCATTGCGTGATGCGCCCGCGCACGCTGCCTGGATCGGGCCGCATGCCGACCTGCGTGAACGGGCGTTGCGGGAGGATGTGCAGCCGGCCAATGCAGCGCTGGTGGATGCGGTCGACACGTTGGCTGACCCGGCGCTGGACAGCTTCGGGCGTCTGCACCGGCAGCTGCTGCAGTCGGCCCCCTTTGCGCGTTTCGAACATGAAGGCCGCACGCTCGACAGTCGCACCGACGCGAGAGCCCTTTCCCGCCTGCCGGACCGTTCACTGCGCGAAGCGGCATGGCGTGCCTACTGGCAGGGAATGGCGTCGCGGCGCAGCGAAATGGCAACGGTGCTGCTGGGCCTGGTCCGCCTTAACGAGCATGCGTCGGAACTGCAGGGCGATGGAATTGCGCCTGACCGCAGCTACCGGCACATGGGCCTGGATCAGGCCGCCGTCGACGCGACACTGGCGGCGGTAGCGCGCCACGCGCTGCTGCGGCGGAACTACCAGCAGATGCAGTTGACCCATCTTGAGCGCATGGGCCAGGCGTCTCCACAGATCTGGGACATGGACCTGCCTGATGCGGGCTATATTCCTCCGCCGCTTGACCTGGCGCAGTTGCGTGATGCGGCGGCGGCATCAATGCAGGTGCTGGGGCCGGATTACGTGACAGGGCTGCGCGGGCTGCTCGATCCTGCGGGCGGACGCATGGATCTGGGCGGATCGGCAGGGCGGCGCGCGATGGATGCGTTTTCGATCAGCGCCCCCGGTGTACGTTCGTTGCTGTTCGTTGGCCATCGCCAGGGCGATCTGGAGGGGGATGTCCAGATCGCTCACGAAGCCGGCCATGCCATGCATGGCCAGTGGATGCAGCGCGGCGGCGCATCATCATTCCAGCGCAACGGCAACAAGTGGTTGACCGAGGCCTTCGCCATCTACAACGAACTGAAGTTCCGCGATCAGCTCTACCGGCAGGCCAGTGATCCACGTGCCAAGGCGTATTACCTGAAGTCGTTGCTTGATGACATCATCCTGCAGCTGTTCGTATCGTCTGAAGAGGCCGATCTGGAACAGTCCATCTATCAGGACGTGGCCGCCGATGAGGTTGGCAACGCAGACGCGCTTGATACGCTGACGATGAAGGTGCTGGGCAGGTACGGGGGCGCATCGGAGCAGTATCCCGAGCTGCGCAGCACCTGGATATCCAAGCGGCTGATGTATGAGGATCCGCTTTACCTGGCCAATTACCTGTATGCCGGACTGATTGCGGTGCAGCTCTTCGCCCAGGACCAGCAGGATCCGGAGGGATTCAGGGAGCGCTACCTGGCCGTCCTGGGCGAGGGCTTTGATCGCCCACCGCAGCAGCAGGTCGAGCAGTTGCTGAATGCGAAGCCTGACTGGTCAAGCCTGGTCGAGCAAGATCTGGGCGTTTTCCAGCAGTACCTGGTGAAGTTGCAGGGACTGCATGCGGAAATCGAGCGCCAGCGCGGTCGCTGAACAGGCGACAGCCTGCTGCTGCCGGCACCCGTGTGATGTACGCGGTGCGCAGCGAGCCGGACGCGCTTTCCGCGGTCCTCGACTCGGCCCGCAATGCGCTGGCCGCGCGCGAAGCGAACCGGATGCTGCCCCGGGTCCAGCGCTTCAGCGAACTGCGTGCGGAATACTTCCGGCGTGACCAGACCATGGCGATCATCTTCCTGTGCGCCGGCATCTCGCTGTTGATCGTGACCGGCACGGGCGTGTATGGGCTGGCCAGCTTCTGGGTCCGCAAGCGCTATCCGCAGATCGGCATACGACGTGCGTTGGGTGCCCGCAGGCGCGATGTGATCAGCTTCTTCATGATCGAGAATCTGATGCTGACCTTCGTCGGCGCGATCGCTGGCAGCGTACTGGCATTGGCGTTGAATGTCTGGGTTTCGCGCTACTACGAGGTACCTCGCATCGATCCCGGGTACCTGGTGCTGGGCGTCGGGCTGGTGTTCGCCCTGGGGCAGCTGGCTGCCTGGGTACCGGCGCGGCGGGCGGCGCGCGAGGCCCCCGTGGCGGTTCTCAACAGTACCTGATGGATCCGGAGGGTGACCTCGTGTCATTGGCGGTTGCGATTGCGTAACCATATGTGATGCGGGTGCCATGGCGTGCGGACGCTGCGATACGCTGCAGGCCTGTTGCTGTCTGCCATGGGTTTCACCTATGAAGTCCAAACGTGTTGCCGCAGTGTTGGCGCTGGTGATGATGCCGAGCCTGCATGCCCAATCACTCCCCTCCGAACTGGCGCAGCTGGGCATTGTCGCCGGCATGCCTTATGCCAAGGCCAAGCGCCTCATGGATGCGGCAGGGTGGCAGGTGAGTCCGGTTCAGGGCGCGCCTGAGTCACTCGAGGGCTTTCCGGAAGTCGGATGCCAAAGGGGCGCCAAGCAGTGCGCGACGACCTTCGAAAAGGAAGGTCAGCAGATCGCGGTGCGGCTGGGCACTACCCTGGCAGGGCAGCCGTTCGTGCAGGGCGTGGACTGAGCGCTCATTGCGTTCAGGCCAGCGGTAACCGGTCCTGCGCGTGCGACAGCCGATCGTGCAGCTCGCGCACATGCTCGGCCTTGGCATGCACCCGGGAGGTGTCGCCGAAGCTGCGCAGGTAGGTGCACGCGGCAAAGCCGGCACTCTTCTTTTCGTACTCGGCAATCCAGGCCAGTCGATCCGGATTGTTGGCCTGTTCGGCTGACCACGCGGCCACCGGCGGCCGGATGCGGTACTTCAGGCCGACGCGCCACGGCTTCGGTGTCAGTCGCGCACGGAAACAATGCTGCAGCCGGCACATGCGCGCGTACAGGGTGTCGGTGCCCAGTGCCTTGAAGAATGCCTGGAGCTGCTCGTCCTCGGGCGAGAAGGTGGCATGCATCGCCAGCACGCGCAGTCCGGCCGGCGTGCGGTAGGTGCGCAGATGCCAGTCCGGATGCTGTTCGCTGAAGGCTGCGACCCGCTGCAGCGCCACACCTTCGGCGCCACCGGCGGCGGCCAGGCGCCGCTTGCGCTGCATCAGCATCGCGGCATTCACCAGCACTACGGCCGCCACACCCAATACCAGGCCCACCAGCCAGTGCCAGAGCAGGGTGCCGATGACGGCGCCGGCAAGCAGCACGATCGCAGCCACGATGGCCGGTATCAGGCATCCGGCCGGTGGCTGCGCATGGTCGATGTCGGCAAACAGCACGTCGGGGCTGTTGAGGCACAACGCGCCATAGCTGTTGCGGGTGATGATGACATCGCCGTCGCGCTGCACGATCTGCTCGCGGATAGGTACACCTTCCACACCGTAGTTGCTGCGCACTTCGCGTCGCGGCAGCACCTGGCCGGCAAGGATGGCATTGAGTGCTTCGTTGGCACGGCGGTCGGCGTGGGCCTGGGCCTGGGCAGGACCCTCATCGGACCAGCCGAAGCGGCGCACGACCACCGGCCGGCCACGGAAACGGGCCTGCAGGCGGGCTTCGGCCCAGTACGCGGGAACGATCATCATCGTGCGGTGCTCCATCATCCATGGCAGGTGCCTGAGTGAGTCTGGCACAGCCCCGAAGGGCCTGCATGTGCCCGCTGCGGTGGCCGGGGCGGAGTGATAGATTGCGCGCTTCGCATGCACTCCACCAAGGACGGAGCGATGTCCAGTTTCCTGCGTTGCCTGCTTGCCCTGGCCTGTGCCGGGGCGGTCGGCGTGGCGTCGGCGGGTACCCCGCCGGGGCCGCAGATCCTCACCACCGATGCCAGCCGCTTCTACGCGCTCTACGACAGCACCGGCGGCAAGCCCAGCGTCGCCCAGCTGGCCGGTTACCTGGCCGAAGGCAGTCCGGGCCTGAGTGAACTGGCGAAGGCGCGCCGGGTCACGCCCGAACGCATGGCCGAAGCCATTGCCAGCCAGCCCGGGGTGTATGTGCAGGGCCGCAGCTGCCTGGCGGAGCTGCCGGCGGTGAAGCAGCGCCTGGTGCAGGTGTTCGGCAACCTGCAGGCGATCTATCCGCAGGCCGCGTTTCCTCCGGTGACTCTTGCGGTCGGCCGTGGTCGGCCGGTCGGGTTGACCTCGAAGAGTGGGGTGATCATCGGCCTGGAAGCGCTGTGTGCAGCCGATTTCATGAATCCCAACGTGCAGGACCGTTTCGTGCACGTGATCGCGCACGAGTACGTGCACATCCAGCAGACCGGCCTGACCGATTTCGAGCCCGGCGACCCGCATGCGACGGTGCTGCGTGTTTCGCTGGGCGAAGGCATCGCCGAATTCATCGCCGAATTGATTTCCGGCAACGTCGGCAACAGTCGCCATGCGGCATGGACGCGCGGCCGCGAGGTCCACATTGAAAGCGCCTTTGCGCTGGATGTGGACAGTACCGATCTGTCGCCGTGGCTGTACAACTACAAGCCCGGTTCGCAGGAGCCCTATGACCTCGGGTACTGGGTGGGCTACCGCATCGCCAAGGCCTATTACCTGCAGGCCAAGGACAAGCGCGATGCAGTGCGTGCGCTGATCCAGCAGGACAACCCGAAGGCAATCCTGGCTGCCAGTGGCTGGACGCCCGGCATGTGGATGCCGGCCAAGGTGACCGGCGTGGCCGCGCGGTCGGCGGCGCGGTAAGCGCGGGGCCGCGCGCTAGACTGGCCCGCACATTCAAGGGAGAGACCCCATGCGTTCCTTGTCCGGCGGCCTGGCCGCAGTTGCCCTCGGTATCGCGCTGAGCGCCCACGGGGTGGCGGCCGAGATGCCCGCGATCAACCCTTTGCTGCTGGAGCCTGTCGAAAGCCTGCGCGCGGACGAAGTGCGCTTCATGCAGCAGCGCCTGGCCGATTGGCCGCAACTGCAGCGTTATCGCGACGCCAACGCGCGACTGCCTGCCGCTGTACCGGGGCAACCACGCGTGGTGTTCTACGGTGATTCCATCACCGAAGGCTGGGGCAGGGAAGGCAGCGCATCGTTCTTTCCCGGCAAGGGCTGGCTCAACCGCGGCATCAGTGGCCAGACCACGGCGCAGATGCTGGTGCGGTTCCCGCAGGACGTGCTGGCCCTGAAGCCACAGGTGGTGGTGATCCTGGCCGGCACCAACGACATTGCCGGCAACACCGGCCCGTCCACGCAGGCGATGATTGAAGACAACCTGCACGCGATGGTGGACCTGGCACGCGCACATGGCATCGCCGTGGTACTGGCATCGGTGCTGCCGGTCAGCGATTACCCGTGGTTGCCGGGCACGGCACCTGCTCCCAAGGTGCGCGCATTGAACGCGGCATTGAAGCGCCATGCCGATGCGAAGCAGCTGGTCTATCTGGACTACTACACGCCGATGACCAATGCCGCCGGAGGGCTGGATCCGCAGCTGGCCGAGGATGGCGTGCATCCCACGGCGAAGGGCTATGCGGTGATGGCGCCGCTGGCGGAGGCTGCAATCAGGCGCGCAATGGCGCCGGACTAGGCACAGCACCCGCAATGCACAGCGTCCAGCCCGTCGAGGTAAAATGGCCCCGGAGCCGGCCACGCAGCGTGGCCGCCAGGGACGATCGGGTGGGTGATGCGGAAGGGAATCCAGGGATGGCTGCGCCGCAGCGGCGCGACGATGGCACTGCTGCTGGCGGCCGTGCCGGCGTTCAGTGCAGACACGGCGGCGCCTTCGCCGCTGACGCGTGAGCCGGTGGCCGGAGTTTCACTGGCCGAATGGACCGCCCGCTGGTGGCGCTGGGCCGACGCCCAGGGCGGCGCGCCCTATCTCGACCCGGATGGCCGTGTATGCGATGTGGGCCAGGAAGGCCCGGTCTGGAACCTGGCCGGCACCAATGGCCGTTTCCGGCCACATCGCGAATGCGTGGTGCCGGTGGGCAAGTACCTGTTGCTGCCGATCATCAACATGGCGCACTACCAGGTGGATGAGTCTGTGTCCTGCAAGGAGCTGCAGGCGGGGGCGGCGGTCAACAACGATTATCTGATCAGTGCAGTGGTGCTGCTGGATGGCCAACCCCTGGGCGACATGCGCATGCATCGGGTGCGCAGTGAAGGCTGCTTCCGCATGGATGACGATGACGCAGACTCACGGCTGGCCGCCGCCGACGGCTACTGGGTGATGCTCAAGCCGTTGCCGCCAGGCCGGCATACCCTCAGCGTGGGCGCCAACTACGGCGTGCCGGAGGGTGGCGCGTACAGCCGCATGCGGCAGTCCTTCGAGTACGTGCTGCATGTGGGAGGGCGCACCCAGGTCGTATCGCGCAATCTGCACGCGGTGCCGCTGGCCGCCCCCTGAAGCTCAGGCATTGTCCTGCTTCAACGCTGCATCGGCCGCCAGCAACGCTTCGGCGGCCGCACTGAGCGGCGGCGAGGGCGGGGCAACCACACCGATCGCTTCCATCATCTTCGGCATGCCCAGGAACTGGCGCGCGCGGCGGTCGTAGATGCCGGTGACCAGCAACGCGCGCGTGGCGATCTTCTGCTCGGCACCGATCAGCACGCGCTGCTCCATGATGCCGCGCGAGCCGACCCAGCCCACCAGTCGTGTTTCCAGGGTGAAGCGCTGGAACGGCTTCAATTCGCGGCGGAACTGGATGGTGCCGGCGCCGACGATCGGCGCCCATTTCTCGCGCAGCGCCACCCGGCCCAGACCCATGCGCAGGATCAGGTCCAGCCGGCCCAGGTCGAAGATGTTCCAGTAGCGGCCGTTGGTCATGTGCAGGTTGCTGTCCAGGTCGTTGGGCAGCACCCGGAACTGCAGCCGCGAGACCCCGAACGGGGCCTCCAGCTTCGGCCGGAACAGGCTGCACAGCAGCAGGTAGAGCAGACGGAACCAGAGATTCATGGCTATGACGACTGTTATAGAATCGCCGGTACGCTAATCTATGACGACTGTCTTAGCAAGGAGACCGCCGTGAGCCCGCGACCGTCCGATGCCCCACAGCGCGTGATCGATGCCGCGGCGCAGATGCTGGCGCGGGTGGGCCTCAATGCCACCAGCATCCGCGAAGTGACCAAGCTGGCCGAGGCGCCATTGGGCTCCACCTACCATCACTTTCCCGGCGGCAAGCAGGAGCTGCTGGCGCGCGCCACCCACATGGCCGGCGACAAGGTGGAGGCGCTGCTGGTGGAGCTGTTGAAGGATGGGGCGGTACAGGGCCTGCAGCAGTTCCTTGCGATGTGGCGCGAGCGTCTGCTGCGCTCCGATTTCCGCGCCGGCTGCCCGGTGCTGGCCGCTGCCGTGGAGGAGCCGGTGGAGGCGACACCCAGCCAACCCCGCGCGGCGGCCGCCGAGGTGTTCGCACGCTGGCACGGCCACCTCGCCTCGGCATTCGTCGCCGAAGGACACGCCCCGCCAGCAGCGGCTGAGCTGGCCAGCCTGGTGATCGCCAGCGTGGAGGGGGCGGTGGCGATGTGCCGTGCGCTGCAGGACATCGCCCCGTTCGATCAGGTGGCCGCGCAGCTGCTGAAGGCGGCCACGCGGCCTTGATCGGCCGGTGCCGACAGGCCAGACTCGCCAGCAGCCCACGACTGGATGCCGCCATGGACGAATTGCACCATCGTCAGTTGATCGAGCACTACCTGCAGGCCTACAACCGCTTCGATATCGACGCCATGCTGGCGGTGCTGGCGCACAACGTACGCTTCGAGAACCACAGCGGCGGCCAGCTGACGATGGTCACCGAAGGCGTCGATGCCTTTGGCGAACTGGCACGCCAGTCTGCGCTCCTGTTCCGGGAGCGCGAACAGCGCTTGCTGGCGCTGGTGTTCGATGGTGATCGGGCGACGGCGACGATTGGCTGGCGCGGCGTGTTCGCACAGGATGTTCCCGATGGACCGCGTGCGGGCACTGAGCTGGAACTGCAGGGCCAGAGCGAGTTCGTGTTCGCGGGTGACCGCATCGAACGGATCGTTGATCGCAGCTGAGGAACGGCCGCTTGGAACCGCCGTCTGGACAGCGGAGCTGCCCGCGGTAGAATCCGCCCAACACTGCCTACGCGTGCCCGGCAAGGATGTCCGCATGCAGCATCAGGTTCCCGAGGTCCCTGGCCGCGATGCCTCCTGCCCCCTGGCGGCGGCGTGAAGCGCTCGCGCCATTTTTCACGCAGTTCACTGATATTGCCGATGAACCGCGGCAGCGAAGTCGTGCGTGCGCGCCGGCACCTGCAGCAGCGTGGTTGGCCACGCCTGCAGATGGCGCTGATCGTCGCCCTGACCGGCGCTGCAGGTTTTCTTGCCTCGCACCTGCTGCGCCTGGCCGGTATCGACGAGATGTGGTTTCGCTACCCGATGGCCGTCGTGCTGGCCTACGGCGTGTTCCTGCTGCTGATGTGGATCTGGATCCGCTGGCGTTGGGACAACGTACTGGATGGCCTGTCGCCGGATGTGGGCGGTGGCAGCCCATCCCCTCGCGGCAGTGCCGTGGAATCACCGTGGAGCGGCGCCGGCGGCCGTTCCGGCGGTGGTGGTGCGTCGGCCTCGTGGAACGAGCCGGCATCGGTGAGCAGTGGCGACGCCGGAGAGTTGCCGTTGGCCGGGCTCGCTGAAGACGAAGCGGGCTTGCCGTTGCTGGCCGTCCTCGGCATCGTCGCGCTGGTGGCGACCGTCCTGCTGGCCAGCGTGTGGGTGGTGTGGTCGGCGCCGGTGCTGATGGCCGAACTGCTGGTGGATGCGGCGATCGCCGGCGGCCTGTACCGGCGCATGCAGGGCATGCACGAGCAGGGATGGTGGCGGGTATGCGTGTCGCACACGGTCTGGCCGCTGATCGGCCTGTTGCTGTTCTTCGCGGTGCTGGGCTGGCTTGCTCAGGAACTCGTGCCGGGTGCGAGCCACCTGCTGCAGGTCATCCAGGGGCTGTAATGCGGTTGCTTCCTTCATATGGCCCGGTCCCGACCTGTTTTCAGCCGCCCTGAACAGTGGGCTATGATCGCGGTCGCCGAGGATTCGTATCCTGGCGGTTTCACCTATCCGGAGCTTGTCGTACTGCATCGGGAACCGGGGCGCTGGATGGCCGAACGCCCACTGAGACACACAACCACTGACGAGGAAGAGCGCATGGATGTCGCTGTACGCAGGAACAGGACGTTGTTTCGTTGGATCATGGTGACGCTGCTGGAGGTGTGGTTGCCGTTTGCAGCACTGGCGCAGCCGGCAGCCGGGCAGGGCGATGGCGCTGAAGCCGGCACTGCCGCGGAAGAGGCGCAATGCCGCGCCTGCGCCTATGAGCGCATTGGACCGAAGGTTGATATCGGCCTGGTGGCACTGGTGTCGCTGCTGGTGGTGGGTCTGCTGGTAGCGGTGTCCCGCGAGTGGGGAACCACCTCGCAGCGCTGGACCTGCCGCACGCTGTCCCTGTTGCTGGTGGGCATCGGCGCAGCGTTGCTGTGGTGGGCCGGCAGCATCCTCTACCTGGGTTACAACCCTTGGCAGGAGCAGCTCGCACCCAGCGACGGCTCGCTCGGTTCCACGCTGCTGAGTACGTCGCCGAAGTGGCTGGCGGCACTGGTGCTGATCGGCTTCGCGCCTTCCATCTGGAAGCGCAGCGAGCGCCTGCCAGCGTGGCGTATCGGCTGACCCAGGAACGGCGGCGCCGGATCACGCCCGGCGCCGCCTTCTGCCATCAATCAAAGCGCCAGCGCACACCTGCGTAGACGCCACGACCTTCGCCCGGTGTCGAGCGGGCGACATCCCTGCCGGCATCGTCGTAGCCCGGTGTGACCGTGGCGGCATAGTGGCGGTTGCCGATGTTGCGCATCTCCGCCCAGGCCTGCCAGCGACCGCCGGGGGCGTCGTAGCCGATACGGCTGCCGAAGATCACATGGCTGTCGGCCCAGTAGCTGTTGGCATAGTCCACCGCGATGCGCGAGGCGTATTCGGTGTTCAGTGCCGCGTACAGGCCGGATGCATGATCGAAGCGCAGCTCGGCCTGGTAGGCGTGGCGCGGCAGGCCGGGCAGGCGGTTGCTGCCGAAACGTGCATCGTGGCGGTAGCGGAAGTCGCTGAAGGTATACGCCTGGCGCAGCGACAGGCGGCCCGGTGCAGCCTGCCACAGCGTGCTGTCCAATCCGGCCTCGATACCGCGGTGCACGGTGGGGCTGGCATTGTTCTCGGCGATGAACAGGTTCGGCAGCGGTTGCAGTTCGACGCTCAGCAGTTCGTGGTTCACGTGGGCGTAGTAGCCGGTCAGTTCCCAGCGGCCCAGCGCCGCGTCACCGCGCGCGCCCAGTTCCAGCGTGGTGGCGGTCTGGTTCTGCATCGGCACCGGCGCGCGCTGGCGGCCGGTAGACGGGCCATTGCCCGGCCCGAAGTACTGGTTCGAGCCCCAGATCATCGACCACGGATGCGGTGCCTCCACTGAACGACTGAGGTTGCCGAACCACTGGGTCTGCGCGCTGTGCTGCCAGGTAAAGCCTAGTCGCGGTGCGTAGTCCCAGTCGTGGTCACGCAGGCGGCCGCCGCTGCTTGGCCAGGTCACCTGCACATCGCGACGGGTGTTGATCAGTGCCAGCCCAGCCTGCATGCGCAGGCGGTCATTGAAGGCGAGGGTGTTGCTGACGTGCAGCGTGCTGTCGGTGCCGTGGTGGCGGAAGTCACGCGTGCGCGTGCCGGCGGCATAGCCGTTGCTGGCAAAGCGCAGCGACTCGCGCACATCGGCGTCCAGGTCATGGGTGACGCGCAGGCCGACCGTGGTTTCGCTGTCCAGCCCGAACAGCCGGTGGCGGTGGCGGTAGTCCAGTGTGGCGTTGAGGTTGGCGTAGTCCAGCTGCTGGCGGTACAGGCTCTCGTTCAAGTCCATCGGGTAGGTGTGGTAGACCAGCCCGGCCTGCAGCGACGAATCCTCATCGATCTGCAGCGTGGTGACATTGCCCACCCAGGTGCTGCCCGGCTGCGGGCGGCGCGCATCGATGGCCAGGTTGGCCGCATTCGCGGCATGTGGATCGTTTCGGATCTGGTCGCTGGTCAAGCGACCGGGCGTTTCGTGCCTGGTTTCGCGGTAGCGCACGAAGAAGCGCGTCTGCAGATCGGGCGTGATCTGCCAGCCGATGTTGGCCATCGCGCCCTTGCCGTCGCCGTGCGCATGGCGCTGGTAACCGTCGAACTCGGTATCGGTGTAGGCCAGGAAGTAGTCGACATCGCCGTTGACGCCGCCCCAGCTGAGGCCGCGCTTCTGGTAGCCACGGCTGCCGGCTTCGTAGTGCAGCTGCACGCCCGCCGAATCACGGCCGCTGCGGCTGACGTAGTCGATGGCACCGCCCAGCGCGAGCGCGCCGCGCTCGAAGCCGTTGGCGCCGCGCAGGACTTCCACGCGCGACAGCCACAGGGGTTCCAGCAGTTCGTAAGGCGTGCCACCTGGGCCGGTCAGCGGCAGGCCGTCGATCGACACCGCAATGCCCGAGGCATGCGCGCCCGGCCCGCGGTTGATGCCCGAGCCCCGGATCGAGATCTTGGTGCCCTCGTTGCCCGGCGACTGCGCGCTGATGCCCGGCTGGTAGGCCAGCACATCGGCACTGCTGGACAGTCGGCTGTCGGCTTTGGCCACGTCGATGACGTTGCTGGCGCCGGGTACGCGCTTCAGCGCCTCGCGCGCCTGCGCGCTGGCATCAGCAGCAGTGACCTGCACCGCATCCAGCGTGGTGGCCTGCGGGGCCGCGGCGGCGGTGGAAGAAAGGCCGAGGGAAACGGTCAGAGACAGCAGCGAGGGGATGGGGCGGTACGACGAGAGCGACATGCGGAAATGCTGTAAACCACGAATGTGGCGCGCAAGTTAACAGGTCGGCGGCGCCACGTCACCCATCGGCGGCGTATGGCCGCCCGCCGTGTTCCTGTAGAGCCGAGCCCACGCTCGGCTAATCGCGCGCAGCGCGGTTGTCTGCCATCGCGACGAAGAGCAGCCGAGCATGGGCTCGGCTCTACAGCAGGGTTTATGGCGAGGGTTTCGTCAGCGTCTTCGACTTTGCGTAGAACTGATCAGCTGCTTCCTTCTCGCCCAATGCCGCATGACACTCGGCCAGGCTGTCCCACACATTGGCCGAATCCGGATACAGCTCGGTGTTCAGGGCGAATACCTTCAACGCCCTGCGTGCACCAAGGCTCTCGCGGATGGCATAGCCGCTGGCGTTGATCGCTCGTTCCAGCTCGCTGCCCGCCACCCGGTTGTTATCGCGCAACCAACTGCGTATCGCCTGGGCAGCGCCTGCATCATCATCCAGCGCATACGCGACCAGCCCCTCGGATAGCACCGCGTGCGGAAACGCCTGCGGCGCCGCGACCGCCATCGTGCTCTCCACCAGCGTGCTGGACCAGACATTGCGGGCGCTGCCGTTGGTCAGGTACACGAACACCCAGTAGCCGCTGGCCAGCGTGTCCTTGTACGCCAGCCGCGCACGTACACGGGTGCCGCCATCATGGCCGACCTGGGTGTAGCCGTCGCTGCGGGTGGTGTCCCATCCCGTGGAGAAGAAATTGCTGCCGCCACCGCTCAGTTTCTGCGGCTGCCAGAGCTTTTCCAGGGTCTCCGTACGCACCAGCGTGCCGGTCGCCAGCGCCTGCAGGAAGCGGTTCATGTCGCCCACGGTGGTCTGCAGATCGGCATGGCCCCAGCCGTAGTCCGGCCAGGGATCTTCATTGGCAGGCTGCAGTTGGCCATCCTTGCCGATGTACGGCACCGCCGCGCGCCGGGCCGGCACGCTGGCAACGCCCCACGAGGTGCTGGCCATCTTCAATGGCTGCAGGATGCGTTCGCGCGCGATGGCCGGGTAGGACTTGCGGTAGTGCGCTTCCAGCAACGCCGTCAGCACCAGGTAGTTGGCCTGGGTGTACTGCACGCGGCTGCCGGTGGCGAACTGCATCGGTACAGCGCCGGCCACCTTCAGCGCAGTGCCAAGGTCAGGCGCTACACCGGGGTAGCCCTTGCTCACCCAGCGGTTATCCACCCGGTTGTAGTACTCGCCGATACCCGAGCTGTGGTTGAGGAAGTCGCGCACGTGGATTGCCTGCCATGCAGTCGGCAGGTCCGGCACATAGCGGCTTGCCGGCGCATCCAGATCCACCTTGCCCTGATCGACCAGTTGCATCACCAGCGTGCTGGTCAGCAGCTTGGCCATCGACTGCGCGGCGAAGATGGAATCGACGGTGGCAGGTGTGTGCGTAGCGCGATCACGTTCGCCGCTGGCGCCCTGGTACAGCACCTGGCCGTTGTGGGCGACCAGTACCGCCTGACCGGCGATGCCGTAGCGTTCGAGGTTGGCCTGCAGTTGGGCGTCAAGCTGGGTAGAGAGGCCGGCGGAGAGGTCACTCGCTGATGCGGGCGGAGCAGCGAACAGGACGCAGAGCAATGCAGCAGCAAAGGTGCGGTACATCGCGGTGATCCATCAGCGGTGATGGCGCATCTTGGCATGTAGAGCCGAGCCCATGCTCGGCTGCCTTCGGGCCAGGCATCATGCACCCGGAAAAATGAGCCGAGCATGGCTCGGCTCTACAGGTGTTTCCGGGTAGTGGGGGCCGCCGGGCCGCCCCCCTGCGATCAGCCTAGGATCCCCGGTAGATCCAGTCCCTTTTCCTTCGCGCAGTCGATCGCGATGTCATACCCCGCATCGGCGTGGCGCATGACGCCGGTGGCCGGGTCGTTCCACAGCACGCGGCCAATCCGCTTCGCCGCTGCCTCGGTACCGTCGCAGACGATCACCATGCCGGCATGCTGGGAGAAGCCCATGCCCACGCCGCCGCCATGGTGCAGCGAGACCCAGGTCGCGCCGCTGGCGGTGTTGAGCAGGGCGTTCAGCAGCGGCCAGTCGGACACCGCGTCGGAGCCATCGGCCATCGCTTCGGTTTCGCGGTTTGGCGAGGCCACGCTGCCGCTGTCCAGGTGGTCACGTCCGATCACCACCGGCGCCTTCAGTTCGCCGTTGGCGACCATCTCGTTGAACGCCAGTCCGAGTCGATCGCGATCACCCAGGCCGACCCAGCAGATGCGCGCCGGCAGGCCCTGGAACTTGATCTTCTCGGCGGCCATGTCCAGCCAGCGGTGCAGGTGGGGATTGTCCGGAATCAGTTCCTTCACCTTGGCATCGGTCTTGGCGATGTCTTCCGGGTCGCCACTCAGTGCCGCCCAGCGGAACGGGCCGATGCCGCGGCAGAACAGCGGGCGGATGTAGGCCGGCACGAAGCCGGGGAAGTCGAACGCGTTCTCCACGCCTTCTTCCAGCGCCATCTGCCGCAGGTTGTTGCCGTAGTCCACGGTCGGCACGCCGAGTGCGTGGAAGCCGAGCATGGCGCGGATATGGTTGGCCATCGACGCGCGCGCTGCTTTCTCCACTTCCTTCGGCGCGGACACGCGCTTTTCGTCCCATTGCTCGACGGTCCAGCCCTGCGGCAGGTAGCCGTTCACCGGGTCGTGCGCGGAGGTCTGGTCGGTCAGCAGGTCCGGCTTCACGCCGCGCTTGAGCAGTTCGGCCAGCACGTCGGCGACGTTGCCGAGCAGGCCCACCGACTTCGGCGTGCCGGCCTTGCAGGCTTCATCGATCAGGCGCAGCGCTTCGTCCAGGTTGTCGGTCCAGGTGTCCAGGTAGCCGGTGCGCAGGCGCATGTCGATGCTGCTCTTGCGGCACTCGACGGCCAGGCAGGAGGCGCCGGCCATCACGGCGGCCAGCGGCTGTGCGCCGCCCATGCCGCCGAGGCCACCGGTGAACAGCCACTTCCCGGTCAGGTCGCCACCGAAATGCTGGCGCCCCATCTCCACGAAGGTCTCGTAGGTGCCCTGCACGATGCCCTGCGCGCCGATGTAGATCCAGCTGCCTGCGGTCATCTGGCCGTACATGGCCAGGCCCTTCCTATCCAGCTCGTTGAAGTGGTCCCAGTTGGCCCAGCGCGGTACCAGGTTGGAATTGGCGATCAGCACGCGCGGCGCATCGGCGTGGGTGCGGAACACGCCCACCGGCTTGCCCGACTGCACCAGCAGGGTCTGGTCGTCGTCCAGGCGCTTGAGCGTTTCGACGATGGCATCGAAGCTCTCCCAGTCGCGTGCGGCGCGGCCGATGCCGCCGTACACCACCAGTTCCTGCGGGCGCTCGGCCACATCGGGGTGCAGGTTGTTCATCAGCATGCGCAGCGGCGCTTCGGTCAGCCAGCTCTTGGCGTTGAGCGTGGTGCCGGTCGGCGCGGCGATGGTGCGGGACGGGTCGTTGCGGGTCATGCGGCGCTCCGGTTCGTAGCGAATTCAAGGCAGGCATTGAGCACCTGCGCCAGGGTGTGGCGCAGCGGTGCGGCGTGGTCGGGGTCGAGCGGCGTGGGCCAGCTGTGTTCGTCCACCTGATCCGGCAGGGGTTCGTGCATGTAGCCGCGGCAGGCCAGCTCCATCTGCAGGCTGTGCACACCGCCGGCGATGTTGCTGTAGTGGCGGGTGATCCAGCCACCCTTGAAACGGCCGTTGCGCACCTGGCTCATGCCACTGATCTTCAGCAGGTTCTCCACCACGTCGCTCAAGGCGTTGTCGCAGGACGTGTCAGGTGCGCCGGACGGGCCAGCGGTGCCCAGGTTGAACTGCGGCAGCTCCCCGTCGAACAGATGCGGGATGTGTGAGCGGATCGAGTGCGCGTCGTACACCACCACGGTGCCGTGGCGTGCACGCAGGCGCGTGATCTGCGAAGCCAGCGCATCGTGGTAAGGCAGGAAATACGTGTCGCGGCGACGGGCGATTTCTGCGTCGTCCGGTTCGCGCCCGGCGTGGTACAGCGGCTGGTTGTCGAAGGTCGTCAGCGGGCACAGGCCGGTGGTGTTCTGGCCCGGGTACAGCGACACGCCGCTGGGATCGCGGTTGAGGTCGATCACCGAACGCGAGATTGCCGAGCGCACCGTGGTCGCGCCCATGCCACGCACGAAGTCGTACAGATCGTGCACCCACCAATCGGCGTCACGACGGGCCAGCCACGGCGAGTGGTAGTCGCCCATCAGTTCATGCGGCAGCTCGCTGCCGGTATGCGGGAAGCTGACGATCAACGGGGCATCGCCCTCATGGACCGTCAGCCATTCGGGAAGGGTCGTCATGCCTGCGGTTCCACGGTCGGCAACAGATCGCCCAGGCCCTGCGCCAGCGCACCGCTGCGCACCAGATTCGTGGCGGTCACCATGTCCGGATGGAAGTAGCGGTCTTCTTCCAGTGTCGGCACCTGCGCACGCAGGCTGGCGCGCACGCTTTCCAGCGCGGCACTGGAGCGCAGCGGGGCGTGGAAGTCGCAGCCCTGTGCTGCGGCCAGCAGTTCGATACCGATCACGTTGGCGGCGTTCTCGGCCATCTGCATCAGGCGGCGTGCGCCGTGCGCGGCCATCGACACATGGTCTTCCTGGTTGGCCGAGGTCGGGATTGAATCAACGCTGGCCGGGTAGGCGCGCTGCTTGTTTTCCGAGACCAGTGCAGCCGCGGTCACCTGCGGAATCATGAAGCCGGAATTCAGGCCCGGGCGCGGGGTCAGGAACGCCGGCAGGCCGGACAGCGCCGGGTCCACCAGCATCGCCAGGCGGCGCTCGCTGATCGAGCCGATCTCGCACACCGCCATCGCCAGCATGTCGGCGGCGAAGGCGACCGGCTCGGCGTGGAAGTTGCCGCCGGACAGTGCTTCGCCGGTGTCGGTGAACACCAGCGGATTGTCGGAGACGCCGTTGGCTTCGATTTCCAGCGTGGTCGCGGCCTGGCGCAGGATGTCCAGCGCCGCGCCCATCACCTGCGGCTGGCAGCGCAGGCAGTACGGGTCCTGCACGCGCACGTCGTTGTCACGGTGCGATTCGCGGATCTCCGAGCCCTGCATCAGCGTGCGCAGCGTCGCGGCGGTGGCGATCTGCCCGCGCTGGCCGCGGATGGCGTGGATGCGCGGGTCGAACGGCGTGTCCGAGCCCTTGGCCGCTTCCACCGACAGCGCGCCGGTGACCAGTGCGGCCTGGAACACGGTCTCGATCTCAAACAGGCCGGCCAGCGCGTAGGCGGTGGAGAACTGCGTGCCATTGAGCAGCGCAAGGCCTTCCTTCGCTCCCAGTTCGATCGGCTGCAGGCCGGCACGTGCCAGGGCATCGACCGCCGGCAGGCGCTCGCCATCGATGAAGGCTTCGCCCACGCCCAGCATCACGCTGGCCAGGTGCGAGAGCGGCGCCAGATCGCCCGAGGCACCCACCGAGCCTTGTGCCGGCACCACGGGCAATACGCCCTTGACCAGCATCGCTTCGAGCAGCAGCAGGGTTTCCTCGCGAATGCCCGATGCGCCCTGCGCCAGGCTGACCAGCTTCAGCGCCATCATCAACCGCACCACGCTGGCCGGCATCGGCTCGCCCACCCCGGCGGCATGCGAGAGCACGATGTTCCGCTGCAGGGTGGCCAGGTCTTCGCGCTCGATGCGCACGCTGGCCAGCTTGCCGAAGCCGGTGTTGATGCCATACACCGGTGCGCCTTTGGCGACGATGGCGGCGACGGCTGCGGCACTGGCGCGCACCACCGGCAGCGCGGCCGGGTCCAGTGCAAGCGGCGCACCGCGATAGACCTGCCGCCATTGGGCGAGAGTGACATGGCCGGGGCGAAGAACCAGGGTGTTGCTCATGTGTTGCTCCAGGAGGCAGGCAGGTCGGGCTGGCCGCGCACCACGCGCGCGTGCAGCGGGTTGAATCCAATGCGATAGACCAGGTCGGCAGGGGCGTCGATGTCCCAGATCGCCAGGTCACAGTCCATGCCGACGGCGAGGCGGCCGATGCGCTCACCATGGCCGAGCGCGCGCGCTGCTTCACGGGTGAAGCCGGCGATGCACTCGTCCACGGTCAGGCGGAACAGGGTCGCGCCCATGTTCATCGCCAGCAGCGGGCTGGTCAGCGGCGAGGTGCCCGGATTGCTGTCGGTGGCCAGCGCCAGCGGCACGCCGGCCGCACGCAGCGCGGCGATCGGCGGCAGGGTGGTATCGCGGGTGAAATAGAAAGCACCGGGCAGCAGCACGGCGACGGTACCGGCAGCGGCCATCGCGGCGATCCCGGCATCGTCCAGATGTTCGATATGGTCGGCCGACAGTGCACCGAAGCTGGCCGCCAGCTCGGCACCGTGCTGGTTGCTCAGCTGTTCGGCATGGATCTTCACCGCCAGTCCGTTCGCGCGGGCGGCCTCGAACACCTGCCGCGCCTGCGCGGGCGAGAACGCGATGTTCTCGCAGAACACGTCCACCGCTTCGGCCAGGCCTTCGGCAGCAATGGCCGGAATCATTACCTCGCACACCTCGTCGACGTATTCCTGTGCCTCGCGGCCCGGCGGAGTCGCGTGTGCGCCGAGGAAGGTGGTCACCACGTTGACCCGGCATTCCTCGCCCAGTGCACTCGCCACCTGCAGCTGCTTGCGCTCGTCGGGCAGGGTGAGGCCGTAGCCGGACTTGATTTCGATCGTGGTCACGCCTTCGGCGCGCATCGCCAGCAGGCGCGGCCGGCTTTCGGCGGCCAGCTGTTCCGGGGTGGCAGCGCGGGTGGCGCGCACGGTGGAGACGATGCCGCCGCCGGCACGGGCGATCTCGGCATAGCTGACGCCCTGCAGGCGCTGCTCGAATTCGTTGGCGCGGTTGCCGGCGTAGACCAGGTGGGTGTGGCAGTCGATCAGGCCCGGCGAGATCCAGCGGCCTTCACCGTCGATGCGGGTGGTCGGCTGCAGGTGCGCATCGCTGCCGGCAGCGCCGACGTGGACGATGCGGCCCTCGGCGCAGGCCAGTACGCCATCGCGGATGACACCCAGGCCCTCGCCATCGAGGGTGATCAGGTGGACGTTGGACCAGAGGGTATCGACGTGCATGGCATCCACAACGCGGCTGTGCTTATATGTCTATACAATATAGGCGTCCATTTCGGGTTGTCCAGCCATGTCCGATTCGCGTTCCCTGCTCAGTTTCCATGCTACCCACGCCCTGCTGGCCGAGGGCTGGGCCCGCGATGTCCGCCTGCAGGTGCGGGACGGCCGCATCACGGCAATCAGCAAGGGGCAGGCCGCGCAGGGCGGTGACACCCGCGTCGGCATCCTGGTGCCGGGCCTGCCCAACCTGCACAGCCACGCCTTCCAGCGCGGCATGGCCGGCCTGACCGAGATCGGCGGCGGTGACGGCGACAGCTTCTGGAGCTGGCGCGAGCTGATGTACCGCTTCCTGGCCCATCTGCGCCCGGATGCGGTGCAGGCCATCGCCGCCCAGGCCTACATGGAAATGCTGGAAAGCGGCTTCACCCGCGTCGGCGAATTCCATTACCTGCACCACGACGCCGAGGGCCATGCCTATGCCAACCGCGCCGAGATGAGCGCGCGGATTGCCGCTGCGGCCGATCAGACCGGCATCGGCCTGACCCTGCTGCCGGTGTTCTACGCGCATGCCGATTTCGGTGGCGCGCCGCCGAATCCGGCGCAGCGCCGCCTGATCCACGACGTGGACGGTTTCGCGCAGCTGCTGGACGCCGCCAAGCCGGCGTTGGCCGCGCTGCCCGATGCGGTGCTCGGCATTGCACCGCACAGCCTGCGTGCGGTCACCGGCGAGGAACTGGGCGCGTTGCTGCCGTTGACCGACGGCCCGGTGCACATCCATATCGCCGAGCAGGTGCGTGAAGTCGAGGCCTGCCTGGCCTGGAGCGGCCAGCGCCCGGTGCAGTGGCTGTACGACCATGCACCGGTCGATGCGCGCTGGTGCCTGGTGCATGCTACCCACATCACCGATGACGAGCGCGCGGCCATCGTCGCCAGCCAGGCTGTGGCCGGCCTGTGCCCGATCACCGAAGCCAACCTGGGCGACGGCCTGTTCCCGATGCAGGCCTTTGCGCGCGAGGGCGGGCGCTTCGGCATCGGCTCCGATTCCAATGTGCTGATCAACGCGGCCGAAGAGCTGCGCCTGCTCGAATACGGCCAGCGCCTGACCCTGCGCGGTCGCAACGTGCTGGCGCCGGATGCCACCCGCAGCACCGGCCGCTTCCTGTTTGAAGGCGCCCTGCTCGGTGGCGCACAGGCCCTGGGCGTGGCCGCTGGCCTGCAGGTCGGTGCCAGTGCCGACCTGGTCGAACTGGACGCCGCGCACCCGGCGCTGCAGGCGCGACAGGAAGACGCATGGCTTGACAGCTGGGTGTTCGCCGCACGTAATGGCGCGCTGCGATCGGTCTGGCGGCATGGCCGCCAGTGCGTGGCCGACGGCCGCCACCTGCAGCGCGAGGCGATCACCACCGCCTTCGCCGCCGCCCTGAAGGGCGTGCTGGGCTGATCGTCTCCGCCACCGGGATCCCATTACGTGAAGGCCAGCAAGTCCGCCACGCTCAACCAGCGTATCCGCAGCGATCTGGAAAGCCGCATCCTCAGTGGGGAGTGGGCGCCGGGCTTCCGTATTCCCTACGAGCACGAGCTGATGGAGCAGTACGGCTGCTCGCGAATGACGGTGAACAAGGTGCTGACCGCGCTGGCCGAGAGCGGCATGATCGAGCGCCGCCGTCGTGCGGGTTCATTCGTGGCGCGTCAGCCGCCGCACCTGGAGCAGGTAGCGCTGGAGATTCCCGATATCGCGATGGAGGTCGGTTCGCGCGGCCATCAGTACGCGTACCGCCTGCTGCAGCGCGAGCTGCGCCTGGCCGACGCCGGCAATGCCGGTGAAGTGGAGCTGGCCGGCAGCGAGAAGCTGCTGGCGATGCGCTGCCTGCACCTGGCCGATGGCCGTCCGCTGGCGCTGGAGCATCGGCTGATCAGCCCGGTGGGGGTGCCCGAGGTGCTGGAAGTCGATTTCAGTACCACCGCGCCGGGCAGCTGGTTGCTGCAGAACGTGTCCTGGACGCGCGCGCAGCATCGCATCAGTGCCTGGGGTGCGGACACCGCCACGGCCAGGCTGCTGGACGTGAAACCGGGCACCGCCTGCCTGGTGATCGAGCGCCTGACCTGGCGCGGTGAACAGCCGATCACCCGCGTGCGGCAGGTGTTCCTGGGGGATGCCTGGGACCTGGTTGCGCGCTTCGCGCCGGGCGCTCGCTAGGGATTCCATCCACGCATGGCGTGGATCTACTGGTCCGGTACGGCTGTCGTCTTGAACTCTGTTGGTGCGTGTGTACGATGTGTATCGTCCCTGCATGAAGAGCAGGGACCTCATCCGGGATCTGGAGGCGGCAGGTTGGACCTGTTGCAGGATTCGCGGATCCCATCATGTATTCGTGCACCCGCAGTGGCCTCGCATCATCACCGTGCCTCACCCCAGAAAGGATCTGGGCAAGGGGTTGGTTCAGGCGTTGCGGAAGCTCGCAGGACTGACGTAGGAGGTCCCATGCGCTATCCAGTCTTGATTGAGGCCGGCGATGAACGCACCGCGTGGGGGGTCATCGTTCCCGATCTGCCGGGGTGCTTCTCGGCAGCCGACACGCTTGACGATGCACTCAGCGCGGCCGAGGAGTCTGCGCTTGCCTGGATCGATGCGGCCCTGGATGAGGGGCGCTCGATTCCCAGTCCTTCTGCGCCACAGAAGATCGTCGCCGAGGCTCCCAGTGGTACGGCCTGGATTCTTGCCTACATCTGCATTGATCCATCTCTGCTGGACGACACCATCGAACGGGTCAACATCAGCCTGCCGCGTCGCATCCTGGCCAGGCTGGATGCGCAGGCCAGGGCGGCCGGCGAATCCCGCTCCAGTTACATCGCCCATCTCGCAGCATTGGGCTGAGCGGGCGCCCTGTAGAGCCCAGCCCATGGTCGGCTGCTGTTCGCGCGTTGCGTGATGAGTCGAGCGTGGCTCGACTCTGCAAAGGCATCCACGCATGGCGTGGATCTACCAGAGATTCGTGTGTCGGGATTCAGTAGGTCCACGCCATGCGTGGCTGTTGGTCCCCATCAATACGTGGCGCACTGCCGCCAGCGCACCGGCTCATCCACGCCAGGGCGGGCATTGAGCTGGATGCGCACGTTGCGCAGGGCAGGGTAGTGCAGCACTTCCTCACAGACCTGCGGCCAGACCTTTTCCAGTTCACCGGTGCGGTTGATCGCCAGCGTCTGCCGGGTCAGCCAGACACCGCTGGCGATGCCGGGCTTGCCGGCCAGGGCGCGGGCCAGATCGGCCTGGTAGCGATCCAGCGTGGCTGCATCCGGATTGGGGTTGCTGCGCGGGTCGGCCGCCGGGGCGACGGCAGCCGCGGGTGAAGAGGCGGCCGGGAGCACTGCCGCGGTGCCAGCAGGTTCCGCCGCAGGCGCGGTTGAAGGCGTCGCCACCACCGACGCTGCAGCAACCGGCGCGGCCTCTTCCACACGCAGGCCCTGCAGGCCCAGGCCAACCAGCAGCCCCAGCGTTGCCGAACCCAGTGCGGCGATGGCGATGCGGCGCAGCGCTTCGTGCCGGGCGCTGGCGCGCACGCGCGCTTCGATGTCGCCGGGCAGGTAAGGCTGCAGCAATGGCCACAGGCGCGGGCCGTCCAGCACTTCAACCGCCTGCTTCTCGGCGGCGCTGCGGCCGTCGCGCTCGATGCGGCCTTCGGTCAGCAGCACGCCGCCCTTGGCGCCGGCCAGGCGCGCGGCCGCACCCAGCTCGTTCACTGCGGCGGTGCCGATGCGGTAGGCCAGGCCATGCTTGCACGACACCAGCCAGTGGTTGGGGCCATCGCTGAGCATGAAATCGCTGCTTGGCTCGCGGGCTTCTTCCGCCGGATCGATCAGTTCACGCAGGCCGCGCTGTTCGCGCAGCATGCGCTTGACCAGAACGGAGAATTCGCGCCAATGCATGCCCGCCAGGGCCTGCAGGCCGAGTTGCATCTCCTTCTGCCGCCGCTTGACCCACCACAGATAGATAACGGCCAGGAAACAGCTAAGCAGGGCCGACAGCAGGGCCAGGATCCAGGGGAGCATGCAGGAGTAGGGCGGAAGGGGCGAAAGCGGAGAACGACAGTGTAAAGGTCGCGGTGCCTGGCCGGGTCAGGATGTTCCTGACAGAAAGCGTGATGGAGCGCGCAGATCGGCGTACAGCGGGCACGAAAAACCCGCCAATCCTGAAGCCGTGAGGGGAGGGAACAAACGGCAGCCGAAGCGATTGGCGGGTTGCTCGCGATTTTCAATCAATTTTTATTGCATTGCAACAATCGTGGTCAGGGCACCCTGTCCGGTGACTGATGGCTGCCCGGAGCAGGGGCATCGGTACCGGACGCGGCGCGGTTTTCCAGCTTGGCCAAGCGCGCGTGCAGGGCATCAATGCGCGCCTCCAGCGCGGTCACTTCGTCGGCGGTGGGTACATGCAGGCGCTTGAGTACGCCCTGCACCTGGTCATCGAAGGCCTTCTCGACCTTGTTCCAGGTGCCGGAGGCCTTCTCGCGGGCCTCGTCCAGCGAGGTCTCGACATTGTCACGCCAGCCCGGGCCCTGGTCGCCGTTGCGTTCACGGCGGCGGGCTTCCCAGGCTTCGCCTTCCTTCACCAGGCCGTCGAAGAAGCGGCTGCCCTCGGCCTGGGCGCGACCCAGCGCACCCAACCCGGCCAGCCAGACCTGCTGGGCCGAATCGCTCAGCTTGCGCGAGAAGCGCTCGGCCTGGTCACTGAAAGAGGCATCGTCGTTGCGGCGGTCGTCGTTCTCGTAGTGGTTCATCGCACTTCCCGTGGGAGTTGGGCCTGCCCCCGAGAGTAGCGCGCACCGGCGTTGCACGGCCGTGACGGCCGCCGCCAGAGTTCAGCCCAGCTTTTCCTTCAGCACGCGCTGGATCTCGCCTTCGACCATGCCCTTCATCGCCGACAGCAGGAAGCCCAGCTTGGCGGTTACGCGCACGGCACCCGGCTGCAGTTCGATCGCACCGTCCACGCCGCTGCCGGAGAAGTTCAGTACGTCGGCGGTCCAGGACGACTTCAGGCCAAAGCGCTCGGACAGCTTGGCAGCGACCTGTTCGATCGCGGCGCGCGCCTGTGCATCGGGCAGGGCGTGGGCGTGGCGGACATCGATGGTGGACATGCAGGCTCCTGGCGCAGGGCGGGGATGGTCGAAGAGGGCAAGCATTGTGCGCATCAAGGGCCGCCGCGCCAAGCACTCATCGTGGGTTCTTCTTCGTTGGCGACCAACCTGCTAGGCTGCGCCGCGTGCAGAACCTGCTTGTTCACTTCAGTCAACAACAACAGCCCGACCAGCCCTTGCGGCCCGGGGTGCAGCGCATCGTGCGCCAGGCCAACGGCAGCGTGCGGCTCGGAGATCCTGGCCACGGCGCACTGCTGCTGGCCCAGTTCTGCATGGATGATCGCGGCCTCTGGCTGCAGGTCGGCAACGGCATCCGCGGCGTCCACGTCAACGGTCGCCCGGTACGCCGGATGGCCCTGCTGCGTGCAGGCGATGCGGTGTATGTGGATGGCGTGGAGATGGTCCTGCAGGGCGAGGTCGAAAGCCTGCTGCAGGCGCCTGCGCCGAAAGCCGAAGATGGCAGCGACGAGCAGCAGCGGCTGCTGCGCGGTGTCGGCGGTCTCCATCATGGCCGCAGCTTCACCCTGTCGCGGGCCCGCCTGATCGGGCGTGGCAACGAGGCCGACATCGCCATCGATGACCCGGCTTTTGCCGAGCAGCATGCCCGCGTGGAAGTGCACGGCGAACGCGTGCTGCTGCGCGATCTCGGCAGTGCCGACGGCACCCGCGTCAATGGCGTGGCCGTGCGCCATTGCTGGCTGCAGGCCGGCGACCAGGTGGTGTTCGATGGCCAGCACCGTTTCGTGCTGGAAGTGCCGCATGATCCGCGCCGACGGTCGTTGCCGGTCGAGGACGAGTCGGGCGAGGACGTGGAACAGGCGCCGGTGCTGCCGGCCGCGCCGCGCAGGGTGCGGCGCTGGCCGTGGCTGCTGGTCAGTGCGCTGCTGCTGGCCGCGCTGCTCAGCCTGCTGCTCTGGTTCGGCGCGCGCTGACGGTAGTGCCGGCCGCTGGCCGGCAACCGCCGCCCCGAATCCGTTAGGTTGCCGGCCAGCGGCCGGCACTACCTGGTCGCGTTGCCGATGGATTCCGATGAAACCAAATTTCCCTTGCCGCACAAGGCCGCAAGGCTGGTGCACTGCGGCATACTAGGGGTCTTGCCCCACAGGTGTGACATGACGCGCGCGTTCAACTTCAGTGCCGGCCCTGCGACCTTGCCGGAATCGGTCCTGCGCCAGGCGCAGGCGGAAATGCTGGACTGGCACGGGTCCGGCGCTTCGATCGTGGAAATGAGCCATCGCGGCGCGGAATTCATGTCCGTGGCCGCCGAGGCCGAGGCCGACCTGCGTCGCCTGCTCGATATCCCCGAAGACTACGCGGTGCTGTTCCTGTCCGGTGGTGCCACCACCCAGCAGGCGTTGATCCCGCTGAACTTCGCCGCCCCCGGCCAGCGTGCCGACTACGTGGTCAGTGGCCACTGGGGCAAGACCGCGGTCAGGCAGGCCGGTGTCTACGTGGACGTCAACATCGCCGCCAGCAGCGAGGCCGATGGCTATCGCACGCTGCCGCCGCGCGCCGACTGGCAGCTGTCACCCGATGCCGCCTACGTGCACATCACCGCCAACGAGACCATCCACGGCGTCGAGTTCCGTGATGTGCCCGACACCGGCAACGTTCCGCTGATCGCCGACTTCAGCTCGTCCATCGCCAGCGAGCCGCTGGACGTGCGCCGCTACGGCGTGATCTATGCCGGCGCGCAGAAGAACCTGGGCCCGGTCGGCATCGCGGTGATGATCATCCGCCGCGACCTGCTCGAGCGCAGTGGCCAGCCACGCGCGGACATCTTCGATTACCGCTCGCATGTCGCCCGCGATTCGATGCTCAATACCCCGCCAACCTGGAACTGGTACCTGGCCGGCCTGGTGTTCAAGTGGATGCTGGCCGAGGGCGGCGTGGCCGAGTTCGCCAGGCGCAATGCCGCCAAGGCCGCGCTGGTGTACGGCGCCATCGACGGTTCCGGCGGCTTCTACCGCAATGAGGTTGCACACGCGGCCCGTTCGCGGATGAACATCCCGTTCTTCCTGCCCGATGCCGATCTCGATGCCCGCTTCGTGGCCGAGGCCAAGGCCGCTGGCCTGCTGGCGCTGAAGGGGCACAAGGTCGTCGGTGGCATCCGTGCCTCGCTGTACAACGCCATGCCGCTGGCCGGGGCCGAGGCGCTGGTCGCCTTCATGGCCGATTTCCAGCAGCGTCACGGCTGAGCAATGAACGGCGCGCACCGTCGGGTGCGTGCCCCGCAACAAGGAATTCCGATGGCAAGCAGCAAATCCAGCAAGAAGGCGCCGAAGAAGGCCGAACCGGCCAAGGACAGCGTGCCCACCAAGGCGAAGGGCAAGGCCAAGGCCACCTCGAACCCGGCACCCACCCTGGCGCCGCTGGCGCTGGCCGATGTGCGCTCGAAGATCGACCAGATCGACCGCGACATCCAGAGCCTGATCGCCGAGCGCGCGCGCTTCGCCCACCAGGTCGGCAAGGCCAAGGGCAAGCTCGCCGCCGCCGTCGACTACTACCGCCCCGAGCGCGAAGCGCAGGTGCTGCGCATGGTGGTGGACCGCAACGAAGGCCCGCTCAGCGATGAACTGCTGGTGCACGTCTACCGCGAGATCATGTCGGCCTGCCTGGCCCAGCAGGAGCCGCTGAAGATCGGTTACCTCGGCCCGGAAGGTACTTTCAGCCAGCAGGCCGTGCTCAAGCACTTCGGCCGCTCGGCGCTGGGCCTGCCGATGGCCAGCATCGAAGAGGTGTTCCAGGAAGTGGAAGCGGGCAACGCCGATTTCGGCGTGGTGCCGGTGGAGAATTCGGGGCAGGGCACCATCCAGATCACCCTGGACATGTTCCTGACCTCCAACCTGAAGATCTGCGGCGAAGTGGAACTGCGCGTGCAGCAGTTCCTGATGTCGCGCAGCGGCCGCATCGAGGACATCGAGCGCATCTACGCGCATCCGCAGTCGTTCATGCAGACCTCGGCGTGGCTGCGCGCCAACCTGCCGAAGGCCGAGAAGATTCCGGTGTCGAGCAACGCCGAAGGCGCGCGTCGTGCGCGCAACGCCGACGACGCGGCGGCCATCGGCGGCGAGAGTGCAGGCCACGTGTACGGCCTGAAGAAGGTGGTCACCAAGCCGATCCAGAACGATGCCGACAACACCACCCGCTTCCTGGTGGTGGGTCGCAACATTTTCCCGACCTCCGGGCACGACCGCACCTCGGTGCTGGTGTTCATCCATGACAAGCCCGGTGCGCTGTTCGACGTGCTCAGCCCGTTCGCCCGCCACGGCATCAGCATGAACCGAATCGAGTCGCGGCCGTCACACCACGGCAAGTGGGAGTACGGCTTCTTCATCGACCTGGCCGGCCATATCGACGACGCGCCGATGCAGGCCGCGCTGGCCGAACTGGAAGCGCACTCGGCGCAGATCAAGGTGCTGGGCTCCTATCCGGTGGCCGTGCCCTGAGTGCTGCTGTGGCGGCAACAGCCGCCGCTCCCTGATGCATCGCCGGCGCTGCCGGTGTTTACGGAATGATCGAACGATGAGCAACGCGCAACACTGGATTGCCCGCAAGGGCCAGCCGCTGCAGGGCAGCCTGACCATTCCCGGCGACAAGTCGGTCTCGCACCGCTCGGTGATGTTTGCCGCGCTGGCCGATGGCACCTCGCACATCGAAGGCTTCCTGGAAGGCGAAGACACCCGCGCCACCGCGCGCATCTTCAGCCAGCTGGGGGTGCGCATCGAAACCCCCAGCCCGTCGCAGCGCATCGTGCATGGGGTGGGTATCGACGGCCTGAAAGCACCGCAGGCACCGCTGGACTGCGGCAATGCCGGTACCGGCATGCGCCTGCTGGCGGGCCTGCTGGCAGGCCAGGCCTTCGACTGCACGCTGATCGGCGATGAATCGCTGTCCGGCCGACCGATGCGCCGCGTGACCGGCCCGCTGTCGCAGATGGGCGCAAGGATCGACACCCAGGACGACGGCACGCCGCCGCTGCACGTGCATGGTGGCCAAGCGCTGCACGGCATCGATTTCGCCTCGCCGGTGGCCAGTGCGCAGGTCAAGTCGGCGGTGCTGCTGGCCGGGCTGTATGCGCAGGGCGAAACCAGCGTGACCGAACCGCACCCGACCCGCGACTACACCGAGCGCATGTTGTCCGCATTCGGCGTGGACATCGCGTTTTCGCCGGGCAAGGCCCGCCTGCGCGGTGGCCAGCGCCTGCGCGCCACGGATATCGTGGTACCCGCCGATTTCTCTTCGGCCGCGTTCTACCTGGTCGCCGCCAGCATCATTCCCGGTTCCGAGCTGCGCCTGAAGCAGGTCGGCCTGAATCCGCGTCGCACTGGCCTGCTGCATGCGCTGCGCCTGATGGGTGCGGACATCAGCGAAGAGAACCCGGCAGAACAGGGCGGTGAACCGGTGGCCGACCTGGTGGTGCGCTACGCCCCGCTGAAGGGCGCACGCATTCCGGAAGAACTGGTGCCGGACATGATCGACGAGTTCCCGGCGCTGTTCGTGGCCGCCGCGGCCGCCGAGGGCCAGACCGTGGTGAGCGGTGCGGCCGAACTGCGAGTGAAGGAATCCGACCGCCTTGCGGCGATGGCCACCGGCCTGCGTGCGCTGGGCATGCAGGTGGACGAGACCGAAGACGGCGCCACCCTGCACGGCGGCGTTCGGCTGGGGAGTGGCACCATCGAAAGCCACGGTGACCACCGTATTGCCATGGCGTTTGCCATTGCCGGCCAGATCAGCGACGGCGAAGTGCGCATCAACGACATCGCCAACGTCGCCACCTCCTTCCCGGACTTCGACGGCCTGGCACGCAGCGCCGGCTTCAACCTGGCCTGATCGGCCGATCAGGTTTTCCGGTAGGTGCCAACCATGGTTGGCACGCGCCCCCTGTCCGGTAGGTGCCGACCTCGGTCGGCGCGCTCACATCGCCCGGTAGGTGCCGACCTTGGTCGGCACGCTTCTCCGCATAAAAGGACGGAGGCCGAAGCCTCCGTCTAAACATCACGAACCCCTCGTCCGCGATCAACGCTGTCCGGTACGGAAATCCACCGGGACCCGCACCACACTGGCCACTGCACGGCCTTCATGCATCGCCGGCTGGAACTTCCAGTTCTGCACGGCGCTCAGCACCGCACGATCCAGGTCACGGCTGCGCTCGCCGCTGCGCGAAACAATCGCAGCATTGGTGACCTGGCCGCGGGCATCGACATTCAGGCTGGCGACCACGCTGCCCTGCACGCCATTGCGCAGCGCGGCAGCGGGGTAGGTCGGCTTGCTGTTGCCTGCCAGCGGGCGTGCCTCGCGATTGCGTACGGCAGGGGGGGCCTTGCGCTGGTTGCCGGCCGCTGCGGCCTGGCGGGCCGCAGGCTGTTGTACATCGGCGACCGGCGCCTGCTCGGGCGCGGGCAGCATGCGCTCGCCGACCGGTGCCGGCGCCACGTCTTCCTGGTTCGAGTGACGCAGCCAGAGCAGCGCGGCGGCAAACATCGCCACGATCAGCGCGATCCACATCCAGGGCGACGTGGGCTTGTGCTGTTCGCTGGCGTCCTGCTGCAGCTGCGGCGAATGAAGGTCTTCGTGGGTGGTGGCGGTCATCGCAAACTCCTTCCGTCAATGGACGACGGGGAGAGTGTTGCGCGGGCCAGTGGCGGGAAGTGTCAGCGTTGCGTCAACGCGACCGGCAGGGTTCAGTTTGCCTGCCGGGAAACGTTCAGTTACTGGGTCTTGAAGTCGAACGGCACTTCAATGCTGCCCGGTACGGCCTGGCCGTTGCTCTGCGCCGGGGTGAAGCGCCAGCGGCGCACCGCATCGGTCGCGGCACGGTCGAGCTCGCGTGAGCCGCTGCGCTGGATCACCGTGGCATTGTTCGGATAGCCGGTGGCATCCACGTCCACGCGCACCACCACGCTGCCGGTCTCGCCGGCGCGCAGCGCGGCGGCCGGGTAGGCCGGTGGAGGCGACTGGCCGGCGATCGGCATCGGCTGGCTGTTGCCTGTGGCAGCCGGCGCCGGGGCCGGTGCGACCGGGGCCGCTTCAGCGACGGGCGCCGGCGGTGGCGGCGGGGTTTCGACCAGCTTCGGGGCTTCCTCCTCGACCGGGGCCGGCTTGGCATCGGGCATGTCGCTGGAACCGGCGGCCGCAGCCAGCGGTTCGGGCAGCGGTTCCACCTGCGCCGTCTCCTGCGGGGTCTGTGCGGCCGGGTCGGCGCGGAAGAATTCCTTGTCGCGACCGGTGTACCAGACCAGCACGAACAGCAGCACGCCCACGCCGAAGGCGATGCCCGCGATCTTCAGGGCGTTGCGCGGGATATGCACGGTAAACGACTTGGCGGACGACGAGCGGGGTGCAGACATGGACCGGACCAGTACGGAATGCCCCGATTCTGCCACGGCGGGAATGAACCGGGCGGCAGAAATCCGTATAACAAGCGATAATCCCATCCCTGATACCCACCACGACACCTGCCATGCTTGATCCAGCCCTGCTCCGCCACCAGCCCGCCGACCTCGCCGAACGCCTGCGCACCAGCCGCGGCTTCGAGCTCGACGTGTCTGCCCTGGAGTCCCTGGAGGCCGATCGCAAGCGCATCCAGGTGCGTACCCAGGAGCTGCAGAGCCTGCGCAACAGCCGTTCCAAGGCTATCGGCCAGGCCAAGGCCAAGGGCGAGGACGTGTCGGCCATCATGGCCGAGGTCGCTGCATTCGCCGACGAGCTGAAGGCCTCGGAAGTGGCGCTGGACGAGCTGCGCGAGAAGATCGAAGCGATCTCTATGGGGATTCCGAACCTGCCGGCCGATGACGTGCCGGCCGGTGCCGACGAGAACGACAATGTCGAGCAGGCGCGCTGGGGTACTCCGCGCCAGTTCGACTTCAAGGTGCTCGACCACGTTGAGCTGGGTGCGCGCAACGGCTGGCTGGACGGCGAGACCGCGGCCAAGCTGTCCGGCTCGCGCTTCACCGTACTGCGCGGCCCGATCGCGCGCCTGCACCGTGCGCTGGCCCAGTTCATGGTCGACCTGCACACCGGTGAGCACGGCTATGAGGAAACCAACGTGCCGCTGCTGGTCAACGCCGATTCGCTGCGTGGCACCAGCCAGCTGCCGAAGTTCGAGGACGACCTGTTCAAGACCGCCGTGGGCGACTCCACGCGGTACCTGATCCCGACCTCGGAAGTGCCGCTGACCAACATCGTGCGCGACGAGATCGTCGACGCCGAGCGCCTGCCGCTGCGCATGACCGCCCACTCGATGTGCTTCCGTGCCGAGGCCGGCAGCGGTGGCCGCGACGTGCGCGGCATGATCCGCCAGCACCAGTTCGAGAAGGTCGAGCTGGTCTCGATCAGCCGCCCGGAAGACAGCGACGCCGAGCACCAGCGCATGACCCGCTGTGCCGAAGTAGTGCTGGAAAAGCTGGGCCTGCCGTACCGCAAGGTGCTGCTGTGCACCGGCGACATGGGCTTCTCGGCCATCAAGACCTACGACCTGGAAGTCTGGCTTCCGTCGCAGGAGACCTACCGCGAGATCTCCTCGTGCTCGAACTGTGGTGACTTCCAGGCCCGCCGCATGCAGGCGCGCTGGCGCAACCCGGCCACCGGCAAGCCTGAGCTGGTGCATACCCTGAACGGCTCGGGCGTGGCGGTTGGCCGCGCGATGATCGCGGTGATGGAGAACTACCAGAACGCCGACGGCAGCATCACCGTGCCGGAGGCCCTGCGCCCGTACATGGGCGGCCTGGAAACCATCGCCTGATTCTCTGGCTGGGTGGGTGCCATGCTCGCGTGGCACCGCTGTGGCTCGGGTGGGTGCCATGCTTGCATGGCACCGCATCCACGCATGGCGTGGATCTACTGGAGGATGTTGCACGCGCCCGGCATGAATTCACCGATGCCCCAGTAGATCCACGCCATGCGTGGATGAACCAACGTGATCACTCCACAGCGCGCAGCTTCTCCAGCGGCACCCATCCCGGTTCGCCGTTCTCCGGCACGCACCACGCCCAGCCATTGAGGATGCGCAGCCCGCGCAAGATCTGCCCGGGATCCACATCCAGCTCCCGCGCGCAGTAATCCTGCGTGGCAAATGCGCCACCCTGCGCATCGCGGCCGATCACCGGCGCCGGCACGAAGCCGGGCTGCTGCCCCTCGGCCTCGCACAGGAACCAGTCGTCCCAGCCCTCCGGGCCTTCATAACGTTCGCCCACCACCAGCGCCTGGCCACGGCGCAGGGTGATCGGGTGCGGAAATTCGCTGCGGTGCGCAGCGGTCACGATGTAGTTCATGCCCCCAGCCTAGCGCGTCGCAAAAGAAGACGGCCCCGCACAGCGGGGCCGCCAGGGGGGGGCCGGGATGGGGGGAGGGGATCCCGGCCCGCGTTCAGCGCCCAGACGAGGAGAGAGGGGCGCCGAACGTTGGAACGCGTTACGCAGCGACGGCTTCGGCCGCTTCGTGCGACGGAAGTGCCGCCAGCGCACCGGCAATGGCGTCTTCACGGTGCTGCGGCGAATAGGCGATGCCTTCGGCGCGCACGAATTCGACCTCGTTGATGCCCATGAAGGCGAACACCTGGCGCAGGAACGGCTCCTGGAAGTCGGCCGGCGAGTCGGTGTAGATGCCGCCACGGCTGCTGGCGATGATCACCCGCTTGCCACCGGCCAGGCCCACCGGGCCGTTCTCGGTGTACTTGAAGGTGCGGCCGGCCACGGCCACGCGGTCGATCCAGGCCTTCAGCGTGGACGGAATGCTGAAGTTGTACATCGGCGCGCCGATCACCACGATGTCGGCGTCCAGGAACTGCTGCATCACCTGTTCAGCGTCGGTCGCCTCGGCGGCGTCGGTCCTGGCCAGCGAGCTGCTGCGCAGATGCGGTACCGGATTGGCGTCAAGATCGCGATAATCGACCTGCAGGCCATCGATCTGGCTGGCGAAGCGGGCGACCACGGCGGCCGACAGCTGGCGCGAGACGGAGTTGTCGCCAAGCACGCTGGCGTCGAGATGCAGAAGCTTCATGGCAGTCACCTGTGTTCTGGGAGGAAGGGGCGGGGTGGCCCCGCCGACGGAGAGAACGATAGGTTGTTGCAAAGGCGGAATAAAGGTGGTTGAATGCCACGTATTGTTCTAGATATGGAACTCGGGTATGCATGACCTGAATGACCTGTACTACTTCGCGATGGTGGTCGACCACGGCGGATTCGCCGCCGCCGAGCGCGCACTGGGTATTCCCAAGTCGCGCCTGAGCCGCCGCATCAGCCAGCTGGAAACCGACCTGGGCGTACGCCTGCTGCAGCGCTCCACGCGCCGTTTCGCGGTCACCGATGTCGGCACCAGCGTGCACCGCCATGCGCAGACGATGCTGGCCGAGGCCCAGGCCGCACGCGAAGTGGTGGACCGCCTCAGCGCGGAGCCGCGCGGCGTGGTGCGCGCCAGCGTGCCGGTGTCACTGGCGCAGATGCAGCTTCCCAAGCTGCTGCCCAAGTTCCTTGAGCAGTACCCGAAGGTGCGGCTGCAGCTGAACATCAGCAACCGCCGCGTGGATATCATCAATGAAGGCTACGACGTCGCCCTGCGCGTGCGTTCACGCCTGGACGACGACGGTAGCCTGGTGATGCGCAGCTTCGGCCAGGTGCAGGAACTGCTGGTGGCCAGCCCGAAGTACCTGGACCGCGCCGGACGCCCCAAGGACCCGGAAGAGCTCACCCAGCACGTCACCCTCAGCATCAGCGAAGACGAAGCACGCCAGCGCTGGGAACTGCATGGCCCGGAAGGCGAAGTGCGCCGGGTCGACTTGCAGCCGCGCGTGGCCGGTTTCGACTTCCCGCTGCTGCAGAGCATGGTGAAGGACGGTTTCGGCATCACCATGCTGCCGGAGACCGTGTGCGCCGACGCCGTGCGCAACGGCGAGTTGGAAGTGGTGCTGCCGGACTGGTCGCTGCCGCAGGGCGTGTGCCACGCCGTGTTCGCTTCGCGCCGCGGCCTGCTGCCGGCGGTGCGCGTGTTCATCGACTTCCTGGCCGAGCACCTGCCGCCGCAGCTGGAGGCCTCGCGCCTGGATTGCGGTGGCGCCTGTGAAAAGGCCAAGGAGCGGATCAAGGCCAGTGCGCTGGGTGCGCTGGCGGTGGATGCCGGCTGAGAGCGCTGAACGGTAGCGCCGGGCCATGCCCGGCGTTGCTGTTTTCCGATGCCGATCAGTTCCGGCCGAACAGCCGGTCCCAGAAGCTGCGGCGTCGCGGTGGGGCCGGTGGCGGTTCGGCTGCAACGACGGGCGCTTCCAGCACCGCCATCAGTTCCGCGCTGCGCGGCTTCTTCAGGAAGCGCGCATAGTCCAGATAGCCGGTCACCTTGCTCATGTGCAGGCGTTCGGGCATTGCCGGCAATGCGCCGCCCTGCAACAGCACCCGCAATGCCTGCGGGCGGTCCAGGCGGATCGCCTCGTACAGGGCGGTGCCGCCGCAGCCCGGTTCGATCTGGTTGGCGCGCTGCGGCGCATCCTTCAGCAGGTCCTGCAATTCCTCCGCGTCGTCTCCTTCTACCGCAGCCACCAGCCGCGCCAGCGCCTCGGCTTCCGCAGGGGGCAGGTTGTCGCGATAGGCCTGGTCGGCAATCTCGCGCTCGTCGCGCCCATCGCCGCCGTGGATGCACAGGAAATCGGTGACCAGGGCGACCGGAATGCCGGACGTATCCAGCCCCCAGTAGCTGGGATAGACACCGTCGCCCCAGCCGCTGGTGAAGGCCACTAGGCCGTGCGGCGAGTTCTCCCCCCAGGGGCGGTACTCGACGCCTTCGTCCAGGCCATCGTGGTCGATCAGTGCATCCGACCATTCACTCTCTTCGTCGCCATCGGCCTGTTCGATCAGGGCCAGCAGCGCCTGCTGGGTGTCGGTGTCCATGAAACAACCGATGCCAGCGTCGACCGGATAGCCGATGAAGCTGTCCTCATCCAGGCCGGTCAGGTCCTGGGTGGTCCAGCGCGCCATCTGCCAGTGCAGGGCGGTCGCGGTAAGAGCTTCGCGGGGCTTGAACCAGACCACGGCCAGGGCCGGGCGGCCGCTGTGCACGATGATTTCGACCGGGTGCCGGCCCAGCGGGGCGGTGTAGTCGGCCAGCGCAGGCGCCTCGGCCTGGACCAGCGGATCGCAGACCACCAGCTGCCCGCTGCTGACCGGCAGGTGCCCCGCGAAGGTGCGGTGCAGGGCCACAGCGGCCAGCTGTGTATCGTCCAGCAGGCAGGTGCGCAGGTTGGCCAGATCGAGATGGGCCATGGCGGCTCCGAGTGCGGTGAAGGCTCCCACCGTGCCGGATGCGAAGGGCAGGGGCAAGGTGGTCTTGGGCAAATGCCCTTCACGTGCGAGAATACGTCGCTGCCCGGGCGACCGGGACCCGATTGGAGAGATGGCCGAGCGGTTTAAGGCACCGGTCTTGAAAACCGGCGAAGGGTTAAACCTTCCGTGGGTTCGAATCCCACTCTCTCCGCCAGTTGTTTCAAAGAGCCCCTGGGAACAGGGGCTCTTTTGTTTCTATAGCCTTCGCTACCCGCCCGTTTACCCATCCACTTGCAAAGGTGGAGCATTCGACAGAACCCGCTATCGCTCAAGGTTAAGCAGGCAGATATCGCCGACAACAGCGAGGAGTAGCGGCTGGCTCTGCTGGACCCGGAAACGGCAGCTCGCCTGCGGGCGAGTACGTCAAGGCGGGCGCTGCGATGGACAGAGCTGCGGCCGAGCTAAGCCTCGATGGCGACCGAAGCCGAGATTGTCCAAGCCGAGATTGTCCAAGCCAGAAGCCTCGGTCGTAGCGAATGAATGTATACCGCAAGCGCGATTCGGAGCTGGCACGCGAAATGTAGTGGAAAAATTTGGAGTACTACGTGACGCGCACCGGGAGAGGTGTCGGTGCGTTCACTTCTTAACGATAGCCATTGGCCGTGCGACCACCGGAAACTTGGCTTCGATCTTGGTTTGCGAACTATTGAGACCCTCAAGGACTCCAAACATCAGATCGTAGAACGCCTTCTTATCTCGGATGAAGTTATCTACCGTGGAAGTTCTAAGGTATGGCTTGAACTCAGTGAAGCTCTTCCTTTCGATGAGCTTCTTGGCGGCAATCACACCGTAAATTGCCTGTTGCAAGCCATTTGCAGCCGAGCCAAGGTGATGGATTTCGGCGATGGATGCAGAAATGGCAGGAGGAATCTCGAGGGCGTTGAGAGTCCGGCTTCCAGCAAACCCCCCATTCTCTTGATAGTTTTCGTAGCTATCCGCGTCAGGGTTTTCATGTTTCCAGAGCTCTCGGCTCTTCTCTGCGAATTCACGAATGTGGGGGAGAAGAAGCAATCCCATGCTGCGCGCCCGATCATCCGATTCAAGTCTGCGACGACGCTCCAAGATCGAGTGCTGAATAGCGGGGACCGCTATCGCGAGAAGAATCGCGAGAATGCTGCCAATCGCCTGAACCCATGCCGCTCCCTGCTCAACGCTGAGCCGGGGCCAAGCGAAGCCCTCCGAAACAAGTGCCCAGGTCAACAGGGCACCAACCCCAAACGCCATTATGGAAACGATAACCCAATCTTGATCGGTACGTCCTTGCTTCATGGCTTCCCCCTTTGTTGGAGAACTGATTGTATCGTTGGGGGGGGCTGCGAGAAGACGAAGAACTCCAAGCGTATGACCGCAGCCGAGTTAGATCATGTCCGGGCAGCGAATTTGCTGTCGTGCAGCGTAAGCCGACTCCGCGACTGCCTGGCCTACTGCCGACTCGTGACCAGGGGCAACAGGCCCGGCGCTTGGTCGAGGCAGGAGCGAAGGAGGTAGGGCGGATCAAGGCAGCACTGGGGCCGCGCCGACCGCCGAAGGAGATCAAGCCAAGGGCGAAGGATTCGATGAAGGCATGGCTGAGAGAGGGGCGAACCCGGCTAGCGCGGAGCAAGACGTAGGGTTCCCCCCTATGGCTCTCCTCGTTCCCCCGTGCGAAGCTTCAACATTGGCAAGGAAGCCTCAGGGGGAGGCGCATGCAGAGACTTACGCATTCATTTACTCTTTTCCGCGTTCAGCTACACAAGCCTCAGCAGATGCCTTTGCTTGGGGTGGAGGCATCAGAAGCGCAAATCCTTAAGGCGGCATTGCTCGAAAAGCCTTGGGACGAGGTCCGGGGACACGTCTGGAGAGTTGGCAATGTCAGTGAGGTCTCCAGCGATGCAATGGTCTTCTTCATAGGAAAAGAGCAGCCGACAACCTTTGGTACAGTGGGTGCAGATGGCGATTTCCACGAGGCGGAGGCAGTAGTGGCTCCGAATACCCTGGTTGTTGTCGATCTCAAATATCAGCTCTTAGCCATTGCCCACCGGGTCCAGCTCTCTCAGAGTGTTTACGCAGTCGCGAGCAGAATTCGTACGCTACTTGCATCAAGCCAGATTGTCCGTGAGGCCGAATGCAAAGTGTCTGTAGCAGCCGTTAATGACCCCACAGATTTCATTCGGATCTTGGAAACGGCTCAGGCGGTGGTGAAGTTCAAAGTCACCTACGGGCTGCCCAACGTTTGGGACGCCGATGACTTTCAGAAGCCGATGCAGGAAACGACTAGGATCCTGGGGGCTGATGAAGGGGCTGCGGTCTTCAAGGGCGATGATCTTCGAAGAGGGCCGCTAGTTCGCCTCGCAAAGGCATCTTCCGCAGTTGGTAAGAAGGCTGTCGCTTGGGTGAAGAAGTGTGCCGGCGATAGGGTTGTGACCGTAAAGCAGAAGAATAATCCTGTGATCCTTGAGCAGGAAATCGTCACAGAGGACTCTTCTGTCTCGGGGCAGGATGTGGCATACGTTGAGCAGTCTCAGCCACTGAGAATTGCGGACCTCATAGTACGACGCATGAGAGAAGAGTACTTAAAGATAAGACATGAATGACGAGCCCATCCCCACCTTCTGGCATTGGTTCTTCCATGGTGTTGCCAAAAGGCCTGGCTATAGGCGCGTGGCTAATGCTTGGGGATTGTTTCATCTGGGCCTGGGGGGCATTGTTGCGCTCTTGGTCGAAGTTGACTTTCAGGATCTTGCAAAAAGCGCATTGCTGCCTCTGATGGCGATTTTGGTCGGCTTGACCTTTTCTTGGGCCGGCAACGTTAACTCGATCATGCAGACTGAAGAGGTTCAGAAATTCTTGAACGAGAAGGGTGGGCCATTGGAATATGTGTACACGTTTCAGTTGTGCATTCTTATCAACATTGCCGTCATCTCTGCTTGGTGCGTCCCTCTTTTGAATTTGCCCTACTTGCTACCCTGCCAGACGCGGGAGCCGGTGGAAGGCGCGATGGCGGCCTTGCTGTTTGCTGCGGTCTCCCTCGCGGTTCGGACCGGCTGGCACGCGGTAGTTGGGTCGAACATGTTGCTTCTGCGCAGGCTTATTCCTGGTGGCGGGCCGGGTGGAACAGGTAAGTGATGGAAATGCAGAGATAATCTGTAGCTTGAAAATCCGTCCAGAGCGGTTCAGTTCACCTTCTGTGCCTAAAGCAGGAGCCATGACTCCGGTCAGGGCTTTTCCGTTTGGTGCCATCGCACTGGATTCTCCCCGCTGCGCTTTCTCTGCACGGTCACGGCATCAAGGAAGGCCTCCATACATTGCCGTACGCGGCTGGCAGTCTCTGTCTTGGTGGTCTAGGTTGGCCGCAGCACGGTCAGGATATGCTCGGTCTCGATACGATCCACCCGCAGATCCCCCTGCACCGGCTTTGCACACGTCTCTAACGTGCTTGTCCACTGGCCGGAGTGCGTTGAGTTGGTCCATCTCGCTTCGCGCTCTGCGACGTATGCCAGAACATTGGAATGCTCGCGGCAGTGACCGACGCAGCTCGTCTTCCCGCGAGTGACTCCTGGCCAGCATGTATTATCTTCCTCGCGGCTCCTGCCGCCTCCCGCGTCTCGGCCAAACCGATCACATGCAGCGGGCCTAATGCCATCTCTGGCCGCTTCCCCCTCAAAGCGATAGCGGAACACGCAGTTTTTCGTGCCTGATGCGGAAACCTGTTAGGTACAGCCCGCTGCCGTCCGGCCCATCCATTCCCCGCCCGGCAGACGCGACTTCGTGCGAATGCCTGGGAACGAATCCGGATGGTGAAACCTAGCTGGTGCAAGGGCTGAGGCCGGTTTCACGAACGTGCACGGAAGCTAGGGAACATCCAAAGTTCAGACACTCTCTTCGCCAGTTGTTTCAAAGAGCCCTTGAAAACAGTGGCTTTCCGGGGCTTTTCCGTTTCTGGAAACGCCATGGCGCGCATCATGCCGGGGGCGAAACCGAGACGGTGTCTGTGTGCCCTGACGCAGTCAGGCATATGTGGAGGGAGCGGCATTCAGCCCCGACGCCCACCTGTTGGCTTGTTATGGCACAACGGGTAACTCGAGCACGACCGGAACGCCCCATGCGGCCCATTGCGGTCCACGAACACGCCCACCTTGCACACCGGGCAGCGCTCTTCGTGGATGGCCGCGCCTGAAATCGCGGTCACTTCTACGGCCCCGTCCTTCACCAGCTCATCCAGGAATGGCGAGTGCCTGCCCTGCAGGGTGAACATCGCAACCGACCGTCGCGCACGCGTCAGCGCGACATAGAACAGGCGCCGTTCTTCGCTCAGCGGATAGGTATCACCACCCGGCATCGCCAGCGAAAGCACCGGGTCATCCGCGCGCAGGTTCGGGAAGCTGCGGTTGATCATGCCCGGCAGGATCACGTAGTCCGCCTCGCGCCCCTTCGATCGATGTGCGGTCAGGAACTCGACGTCCATCGTGCTGCCAAAGGCCGTCTTCCAATCCGAAGGCACCGCGCCGCGGTCCGCGCGGTAGCGCCCCAGAACAAAGACCGTCACGCGTCCATTGCGGCCCTGCGCCACCGCGCCTGACAACAGTTGCTGGTGCAGCTTCGAAAGGTACTGGCGAACGCCATCCTGCACCTCCTCACGCCGGTTCATCTGGAACGCCTGCAGCACCGGGCCGACTGCCGGCGCAGCAGAGCGGACCTTCTTGGCGATCTGCGCGGGGTTGCGGCTGATGAAGCGGCTGGAAACATCACACAGTGCCTGCGGGCATCGGAATGTCTGCTCCAGTTTCAGCACCTGGCCATGCCCCATCCATTCACGGAATCCGGTCATCACCGAAACGTCGGCGCCAGCGAAGCGATTGATCGACTGCCAGTCATCGCCCACCGCAAACAGATAGCGGCCCGGTTGGCTGACCAGCGCACGGCAGAGGCGCGCACGGGCGCGCGAGGCATCCTGGAATTCGTCGGCCATCACCAGATCGTAGGGTGATTCATAGTGGCCCTGTTCCAGCAGCCCGGCGGCCATGTTGAGCATGTCCTCGAAATCGATGCTGCGCTCGTCAGCCAGTGCATCGTCCCAGGCCTGGAAAACCGGCCCGGCGATCTCCAGGAAGCGCCGGTAGCGTTCCTTGAACTGATCCTCAGGCATCTGCCGCAGGCGTGCGGCCATGTCATCCAGCGTCAGGCAGTTGCTCTTGGCATGCGCAATGAAGGTGCGCATCAGGCCAATCAGGTCTGCATCCGGCATCGGCTTGGCGCCCTGGTCAGGCAGCTCGCGGTCCGGGTGCGGGTCGAGTTCGACACCAGACGCACCCAGCCGCTCGGCAAGATGCTGCAGGGCCTGTCCACTGCGCAGGCCGAACGACGTCGTTTCGACCAGTGCGGTGCCGCGTGCCGCATGCTGCTGCCGCTTCCAGCGCATCCCTTCGCTGTAGTTGGCAAAGTGCTTCGGCGGCTGGCCATCGGCATCCAGCGCAAAGTGCTCGTGATACAGCTGGGCGTCCGGATAGTAGAAGTCAGGACGATACTGGCGGTGGGTATCCGTCGCGGTATCGAACTCGTAGCGCCGCTCGTAGTCGTACGCCACGCCGTTGTAGAACAGCCAGTCGGCGATGACGCACTCTTCCAGGCTCTTCACTCGCTCACCCTGCAGGGTACGCATGTAGGGCGTGCCATCGCGGTCGTAACCATCGGCCATCATGTCGGCACCCAACGGCGGCAGATCGCGTCCGAACACCAGGCGGAACATGTCCCACTGGGTGCGGAAGTGGGTCGAACGGTCCTTCAGGTCGTCCACCAGTTCGGCCAGCTTGTTGAAGCCCAGCGTTGCGTCGACCGCCCATTCCGGGATATCGGGCTTGCGCCCTGTGGCCTTGGCGATGAGGGACAGGCCCAGGGCGTGGAAGGTCCAGGCTTCCACCATGGTGTCGCCCATGCCGAGCCGGTCGAAGCATCGCTGCGCGCGCTCTTCCAGCTCCTGAGCGGCGTCCTTGTTGAAGGCGAGCATCACAATCCGTTCGGGCTGGAAAAAGCCGCGATCGATGGCATAAGCGGCCTTGGCAACCATCGTGGAGGTCTTGCCAGAGCCGGCCGCGGCCACGACCTGCACCCGGTTGTCGAAGCAGATGACAGCGCGGGCCTGCTCCTCGGTCAGCGGCCTGCTCTCGACCCGGTCCAGGAAGGGCTTGGCCAGACCCAGTTCACGGGTCGCCATTGCCTCATTGGCGTCCGCCCACATGGCGGGCCAATCCAGCTGCCAGTCGTGCAGTGCATCCAGTGCCATGCGGTGGCGGTCCGAGTGCAGGTCGTCATGCACCTCCTCGTCGAGGAACAGCTGCTCCAGCTCGGCTGACGTGAGGGGCAGGGACGGGCGTTCGGCCAGCAACGCCTGCTGCTGTTCGTACGTGATCCAGCGGCGGCCGGTGGTGCCTCGGTCGGTAAGCGCATCTGCCTCGGCCAGCCACGCCTGGATCTGCGCCAGAACGTGCTCAAACAGTGCCTTGCGCCCTCGTCTGGAGCGCGCGAAAAGCACGTGCTGAACGGCAGCGGCAAGCCCGGACCCCTGGCTGTTGGGCAGCCCATCCACGGACAGTGCTTCACCGTGCTCGGTCGTCAGTTCGACCCGGGACCAGAGCACGCCGCGAACGACCCGCACGCTGTGTTCGTTCGCCACATGCTGGTGGTATTGCCTGCCGTCGATCAAAAGCGCGAGCTGTTCGCCATCCAGCCGCAACTGCCAGTCCGGCGAGCGGGTCACACGCTGGCCCCAGACCGAGGGGCGCCATTCCATAGACATCCAGATACTGCCTTGCGTACGTCACCGGGCGTAAAGCGCCCTTGCCGCCCCATGATAAGGCGGCTTGGCGTGGCACGCTGCGTTTTCCGGTCAGTCGCGCGCGTGAGCCAGCGATGGCATTGCACCCTCGCCAGCGCGACAGGCGTCAGGCGTTCACATCCACGACGATGCGGCCGCGCACCTTGCCGGGGATGATCTGCTCATAGACATCCAGCACCTCGGCGAGGCCGATCTGCTGCACGGTGCTTTCCAGCTTTTGCGGGTCCAGGTCGGTCGCAAGCCGATCCCAGGCGCGCTGGCGAACCTCTTGTGGGGCATTCACCGAATCCACGCCGGCCAGGGTCACGTTGCGCAGGATGAAGGGCAATACCGAGCCGTGCAGAGCGTCGCTCTGCGCCAGGCCGCACGCGGCCACGGCACCGCGATACTTCGTCTCGGCGATGGCGTTGACCAGGGTAGGGCCGCCGGCCACATCCACCACGCCGGCCCAGCGTTCGGCACTCACCGGCCGCTCGCGCGGCTCCGAAAGCTGCGCACGATCGATGATCTCGGCCGCACCCAGGTTGTGCAGATACTCAGCATGCTCCGGGCGTCCGGTGGCGGCTACCACGCGATAGCCCAGCTTCGACAGGATCGCCACCGCAATCGAGCCGACGCCACCGTTGGCGCCAGTCACCAGCACATCGCCCTTCTCGGGCGTCACCCCGGCATGTTCCAGGGCCAGCACGCACAGCATCGCGGTATAGCCAGCGGTACCGATGGCCATGGCGTCACGGGTGCTCAGGTTGCCAGGAATCCGGTTGAGCCATTCGCCGCGTACGCGGGCGCGCTGTGCCAGGCCGCCGTGGTGGCCCATGCTCAGGTCCCAGCCATTGAGCACGACGCGGTCGCCTGGCTTGAAGTCGGCCCTGCTGGATTCCAGTACCACGCCTGCCAGATCGATGCCGGGAATGAGCGGGAATCTCCGGATGATCGGACTCTTGCCGGTGAGCGCAAGCGCATCCTTGTAGTTGAGCGTGGAGTACTCGACCTGCACCAGGACATCGCCGTCCATCAGGTCCGCCTCGTCGAAATCGACCAGCTCGGTCGAAAGCTGGTTGTTCGTCTTGCCGGTCAGCAGGGCTTTGAACGTCATGGATGGCCTCACATTCATGGAATGGGGCCATGCTAGGCTCGTGCCATTATTGCAACAAGAACGATGATTTTCCGTAGGTACTATGGTTTTCCGGAGTATGCATGCGTAGCAGGCGTTGGGATGGCAAGAGCGGGTGTGCGGTGGAAGTCACGCTGTCCGTGATCGGTGGCGTGTGGAAGCCGATCATTCTGTTTCACCTGATGACCGGCAAGCGACGTTTCATGGAACTGACCCGGCGGGTGCCTAATGCCACCCAGTCCATGCTCACCAGCCAGTTGCGTGAACTGGAAGCCGATGGCGTGGTGATCCGCCACGTGTATCCGGAAGTGCCGCCGAAAGTGGAATACGAGCTGTCCGAGTTCGGCCGCACGCTGGCGCCGGTGCTGCTGGCGATGCGCGAGTGGGGCGAGACCTACCGCGGCTATCAGAGCACCCAAGGCGATAGCTGAAGGCTGCGCGGCGTTGCGCTTGCCGCATGTGGGTTTCGCGAATGCCTACAGCCGTCGGCGGGTCTTTGGCACCGCGAGCGCGCATGTCGTATACGGCTGGATAGGGCGTCCGGAAAGTACGCGTCGATGGTAGTCGCCTGCTGGCGAAGAACGCCAGTCAATGGACAACTCGACATCCACTGACGCAACCAACGTAGCGACTTGATCGATCAGGATTTCCCTGCTTTCCACCGCCGGTTCAGGGCGGTAACCATGTCCGCGCCAAGGCATTCGCCGTGGCCGGGATTGGCGTCCCGAACTTACGTAGTACAAGGCGTCGTAGTTGCAACGTATGTTGCGATCACGACAATGCACCTTCTGTCAGTTCATGGCGGATGGTGCGTGGGGGTCTTAGGGCCCGTCGGCTTTCGTACTACGTATCCGGCACGCCAACCCGCACCGTCCGCCACCTTGCATCTGCAGGTGGCCACATCGTGAGGTTGCCGTCATGCCCGAACGTCTTCCCGACCATCCCCGCCTGCATGCGCTGCTGGGCGCCGCCGTGCGCGATCTTCCCGCTGCGTTGGCGGAAACGCTGGAGGACGCGCTCCGCGAATCCGCCGAGTTCGTCACCCCATCGGCTTTCTTCGCACACCTGAAAGGCCACGGCAGGAACCTGCGTGCCGATGGCGAGGCCTGGAGTGAAATGTGCCTGAGCCCCGGCCGCGCCTTCGACATGGCCCTGGCGACCCGAAGCATTTCGGGCATCACGGCGTTGACTGCGGTGCTGCACGCTGCGCATGTGGCGCGGGAGAGCGACGATCCCGCCTGCTGTCCCTCCGCCGCCGTGGTCGAGGGCCTGTTCAACGCCTGCCAAGTGCTGTCACTGCAGGTAGAGCGCTGCCTGGTTCCATGAAGGGCTGCGATGCGGTTCCTGTTCCGTTGACGCCCGGCTCCTTATAGTGGCGCTGGAACCCTGCAATGGAATGCCCATGCACGTGATGTCCCCGAGCCGTTGCCTGACGCTTGCACTTGCCGTCGCGGTGAGCGCCAGCGCATGTGCACGGTCACCGTCCACCGAACACGAAAGGAATCCCGCCATGTCCGGCGCAACGCAGACCGGCCGCACGATCAACGGCCACACCTATACCGATGCGCCCGTGGACGTGAAGCTCGGGCCGAATACCTTCCGCATTCCGGCCAACTACCTGGACAGCCAGATCGCACCGTGGCCAGGCGAGGGCGTGACGCTGGTCATCGAGTGGCCGGACATGAAGCCGACACCGCCAGGTGCGCGCGCCAATCCGCGCACGAATGATTTCCGAAAGGAGATTCCAATCCGGATCAACTATGTTGATCGCGTTCCCGTTGAAATACTGCTTTCAAGGCTGTCGTCAAATGAAGCCATCACGGAGGAGGGCTCTGTGGAAAGGGAGGATCCCAGGGACCGTCTCGATCAACGCGTTGCACAGCCGGAGACCTTGGGCCTGACGCCCTATGCAATCGATGAAGCGAAGATGGTGGTGTACGCGAAGAAGTATGAGGCGCGGTACGGAAAGCCGCCTGTGCGCAATCCCGCCTACGAAAGAGACTGGTACATCGCACGTCAGGGCGACGGCCGGATCAGCTCATTCATCAAATGTGACGGCGAGGAATTCCGACGCGACGGCGTGCGGCTGGAGGGGCGCGAGGTGATCAGTGAGCCAGGGGAAGTGGCCGCGGGCTGCGTTCATTACTTCGTGGACATCGACAACAAGCTGTCCGTCAGCCTGGACTACAAGAGAGCGTTTCTGAAAGACTGGAAGCGCATGGAAGAGGCCGTCAGGGACGTCATCGCGCGTACCCGGTCCAAGTGATCGGTGATTCAAGGAAGAGAAGGGGCAGGGTATGAGTGGATTGACCGAACGCGATCTGAGCGTCCTTGGCAGCTATGCCAGAGACGGCAACCGCGAGCTCTACTGGAACTACCTGTCGCAACTGCCGGGAGCCGATGGATACGGGACACTGGCACTGGGTGTTGTACGCAATGACAGCCTGCCGGGACGCGTCGCGAACGCGTATGCACAAAGCTACGCAAAGACCCAGCAGGACGAGGGATCCCGATTTTCAAATGCACAGTTGACCGAGCGGCAATGGGAGTCCTTTGGGCAGACCCTGCTCGAAAGAGATCTTGAGTTGCGGCAGCAGTGGATGAACGAGCGCCGTCCAGACCTGGCACTGAATCTTCCCGGCAAAGACGTGATGCTGGCTCACGACCGGGCATTTGAACGGCATGAACTCGATCCCAACTGCTGGACGCCGCGCGTGTTGCTGCAGGCGGCTGAGCAGAAGAGCGGCTCCGAGAAGCTGGAGCAGATCTGGACCAACATGCTCAACAACGACTATGCCGGCGGCCCGCGCGTAGGCAATACCAGTGTCGATGCCATCAGCCAGATGGGATGGGCGAAGGGCGGCCAGTACCTGACCCGGTTGAGCGTGCTGGAAGCCACTCAGGCATTGGAAGGGCGCTCGGCGGTCGATCCGAACGTCATCGGTGGCAACAGCTACTACGCAATGTATTTCGCAGCGGACAGGAAGTGGGCCAGTGTCAGCGCGGGCGGCGGCCACATGTCGATGCGGGAGATCACAGACCCCGCACGCATCGCCGAGCTCAACGACGCGCGCGAGGTTCGTCTGGAGCGCCAGGAAAAACGCACCCAGTTCCACCCGGACGACCCGTACCGGACCATCACCCGCAGCCCGCTGACCGCAGCTGTGGACGACGTGCCGGATTTCTCGCAGGCACCGACCCGCCTGGCCGACATTGGTCCGGGCCACCGCGACTACGCACTGATGCAACAGGTGCGCGAAGGCGTGGCCGCGATCGATGCCGGCGCCGGGCGTACCCACGACGAGAACAGCGAGCGCCTCGTAGCGAGCGTGATGGCATTGGCCCGTCGCAACCAGCTTGAACGGGCCGACCATGTGCTGCTGAGCGCGCAGACCGCCGAGCATCCGGCCGGCCGCAACGTGTTCGTGGTGCAGGGCGAGATGAGCGATCCCGCGCATCTGCGAGCGGTCATGCCTACGGACACGGCAGTGCAGACGCCGGTCGAACACTCGCTGCGGCAGATCGAGGCCGCCAGCCTGGAACGACAGCAGGCGGCCATGCAGCGCCAGCAGGACAACGACGTCCACGCGCGTGACAACCCTGCGATGCGGATGGGCTGAGGTTACGCAGCAGAGCCGAGCGGGCGCCCGGCTCTGCTGGAAGGCCTTCTCAGAAGCTGTAAGCCGCCTGCACATACACCCGCCGCGGCTCGCCCGGGAAATGCCCGTTGCGCTCGATGAAGCCGCTGGCCGCGTACACCTTGTCGAACAGGTTCTTGACGTTGGCCTGGAACTGCCACTGCTTCCACGTGGTCTTCCAGCTCATGTCGAATACCGTGTATGCCTTGACCGCCTGCCCATCCAGGCTGACACGCTCGCCCACATGGTCGGCGCCGAAGCCGATGGCCGAGTTGATCGACGGCAGGTCGTAGCGCGTCCACACGCCGAGCTTGTTGCGTGGCGCATTGGCGAAGCGGTCGCCGGAGGCATTGGTGATGCCGTTCGGTCCGGCATCCTTCACCCGTGCGTCGTTGTAGGCGTAGGTCAGGTTCACCACCCAGCGCTCGGTCACGTCGGCCAGCAGGTCCAGTTCCATGCCCGTGCTGCGTACCAGGCCCAGTGCAGCGAGTTGGTTTACCCCGCCGATCACCTCGCCGGTGGCCTGCACGATGTTGCTGCGGTCGATGCGGTAGGCCGCCATGTTCAGGGTCACACGGTCGGCCAGCAGGGATTTCAGGCCGATTTCCCATTGCCTGCTGCGCTCAGCGTCGAAGGGCCCACCGGCCGCCGGATTCTGGTTGGCGGCACTCTGCGGCACGAAGCCACTGGCGACGTTGGCGTACAGGTTCACGCCGTCCCGGGCGGCAAAGGTGCTGCCCAGACGCCAGCTGAGCGCATTGCCATCGACGCTGCTGCGACCCATGCGGTCCTCATCCTTGAAGCCATCCCAGCGCAGTCCGGCCAGCACATGCCAGCGCGTGCCCAGTGCCAGCTCATCCTGCAGATAGCCGCCGTAGCGTTTGCTGCGGGTGGCGGTGCTGCGCCAGGGTAGTGCGGCCAGGTTGTAGTCGTGCCAGGTGCTCGCGCCATAGACCGGGTTGAACAGGTCGATGCCGCGCACAGGGCCGGCGCCGCGTGCCAGGTCGGCGCTGTTGGCGGTCTGCGCGGTGAAGTCGGCGTCGAGCTGATACACGTCGGCACCGAACAGCACCTTGTGTTCGATACGGCCGGTGTTGATCCGCCAGACGGCATTGCCGCTGGCGGTGAAGGCCTCGTTGTCGCGGATCTGGTTGCGCAGCTGGCGCGTCATCCACTCGGCCACGCCGTCGCGATCACGATCAATCAGCCCCATCGGCTCGTGGTACATCTGGTGCTCGTTGTTGCTGAACCAGCGCGCGGCAATGTCCACGTCCAGGTTGTCGCGCGGTGCGAAACGATACTGCGCCAGTGCGACCTTGGCGCGCATGTCGAGGAAGTCACTGGCCTCGTTGTGGTTCCATCGCCGGTCGGTCAGGAAGCTGCCGGCATCGTTCACCGGCACGCCGCGCAGGCGGTTGCCGCCCAGGTTCTGGGTGATGTCGGTGAACTGCAGCACCAGTTCGCCGGTCTGGCCGACATCGAAGGCCAGCGAGGCATCGCCGATCACGCTTTCGCTGTCGGCATTCCAGCGCACGCCCTGCTCGCTGTCGGCATACAGGCCGGCGCGATAGCGAATGCTGCCGCTGGCATTCAAGGGGCCCGTGCCTTCGATCGATCCGGCGCGGAAGTCCTTGTCGCCTGCCTGCAGCTCGATGCGGCGTTCGGCGCGCGCCTTGGGCTTGCGCGTTACATAGTTGATGACACCGCCCGCATCACCACCGCCGTACAGCGCACCGGCCGGACCTTTCAGCACTTCCACGCGTTCGATATTGAACAGTTGCGGCACCGAGAAGCCTGCATAGGGATCACCGCGCAGGCCGTCGTAGAGCACGTTCTCCTGGCGGAACCCGCGGAGGGTGACGCCGGCATAGCTGAAGAAGCTGATGCCGCTGATGCTGCGGTACAGATCGGTGACCTGGCGCGCCGCCTGGTCGTCGATCAGCTCGCGCGGCACGACCTGGATCGACTGCGGTACCAGTTCCAGCGGGGTATCGGTGCGGGTGCCGACGGCCGCATCGTTGGTGCGATACAGGGTCTGCGCGCGGCCGCGGACTTCCACTTTGTCCAGGTCCTTCGGGGCGTCAGCGAAGGCCTCGGAAGCCAGTGCAGGTGTAGCCAGGGAAAGGGGCAGCGCCAGGCAGAGGGCGCGCTTGAGCGGGGTTGGAAAGGGCATGAGGGACGAGGCTGGGCTGCAAATGAGAAAGATTAGCATTTGCAGTGCTTCGGGACCTATCCCCCGGATGCACTATGGACGCGGGCCCGGGTCGGTATACGGGGTGCCGGCCAGGGCCACCAGCACGCCGGTGCCGCCGCGTACGATCAGCTGCAGCACCGCCTGGCGCGGATCCTCACCCTCCTGCTGGCTGGCCAGGCCTCCCTGATAGGCCGCCACCATCGACGCCAGCAGCATCGCCGCACCCAGGCGTGCCTCGGCATCATCCGCTGGCCGCCCGACCGCGCTTGCCATCAACAGCGTGAGGTCGTCGGCCAGCAGTGCCTGCAGCCGTCGCGCGTGCGCGACCAGCACCGGACTGTCGGCCACGGTGGCCCAGAAGGCCGCTGCACCGGAGTTGATCCGCAACAGGGGATGGCCGCTGTCGAGCAGCTCCCTCACCAGAGACTGGAAGGCGGCCAGCGGCGTCATGCCGCGGCGCGCCGCCATGCCCTCGCGCAGCAGCGCCCGCGCCTCCTCGTCGCGGTCGAATACCAGGTCCTCCTTGCTGGCGAAATAGTTGAAGACTGTCTTGCGCGAGACCCCGGCGGCCTTGGCGATCTCGGACATCGACACCGCCTCGAAGCCACGCCGGATGATCAGCGCGGTGGCGACATCGGAAATTGCCTGTCGGGTCTGTGCCTTGCGTTGCTCGCGACGGCCTTGGGGCGGGGTCATGGCGGTTGGCTTGTGTAAACGTACACCGAGTGTAACATTGTGCGCACCAGAGCGCCGGGCCGGCGCAGGGGGGAACCTGATGCTGTACGACGTTGTCATTGCCGGGGCCGGCCCGGTCGGCTTGTTCCTGTCCTGCGAGCTGGCCCAGGCCGGCTGTTCGGTCCTGCTGCTGGAGCAGGCTGAGTCGCCCGATTCAGCCCTGAAGCGCCTGCCATTTGGCCTGCGCGGCTTGAACGCGCCCACGTTGGAAGCGCTGGATCGGCGCGGCCTGCTGGACGCGGTCGCAGCCCGCCAGGTGCTGAAGCCGGACAAGGGCGCACCGCCGCCCGGTACCGCCCATTGGTTGGCACAACCGCGGCCGCTGGGAGGCCACTTCGCCGGCATTCCGTTCGCGCTGGATGACGTGGACAGCGGGCGCTGGCGTGATCGCCTGCCGACCCCGGTACCCACCCAGATGGCGGTGGAGCTGCAGTCGCTGGAGACGGTGCTGGCCGAGCGCGCAGTGTCGCTGGGTGTGCAGATCGAGCGTGGCTGTTCGGTGCAGGCAGTGCAGGCACACGACGCACAGATGCAGGTGCAGACCGGTCGCGGGCTGATGCGGGGCCGATGGCTGGTCGGTTGCGATGGCGCCCGCAGCACGGTACGCAAGCACTCCGGCTTCGAGTTCGCAGGGACGGCGCCCGAGTTCACCGGGTACACGCTGCAGGTTGAACTGGCCGATCCGTCGGTGCTCACCCCGGGGCGTCAGTTCACCGAATACGGCATGTGCAATTTCAACCCGCCGGGCGTGCTGGCGCTGGCCGATTTCGACGGTGGCGCAGGCCACCGCGGGCCACTGGACCTGCACGCCGCCCAGGCGTTGCTGCGGCGGGTGTCCGGGCGCCAGGCAACGATCACCGCGTTGCATCTGGCCACCACATGGACCGATGCCGCGCGCCAGGCCACGGCCTATCGCAGCGGCCGCGTGCTGTTGGCTGGTGATGCGGCGCACATGCATTCGCCGCTGGGAGGGCAGGGCCTGAATCTCGGCATCGGCGATGCGATGAACCTGGGGTGGAAGCTGGCCGCCGTGGCGCGAGGCGACGCCGCCGAGACGCTGCTGGACAGCTATCAGGCGGAGCGCCATCCGATCGGCGCGCGGGTGCTCGACTGGTCGCGTGCGCAGGTGGCGTTGATGCGACCAGGCCCAGGGCAGCGCGCGCTGGCGGCGGTCTTCGCCGACCTGGCCGCGACCCGCGACGGTGCCACCTATCTCGCTGAGCGGTTGTGGGGCGTGGCACAACCACCGGTGTTCAACGGCGAGCATCCGTGGGTTGGCCAAAGCGTGCCTGACGTCCAGCTGGCCAATGGCGATCGCATGGGGGAGCTCCTGCGCGCAGGGAAGGGCGTGCTGCTGGGGCTCGATACCGGCGTTTCACTCGGCCCGGTCTTTGCGCGCTGGCAACGCTCGGTTCCCTGCGTGATATCCACGGCGCGCGATGCGATGGGACTGGGTGCGTTGCTGGTCCGCCCTGACGGTATTGTGGCCTGGGCCTGCGATGCTGGCTTCGACACGTCGGGGCTGGAGTCTTCGCTGGAACGCTGGTTCGGTTTGCCGTGGTGAACGGCGCGCTAGGGGGATGCCATCATGGCCTGGGCGCGGTGCCCGGTCTCGGTCATCACCGAGGCCAGCTGCTTCAATGAGTACGGCTTGCGCAGCAGGGTGAAGCCATGGCCAGGATCCCGCGCCAGCAATTCGCTGTAGCCGCTGGTGAGGATCACCGGAAGCTCCGGGAAGCGGGCGCGGATGGCACGGGCCAGATCCAGGCCGTTCATGCCTGGCATTACCACGTCGCTGAACACCACATGGAAGCGCGCGGCATCCCGTTCCAGCTCGGCCAGGGCCTCGTCCGCATTGCGTGCAAGGACCACGCTGTAGTCGAGTTCGCGCAGGGCGCCCACCGCAAATTCGGCCACGTCGACGTTGTCTTCCACCACCAGCACGCAGACGCCATGACCATGCTGCAGCCCCGATTGCGCCGCCGGCCGTTCCGCCGTTTCTCCTGCCTGCGCCAGTGGCAGATACAGCGTAAAGCGGGTACCGGCGCCGGCCTGGCTCTGCACGTCCACCTCGCCTTCTGACTGCTTGACGAAGCCGAATACCTGGCTGAGACCGAGTCCGGTCCCAGCGCCCACGCTCTTGGTGGTGAAGAACGGCTCGAAAATGCGGTCAACCACCGCAGGGTCGATGCCCGCTCCGGTGTCGGTCACACTGATCGCGGCAAAGTCGCCCTTCATCGGCGCGGCGAAGCGCACCGAAGGCACGGCGGTTACCCGTTCCACTTCGATGGTCACCCGGCCGTGTCCCTCGATCGCGTCGCGGGCATTGACCGCGATGTTGATCAATGCGGTGTCCAGCTGGGTCCGGTCCAGCAGTACCGGCATCGGTGTATCGGGCAATGTCAACGACACCTGGATGCGCGCGCCAAGTACCGTGGTGATGATATCCGAGAGCGCGTGCACGCTTTCGCAGAGGTCGAAGACCTCCGGCGACAGGCTCTGGCGACGCGAGAATGCAAGCAGTTGCGCGGTCAGCTTGGTGGCGCGGTCCGACGCTGTTGCAATGGCCTGGATGTAGCGGCGCCGGGTGTCGTCTGCCGGCCACGTGTGCAGGAGCATGTCTACCGAACCGGTGATGACCTGCAGCAGGTTGTTGAAGTCGTGGGCCACCCCGCCGGTGAGCTGGCCGATCGCCTCCAGCTTCTGCGACTGGCGCAGCTGCTCGCGGGCGCGCACCAGTTCCAGATGGGCCTCCCGCGCCTGCTCGGTGATCGCCGCGACCTGGCGGCTGTGCAGGTCGCGCTCGATCACCCGTTCGGTCTGTTCGCTGACCACGCACAGGATGCCGGCCACACTGCCGCAGCCGACGCGCAGCGGCGAATAGGAGAACGTCCAGAATGTTTCACGCAGCGTGCCGTCGCGATCCATCATCAACGGGAGGTTCTTGAAGCTGCGGCTGGTGCCGGCGAAGGCATCGTTGACGGCCTGCACCACGTCCGGCCATACGTCCTCCCAGACATCCTCCAGGCGATTGCCCATCGCGCGGTGCAGTTTTTCCCCCAGCATGGGCAGGTACGCATCATTGAAGAAGAACGCCTTGTCTTCCTTGCCCCAGGCAAGCCACAGGGGTTCTGGCGAATCCAGGATCATCGCCAGTAACGTGCGAAGTTCGGCGGGTGCGCTTGCGGCAGTGGCCGAGCGGGCCCAGTCACTGTCCTGCAGCAGTCGGTAGGCGAGCTGATCAGGTGCAGAGACTGGCAGGGGAAAAGGATGCATGGCCGCCATTGGCGCAGGAAGGTGGCGCAGCATAGCCGAGCGCATGTCATGACGCTCTGCACACCGCCGACATGAAGGCCTCGCCACTTCGCCGCCGACGTGGCAGCGATGCACCCCTTGTTCCGCAGGTTGCCGCTATCGCGGCGCAGCGCGAAGGGAGGCGGAGCTGGCCTGAGCGGCGGGTCTAGCCCTCACGACCTGCCTGCGCGGTGAGCGCATCCCGGCCAGCCTCGGTGAGATCGATATCCCCGTCCTCTGCCTGTACAGCCCATCCGGCGGTCACCGCCCAGGTTGCGGCATCACCGCGCACCGGTTCTGCAGCGGCGATCGCTTGGAGTATTTTCCGCTGTTCCGCAGTCATTATCACGTCGCGGTCCTCAGATACCCAGCAACGACGCCGGTTGCCAGTCCGACAGCCGGGCATGGCTGACCGGCTGATGGCAGCCGCACCCGTCGCAGCGGAACAATGCTCCACCTGGCAAGTGCACCAGATTGTCCTCACTGGCCGAACTGGTCGATGTGCAATGCCGGCAGGTGACCGTGAGCGCGGTGATGCGCTGCACGCCCCCTGACAGATCGAACACGGCCTCGAACGCGCGAATGACAGGGTGGGCAGTGTCCGGCATCTGAATCTCGACAGGGTGGGGAGACCTCATCGTCGCGCGCCGGTTGTGATGGGCCAGTCAGCCAGGTGCATGGACATGATCAAGCCAGCTGCGGCAACCGGCAGCGCTCCATTTCAGAGATCCTTTTTCTTTCCGCTCAGGTCCAGCGGCTTGTCACTGCCGCCGCGCTCGCTCGACCACACTTCCACATCCTTGTTGCAACGGCTCTCGCGGGCAGCGACCTCGCGTGGCAGATCCTTCAGATGGGGTGACTCTTGGCAGGTCGGATGCATGGCGCTGTCGTCGTAGGTGGCGCAGGCGCTGAGCGACGCCAGAGCGATGGCAGTGAGGGTGGCGCGGAATGAAGGCTGCAGGTTCATGGGGTGGCCTCGGGTAATGCCAGGATGGTCATGGAATTCAAATCCGTGACGCCGGGCATGCACAATCGGACCCATTGCACTTGTTATTCTGTAACAAATGCGCGATAGTCCGGCCCCTGCTGGGTCAGGCGATGCAGATCATCAGCACCATGCACAGCGCCACCATCAGCACGAACACACGACGGCTCAGCGCCAGGCAGGCCAGATAGGCTGCGAGCGCCCAGGCAGCCAGCAGTGCGCAGGCCACCACCCACAGCCCGATCCCCATCATCGAATCGGCTGCCAACGCGGACAAGGCGATGGCCTTGGACAACGCCACCCCCAACACGCTGCCCAGCATGCCGGCCTGCAAGGCGATGGCATCGTGGCGGGCAGGGGCGCGAGGGTGGTGCATTGCGGGTCCGGTGCAGGCCGAGAAAACGGCGTCGGCTGCACTGTGCCCAAATGCACATCCACGAAATGTGTTCATCGCGCGTCAGGAGCGCGACGAAGCCGGCTCAGTCGAACGGTTGACCTGTGGATGCGGTCGTCCGTTCTTCAGTGGTTGCCGGCGGCGACGGTCTTGCGCTTCCTGTCCAGCATCACCGCCACGCACCACAGCAGCAGGCCGCCGATCGCGGTGGCTGCACCGACATAGCCGGTACTGGCCGGGCTGAAGCCGGCGCTGATCGCCATGCCGCCCAGCCACGGGCCGAGTGCGTTGGCGGTATTGAAGGCGGCGTGATTGGAGGCCGCCGCCAGCGTCTGCGCTTCGCCGGCCACGTCCATCAGGCGCGTCTGCAGCACCGCCGCCAGCGCACCCATGGTGCCGACCGTGATGATCATCGGGCCGATGGTCCACACCGACTGTGCGGCCAGCGGATACAGCAGCAGCATCACGATCGACCACAGCAGCACCACGGCGGCGGCCTTGAAATGGAACTTGTCCACCAGCCAGCCACCGGCGATGTTGCCGATGATCGCGCCGATGCCGAACACGCCTACTGCCAGCGGCATCCACGATTCGGCAACGCCGGTGACCTGCACGAGGGTGGGTGCGAGGTAGGTGAACACGCAGAACATGCCGGCGAAGCCGACCGCACCGATCGCCAGCGCCAGCCACACCTGGGGAGTGTTGAAGGCGCGCAGTTCGCGCATCGGCGAGGTACGCACTTCGTCCGGGTCCGGCAGCAGGAAGCGCGCGATCATCGCCACCGTGGCAATGGCCAGCACGCTGACCAGGGCAAAGGCGGTGCGCCAGCTCAACTGCTGGCCCAGCCAGGTGGTCAACGGATTGCCGACCAGGATCGCGATCGACAGGCCCAGCAGCACCCGCGACATCGCCTGGCCGCGCTGGCCGGCAGGGCTGATCGCAGCGGCCACCAGCATCGCAACGCCGAAGTAGGCGCCATGCGGCAGGCCGGCGACGAAGCGTGCCACCAGCATCGTGCCGTAATTCGGTGCCAGCGCGCTGGCCAGGTTGCCGATCGCGTAGAAGCCCATCAGCGCCAACAGCAGCTTGCGGCGCGGGAAGCTGGCACCCACGAAGGCGAGGATCGGGGCACCGACCACCACGCCGATGGCGTAGGCGCTGATCAGGTGCCCGACCTGGGTTTCGGAAATCGACAGGCCGCGGCTGATCTCCAGCATCAGCCCCATGCTGGCGAATTCGCTGGTGCCGATGGCAAATCCACCCAGCGACAGGGCGAGGATGATCAGGGTGCGCTGGCGGGGCGTCAGACGCGCAGCCAGGGAAGAGTTGGGGCTCATGCGGAGGCGCGATGGGGCGGGGGAGCCGTCCATTGTACTGCTGCACTGCAACAGGAGCAGCAGCACTCAGGGTAAATCAGCGTTTGATCGGTGACACGCCGGCCCTCCGCGCCGCCTCGCGGCGGGCTCAGATGCCCAGCGCCGCCCGGGCATGAGCGTATTTGTCGCGAAGGCGCCCTGCCGTGGTCCCGTCCAGCATCGCCAGCCGCTGTGGATCGGCGTTGTCATCCAGATCGGCGCGCTTCACTTTCAATGCAAGCGGGTGGGCGGCAATGCGCGCGTAGTAGCTGTCCGCGTCAGGAGCTGCATCGCGGTTGAGCAGTTGCACCGCCTCGCGCAGCGGCGCCGGAAATACCTCGATCCGCGCGGCAAACGCCGGGCAGTCCTCGGCCACGTCATGCAGCCAGGCCACCACTTCGGCGTCATCGTCGCCGCGCACGGCGGCCGCCACCCGCGCCACATGGCCGATATAAGGCTGGCCGGCCTTGTCGAACTGCCCCGCGTGGGCCTCGGTGGCCAGCGTACGGGCAAGTGCTACCCAGTCCATTGCAGTCTCCTTGGATATCCGCGCACAGTTTCGCGCAAGAGCCGCAGCGGTTGTGGATGCGCCCATGACGCTGCCACGGGCATGATGGCGAGGCAGGGGACGCAGTGTTGCCCCGACAAGGAGGAGTGAGATGCAGGAATTCAGGCATGTGCTGGAAACCCGTGGGCGCTATCAGCTGGTAGCGGTGTCCTACGAGCCGGTGTACGCTCCCGGCGATGTGGTCGGCCATGCGGTCGTCGCCGACGATGGGGATCGTCTGACCGACCTGATATCACTGGCCGAAGCGCGCCAACGCTTGCTGCAACTGGTGCGTGAAGAGGGCGAGGAGCCCGGGCTGGAAAACGAGAACCACCTGCGGAAGAAGGCGTCGCGCTGGCGCCACCGCTAGGCCGTCGCGCCGCGTGCGCATCATGGAGGATTCGGGTGTTGCCCAGTAAGAAGTATCTGCTCATCGCCATCATCACGCTGGCGACCCTGCTGCTCGGTTTCGTGTTTTCCGGCTATCTGACCCTGCTGTTCCTGGGGCTGGACACCCAGCTGTTCACCTGGAACACCTACTACCAGTACGTCCACGCCATCGGCCAACCGCAGGTCGCGCCCTTCGTGGGCAAGATCAAATGGGCTGGCTACGTGGGCTTCGGCCTGCCCCTGCTGGTGCTGCTGGTGGCCGGCCTGGTGCTGCTGCTGAAGAAGGACAAGCGCTCGCTGCACGGCGACGCGCGCTTCGCCACCGGCGCCGACCTGGCCAAGCACGGCATGTTCAAGAAGACCGGCCAGAGCATCGTGGTCGGCAGCCATGGCGGCAAGCTGGTGCGCCTGGATGGCCAGCAGTTCGTGATCCTGGCCGCGCCGACCCGCTCGGGCAAGGGCGTGGGCGTGGTCATCCCGAACCTGCTGGAGTACGGCGAATCACTGGTCGTGCTGGACATCAAGCAGGAGAACTTCGACCTGACCAGCGGTTGGCGCGCCAGCCAGGGCCAGGAGATCTACCTGTTCAATCCCTTCGCCGAAGATCGGCGCACGCACCGCTGGAACCCGCTCAGCTACGTCTCCGATGATCCGGCCTTCCGCGTCTCGGACCTGATGAGCATCGCCGCGATGCTGTATCCGGACGGGGCCGAGGACCAGAAATTCTGGGTCAGCCAGGCGCGCAACGCGTTCATGGCCTTCACCCTGTACCTGTTCGAGAACTGGGACGACGAGCGCAGCAGCGGTTTCCCGGGCGGCGCCGGCACGCCCACGCTCGGTGCGGTGTACCGGCTGTCCTCCGGCGACGGCACCGACCTGAAGAAGTACCTCAAGACCCTGTCGGAGCGGCCGTTCCTCAGCGCCAACGCCCGTTCGGCGTTCGCCAACATGCTGTCGCAGGCCGATGAGACCTTCGCCTCGATCCTGGGCACCTTCAAGGAACCGCTCAATCCCTGGATCAATCCGGTGCTGGACAAGGCCACCAGCTGCAACGACTTCCTGCTGACCGATGTCCGCAAGAAGAAGATGACCATCTATATCGGCATCCAGCCGAACAAGCTGGCCGAGAGCCGGCTGATCATCAACCTGTTCTTCAGCCAGCTGATCAACCTCAACACCAAGGAACTGCCCAAGTCCAACCCGGACCTGAAGTATCAGTGCCTGCTGCTGATGGACGAATTCACCTCGATCGGCAAAGTGGAGATCATCGCCTCGGCGGTGTCGTACATGGCTGGCTACAACATCCGCCTGCTGCCGATCATCCAGAGCATGTCCCAGCTCGACGCCACCTACGGCCGGGAAGTGTCACGCACCATCATCACCAACCATGCCCTGCAGATCCTGTACGCGCCGCGTGAGCAACAGGATGCCAATGACTATTCGGACATGCTGGGCTACACCACGGTGCGCAAGAAGAACGTCACCCATGCCCGCGAGAAGACCCACAACTTCACCGAGGAACGGCGCGCGCTGATGCTGCCGCAGGAGCTGAAGGCAATGGGGCCGGACATGGAGGTGTTCCTGTATGAGGGCATACCGCATCCGGTGAAGTGCGACAAGATCCGCTACTACAAGGACCGCTACTTCACTTCGAGGCTGCTGCCGAAGGTGGACGTTCCGATGCTGAACGTCTAATTCACGACGCTTAATTTGTGAATTTGATTCGAAGTTAAGAATGTGAATTCGTGATTTCGGTCAAGAATTTGGCATTTGTTCATGGATTTTCAGACTTGTCTGACATGGAATTGACGCGTGGTTGTGCGACCCTGTGCATGTCGTCCAGAAGTGTGTGCTGGATGTCGAAGATGTAGCAGCAGGGTGGCCAGGAGTTTGTGCCATGGAAACAAGGATGGTTTCGACGTTGGTGAGGTATGCGGATGTGTTGTCGGCTGCGCCGATGGCCCCGCGACCTGGTTGGCAGCCTTTGGGCTGCAGGGGAGCCGGAGTGGGTGCGCTGCACACAGCGTGTCCCTCCGATTCCGGCGTGCGCGATGCAGCGCCGGACGACCAGGGGACCAATGCTCGGGACTGCTTTTTCGTACGTCAAAGTGAAGCCCGTATGAATCAGGCGTTTATCGCGAAAATGTCCATCGCCGCAGTGGCGGCGCTGATGGTGGCCGGTTGCGCCACCAAGTCCGCTCCGGATTTCGGAGGCCGCTGGAAGCCGGTCAACCGCTTTGCTGCGACGACGACCGAAATTCCGCTGTACTCCAGCTACGTCTACCAGGCCTCGCCGATGGATGGCACGCTCAAAGCCATGCTCGAGCGTTGGGCCAAGGATTCCGGGCGCACGCTGGACTACCGCCTCAGCTCGGATTTCACCCTGTATGGCGCGGTCTCGAACATCGACACCACCAACGCACAGCAGGCCGTGATCGATCTGACCGCAGCCTATGCGGCGCAGGGCATCTCCGTCTCCATCGTTGGCAACCAGATCGTTGTGCAGAGCGCTGGCTCGACGCCGACCGCGTCGGCGCAGGGCGCTGATTCCAACAGCGGCACCTGAGTCCACCTCGAAATCATCGAACGTGCCGCTCCCCGCGCCTGTCGCAGGGGTGCCACGCCCATTGATGTTTCAGCAGTACGGAAGAATCCATGTTCCGCAAGAAGGATCCCGGCAATAGTCCCAAGGTCGAGCAGTCGGTCGCCAAGGCGGTCAGCTACGAGATCACCGTGGCCGACATGGCGCGCCGCAGCGAGCGGCGCGCGTGGTGGGTCGCCACGGGCTCGTTGTTGATGTCGCTCGCCCTGGCGGGCGGCTACTACTACATGCTGCCGCTGAAGGAGAAGGTGCCGTTCCTGGTGATGGCCGATGCCTACACGGGTACCGCGACCGTCGCGCGCCTGAGTGGCACGTTCCAGGGCGAGACGATCACCACCAACGAAGCGATCAATCGCAGCAACGTCGCCCAGTACGTGCTCGCGCGCGAATCGTACGACTCGGCGGTGATGGGGCTGCGTGACTGGGAACTGGTGTTCGTGATGTCCACCGATCCGGTGGCGCAGTCCATGCGTGTCCGCTATGCCGGCAACAATCCGCAGAACCCGTTCGTGATGTATGGCCGCGAACGCGCGATCCGGGTCAAGATCCTCAGCATCACGCCGCTGGGCGCAGAACCGAACGGCAGCTTCCGCGGCGCTTCGGTGCGCATCCAGCGCAGCCTGCTGGACAAGCGCACCGGCGTCTCTACCTACCTGGACAACCAGCTGGTGACGATGCGCTTCGAGTACAACCAGAACCTGGCGTTGTCCGAGCAGGATCGCATCCTCAATCCGCTGGCGTTCCAGGTCACCGAGTACCGCGTCGACAACGACTACTCGCGTGGCGTGCCGGTGCCGGATGACGGCGCCATGCAGGCACAGGCGCAGCAGGCCGCGCAGGCCGCGCAGCAGGCGCAGGGTGTCTACGATCCCAACAATCCGGCCGCGGCCACCATGATCGACCCGGCCACCGGCCAGCCGGTCGCGGTGCCAGCCAACGGCCAGGTACCGGGTCAGGCAATGCCGGGACAGACTGTACAGGGCCAACCGATGCCGGGTCAGCCGGTGCAGGGGCAAGCAATGCCGGGGCAGGCCATGCCCGGACATCCGGCCATGAGGCCGGCGCAGAACAATTCCACCGGAACTGCTGATGGAGCAAGCAACCGATGAGTAGTCGAAATATCAGGGGAAGCGCGCTGGCGCTGCTGTCGATGTTGTCGTTGCTGTTCTCAGCAGCGGCGATGGCGCAGGCGGTTGACCACTACGAGTACGAGAAGGACCGCATCTATCCGGTTCGCACCGGCCTGGGCCTGACCACCCAGATCGAGTTGAGCCCTAACGAGAAGATCCTCGACTACAGCACCGGCTTCAGCAGCGGCTGGGAACTGACCCGCCGCGAGAACGTGTTCTACCTCAAGCCGAAGAACGTCGACGTCGACACCAACATGATGGTGCGCACCGAGACCCATTCCTACATCTTCGAACTGAAGGTAGTAGCCACCGACTGGCGCCAGCTGGAGCAGGCACGCCGTGCAGGCGTGCAGTACAAGATCGCCTTCGTCTATCCCAACGACACCGTGTTCGGTGTCGCCCAGGAAGCGGTCGAAGAAGAGGCCAAGCCGTTGTTGAGCTCGGAACTGGCCAAGGACCGGCAGTACAACTTCAACTACTCCTATTCGACCAGCAAGGCGAAGAAGATGGGGTGGCTGATCCCGGTCAACGCCTACGACGATGGTCGTTTCACCTACCTGAAACTGCCGAATTCGCCGGAGTACAAGACCGGCATCTTCCCGGCGGTGTTCGGTCGTGAAACGGAATACGGTGAAGACTTCGTGGTCAACACCACGGTTGAAGGCAATACGCTGATCGTGCACGGGACGCACCCGTACCTGGTCATCCGCCACGGCGACTTCGTCGTCGGCCTGCGAAGGAACGTGAAGAAATGAGCCAGCAGAACACTCCCGGAAACGACCCGAACAACGGACGCGACGAGAGCCAGAGCCCGTACGGCGCACAGGGTGCCGCGGACGCGCCGTCGAATCCCTACTTCGGCACGACCCAGGCCGAGCCCGCGCCGGATCTGGATGCGGCCGCGCCGCAGCTGCGCTCGGCCGAAGAGCAGCGGTTGAACCGCAAGGCGCTGCTGTTCCTCGGCGGTATCGTGCTGCTGCTTGTGGCCATGGGCTTCCTGCTGTTCCGGAAGGGGCAGGATGACAAGAATGCCGTGCAGAAGGTGCCGGAAGTTGCGCGCGTGTCTACGCCGACGCTGCCGGACGCCGTGCAGACGGATCCGGTTCCGTCGCAGGCGATGCAGCCCGCTGACCCGATTCCGATGCTGCCACCGCTGCCGCCGCAGGAGAGCAATGCCATTTCGCCAGCGATGATGGGCACGCGTCAGGAGCGCGAGATCGAGCGTGGCCCCTCGCTGCTTGATCGCCGCATTGCCGGGTCTGGCGGTGGCGTGGGTGGCATGGGTGAAGGGCAGGGTCAGGCTGGGGGTCCTCCTTCATCCTACGAACAGGCCATGCTCGCCACGCTGCAGGCGCAGAACGGCAACACCGCTCCCGCAAAGGTTCGCCGCGGCCCGGACGTCGAGGATGTCTCCAGCGCCACCTACATCCAAAGCCCCGATGCGCTGCTGGTGCGTGGCACCTACCTGCGTTGCGTGCTGGAAACCCGCATCATCACCGACCTCGCCGGCTACACCTCGTGCCTGCTGACCGAGCCGGTGTACTCGATCAACGGTCGCAACCTGCTGCTGCCGAAGGGCTCCAAGATCTATGGCGCCTACGGCGGCGGTCCGATGGGCAAGCGCGTGGAAGTGATCTGGGATCGCATCACCACACCGAATGGCATCGACGTTGCGATGTCCAGCCCGGGCGTGGATCAGCTGGGTGGCGCCGGTCATCCGGGCCAGTACAGCGCGCACTGGGGTAGCCGTATCGCATCGGCGCTGATGATCAGCCTGATTTCCGACGCCTTCAAGTATGCGGCCGCCGAGCACGGTCCGGAGACCACGACCATCGCCAACAATGGCATGACGGTGCAGTCGCCCTACGAGAGTGCTACCGCACGCACGATGGAGCGCCTGGCCAACGAGGCACTCAGCAGCAACCGTCGTCCGCCAACCGTCACCATCAACCAGGGCACGATCGTGAACGTCTACGTCGCCAAGGACGTCGACTTCACCAACGTGCTGCATCCCCGCCGGTAACCCAACGAACGATCATGGACGCCGAAGTGTCACCCCTCGCCCTCGTCTCCAGCGATTTCCTGCGCTATCAGTACGAAGTGCTGGGCATCGCCGAGTACATGACCTCTCCGGAAGTGACGGAAATCTGCATCAACCGTCCCGGTGAGCTGTACCTGGAAACGCGGGCCGGGTGGCAGCGGGTGGACGTGCCGAGCCTGACCTTCGAGCGGGCCCGGCAGTTCTGCACGGCGGTGGTGAACGAGAGCAACACCGGCCAGCGCATCACCGATGCCGATCCGGTCGTGTCGCTCACGTTCCCCACTGGCCAGCGTGCGCAGTTCGTGATTCCGCCTGCATGTGATGCAGGCAAGGTGTCGATCACCATCCGTCTGCCGTCCAAGCACACCAAGTCGCTCAGCCAGTATCACGAAGACGGCTTCTTCAATCAGATCCTGGAAAGCGATGGCAGCATCAGCGAGCAGGATCGCGAGCTGCTGGAGCTGCGTCATTCGCGAGAGTACGCCGAGTTCTTCCGGCGTGCGGTGATGTACCGCAAGAACATCGTGGTATCCGGTGCGACCGGCAGCGGCAAGACCACCTTCATGAAGGCGCTGGTCAACCATATCCCGGACAACGAGCGCCTGGTCACCATCGAGGACGCACGCGAGCTGTTCCTGACCCAGCCCAACGTGGTGCACCTGTTGTATTCCAAGGGCGGGCAGAGCACCAGCAATGTCACGGCCAAGAGCTGCATGGAAGCCTGCCTGCGCATGAAGCCCGAGCGCATCATCCTGGCCGAGCTGCGCGGTGACGAAGCGTTCTACTTCATCCGCAACTGCGCGTCCGGCCATCCGGGTTCGATCACCAGCTGCCATGCGGGCAGCCCGGAGCAGACCTGGGACCAGCTTGCACTGATGGTTAAGGCTTCAGCCGAAGGTTCGGGCCTGGAGTTCAACGTGATCAAGCGGCTGTTGATGATGACCATCGACATCGTTGTGCATATCAAGGCGCATGCTGGCTCGCGCTACATCACCGGCATCGACTTCAATCCTGGGCGTGCCCAGGGGCAGGAGGGCTGAGGGATGCTGCCAGGACTGGAAATGATGGCGTGCCCGGAGATGGCCGTGTCGATGGATGTGATGCAGCACGTCATCAACGTCGAATCGTCGCGCAATCCCTACGCCATCGGCGTGGTCGGCGGTGCACTGGTGCGCCAGCCCAAGGCGTTGGATGAAGCGCTGGCGACGGTGCGCATGCTGGAAGAGAAGGGCTACAACTTCTCGATCGGGCTGGCCCAGGTCAATCGCTACAACCTGGGCAAATACGGGCTGGATTCGTACGAGAAGGCCTTCCAGCAGTGCCCGAACCTGCAGGCCGGTTCGCGCATTCTCGCCGAGTGCTACAAGCGCTCCGGTGGTGACTGGGGCAAGTCGTTCAGCTGTTACTACTCGGGCAACTTCGAGACCGGCTTCCGTCACGGCTACGTGCAGAAGATCTACGACTCGATCCGCCGCGGCCAGCAGGTTGCCAGCAATGGTGTTGCGCCGATCGACGTGGTGAGCCGCGGCGAGCGCCGCAGCGTGAAGGTCGAACATCATCCGCAGCTGGCCTCTCCGGCGCAGGCGCGCATCGTTGCTCAATCCAACGGCCCGGTGTACGTGCCGTCGGAAGATCCCGCACGCGCCTATGTCGTGTACCCGTCCACCGGGGCGATGGCGCGGGGTAGTTTGCTGAATCTCGCCGACCAGGCGCTGTCCAAGGTGGTGCTGGGTTCGGTGGACAGGATGATGCAGCCTCAAGCGCAACCCAGCCAAGGGGCCGCCTATCCGCAGCAACAGTCCGGTGGTATGCCGCAGCAGTTGCCTCAGCAGCGTGCTGCGCAGGCCATGGCCATGCCGCAGCAGTTGCCGGGCGCCGCCGGTGCCAGCAATGAGGGGCCCGTGATGCTGCGGCCCTGGAGCGAGCGTAACCAGCCTGTGGCGGGTGCCGACAATTCGTACAACGCGCCGGTGCAGGCCGCACCGGTGCAACAGATTCCCGCAGGGGATGCGGCCTTCGTGTTCTGACGAAGTCGTGGTGCGGCCAGTCCCCCGGCTGGCCGATTCAGTTGTGTTAGTCCATCAACAAGGAAATCAATCCATGAAGCGATCCAATCTCGACCTCGTCCAGGCCCAGCGCACGCTGAAGACCCTGCTGATGGCCACGATCTTCGTTGGCGCACTGTTCGCCCCGCAGGTGTTCGCCACCGGCACCGACTTCGGCGGCACCGACAAGAAGGTCTGCGGTTTCTTCTCCAACATCAACGGCCTGCTGAACATGGCCTCAATCGCCGTGGTGACCATTGCGGTGATCTTCGCCGGCTACCAGATCGCCTTCGCGCACAAGCGCATCGGTGACGTCGCGCCGATCCTGATCGGTGGCGTGCTGATCGGTGCCGCTGGCCAGATCGCACGCATGCTGCTGGGCGAAGGTAGTGATGGGAAGTGCGGTGCTGGTACCAGCACTGGCTACTACCTGATCAAAAACGCGATCCAGTACTACAGTGCATAAGAACGTCGTGTTCCGCGGCTGCACGCGCCCGGCCATGTTCCTGGGTGTGCCTTACCTGCCATTCTTCATGGTGGCAGGCGGGTTGCTGCTGCTCAGCATGTATACGAACTTCTGGTTCCTGCTCACCATTCCGGTGGCGGTCTTCATCATGCGACAGATGGCCAAGCGTGACGAAATGATCTTCCGCCTGTTGGGCCTGCGCCTGATGTTCAAGCTGAAAGTCCGCAACGTGCAGGAACACGATGGCATGTGGGTGTTCAACCCCAACCATTACCGCGACAAGCCGGCCCGAATGGATTGAGGTCCGGATCCGGCCCGGCGGGCGCAAGCGCCCGTCGGGTCTGTTGAAACTTCTTGGCAGTACCTCTTTGGAAGCAGTCGTATGTTCAGCCCAGACACCTCCATCAGCGAGTTCATTCCATTGTCGTCGCACGTCGCCCCGAACGTGGTCAAGACCACGGGCGGCGACTACCTGCTGACCTGGCATCTGGAAGGGCTGCCGTTCGTCGGCCGTGAGGAGTGGGAGCTGGAGCATCGCCACAACACGTTCAACCGCCTGCTGCAGACGCTGCGTGCTCCCGACTTCGTGAACGTGGCGTTCTGGGTGCATGACATCCGTCGTCGCCGCACGCTGAAGGGCAAGAGCAACTACAAGCAGCGCTTCAACCAGGACGTGTCCGATCAGTACATGGGCATGCTGTCCTCGCAGCGCATCATGCAGAACGAGCTGTACCTGACCATGATCTATCGCCCCGTGGTGGCGGGTAAGCGCTTCGTCGAGAAGTCGGCGAACGTGGACAAGCTGCGCGCGGAGCAGGAGCAGGCAGTCGAAAAGCTGATGGAACTGGCCGGCAACGTCGAGGCCGTGATCCGCGACTACGCGCCGTATCGCCTGGGCATGTATGAGGCCAAGAATGGCGTGGTGTTCTCGGAAACGCTGGAGCTGTTCGGCTACCTGATCAATCGCATTGACGAGCCGGTCCCGGTGCTGTCGGCACCAATCAAGGACTACCTGCCGGTCAGCCGGCACATGTTCTCGTCCAAGACCGGTGACTTCGTCATCAATACCCCCAATGGTGCCAACCACTTCGGCGCCATCCTGAACATCAAGGAGTATGCCGAGGGAACTTACCCGGGCATCCTCAACGGCCTGAAGTACCTGGACTACGAGTACGTCATCACCCATTCGTTCAGCCCGATGGGGCGTCAGGACGCGCTCAAGGTGCTCGACCGCACCAAGGGCATGATGATCTCCTCCGGCGACAAGGCAGTCAGCCAGATCGTCGAGCTGGACCAGGCGATGGATCAGCTCTCGTCGGGTAATTTCGTGCTCGGCGAGTATCACTTCATCATGGCAGTCTACGGCGACAGCCAGGCCAAGCTGTCGCAGAACGTGGCCACGACGCGCGCCGAGCTGTCCAATGCCGGTTTTGTATCGACCAAGGAAGATCTGGCGGTTACCTCGTCTTTCTACTCCCAGCTGCCGGCCAACTGGCGCTACCGCACCCGCCTGGCCAATGTCAGCTCGCTGAACTTCCTGGGCCTGTCGCCGCTGCATAACTTCGCGACCGGCAAGCAGCACAACAACCCGTGGGGCGATTGCGTCACCACGCTGCAGACCACCAACGGCCAGCCGTACTACTTCAATTTCCACGCGACCCATCCGTCAGAGAACTCGCTGGGCGAGAAGGCGATCGCCAATACCATGGTGATTGGCAAGTCCGGTACCGGTAAGACCGCGCTGATCAACTTCCTGCTCAGCCAGGTGCAGAAGTATGAGCCGTCGCCGACCATCTTCTTCTTCGACAAGGATCGCGGTGCGGAGATCTTCGTGCGCGCCTGCGGTGGTAACTATCTGGCCCTGGAGAACGGCGCGCCGACCGGCTTCAACCCCTTCCAGTGCGAGAACAATGAAGCCAACGTGCAGTTCCTGGCCGACCTGATCAAGGTGCTGGCCGGCAAGCGTGAGTACAGCGCCCGCGAGGAAGAGGACATCTACCGCGCAGTGGAGAGCATGCTCGATACGCCGATGCACCTGCGCAGCATGACCAACTTCCAGAAGAGCCTGCCCAACATGGGCGACGATGGCCTCTACGCGCGCATGCGCCGCTGGACCTCGGGCAATTCGCTGGGCTGGGTGTTCGATAATCCGGTCGATACCGTCGACCTGAGCAAGGCCAATATCATCGGCTTCGACTACACCGACATCATCGACAACCCCGAAGTGCGTGTGCCGGTCATCAACTACCTGCTGCACCGCCTGGAGTCGCTGATCGACGGGCGTCCGTTGATCTACGTAATGGACGAATTCTGGAAGATTCTGGACGGTGAGGGTGGCCTGAAGGAATTCGCGAAGAACAAGCAGAAGACCATCCGTAAGCAGAACGGTCTGGGCATCTTCGCGACGCAGAGCCCGGAGGACGCGCTGAAGAGCGATATCTCCGCCGCACTGATCGAACAGACCGCCACGCTGATCCTGCTGCCGAACCCGAATGCCAGCAAGAGCGACTACATGGACGGCCTGAAGCTGACCGAGGCCGAGTTCAGGGTGGTTACCGCCCTGGACGAGCGCTCGCGCTGCTTCCTGGTCAAGCAGGGCCATGCGTCCAGCGTCTGCCAGCTCAACCTGCGTGGGATGGACGACATCCTGTCGGTGATCTCGGCCTCGACCGACAACATCGACATCATGCATCGGGTGTTGCAGATGGCTGCAGTCCGCAATCGGATCACCGTGGACGAGCTCACGCCGGAACAGTGGTTGGAAGATTTCTACAAGAATCGAAAGGGTTCGGGCAAGACGGCGAGTACTGAGGCCGTGGCATGAGTCGGGTGTCCCGACGCTCTTGAACGACCGACTATGGAGACGATGATGAACAGTCTGAGCAAGAACAGGAAGAAGGCCGGTATGCCGCGCAGCACTCGACTGAGCGCGTTGGCATTGGGCGCCGTGATGTCGTTGGCAACCACGACGGCGAACGCAGGCTGGCCGGTGTTTGATTACTCGAACCTGATGCAGGCCATCTATGAGTACAAGAACTCGATCACCAGTTACGCGGCCGACGCTGCCGAGTATGCCGAGCAGGCAGAGCGTTGGAAAAGGACGCTGGACCAGTACGCTCAGGCGCTGGTGAAGGTGCAGGCTCAGATGCGCAAGATCGGCCTGCCGGAGGGGCAGCCGTTGGTACCCGTGCCTGCGGACTATCTGGTGGCGGAAACCTGTGGCAGCAAGAGCAGTTTCTCGCCCGGCGATCTTTTCAAGAGTCTTGTGTTCAATCCGACCGGTGACATGAAGGAGCAGCAGACCCAGATCTGCGTGAACATCCGCATGATGCAGAATCGCAAGTACAACGATTCGGTCATGTTCCTCGCGCAGTCCATTCCCCAGATGGAGTCGGGCCTGAAGGAAATATTCGATCTGCGCATCTTCAGCAATGATCAGGGCAACGTCCAGGGTTCGGACAGCGAAGCGACCCGCATGGCCAACAACCTGGAAGTGGCAGCGCAGAGCTGGGAAGGACGCATGCGTTCTTACGATGCCTACATTGAAGTCATGGAAGCCAACCAGAAGATTGTGGCACAGGCGGCGCTCAAGGGAGATCCCACCAAGACCCTTGCGAGCGATCTGGTGAAGACAGTCGCGCTGAAGGCTGCACTGTCCATCGATTGAGGCAGGCGGTGGGGTGGCCAGAGCAAGTACAAGGGGCGGCCACCGGTGCAAAAGCGGTATTACCAAGGGATTGCAGGAATGACGATCAGGTCGATTGCCAACTTTGATTTTTCGGGCGGGTTCCAGGATCTGATGGAGCACGCTGTGCGTATCCAGTCGATCGGCGACTTCGTGTTCTTCAAGCTGATTCTTGACTACCTGCGCGACAGGATTGGCAAGTTCGGCTTCCATTTGATGGAGAACATGATGACGTGGGTCGGCGGCATCGCGCTGACCCTGATGACCCTGTGGGTGCTGGTACAGGGCTATCGGATCGTCACCGGCCGCAGCCGGGACTCGATGATGATCCTGGTGACCAACATGGCGCGCGCCGCCCTGATCGTGGCGGTGGCGACAAGCATGGGCATGTTCGGTCGCGACCTCCATGAATTCCTGACGGAAGACGTGAAGGGGCTGATCACGCACGTTGTGACCGGCAAGGATGAAAAGCCCGAGGCGCAGATCGACAAGAGCCTTGCCTGGATGCAGGTGGCGCTGTCCAGCATCGATGGCATCAAGATTCTCAATGATCCCGAGCTGCAGGCTGACAAGACCCGTGCGATGTGGTTCATCGGCCTGGGCACGGGCGGACCTGCAGTGACGGCAGGTTCCATGTTGCTGCTGTATGAGGTCGCCATGGCCTTGTTCATTGGCTTGGGACCACTGTTCATTCTGTGCCTTCTGTTCGATCAGACCAAGCAGTTGTTCCAGCGATGGCTGTTCTACGGTATTGGAACCATGTTCTCCATGGCGGTGCTGGCGGCGATGGTCTCGATCGCGCTGGACATGGTGATCCGCGTGTCGGCCTCGTTCTGGATGACAGCGCTTGTGAACAAGTTCCCGCTCATGGGCGCGTCCAGTGACGGTATGACCAGTCAGGCGATGCAGCAGGGCGGCATGGGATTGATCCTGACGACCTTGATTCTGACTGCGCCCCCAATGGCGGCCATGTTCTTCCAGGGCACCTTGGGTAGCTTCATGGCATATTCGCAGATAGGCGGTAGCCCGGTGGCGCAGGCGCCGGGACCTAATGGACAGCCGCCGGGTAGTTACTACACGCCGGATAAGCCATCCAACAACGCTAATGTGTCCACCAATACCCAGGACGCGACCGCTGGAGTATCACGCATGACGTTGCCGCAGAGTTCGACGTTGGGAGCACAGGAGACGGGTCTTCGGGGAGCAAATCGTTAGGTCCGCCGTCCTCCATGATGGCCGTTTCACCGAATTGTCTTGGTCGTTGAATAGAGCTTATGAAAATTGAGAAAGTGATGCTGTTAGTTCTGTTGCTCGCGTTCTCTGTAAGTGCATATGCGGAGGGTCGTTGTCCGCCCGGACAGTACCCGATTGGCGGCCAAGGAGTAGGCGGCTGCGCTCCGATCCCTGGTGGAACTGGTGGGGGGGAGGTTCCGAGCCCTCGAGCGACCGGGCGTTGGATAAAGACCTGGGGAGCCATCTCTCGTTCGATTACAACGGGTGACGTGGGCGCTTCTGTCGGAAAGCGTGCCAAGGCGGAAGCAATAGCTGAGGCGCAGTCGCGATGCGCATCGTATGGGGCGGTGGACTGCGCTGTTGGGCTCACCTACAAGAATCAGTGTGCTGCTCTCGTGGCTCCTGAATCTGGGTCTGGTGGGAGGATATCAATGGCTGGAGGGCCTTCTAAAGATGTCGCTACAAAGGCAGCGATGAAGAGTTGTTTGGATAACGGGGGGAGGGCTTGCGTGGTTAAGTACACCGACTGCAGTGAGCCCTTGTTTGAGAAGTTCTGACTCAACTGTGAACTTGTCCTGCTCGCTGCCGTTGTCCACATTGATTGCGCCCGGCGATCCTCGCTGGGCTGCCAACCTCGTCATTGCCTCCGCCACATGCTCCCCGCGTAGCGACTGGTCCACGACGATGGCAAGACACTCACGCGTGAAGTAATCAACCACGGTCAGCATCCGGAAACGGCGACCGTCAAATAGTGCGTCGCTGACGAAGTCCATTCCCCAAAGTGCATTGGGAGCAACGGCTACCTTTATCGGCTGACGCTGGCGTGCACTTCTACTGCGCCGAGGCCGGCAATGCCTTAAAGAAAGGCCTTCTTCCTTGCAAATACGATGGACCCGCCGACCCGGGTGCGTCGCTGGGCAGGCCTCAGAACTTTTTTGTGACCACCTCCTGCAACATGGCTTTGTCCAGGCTGAGATCAGCAACCAATTGCTTGAGCTTTCGGTTTTCCTCTTCCAGCAGCCTTAAACGTTTCAATTCCGAAGGGCCAAGCCCACCGTACTTATTTCGCCATACGTAGAAGGTGGCCTCGGCAATACCCATTTTCCTGCAGATCTCGCCTACTGCCGTTCCCTGCTCTGCCTGCTTCAGCGCGTAGGCAAACTGCTCCTCGGTGAAACGCGACTTCTTCATGCCTGAATCCTCGTTTGTCACGGGGCCCAATGTGCCGACGTCTCTACTCTCGCCTGCACCAGATTTCTGGGGGTGGGTCACTTTCGTTCAGGCTTAAGGTGCCGACTCTGCGCCAACGGGGGGCGTCCCGCGAGGCGACGCGCCAGGCCGTGCCATAGGGTGCCATCCGCGCTACCGTAAGTCTTCGCGCCATTCGAAGGAACGAATCATGCAGAATCCAGGCCGTGTTGCCTCACTGATTGGCGGACTGCTGTTCGCCTCGTCGACCCATGCGGCTGATAGCTGGGTCATCTTCACCGGTGGCGAAACGCCGAACCGCGAGGCATGGGTGGTCGATGCGCAAACGCTCGCCGACCGCTCGGATCTGGTCGGTTTTCTGCAGCGTGCCACGCCGGCAGAGCAAAACGCGTACCTTAAGCAGTTGCGCCGCAGGAAGCCACCCAAGCCCGGTGACCCGGTTGCGGGTCCGGAGCCGGTGTACGAGATCCAGGTCAATACCGTCTACGAGAACGCGACCAAACCGAATCGACTGGTCAGAAAGTACTGGGTGAACTGCTCACGCAACACCGTGGCCACCAGGACGAGTCTGATCCAGTGGCGCGATCGGCCAATGGAGAACGTCCCGCCGGATAAGTTTGAACCGCGAGCCGAGGCGACTGCTCCCTGGCAGGTGCAACTGGTGCAGTTTGCCTGTCTCGTGGGGCCTGATCCCAAGGCCAAGGTGCCGGCGGAAATGATGAAGCGCGGCTTCCTTTCCATCGGTGACGCCGGGCAATCGCCTGTGGATTTCATCTGGGGCAGCCTGTGGAAGGACGGCAAGCGCCCAGCATTCACCTATCGGCCGACCGACGCTGAAATGGATCGTACTGTGCGTAGCCTGGAAGCGACTGTGGCGCGCGGCCAGAATGAAACCAGCAGAGCTCTGGATGAGTCGCGTCGCGCAGCGAACCGGGTGGGTCGCAACAATCTCATGGAGCTGTGGATCGGAAAGACAGAGCAGGAATTCGTGAGGACATGGGGCCCACCGGATCGTGTGGAGAATGGGGCCGATGGTTCGCGTACGTTGTACCTGCACCGTGGCGAGCGTGTGCAGGGGTTGAATGCTTATGGGCATGTCGTCAGTGACGTCAACCATCGATGCGATATCACGGTGCTGACGATGGACGGCTACGTCCGTGACTACGCCACACACGGGGCTACATGCGCGCAGCAGTTGCGCTGATCGTGATTGCTGGCTACGACGCGAGGCAGCAAAGCATGGGCGGCGTGTCGCTGCTAGCCGCACGGGAGGCGCAGGCTTTCCGTGCAACATCGCCTTAGCCGAATCAGGTCTTGTGTGGGGTCGCAGCGCATCCCGGCGGTGCCATCCGCCGCGGATCTGTTTGCCCGATAAGCCACCATTCACGTTAACCGCGCTTTTTATGTGATCAAGTGCGCTTTTCATCCCAAGCCCCCTTCGACGAGCCCCGCCTCCTCGAAGTAAGCTGCGTGCGCGTCAAAATCCCGGCGCGCCGGTGCCATCGAACGCAGGAGCTTTTCCGTCCATGAGGACTGTGTCCCCCCGCGATGCGGGTGACGCTTGCCACCATCGCGGTTGCCGTGGGCTCGGGGCTATCATCCGCCATGGCGGCCGCAGGGCACGTGCGAGGCATCGCCCCGTTTCCGGCCTCCGCTCGGGAACTGGCAGGACGGGATTGAAGGAGTTGCAGGGGATGGAGAAGGGGAGTGGCGTACACATGGACAATGCCTTGGCGTTCGTTCCGTCCGGCGCGAACCTGCTGGAAGCCGTGCGCGGTGATCTGACCGGCAATGGGTTCCAGGACCAGCTGCTGGTGATCGACCAACCTCCTCCGGAGGGCTTGCTGCCCGGCGAGCACGGTCCCAACCGGGTGCTGTTGCTGCTGCTGGGCGACGCCACGGGCCGATGGCAGTTGGCGGCGCGCAACGACAAGCTGGTGCCGTGTTCCACCCGGGGAGGCATTGCCGGCGATCCCTTCGCGTACGTGACCATCGAGGATGGTGCGTTCAGTGTGATCACCAACGGCGGCAGTCGCGAACGCTGGAGCAGCGTCTACACGTTCCGGTATGCACCTGCCGAGCAGGCGTGCTGGGTGCATGGCGTGCAGCGAAGGGTGGTCGACACCGAGACCGAGGCCACCCATACGCGTGACTTCTCGGCCGCCGAACTTGGCCGGGTGCGGTTCGAGGATTTCGATCCGTCCGTCGTCGCCGACGTCAGCTTGCCCTGAGTGCCATGCCGGTGAGGAGGCGGGAGTATCCAACGATGATCGAGCAGGAGTTTCACCGTGTCGCAGGATAGGGAGTCGCAGCTGTTGCGGCAGGCCACGGAGGCCGGCATGACCTCGTCCCGGGAACTGGCCAACTTCATGGCGCAGGCCGGGCACGAGTCCCGTGGCCTGAGCCGGCTCAATGAAAGTTTCAACTTCACCCGGGGTATCTCACAGATCCCGGTGGAAGCGGCGTGGCGCAATGGCAATGGCGCGCTTGAGAGCGCGCGCCAGGAGGCGCTGCGTGGTCGGCCGGAGAACCTGGCCGAACTGATGTATGGCGGGCGTATGGGCAATGACGCGCCTGGCGATGCGCTGAAGTATCACGGCCGTGGCTATCTGCCTCTGGTCGGCAAGGAGAATTACGAGCGTGCCGGCAAGGCGCTGGATCTGGACCTGGTGAACCACCCGGAACTGGCCGCGCAGCCCGAGCACGCTGGCCGCATTGCCGTGTGGCAGTGGCAGACGCGGGTGCCGGAAGCGGCGCGCGAGGACGTGCGCGAAGCGACGCGCGCGATCAATGGTGGCCTGAACGGCATCGAGGCCCGCCAGCAGCGATTCGAGGTGTGGCAGCAGAAGCTGACGCCTGATGTGATGGCGCGGCTGGAGCGGGGCGAAGTCGGGGCGCCGGCCCAGCAGGCCACCGTGCGCGACATGTCGCAGCCTGGCGCGCCGGGGCATGCCCTGTTCCAGGGCGCCCGCCACCATCTGCAGCAGATGGGACCACAAAGCGGTCTGCGCAGCGTGCAGGAACTGGACAATGCTGCCGGCGCACTGGCGCTGAGCGCGCAGAAGGCGGGGATGTCGCGCATCGATCATCTCCTGGCTGGCAACGACGGCCGCACGTTGTTTGCCGTGCAGGGCGCGCTGGGTGACCCGGCCATGCTGCGCGCTTCGGTCGAGCGCGAACAGGCGGCACAGCAGCCGCTGGCACAGAGCAGCCAGCAGTTGGCCGCCAGTGTCGCCCAGCAGGACCCCGCGGCCGCGCTCGCCCGCGAGCAGGAGCAGCGCTCTCGATCCCTGTAGCACCTGATGCCGGCGGGCAGAGTGCCCGCGGGCGCTTTACGTACGACGCGTGGCGCCCTGTGGCGCCGACATGGAAACCCACTCGTAAGGACACCACATGCGAATCGTTCCCTCGAATACCCGGCACACCGCTGCCCGCTGCACTGCATCCGTGCGCCGGCTGCCGCCGCTCTGGCTGCTGTCACTTGGACTTGCCGCAGCGTCGGCACAGGCTCAGGAGGCAGCGGTACCTGTTGTGGAGACGCCCCCCGCTGCCGAGGCTACCGTTGAGGCGCCTGCAGAGGCGGCGGCCGTTGCAGCGCCCGCGGCGGCCGACGCCGTTGTCGTGGCGCCGACGCCCGAGGTGTCGGCTGCCGTGACACCCCCTGCGACACCTGTGGTGGACGCGCAGCCGGCGCCGACTGCGGATCCGGCGCCGGCGCCCGTTGCGCCCGCAGCGGCGGCACCTGTGGCTGCACCGTCCGCCTCCGTCGAGCCAACCGTTCCCGCGGTAGCCCCCGCTCCGCCCGCATTGGCCATCGTGCCGTTGCCGCCAGAGCAGGCGACCGAGCGGGCGCTCGGTGCCCGCTGCCCGGTGGATCTGGCCGGGCGGCTGGCGACCCAGGGCGACCTGCTGATTGGCGCCTGCCAGGGCACCATGCCGGCGCATCTGGCCGCGTTGCTGGTCGCGCTGCCTGTGCAGGACATCCACCTGCCGCGCAGCTGGCGCGAGCGTGAGGTGCGGCAGAAGGCCTGGTTCAAGGCTGTGCCGGGCTATGGCCAGCGCCCGGACTTCATCGTGCGGATGGGCGACATCTGGGTGCGCTCGCTGGAAGGGCGCGACGCCGACAGCACGTTCTACCTGGTGTCAGCGCCGTTCACCTGCAGCGACCGGGTCGCCAACCGCGAGGAGTACGGCGCGGAGCCGGTCCGTGTGCCAGCGGGTGATTGCCGCGAGGCTTATGTGGCCCAGCGTGTGTACCAGGTCCGCGGGGATGCGGCGCCGCGGGATGTGACCGCCGATGCCATGCCGACGATGCCCCCGGTCACGGAGGCCGATCGTGCGCGCCAGCTGTCGCGTGAGGGCCGGATCAGCCTGGACCACAGCAAGCTGCAGTACGGCCCGGCCATGCGTTGGTTCGTGCAATACCCGGAGTCGGCGCAGAAGGGTGGTCCGCGCGCCTACAGTGACTGGAACCGTGAGCACATCGCGTTCGTGGTCTGGACCGGTGATCGCTTCGAGCTGCGCGAGAAGGTCGCGCGCGCGCAGTGGCCCTGTGACCCGGTGGCACCCGGCGATCGCGCCTGTGGCGGATTCCCGGATTCCGGGCCCGATCTGTTCGTGACGGCCGCAGCATCCGTGCCAATGGCAGCGTCCAGCCCCTGAGCCGAAGTCTCGAAGTGATGCGGGAGCCGGGCTGACCGGCTCCCGCGCTGCATCAGGCCTGCAGGCTGCGGGTCTGGTTCCGCTGCTGTTCCAGCTGCTGGTCGCGCTCCAGCGCAACGCGCTGGTCGGCGGCCTGCTGGTCGATGCGCTGGCTGCTCTGTTCCAGCGGGGTGTTCATCGCCACTGCCGTATCCACCGATACGCGAAGGTGGGCGGGGTCGCCGCCCTGGCCCTGCACGGCGAAGCTGCGCGAGGCATCGGCATTCATGACCACTTCGTCGATGCGCTTGCCGCCTGCTGCGTGCATTTCGGCGGCCAGGCTGCCTGCCAGTTGCGTGCTCATCACGTCTGGTACCCGGCCGACGCGGACATCCTGCGCGTGCACGCCACGGATCGCGTCGTTGAACAGTGGGTTGCCCACATGGTTGGCATCGTCCATTCGCAGCATGCTGGTGTGATGGCCGTTCTTCTCCGCTTCGCGGCGTGCCGGCTCACCGGGCTGCAGCGGGCCGCGGATGTGGTCGTACAGGTCGACGGCGCCGCCTGGGATGCCCCGCGCCGCGCGGGTGACACCACGGCGCAGTGATTCAACGTCGTCGCGGTACTCCTCGATCATCCTGGCGTTGTCTTTTGCCAGCTTCTGCGTTTCCGGGTGCTGCAGCACCGAGCCGTCACCGAGGAAGTTGCCCAGCTTGTGCGCGCCGAACGAGCTGCCTGCGGCGATGATCGGCCGGTCGGGGATAAGGGCGCGCAACGAGTGATTGCTGAAACCGTTCGCGGCGAGCGTGCTGATTTCATTCGGCCTGGCGTAGATGCGCACCTGGCCGAAGTGCGGCGACGCTGCGCTGACCGGATCGGAGGCCATGACATGGTTGATCATGGTGTTGCCGCCTTCCGGGATGCGGTAGCTGAGGCTGACCGCGCCATAGGCGTTGAAGGTTTCGCCCTTGACGTTGAAATGGTGCGAGGTGATCTGCGCCAGCGCGCCGCCGAGGGAATGGCCGGTGACGGTGACTTGAGGAGTTGGTCCGCCGCTCAAGCGGGACTGCGCCGCTGCGGCTTCGAGCGTTCTCTGCGTCAATGCGATCGCGTCAGGTGCCTGCACATTGGTGCGGGCGACGACCATGCCTCCATCCGTCAGGATGCCATCGCGTCCGATCTGCTCGGTGCCCCGATGTGCAATGACGATTTCCTTGCTGTCTACGCGTTGATAGACCGTACCTTGATAACCATTGAGCCGATTGTCGACATGCTCAAGGATCTTGTACTCATGGCCGTTCAGTATGACCTTCTCTTCTTGACCAGGGGCGCGTCGACCGACAGCGCGATCCTTATATGCGTCATCGGATAAGGCGGCGTAGTCTTGTGACGTGATGGTCACGGGGCCACCTCACTTGCAGAAAGACTGATCGTGAACAAATTGTCCCGCAGATCGACGGCATAACCGCTGCGATCGGACTCGCCACTTGCCGGGAAATTGGGAACACGGTCTGTCCGCGGATAGACGAGATCAGGATAGAAAAGCGTGTGCGTTTTCCCTTCGATCAGCGGTTCCGCGTCAGCGAAGGTCAGGAAGCGGGTCTCCTCTTCAGCACCCGTTGCCTTCAGCATCGCGCCTGCACCGGTGAATTCCCATTTGCAGACACCACGACCGTAGTAGTCCTCGTCCAGCATGCGGTCCACATACAGCGTGCCGCGGTACTCGCCATCAGCAACCTTGCGCAGTTCCACCGGCTCCTGGCTGGTGATGCGTGCAGCCGTGCCGGTGGCCGGCTCGATGTGGCCGCACTGGTCTTCGTTGGTGACGTCGTACTGGGCCACGCCTTCAACCACAGCGAAATCACCCGGGGCGTCCTTCAGGCGCAGCACCAGTTCATAGGCCTTGCGCGGGCTGGGGTTGAGCTTGGCGAGGCCGCGCCCACCCTGGGCGACATCGGCTTCAGCAGCGGCACGTTCCTGGTTCATGGCGGTCTCCGGATGGCAGGCGGTCAACAGAAGCAGAGCAAGGCACGGAATCATCTTGTGGCGCAATGTCGGCCTCCTGGTGTGTAGGGGGAAATGTGGCACTGGCAGTTCATGGCACAAGCCTCTGCACAGTGGTGGTGGTTGAGAACAGCGCATTGCGCAGCTCTTCCCTGTACGCCGAAGGATCTTCCTTGCCACTTGCTCCGTATCCGGTGATCTCTTCGATCCGCGGGTAGTCGGCGCGTGGGTAGTACCGCGTCAACTGGCTCCCCGAGTCCATGCGCTTCTTGTCGATGAACGTCAGGAATCGCGTATCAGCTTCGCCGGTCGTGGCACGCAACATCGCGCCAACACCGGTCAGTGTCCAGTGGCAGGTACCGCGATCGTAATAGTCCTGGTCCTGCATGCGGTCGAGGTAGAACGTACCGCGATATTCGTTCTCGCCCGTCCTGCGCAGTTCCACCGGTTCCTGGCTGGTGATGCGGCTGGCCGTGCCGGTCGACCAGATGACCCGCCCGCAGTCTTCGTAGTTGCTGACGTCATACTGGGCCACACCTTCGGCGACCGCGAAAGGCCCAGGCGCATCCTTCAGTGTCAGCACCAATTCGTAGGCCTGCTTCGGCGCCGGGTTGAGTTTGGCCAGGCCGCGTCCACCCGCGGCGACGTCACGCTCGGCGTCGGCGTCGGCGTCGGCGTCGGCGTAGGGCGAACATGCCGCCAGCGGGACGAGGGCGAGCAATGCCAGGAGCGGCCGCCCCCTGGGTTCGGGGCGAGCTACACCCATGGCGCGAGCCTGCATCGTGCGTCCATGTCCATCTATCCTTCCTGGGTGGCAGGTATCTCGATTATGGAACGTGCCGGGAGCGCTGTGCCACCCTTGGAGACGGATTTTTGACGCCCCGGGGAAGCATTGCCCGGGCGGATCGCTTGCCGCACAAGGCTCGCGATCATCACGTTGGCATTGCTGCCGGAGGCAGGTCTGCTGCTGAATCCGTGACTGAAATCAATCATTCACATGTCCATCACTTCATTGAAGGCGCCCTCCTTGAACTGCACGATCCGCCCTGAAATCCGTGAAGACCGCGCTGTCATCCACGCACTCACCGAGGCAGCCTTCCGCGAAGCCCCGCACAGCAGCCACACCGAGCAGTTCATTGTGGATGCACTGCGTTCGCGTGGAGAGCTGAGTCTCTCGCTGGTCGCCGAGAAGGACGGGCAGGTCGTCGCGCATGTTGCCTTGTCGCCGGTGACGATCAGCGATGGCAGTACGGGCTGGTTTGGCCTGGGACCAATCTCGGTGCTGCCCGGATGGCAGGGGCAGGGTGTCGGCGCGGCGCTGATGCATGCGGCGCTTGATGCACTGCGTGAGCAGGGGGCGCAGGGCTGCGTATTGCTGGGAGAACCCGCGTACTACGGTCGATTCGGATTCCGCGCCGAGCCCGGCCTGGTGCTGCCGGGTGTGCCGCCAGAGTACTTCCAGGCGCTGCACCTGAGGCCGTCGATGGCGCAGGGAGAGGTGCAGTACTCACCGGCATTCGAAGCCACGGCCTGATGATCGGGGGCGGGCCTCGAATATCCGTCCAATGTCAGCCGTCGTGCCGGAGATGGATCAGAGGATACGGACGGCCCTGCGAATCTAGCGGTGAGCGGCCGGTTTCGACGAAGCCCATGCGCAGGTAGAAGCCAACGGCCTGTGCGTTCTGCTCATTGACGTCGGTACTCAGCTGCGGATGCCGGGCCAGCGCGTGCTGCAGCAGTTGCCGGCCGATACCAGTGCCGCGCACGTCCGGATCGATGAACAGCGCTTCCATGTGCGTGCCGTCGATCAGCATGAAGCCCAGTGGCCGATCCTGTGCATCGACCGCAACGGTCATCGGCGCCTGCGGCAGGAAGCTGGCGACTTCGGCATCGATGGCCTGGCGGTCTTCGGCGCTGAGGAAGTCGTGGGTGGCGTCGACGGCACGGCGCCAGAGGTCGACGAGGGCGGCGCCGTCATCGGCGCGCGAGGGGCGGAGGGTGGTCATGGGTTCACCAAGGTGCTTGCGGAAAGGCTCAGTATGAGGCCTGCAGCCTGGCTTCAGCGCGCTCGCTGCTTGGACCGCCGGTCGCGCGCAATGGCACCGCCGATACCCGCGCCGCCTGCACGGCCGCGGGCGTACAATGCGGCCCCGGCGGCCATCCTGGCCCTGCAGACACGCGAGAACCGCCATGACCGATGCCCTGGGTGTACCGGTGCACGACGCCGATGAACACTGGATGCGCCATGCGCTGGCGCTGGCCGAGCGTGCGCAGCGCGAGTTCGACGAGATTCCGGTCGGTGCGGTACTGGTGGGCGCCGATGGCCAGCTGCTGGGCGAGGGCTGGAACCTCAACATCGCCTCGCACGATCCCAGTGCGCATGCCGAGATCGTGGCCATGCGCGCCGGCGGCACGCGGCTGGCCAATCATCGGCTGCTCGGCAGCACCCTGTACGTGACCCTCGAACCCTGCGCGATGTGCGCGATGGCCATCGTGCATGCACGCGTCGCCCGCTTGGTCTACGGCGCCAGCGACCCCAAGACCGGCGCCTGCGGCAGCGTGTTCGACCTGCTGGGTGATGCCCGGCACAATCACCGGGTGGAAATCCACGGTGGGGTGCTGGCCAAGGAGGCCAGCATGCGCCTGACCAATTATTTCCGCGCCAAGCGCGGCAAGCCGCCGTTGCTGCTGGAAGACCATGCGGCCGAGGGCTGAGGGGCGAACGGGTATGATGGGCGCCTCTTTCCTTCACCGGTAGGCCGCGCGCCTGCCCAGCAACGAGGCGACACAATGGCGGACACCGGCGCGGCCAACGAGCGACTGATCTGGATCGACCTGGAGATGACCGGGTTGGATACCGACAACGATTCGATCATCGAGATCGCCACCGTGGTCACCGATGCCCAGCTCAATGTGCTGGCTGAAGGCCCCGAGTTTGCCATCCACCATCCGCTGGAAACGCTGGAAGCGATGGATGAGTGGAACCGCAACCAGCACCGTCGTTCCGGCCTGTGGCAGCGCGTGGTGGACAGCACCACCACCCTGGGCCAGGCCGAAGCGCAGACGGTGAACTTCCTGGCGCAGTGGATTCCGGCCGGTCTTTCGCCGATGTGCGGCAACTCGATCTGCCAGGATCGCCGCTTCCTGCATCGCCAGATGCCGAGGCTGGAGAAGTACTTCCACTACCGCAACCTGGACGTGTCCACGGTGAAGGAACTGGCCAAGCGCTGGGCGCCGAGCGTGGCCGCCGGCGTCGGCAAGAACAGCAACCATACCGCGCTGAGCGATGTACACGATTCAATCGCCGAACTGCGCCACTACCGCCAGTTCATGGGCGCGCTGTCGGGGTTGCCGGCTGCCTGAACGACGCCGCCGGGCATGGCCCGGCGCTACCGGGTGACACACCAACGGGTAGTGCCGGCCGCTGGCCTGCAAGGCGCGGGATCCGCGCCTTACTGTCGTGACCCACGACGAACCGTTCAACTTCCGGGCGCTAAGATCGGCGCCATGAACGAGCCCATCCTGCTTCCCCGCGACATCGCCCATGACGCCCGCGACTGGTCCGACCTGCAGCGCGCGGTGGCGCTGCTGGAAGCGCCGACCCTGACCGCGCGCATGGCGAACCTGGTCGGTACGCCGCTGGAGTTCGCGGTGAAGGCGCTGCCCAGTTCGGTCTCCAACCGCATCCACGGTGCGGTGCAGGCGGCACTGTCCAAGTCGGCGCAGGCAGCCCTGTGGAGCATGGACAACTCGCCCGGCAAGGGAGCGTCGACCCGCTGGCACAAATTGGCGGCAGCCACCTCCGGTGCGGTCGGCGGTGCCTTCGGCTTTGCCGCCCTGCTCATCGAGCTGCCGGTGTCGACCACGATCATGATGCGTGCGGTGGCCGACGTCGCCCGCAGCGAGGGGTTTGACCTGTCCGAGTTCAGCACCCGCCAGGCGTGCCTGGAAGTGTTCGCGCTGGGCGGCAACTCGCCGCGTGATGACGCCAGCGAGACGGGCTATTACCTGGCCCGCGGCTTCACCACCGATGTGATGCGCCACCTGTCGGCCGAGCTGGCCGGGCGGGTGGTGACCGGCCGCGACCTGACGCTGGGCGTGGCGCCGAAGGAAGCCGGCAAGCTGCTGGCGAAGATGGTGGAGAAGGTGGCGGCGCGCTTCGGCGTGGTTGTTACCGAGAAATTCGCTGCGCAGGCGGTGCCGATCGTTGGTGCGGCCGCGGGTGCAACACTGAATACCATGTTCACCGATTACTACCAGGACATGGCGCGTGGTCACTTCATCGTGCGCCGGCTGGAGTTGAAGTATGGGGAAGATGTGGTGCGCGCCTGCTATGACCGGGTGGCGCATGGCGGCGTGCTGATCGAACCCACGCTGTAACCGGCTTCGGGGTCGGAGCCCTTTGCGGTGCAAAGGGATCCGACCCCGGTTGCGCGCGGGGCCGGATCCCGTTCCGCAGGAAGGGGCTCTGCCCCCCGGCGGGCCATCCTTGCCTTCGGGGAACAATTGTTTTGCCAGTGCATGCCTGTTGCCTGGCAGCTGGCATCCCCATCCTTTGCGGCAGTCCCCCCCGCAAGAGATCGCCGCCATGTTGTTCACTCCCCACCGCTTGGGCGCCTTGACCCTGCCCAACCGCATCGTGATGCCGCCGATGACCCGCTCGCGCTCGTCGGCCGGCAACGTGCCCACTGCCGAAATGGCCGCCTATTACGCGCAGCGCGCCAGCGCCGGCCTGATCGTCAGCGAAGGCACCCAGATCAGCCCTCAGGGCCAGGGCTATGCCTGGACCCCGGGCATCCATAGCCCGGACCAGGTGCAGGGCTGGCGCCGGGTGACCGATGCCGTGCACGCTGCCGGTGGTCGCATCTACGCCCAGCTGTGGCATGTCGGCCGGGTCTCGCACGTGGCGCTGCAGCCGGGTGGCGCCGCGCCGGTGTCGTCGTCGGCGTTGTTGGCGGAAGGCGTGAAGGTGTTCGTCGACCCGACCGGGGCAGGTCCCGAAGCCGGGGTGGGCGAAATGATCCAGCATTCGATGCCGCGCGCGCTGCGCGAAGACGAGATTCCGGGCATCGTCGCCGACTACGCCCAGGCGGCACGCAACGCGCTGGACGCAGGCTTCGATGGCGTGGAGTTGCACGGTGCCAATGGCTACCTGATCAACCAGTTCATCGACTCGCAGGCCAACCAGCGCACCGACGGCTATGGCGGCTCGCTGCAGAACCGGCTGCGTTTCCTGCGCGAGGTAGTGCAGGCGGTGACCGCGGTAGCCGGTGGTGACCGCGTCGGTGTTCGTCTGGCGCCGCTGACGACGTTGCAGGGCGCGGTTGACGATACGCCGCAGGCCACCTATCTGGCCGCGGCGCACCTGCTGGGTGAGCTGGGCGTGGGTTACCTGCATATCGCCGAAGCTGACTGGGACGATGCACCGCTGATGCCGGTGGCGTTCAAGCAGGCGCTGCGCATGGTCTACCCGGGCACGCTGATCTACGCCGGCAAGTACACCGCCGAGCGCGCCGAGCAGGCACTGGCTGAAGGCTGGGCCGACTTGATCGGCTTCGGTCGCCCGTTCATCGCCAACCCGGATTTGCCGGAGCGTCTGCGTCTGGGGGCGGAATTGAACCCGCCGGATCGTGCGACATTCTTTGGCGGTGGCGCGGCGGGCTTCACCGATTATCCGACGCTGGAAGAGAGCGTCGCGGCCTGATCCTGGACGCTGCCGGCCAGCGGCCGGCAC
>NZ_JAXBQL020000001.1:762950-847326 GCF_047520565.2 Stenotrophomonas sp. FR012
CCCCCCCCCCCCCCCCCCACTACCAGGGGGCGCGGGGCAGGGTAGTGCCGGCCGCTGGCCGGCATTTCTGTTTGGGATCAGGGCTTGTCGCGCACCAGCGCCTCCGCCTCGACCACGCCGCCATCCTTGCCATGCAGGTAAAGGTGCATGTCCTGCTGCGGATACGGGATGTTGATGCCGGCCCTGTCAAAGCCCAGCTTCAGCTGCTCCAGCAGCGTGACCTTGGTACCGAACCAGTCGGCCGACTTCACGTAGCAGCGGATGCCGAGGTTGATCGCGTGCGCCCCCAACTCGTACACCACGACGTCCGGTGCCGGCGTCTGCAGCACGCGCGGGTCCGCCTTCATCAGCGCCAGCGCGGTGTCGCGTGCCAGCTGGATGTTGTCCTCGTAGCCGATGCCGATCACCAGTTCGACGCGGCGGGTCGGCTCGGCCGTCAGGTTGATGATCGGTGCGGCGGTGATCAGCGTGTTCGGAATGGTGGTGTGCTGGTTGTCGGCACCGGTGATGACGGTCTGGAAAATGCGCACTTCGCGCACCGTGCCGGTCTGTCCGGCCACGGTGACCACATCGCCGACGCGGAACGGCCGCAGTGTCACCAGCATCACGCCCGAGGCGATGTTGGACAGCGAATCCTTAAGGGCAAGGCCAACGGCCAGGCCGGCGGTGCCGAGCACGGCCAGCAGCGGCGTGATCTGCACGCCCAGCGTGCCGATGGCCAGCACCACTACGATCACCAGCGATGCGGCATACACCACGTTGCGCAGAAAGCTGCCGAGCATCGGATCCACGCCCATGCGCGCAGTGGCGCGCGGCATCGCGTTGGACAGGCGACGCGCCACCCACAGGCCCACCAGCAGCACCACGATGGCGGCCAGTAAAGGCACACCGTAGGTTTCCAGCAGGCGCTCCCAGTTGAGCGAGTGGAACCAGGGCGTTGCGGCGGGGGCGGGGGTGGGAGGTGCGGCGGCGATCATGCGGAAGTCCTTTGCTGCGTAGCGATGTCTGCGTGGGGCCGGGCGTGCGTGGACGCCAGAAACAGCAAGCCCCGCAGAGGCGGGGCTTGCGTGCAGCAGCAGTATGGGCGGACGTCGATGAAAGCGACGTCAGCCCATCACGGCATCAGCCGTTGGCCTTCAGCTTGGCCAGGCGCAGCCAGGTATCCACCACGGTGTCCGGGTTCAGCGACACCGACTCGATGCCTTCCTGCATCAGCCATTCGGCCAGATCCGGGTGATCGGACGGGCCCTGGCCGCAGATGCCAACGTACTTGCCCTTGGCACGTGCCGACTTGATCGCCATCGACAGCAGTTTTTTCACCGCCGGGTTACGTTCGTCGAACAGGTGCGCGACGATCGACGAGTCGCGGTCCAGGCCCAGGCTCAGCTGGGTCAGGTCGTTGGAGCCGATCGAGAAGCCGTCGAAGATTTCCAGGAATTCATCGGCGAGCAGTGCGTTCGACGGCACTTCGCACATCATGATGATCTTCAGGCCGTTCTCGCCCTGCTTCAGGCCGTTCTGTTCCAGCACCTCGATGACCTTGCGGCCTTCTTCCAGGGTGCGCACGAACGGAATCATGACCCACAGGTTGTCCAGGCCCATTTCGTTGCGCACGCGCAGCACGGCCTTACACTCCAGCGCGAAGGCGGCCGAGAAGCTCGGATCGACGTAACGGCTGGCGCCGCGGAAGCCGATCATCGGGTTCTCTTCGTGCGGCTCGTAGTTGCTGCCGCCGATCAGGTTGGCGTACTCGTTGGACTTGAAGTCCGACAGGCGCACGATCACGGCGTTCGGGGCGACCGAGGCGGTGAGGGTGGCGATGCCTTCGGCCAGGCGGTCGACGTAGAAGCTGACCGGATCACCGTAGCCGGCGATCTTCTCGTCGATCTTCTTCTTGGTCGCGGCGTCCTGGCGGTCGTATTCCAGCAGCGCATTCGGATGGATGCCGATGTGGCTGGCGATGATCATTTCCAGGCGGGCCAGGCCGATGCCGGCGTTCGGCAGCTGGCCGAAGTCGAAGGCACGTTCCGGGTTGGCCACGTTCATCATGATCTTCAGCGGCGCCGGCGGCATGTTGCCCAGATCGGTGGTGGTGCGTTCAAAGCCGAGCTTGCCTTCGTAGATGAAGCCGGTATCGCCTTCAGCGCAGCTGACGGTGACCAGCTGGCCATCTTCGATGACCTGGGTCGCGTTGCCCGAACCGACCACGGCCGGCACGCCCAGCTCGCGCGCGATGATCGCGGCGTGGCAGGTGCGGCCACCGCGGTTGGTGACGATGGCCGAGGCGCGCTTCATCACCGGTTCCCAATCCGGATCGGTCATGTCGGCGATCAGCACGTCGCCCGGCTGCACGCGGTTCATGTCGTCCAGCGTCTTCACCACGCGGGCTACGCCCGAACCAATCTTGGCGCCGACGGCACGGCCCTCGGCCAGCACCTTGCCGCCCTTCTCGGTCAGCGCGAAGCGCTCGATCTGGGTGGCGTGGCTGCGCGACTTCACCGTTTCCGGGCGCGCCTGCACGATGAACAGCTTGCCGCTGACACCGTCCTTGGCCCACTCGATGTCCATCGGGCGGCCGTAGTGCTTTTCGATGACCAGCGCCTGCTTGGCCAGTTCCTGCACGTCCTCGTCGCTGATCGAGAAGGTGGTGCGCAGTTCGGCCGGCGTGTCTTCGATACGGACGCGCTCACCGGGGACATCCGAATACACCATGCGGATCGCCTTGCTGCCGAGCGAGCGGCGCAGGATCGCCGGCTTGCCGGCCTGCAGGGTGGGCTTGTAGACGTAGTATTCGTCCGGATTGACCGCGCCCTGCACGACCATCTCGCCCAGGCCGAACGAGGAGGTGACGAACACCACGTCGCGGAAGCCGGACTCGGTGTCCAGGGTGAACAGCACGCCGGAGGAACCGACGCCCGAACGCACCATCAGCTGCACGCCGGCGGACAGGAACACGTCCTCATGCTTGAAGCCGTGGTGCACGCGGTAGGCGATGGCGCGGTCGTTGTACAGCGAGGCGAACACTTCCTTGACCTTGTGCACGACGTCGTCGGCACCGGTCACGTTGAGGAAGGTTTCCTGCTGGCCGGCGAAGGACGCATCCGGCAGATCCTCGGCAGTGGCAGACGAACGCACGGCCACGGCCACGTCGCCGCCGCCATTCTCGGCGCTCAGCTTGGCGTAGGCGGTGCGGATGTCCTGGTCCAGCTGCGGCTGCAGCGGGGCGTCGATTACCCAGCCGCGGATTTCCTTGCCGGCGGCGGTCAGCGCGTTGACGTCCTCGACGTCCAGCGTGGCCAGCCTGTCGAAGATGCGCTTGGACAGGTCGTTGTGCGCGATGAAGTCCTTGAAGGCTTCAGCGGTGGTGGCATAACCGCCCGGCACCGAAACGCCCAGACCGGCCAGGTTGCCGATCATCTCGCCCAGGGACGAATTCTTGCCGCCTACGCGGGCCAGATCGGCCAGACGCAGTTCGTGCAACCACAGGATGTTCTCGTTCAAGCGCGATGCTCCGTTTGGCCATCGCCCGAGGCGGGCTGAGTGGCCGCGTCCGTAGGAAGAAGCCGATATGATGCCGGGCAGAGCACCGTCGGCACAAGCTTGTGCTGGCGGCCTTTTTAAGCTTCGTAGGGGGTAAAAGCGCGCATGTCGACCATCCGTCCGGTGTTCTACGTTTCCGATGGAACCGGTATCACCGCTGAAACCATTGGGCATAGCCTGCTGACCCAGTTCTCCGGGTTCAGCTTCATTACCGATCGGATGTCGTTTGTCGACGACCCTGAAAAAGCGCGTGAAGCCTGCGCCCGGATCCAGGCGGCGGGGGAGCGGTACCAGGTCCGGCCGATCGTGGTGAACTCCTGCGTGGACCAGAGCCTGAGTCTGATCCTGGCCGACAGCGGTGCCCTGATGCTGGATGTGTTCGCGCCGTTCATCGAGCCACTGGAGCGCGAACTGGCCAGCCCTCGCCTGGCCCGGGTCGGCCAGGCCCACGGCATGGTCGATTTCGACACGTACCACCGCCGCATCAACGCGATGAACTTCGCCCTGACCCATGACGACGGCATCGCAGTGAACTATGACGATGCCGACGTGATCCTGGTGGCGGTGTCGCGCGCCGGCAAGACTCCCACCTGCATCTACCTGGCTCTGCATTACGGAGTGCGCGCGGCCAACTACCCGCTGACCGACGAGGACCTGGAAAGCGACCGCCTGCCGCCGCGCCTGCGCAACTACCGGCGCAAGCTGTTCGGGTTGACCATCGATCCGGACCGCCTGCAGCAGATCCGCCAGGAGCGCCGTCCGAACTCGCGCTACGCGAACCTGGACACCTGCAAGCGGGAGGTGGCCGCGGCCGAGACCATGTTCCGCATGGAGCGGATCCCGACCCTGAGCACCACCCACACCTCGATCGAGGAGATTTCCAGCAAGGTGCTGGCCACATTGGGGCTGCAGCGCGAGCTGTATTGATCCTTTCCGGCGCGCCTGGCTGCGCCCGTAGAGCCGAGCCCACGCTCGGCTGGGCCACCGGGTTCTGGCCGAAGCGCAGCCGAGCGTGGGCTCGGCCCTGCAGGGGGATCGTCGTCGTCGGGTTGGCTGTGGCTTGAGGCGCCCCCACGTTGAAGCACCAACGTGTAGGATCGACCCATGGCCCGAGCCTTGCCCCGTACCGAACGCATTCCCCGCCTGAGCCGGCTGAGCTGGCTGATGGGCCTGTACGCGGAGAACTACCGCCATCTGGTGCGCCTGTTCGAACCGGCGGGACTGGCGGCGGGCAGCTACATTTCCTCGATCGGCGACGGCCTGGATGTCCGCCTGGACGTGATCGAGTGCCACCGCTATACGGTGGAACTGCGGCTGACCTACGACATTGCCGACCCGGTCACCGGCGAGCCGGATCCCTCGGCCTATGTTCGCCTGTACCGTGACGCGCGCCAGGCCGAGACCACCCATTGCTACGTCGGCCGCCGCTGGCAGGACACCATGGGCCTGTACCCGCCTCCGGCGGAGTTGATCAGTCATCGCATGCGGATGAACACCTTCCTCGGCAAGTGGCTGGAATACCTGGCCGAGCGCGGCCACGGCGTCGCAACGCTGCGCCGTGACCCCGATGGCGCCGGTGCGCCTGCCGAGCGCCGCCTGTCGCTCGTGCGCTGATCGGCCATAATCCAGGGCTGACCTGCCGCTGGATGCCGCCCCATGCCGTACACCCCGATCGTCGCCACTCTGGGCTATGTGCTGTCGCCCGATCGTCGCCAGGTGCTGATGATCCATCGCAATACGCGCCCCGGTGACCATCACCTCGGCAAGTACAACGGCCTGGGTGGCAAGATCGAAGCGGACGAGGACGTGGCGGCCAGCATGCGCCGCGAGATTGCCGAGGAAGCCGGCATCGACTGCACCGGCATGCGCCTGCGCGGCACTCTCAGCTGGCCCGGTTTCGGCAAGCACGGCGAAGACTGGCTGGGCTTCGTGTTCGTCATCGACAGCTTCGAAGGTACCCCGCACGGCGGCAACCACGAAGGCACGCTGGAGTGGGTAGATCTGGACAAGCTGGACACGCTGCCGATGTGGGAAGGCGACCGCAACTTCCTGCCGCTGGTGTTCGACGCCGACCCGCGCCCGTTCCACGGCGTGATGCCGTACAAGGACGGGCGCATGGTCAGTTGGTCCTACAGCCGGCTGTGACCCGGTGAATCGGGGAGGTGCCAACCATTCCGGTGAGTGCCAATCTGGGTTGGCACGCTCTTTTGGTCGATTAATGCCCGGGCAATATTGACAGCCATAAATTACCCGGGCAATATTCGCGCATCACCTCTGATGCCATTGCCATGCCTGCGTCCCGACTCCCTCCCTTCAGTTGTTTCGACGGCCATCGCCTCGTTGCCTGCGGCAGCCCGGAAGTGGCGGCACTGGCGCTCAAGCGGCTGCGCGCCGACAACGCTGCCGGACCATTGCTGGTGTTCGACAACGCCACCGGTCGCACCCGCGATTTCGATACGCGCGGCAGTGACGAGGAACTGCTGGCGCGGGTAACCGAAGCGTTTCCCCCCTCTGACGAGGCGGATGCCGAAATCACTGCCGAAGACGCTGCGACCCCGCGTGGCCGTGGCCGCCCCAAGCTGGGCGTGGTCGCCCGTGAAGTGACCTTGCTGCCGCGCCATTGGGCCTGGCTGGCCGAGCAGCCGGGCGGCGCCTCGGTGGCATTGCGAAAACTGGTGGAGACGGCCAGCCGCGCCGGTGCGGACAAGGACCGCCGGCGTCGCGATGCCGAACGCGCCTATCACTTCCTGCAGACCATCGTCGGCGACCTGCCGGGCTTCGAGGAGGCCATCCGCGTGCTGTTCGCGCACGACCGTGCGGGCCTGGAAGCGGTGCTGCATTCCTGGCCCAGGGATGTGCGCGACCACGCCCTGCGTCTGGCGTTCGACAGCGCTGACGGCTGATCCATCGCGCCGTCGTTGAACGGCGGCGCCACCTGATCGCGGGCCACGGCCCGGTCCCCTGTGCTTGCTTTGCTGGTGGAAACGCCGGGCAGGGCAGCGCCTTGCCCAGAGAACCCCATGAACTCCCCTGTACATCCCACGCCCCTGGTCGCGCCGCCTCTGTGGCGCACCTACCTGGCCCTGCTGCTGCCGATGCTGCTGACCAATGCGCTGCAGCTGGCCGCAGGCACGCTGGACAACATCTACCTCGGCCATCTGCTCGGTACCCAGGCGGTGGCCGTGGCCGCTGCGTTCTTCCCGGTCTTCTTCCTGCTGCTGGCCCTGGTGATGGGCCTGGCGACCGGCGCGATGGTGCTGATCGGGCACGCCTGGGGCGCGGGTCGGCCGCAGCAGGTGCGCGCGGTGGCTGGCAGTGCGGTGGCGCTGATCCTTGTGCTGTCGGTGCTGGTGATGGCTCTGGGGAGCGGTTTCGCACCACAGCTTCTGATGTCACTGGGTACACCGGCACCGATCCTCGGTGAGTCCATCGTCTACGCGCGCGTGCTGCTGCTGGCGGCGCCGGCGTTCTTCCTCCTGTGGCTGGCCACTGCCGTGAGCCGCGCAGTAGGCGATGCGAAGACGCCGCTGCATGCGCTGCTGCTGGCCACGGCGGTCGGCCTGCTGTGCACGCCGCTGCTGATTCTGGGCTGGGCCGGCCTGCCGCGGCTGGGATCGGCCAGTGCGGCGGTGTCGGCGGCGTTTGCCTCGCTGTTGGCCCTGGGCTGGCTGTTGTTGCGTTGGCATCGGGCAGGACATCCCCTGGCACCGGGCCCTGAGTTGTTGCATGCCATTCGTTTCGATGGCGCGATCATCCGATCGATGCTGCGCATCGGCATACCCTCCTCGCTGCAGATGCTCAGCCTGGCCGTCGCCGAAATCGTGTTGCTGGGCTGGATCAACCGTTACGGCTACACCGCTACGGCCGCCTACGGTGCGGTCAACCAGCTGATGAACTGGGTGCAGTTGCCGGCAATGTCGTTGGGGATCACCGCCACCATCCTCGCGGCGCATGCGATGGGCGCCGGGCGTACAGCACGGCTGCCGGCCATCGCCCGGACTGGTGTGCTGGTGGCGCTGGCGACGCTGAGCGTGGTGGTGGTGCTGGTTGTGGCGCTGGCGCGCGGGCTGACCGGGCTGATCCTGGCGGCAGCCGACGTGCGCGAGCTGGCTGCGTTGCAGCTGCGCACTGTGGTGTGGGGCGTGCTGGCGATGGGAATCAGCGCGGTGCTTGTCGGGGTGATGCGCGGCAGCGGCACGGTATGGTTGCCAGCGTTGCTGGGTATGGCAGCGGTGCTGCTGGTGGAACTGCCGCTGGCGATGTGGATGCAGGCGCAGCACGGGCTGGCCGGCGTGTGGTGGGCGTGGCCGCTGGGGTTGCTGGCCATGCTGGTGCTGCAGGTGTTGTGCTTCGCGCGTTGGCGGCGGGTGCAGGCTGGGTAGTTGCCTGCCGCCGTCCGGCACCCCGGAATGGCAGGGGCAGCCGGCCAGCGGCCGGCTCTACCACTTCAGCGCCGCTGCGCCAGCAGCAGGCGGAAGTACAAGCACAGGGTGTTGACCGCCAGTGCGGCGCTGCGGCGGGGCCTTCGCAGCTGCGCGGCCAGGGTGGAAGCATCCGGCATCATCATCGCCCGTCACCAGGAATCGGGCGTGGCGGCGGCGGGCCCGCCGGTGACCATAGCGCCGACCTCGCGGCTTGGGAAGTAGGGAAACCCCGCGTCAGGGTGATGAGGAAATGTCCACCGTCGCAGTCGGTGAGATCTGGTTGTCCACAGGGGGTGTGGATTACGCGTGGGCAACTTTGTGGATAAGCCGCGACAGGCGCCACCCCCCTAGGCTGTCAAGATGGGTGGCGAAAAATTCACCGCCGGTGAGGGCGGGTGAGGGGGCGGTGAAGGGTGGACCCCGTCAGCGCTGTCACCAGCGACGGCGCTCGCGGTAACCTGTGGGCCTTGATGCTCCGTGAGTCCCCATGAAACGTCACTTCTCGATGCTGCGCGAGTTCCAGCTGGCCGACTGGTTCACCCTGGCCAATGCTTTCTGCGGCACCGGTGCGGTATTTGCCGCCATGCGCTTCCTGCAGGACGGCGAGCGTGGCTACCTGCTGTTCGGCATGGCGCTGATCCCGTTGGCCTTCATCTTCGACGCCCTTGATGGGCGCATCGCGCGCTGGCGCAAGTCCAGCTCCACCCTGGGCCGCGAGCTGGACTCGCTGTCCGACGTGATCTCCTTCGGGGTGGCCCCAGCGGCGCTGGCCTATGCCTGCGGCATGCAGGGTGGCTGGGACTGGCTGGTGCTGAGCTACTTCGTCTGCTGCGGCGTCAGCCGCCTGGCACGCTACAACGTCACAGCCGAGGCAATGACCGGCGATGAGGGCAAGGTCACGTATTTCGAGGGCACCCCGATCCCGACCAGCCTGGTGCTGGTGATCGTACTGGCGATCGCCGCGGGCACCGATGCCATCGGCCAGAACATCTGGTTCGGCCAGTGGCAGATCGGACCGTGGCAGCTGCACCCGATGGTGCTGTTGTTCGCCCTGTCCGGGTCGCTGATGATCAGCAAGACCCTGCGTATCCCCAAGCCATGAGCCAGCCCTGCGGAGGCCTGCGATGACCAGCTCGGCCCACGATGCCGGCAGTAGCGATTTCGAGACGCTGGCCCGGCAGTACTTCGGCGCCTGGGGTGATGCTCTGCGCCATGCGGGCGCGCCCGCTGCACCTGCCGGTGACGACCCCGGCAGCTGGCAACGGTTGTTTGACTGGTGGGGCCAATTGCTGCCCGAACAGGCGCCCGGCGCGCCGGAAGATGCCGTGCGCCGGTTCCGCGAACAGGCGGGCAGCTGGTACGGCACCATGCAGGAGGTCGCCGCACGGTTTGCCGGCCGCGACGCCAGCAGTGCCGACGTCGCCCAGGCCTGGCGCGAGGCGGTGCAGGGGCAGGGCGACGGCATGCTGCAATGGATGCTGCAGGGCGCCCGTGGCAGCACCCACGCCGGCGCCGCGGTTCCGGAGTTCGCCGCCTGGCTGCAGCAGTTCCAGCTGCAGGCGGGCCCGTGGCTGCAGAGCCCGGCATTCGGCCCCGGCCGCGAGCACCAGGCGCGTTGGCGGGCCCTGCTGCGTGCGCAGGAGGAATACCAGCAGCATTCGCGCGCCTATGTCGATCAGATCAAGCAGGCACTGGACGAGGCCTTCGCGCTGTTCGAGCAGCGCCTGGCCGAGCACGAGCAGCCCGGCAGCCAGCTGACCAGCGCCCGCGCGATGTTCGACCTGTGGATCGAAGTGGCCGAGGAGGCCTACGCCAAGGTCGCCATGTCCGAACCGTTCCAGCAGGTGTACGCCTCGCTGGGCAACGCGCAGATGCGTCTGCGCGCCGGCCTGCAGCGCGAGGTGGAACAGATGAGTGAACGTATCGGCCTGCCGACCCGCAGCGAGATGGATGCCGCACACCGCCGCATCGCCGAGCTGGAGCGCAGCCTGCGCCGGCTGCAGGCACAAGTGGCGGTGCTGGCTGGAACCGCTGCGGTCGATCCGGTGGCGCAGCCGACGCCGGCGAAGGTGAAGCCAGCCGCCCGCAAGGCCGCGAAGAGGGCCGCGCCGGCAAAGAAGGCGGCTGCCAAAAAGTCCGAATCTCGCACCACCTCACGGGCACGTGACCGATGAAGGGACCGCTGGGCTTCAACGCCGATGACCTGATGCAGGAAACCCTGGCGATGCAGCGCAAGCTGATGGAAGGGCTGAAGCTGCTGCCGCAGGTGGAAGACGTTGACTATGGCGTGACCGCCCGCGAGGAAGTGTGGCGCGACGGCAAGGTGGTGCTCTACCGCTTCGTCGGCGAACAGGCGCCGACCCGGCGCACGCCGCTGCTGATCGTCTACGCGCTGGTCAACCGGCCGTACATGGTCGACCTGCAGGCCGACCGCTCCCTGGTGCAGAAGCTGTTGGCGCTCGGGCAGGACGTGTACGTGCTGGACTGGGGCTACCCGGATCGTTCGGAGCGCTTCCAGACGCTGGAGGACTATCTGCTGCGCTATATCGATGGTGCGGTGGATGCACTGCGCGTGCGCAGTGGCGGCCCGATCGACCTGCTCGGCATCTGCCAGGGCGGTGTGTTCGCGCTGTGCTATGCCGCGCTGCGCCGGGAGAAGCTGGGCAAGCTGATCACCATGGTCACCCCGGTCGATTTCCAGACGGCCGACAACATGCTCTCGCACTGGGCGCGGCAGGTGGACGTGGATCTGCTGGTGGATACGCTGGGCAACATACCGGCTGACCTGATGAATGCCAGCTACCTGATGCTCAAGCCATTCCGCCTGAACGTGCAGAAGTACGTCGGTCTGCTCGATATCCTCGACGACAAGGCGGCGCTGGAGGATTTCCTGCGCATGGAAAAATGGATCTTCGATTCGCCGGACCTGGCGGGCGAGGCGTTCCGTGACTTCATCAAGCAGTTCTACCAGGGCAACGGCCTGGTGAACGGTACGGTGCGGATCGGCGAGGAAGCCGTGGATCTGTCGCAGGTGACCTTGCCGGTGCTGAACATCTATGCCGAGCAGGACCATCTGGTACCGCCGGACGCCTCGCGCGCGATGCGTGGGCGCCTGGGCACGGACGACTACACCGAGTCCAGTTTCCGCGGTGGCCACATTGGTATCTATGTGTCCGGCCGCGCCCAGCGCGAAGTGCCGGCCACGATCGATGGCTGGTTGAAGGCGCGTGACCTGTAGAGTCGAGCCATGCTCGATTGACCTGGGGGGATGATGACGTACCGGATTTCGTTGATTCTTGCGGCACTGCTGGCAGCACAATTTGCCCACGCCGTACCCAGTGCCGATGCACGCCGGGAGATCGCCCAGCTGATTTCCAGCCTGGACGGCTCGCAGTGCCGTTTCCAGCGCAATGGCAGCTGGTACGACGGCGGCGATGCGCGCGCTCATCTGCAGCGCAAGTACGACTACCTGCTGAAGAAGGACATGGTGGACAGCGCCGAGCAGTTCATCGAGCGCGCCGCCAGCCAGAGCAGCATGAGCGGGAAGCCTTACCGCATCCAGTGCCCGGGGCAGCCTGAACAGACCGCGGCCGCCTGGTTCGGTGCGCGCCTGCAGGCGCTGCGTCTCCGCACGCCGTAGACACGGAGGCGGTGTAGAGTCGCGGCGTGCTCGACTGATTCTGCCAGCAAGCCGAGGAGACACCGCCGTGAACACCACGCCCAAGACGCTGTCGCGTTCATTGAACGACCGCATGATTGCCGGCGTGATGGGCGGCATTGCCCATCGCTTCGGCTGGAACCCCACCCTGGTGCGGATCGTGTTCGTGCTGGTATCGATCGGCTCGGCCGCCTTCCCCGGCATTCTGATCTACCTGATCCTGTGGCTGCTGATTCCGAACGAGGCGGATTGAACACCGCCGCTCGATCCTGGCCGCTCTGGCTGCGCGCGCTGCAGATGCTGGGCGCCGCATGGACGCTGCCCAACACACTGATCGGCCTGATCGGCGGCTTGGCCGGCATGCTTGGCGGCGCGACGCTGCGATGGAGCGGGCGGGACTGCGCCGTGGTGTTCGATCACTGGCCGTGGGGGCCGGGCGGTGCGATCACCCTGGGCAACGTGATCCTGCATACCGGCCATGACCTCGGCATCTGCTGCCGGACCTATGCGCATCAGGCGGGGTGGGGCGTGGAGCCGCTGATCCGGCTGGACGACCACGAGCGCGCGCACGTTTACCAGTACATGGTGCTGGGGCCGCTGTACCTGCCGGTGTACCTGCTGTGCGGCGGGGTGAGTGCACGCAATCCGTTCGAACGCGCGGCCGATCATTTCGCCCGGTTCGGGCGTGGTTGGTGGCCGTAGTTTCCAGCCAACGGCGCAGCCCCTCGTGGGTGGTGATGCCTGGTTGTCAAATGCAAAACCCTCGCGCTGGTCGGTCGGGTTGGGTTCACGGCGTCCCCGGCCTACCCACCCTCCCGGCCAGCCCACAGGAAACCGGCTTTCCGCGACCAACCAAACCACCCACGAGGGGCTGCGCCGTTGGCGGGAATCCCCCACCGATTCGTTAGCCGGAAGTTAAAGATCCGTAAGCATTCTGCTGCGATCCCGCAGTCATCTGCATGCAACCGATCGTCATTAGCCTTCGTGACGTTCCAGTCAGGTTCGACGCGGTAAGCTCTTCCTTGATGAGCTCGCAGCATCGCTCATCGAGCGCAGTACGCAGTAGCAATTTGGAGGAATACATCACATGGCAATCGTTCTTTATGTCGGTGGTAGCAAGGATGGCGAGAAGGGCGTGGTGCCCTACGGCTTCAGCAAATCCCGCGCCGACACCGCGCTGGGGCCGGAGTTCTACACGGAGCGGTTCATGGAACTGCAGGGTGTCGGCAAGGTCCGCCTGATGGCCCTGGAAGGCATGCGTGACGACATCGTCATGCAGCGCGCCGCTCGCCACTACCGCTGACCGACGCAACACGCGGCAGGGCGCGCCCACCATCGCGCGCCCGCGCCGGCATCCCAGCCCCGGGCCAGTCCGAGCCCGCTCTTTGCCAGGATGCCGGCGTCCAATCCGGCTTCGCCGCTGAACCTCGCCCCCTGTCAATGCCTTGTCCGGCTCCGTCGCGGATTGCCAGAATGGGGGCTTCCCGAAACGCGGCACAGACCTGAAGCAATGCACGACGCCAAGAACGCCCAGAGCGCGCTCGCCCAGCAGATCGCCCAGACCATCGCCGACGAGATCGGTGCCCAGTCCGCCCAGGTACGCGCCGCAGTCGGCCTGCTCGACGAAGGCGCCAGCGTTCCGTTCATCGCGCGCTACCGCAAGGAAGTGACCGGTGGCCTGGACGACACCCAGCTGCGCAACCTGGAAACCCGGCTGACCTACCTGCGCGAGCTGGAGGACCGCCGTGCGGCGGTGCTGGCCAGCATCGGCGAGCAGGGCAAGCTCAGTGACGAGCTGCGCAATGACATCCTGGCCGCCGACACCAAGAGCCGGCTGGAAGACCTGTACCTGCCGTACAAGCCCAAGCGCCGCACCCGTGCGCAGATCGCCCGCGAGGCCGGCCTGGAGCCGTTGGCCGATGGCCTGCTGGCCGACCCGACGCAGGACCCGCAGACGTTCGCGGCCACCTTCGTCGACGCCGACAAGGGCGTAGCCGACACCAAGGCCGCGTTGGAAGGCGCGCGCGCGATCCTGATGGAGCGCTGGGGCGAAGACGCCGCGCTGGTCGGTGAACTGCGCACCTGGCTGGGCGAGACCGGGGTGATCCGTGCCCGCGTCGCCGAGGGCAAGGAAACCGAGGGCGCCAAGTACCGCGACTACTTCGAGCATGCCGAGGCGCTGGCGAAGATTCCGTCGCATCGCTTGCTGGCACTGTTCCGTGCGCGCCGCGAGGAGATCCTGCTCCTGGAACTGGACCCGGGCAGCGATGCCGAGGCTGGCCATCAGTACGCCGAAGGACGCGTGGCGCGCAAGGCCGGCATCGCCGACCAGGGCCGCGCCGCCGACCGCTGGCTGCTGGATGCGTGCCGGCTGACCTGGCGCGCCAAGCTGCACACCCATCTGCTGCTGGACCTGTTCAACCAGGCCCGCGAAAAGGCCGAAGCCGAAGCCATCGCGGTGTTCGGCGACAACCTGAAGGATCTGTTGCTGGCGGCACCCGCCGGCCCGAAGACCGTGCTCGGACTGGACCCGGGCATCCGCACCGGCTGCAAGATCGCCGTGGTCGATGCCACCGGCAAGCTGGTCGCCACCGACACCATCTACCCGCACGAGCCGCGTCGCCAGTGGGAGCAGTCGCTGCAGACGATCAAGCAGCTGTGCGCCAAGCACAACGTGGAACTGATCGCGATCGGCAACGGCACCGCCAGCCGCGAAACCGACAAGCTGGCTGGTGAAGCGATCAAGGCCGCTGCCAACCCGAAGCTGCAGAAGGTAGTGGTCAGCGAGGCCGGGGCGTCGGTGTATTCGGCGTCCGAGTTCGCGGCCAGGGAGTTCCCGGAGCTGGACGTGTCGCTACGTGGGGCGGTGTCGATCGCCCGCCGCCTGCAGGACCCGCTGGCCGAACTGGTGAAGATCGAACCCAAGGCGATCGGTGTCGGCCAGTACCAGCACGATGTGGACCAGTACCGCCTGGCGCGCGCGCTGGATGCCCGCGTGGAGGACTGCGTGAACGCGGTGGGCGTGTACGTGAACACCGCTTCGGCTGCACTGTTGTCGCGGGTGTCCGGCCTGTCGGCCACGGTGGCCGAGAACATCGTGCGCCACCGTGATGCGAACGGCCCGTTCAAGCGCCGCAAGGACCTGCTGAAGGTCGCGCGCCTGGGCGAGAAAACCTTTGAACAGTGCGCGGGCTTCCTGCGCATTGCCGACGGTGATGAGCCGCTGGATGCTTCGGCGGTACACCCGGAAGCCTACCCGGTGGTCGAGCGCATCGTGGCCAGCACCGCGCGCCCGATCAAGGCGCTGATCGGTGATGGCAGCTTCCTGCGCGGCCTGAAGGCCGAGCAGTTCACCGATGCCACCTTCGGCGTGCCGACCGTGCGTGACATCCTCAAGGAACTGGAGAAGCCGGGCCGAGACCCACGTCCCGAGTTCAAGGCGGCACGCTTCGCCGAGGGCGTCGAGGACATCAAGGACCTGCGCGAGGGCATGGTGCTCGAGGGTGTGGTCAGCAACGTGGCGGCCTTCGGTGCCTTCGTCGATATCGGTGTGCACCAGGACGGCCTGATCCACATCTCGGCGCTTTCCGATACGTTCGTGAAGGACCCGCGCGACGTGGTCAAGGCCGGTGATATCGTCAAGGTGAAGGTGCTGGAGGTGGACGTGGCGCGCAAGCGCATCGCCCTGACCCGGCGCCTGGACGATACCCCCGGGCAAGCGACCAGCCGCCCGGGCCAGCGTGATGAGCGCGGCCATGGGCAGGGTCCGCGCCGCGATGCAGGCGGCCAGAACCGCGGGCCGAACCGGGGCCAAGGCAATGGCAGCCGTCCCGCCGCGCCCGCGCCGCCGGCCAACAACGCCCTGGCCGAGGCCTTCGCCCGCGCCAAGCGCAGTTGAGGACCGCGTTCCCCGTCACACTTGATTCGTGGCGGGGGACTTGTCGATTTTCCCCGTGATTGCGCACACTTGCGCTTGAGGGGAGGCGTCCGGCCACCCCGCTGTTGCTGGGGAGGGCCATGACGCCAGCACGACCCGCCATCTTCGTTGCAGGCCGCAGCGTTCCGCTGCGGTCGGCGCCTGCCCGTGCCGGCAGGGGACCGGATTGATGCCGGGCCAGGGCACCCACGGCAATGGACTGCTGGAGCGCCGCCTGCAGGAGCTGGCGGAAGAGCGTCGCCGCCTGGCGATGATCATCGACGGTACCGCCGCGGGAACCTGGGAATGGAACGTGCAGACCGGCGAGATGCGGGTCAACGCGCGCTGGGCTGAGATCGTCGGCTACCGCCTGGAAGAGCTGCAACCCATCTGCCAGAAGACGTTCCTGAAGCTGGTCCATCCCGATGACATCGCGCTGTCCGATGCGGCGCTGGATGAGCATTTCGAAGGCCGCAGCGACAACTACGCCTGCCTGCTGCGCATGCGCCACAAGAACGGGCAGTGGATCTGGATCCAGGACCGCGGGCGGGTCTTCGAATGGGATGGGCAGGGCAAGCCGCTGTGGATGGCCGGCGCGCATGCTGACGTCACCGAGCTGCAGCAGGCGAGGCAGGACGCGGCCGAGACCCGGCAACGCCTGCAGGCCGTGGTCGATGCGTCCGATGAGGTAGCGGTGATCGCCACCGATACCGATGGCACCATCACCCTGTTCAACACGGGTGCGGAGCGCCTGCTGGGCTACAGCGCAGCGGAGGTGGTCGGCCAGCGCCGGCTCGATGCGTTCCACGATCCGGAGGAACTGAAAGCCTGGCTGGAGCCGCTGGCCGATGCCGAGGGCAACCTTCCCGACGTGTTCGAAGCGCTCAGTGCTCGCGCTGACGGGCAGACCTACTCGCGGCAGTGGACGTTGCTGCGCAAGGAGGGTCTGCCACGCCAGGTGCGCCTGTCGATCAGCCGCATGGAAGGTGCCGATGGCGCACGCATCGGCTACGTCGGCATGGCCATCGACATCACCGAGATCCTGCAGGCACGGGCTGAGGCGCGGCTGTCGGCGGAGAAGTTCGCCGGTGCATTCACGTCGGCGGCGTTGGGCATGGCGCTGGTGTCGCTGGAGGGGCGTTGGCTGGACGTCAATGATGCGCTGTGCCGGATCCTGGGTTACCCGCGCGAAGAGCTGCTGCAGGTCGACTTCCAGCGCCTGACCCATCCCGATGACCTGCAGACCGACCTGGCCCTGGTGCAGGACCTGCTGGCCGGACGGCGCAGCCATTACCACCTTGAAAAGCGCTATCTCGACCGCGACGGCCGCATCATCTGGGCGCGGCTGTCAGTGTCGCTGGTGCGCAGCGAGCATGGCCAGCCACTGCATTTCGTGTCGCAGATCCAGGACATCACCGCCCAGCGCAGCAGTGAGCAACGCCTGTTCGAGAGCGAACAGCGCAGTCGCATCACCCTGGATGCGGTGGCCGACCTGGTGCTCAGCGTCAACCTTGACGGCCGCATCGACTATGCCAACGCGGCCGCGGTACGCACCCTGGCCGGTGATGGCGCGCTGTCGCTGGCCGGGCACAGGGTGCAGGACGTGCTGGCGCTGACCACCGAGTACGCGCCCGGCTCGGTGCTGGATGTGCAGGTACTCCTGGACCCGGAAAGCAACGCGGTGGACCTGCATGCCGACCTGCTGCTGCGCCTGGGCACGGCAACGGTGCCGGTGGATCTGACGCGGGCCTGGCTGCGCGATGACGAAGGCCATGTGCGCGGCGCGGTGTGGGTGCTGCGCGACGACACCCAGCAGCGGGCGCGGCAGCGCGAAGCCCGCCACCTGGCCGAGATCGATCCACTCACCGAACTGAGCAACCGCCGCGGTTTCGAGGTGCACCTGCAGCAGGCGATCACCCGCGTCGAGCGCACCGGGCAGGCCGCCTCGCTGATGTACATCGATCTGGACCGCTTCAAGCCGGTCAACGACACCTGGGGCCACCTGGCCGGCGATGCCGTGCTGTGGGCGGTGGCCAGTGTGCTGCGACATGGTGTGCGTGATTCGGACGTGGTGGCGCGGCTGGGCGGCGACGAGTTCGCGGTGATCCTGTCCGGGTGTACGCCGCGTCGTGCCGCACGGATCGGCGGTGAGCTCCTGCAGACCCTGTCAGCGCTGTCCATTCCATGGGATCAGCACCGGCTGCGGGTCGGTGCCAGCATCGGCATCGCGCCCCTGGCGGGGGGCATGAGCGTGGACCAGGCAGTGGCCGCTGCCGATGCACAGTGCTACCGGGCCAAGGCGCTGGGGCGCAACAACGTGCAGGTGCAGGGCGAGCTGTCGGGGCTTCCAGGCGACGATGCCGATGCCGCCCAGGACTGATCTCAGCCTGTGAGAGGACGCGCGCGAATACTGCGCGCATCTCCACTCAAGCAGGTGAACCCATGAATGCCTGGAACCCGGTTGCGGTGCGCATGTTCATTCCGGCCCTGATCGGCTGGTGCCTGGCGCTGGCCACCTGCCTGCGCGCCGAACAGCTGCGCGGCGACCCGTACGCGCAGGCGTTGTTGCCCGTGCTGCAGCAAGGCGCGGTCGCGCTGCTGGTCCTGAGCCTGGCGTGCACGGTTGCAGCCTGCCTGTTGCTGTGGCGGCATGGCCGCAGCGTCGGCGGGCGTCTCGCTTCCGGCACTACACCCGTGCGGCGTCCATCAGCAGGACCCGGCACGGTGCGCGCTGGAACGCGTTGATCTGAGGCACCAGACGCTGGAAGTGCTCGCTGGCGCAATGGATATCCAGTGCGTCGCGGTCCGGCCATTGCTCGATGAAGACGAAATGCCCGGGGTCCCTCTGGTCGACGAACAGTTCATAGCCGAGGCAGAGCGGCTCTCGCTGCGTGCATGCGACCAGCTCGCGGTACAGGGGAAGCACGGTATCCACGGCATCGGGATGGATGAAATCCTCGGCGATCACTTTCAGCATGTCGGCACCTGCAGACGGGCCTTGCAGGATAGTGCCAGCGCATGGCCGGCACCTATCCTGGTCAACGCAGTACTGCGTCCGTACTGACCAGCTGCACGTCGTGCATCTGATTGAGGTAGGCCTCGTAGTAGCCCTTGTGCGAGGCACCGACGATGGCCAGCATTCGGCTGCCAGGGTGCAGGCCCAGCACGTCGCGGATGTTGGCGACCATGCGCAGGTTGCGGGTTTCCCAGTAACCGACATACATCCGGCCGAACGCCTTGGAGGACGGCTCGACGAGCGTCGCGCCGAAGTCGCTCTGGTACGCTGCCATCGCTGCCGCCGGGCTGTTGTAATCCCGATACAGCGCCATGACGCCACCGGGCTTGTCCAGATTGGCCACGAGGCGTTCATCGGCCTCCCGTCGCGCCCGCAAGTACGTATTGTTCCAGGCACCGGTGATGGCTGCACTGGCCGCCGCCTTATCCTCCGCCGGTGTGGGAGAATCGGCCGTGTGGTCGTCCACGGCCCACAGCCGTTCATGCCCGAGGCGGGCGGCAACGACGGCGGCGATCAGGCTGGTTTCATTGCGGCGGACCAGGCCTTTGCCGAGGATCTCGACCAGGGCCGGCGTCAGCCCATCGCCGGCTTTGCGCTCGGACGCAGGCAGGCGCAGCCATTGCACCTGCGCCGAGCCGCGTTCGCCCGCAGCCAGGAACAATGCGGCGAGCCGACGACGCTGGGCGGGCGTCGGCTCGTCCGGCCAGGTCGCAAGCAGGCGCTCGGCCTGGGCGTTCGCTGAAGGCACGTCCAGGCCGGTGGCAGCCTGCGCAGCGGTGGTGTCGAAGCAGTAGGTGGCCACGCTCTCCGCATAGCGTTCCGGGTAGCGACGCATGGAATCGCACTGGAGGCCGGACAGGTCTTCGGTGGCGATCAGCCCGGGCTTCCAGGCGACCAGTCGCTGCAGCAACGGTTCAAGCAAGGCGGGCTGGAAGGACTTGGGCAGGCCGGACAGGTGGGCGGTGCCCAGTACCAGTACCTCGTTCGGTCGCCCTGCAGGCGGCCCCTTCAGCTGGTCCGGCTGGAAGGCGGGCCGATAGGTGGCATCGGCAGCGAGGGCGCCGGTACTGCACAGGCCCAGGATCAGGAAGCTGGCCAAGCGTGGGAACATGCGATCTCCGTGTCAGTGAGCGTCCTGCGGTTCGCTGCATGCTGGCCATTTTCACCTGCCATGGAATCGCCCGTTGGTCATGCAAACCTTTTGGGCTTGAACTGCATCGGCGTGCCGGGCAAGGCTATGCCCAGTGACGGCGGCAACGCGCGATATGTTCCGTGACGACACCCCGTGCCCCGCCGAGCGTGAGCAGAATGTGAAGTACATCGCGATTGTCTACCGCGTCCCTGCAGCCGCATCTGAAGTTGCGACGGACGTCGCGTAATCCGGCTAAAGCCACCGATCGCCTCGCCGATACTCCCTCTGGATCCCGCTCCAGTCACCCGCCGCAGGACCCCAGGCCGTCCCCGATGGGCGGCCCGCGCTGTGTGTTCCGCCGCTCCCAGATGCCGATCGCACCCGCAGCAGACGTTCGTGGCAGTCGCTCGAGAGGTGCCGGTTGGCACCTGTAGTCCCTGGCACCTGAAGTTGCCGCCGGGCATCCCGCCCGTCGGGTCGCAACCGCTTACCGGACACCGAGGATCAGACAATGCTCATTCCAGGCTTCACGGCGGGCGCGCAGGCGCCGGCCGAGCTGCATACCCGTTGGTCGCCGTGGCGTGCCCTGCTGGGCGCGCTGGCTCCCCAGCACCGCACCGGCGCCGAGGCCGTGTCCGATGGCCGTGCCGAGCTGGAAGCCCAGGTCGCGGCGCTGCACCGGGTCCAGGCGGTCATCGAGTTCGCCCTCGATGGCACCATCCTGCAGGCCAATGACAACTTCCTGCAGGCGATGGGCTACCGGCTGGAGGAGATCCAGGGAAAGCATCATTCCCTGTTCGTCGATCCCGAGCAGGCGCGCAGCGCCGAGTACCGCGAGTTCTGGGCGCGGCTGGGGCGTGGCGAATATGACGCTGGCCAGTACCGGCGCTTCGGCAAGGGCCAGCGCGAGATCTGGATCCAGGCCTCGTACAACCCGGTGCTGGACCGGCAGGGGCGGCCATACAAGGTGGTCAAGTTCGCCACCGACATCACTGCGCAGAAGCTGCAGGCAGCCGACTCGGCCGGGCAGCTGGCGGCGATCGACAAGTCGCAGGCGGTGATCGAGTTCGGCATGGACGGCCGCATCCTTTCGGCCAACGACAACTTCCTGGCCGCCACCGGCTACAGCCTGGACGACGTGCGTGGCCAGCACCACTCGCTGTTCGTCGAGCCCGAGTATCGTGGCAGTGCCGAGTATCGCCAGTTCTGGGAGAAGCTCGGCCGTGGCGAATACGATGCCGGCCAGTACCGGCGCCTCGGCAAGGGCGGGCGCGAGGTCTGGATCCAGGCGTCCTACAACCCGATCCTGGATCTCAACGGAAAGCCGTTCAAGGTGGTCAAGTACGCCACCGACATCACCGCGCAGGTGCATGAGAACCAGGCCATGCAACGTGCCGTGGCGCAGACCCGTGAAGTGGTGGCGGCCGCGAAGGAGGGCGACCTGACCCGGCGCGTGGCCACTGCCGACAAGAACGGGCCGATCGCCGAGCTGTGCGAAGGCGTGAATTCGTTGGTGGAGGCGATGGCCGCGATCATCGCCCAGATCAAGTTCGCCGCCGACACCATCGCCGTCGGTGCCACCGAGATCGCGCAGGGCAACAGCGATCTGTCGCAGCGCACCGAGCAGCAGGCCGCGTCGTTGGAGGAGACCGCGGTGTCGATGAAGGGCCTGGCCGAGACCGTGCAGCGCACCGCGACCAACGCACGGCAGGCCAGTCAGCTGGCCGGTGGTGCTGCTGATGTCGCTGCCCGCGGTGGCAACGTGGTGCACGAAGTGGTCGAGACCATGGCCGTGATCAACGCGTCCTCGCGGCGCATCGTCGACATCATCGGCGTGATCGACGGCATTGCTTTCCAGACCAACATCCTTGCGTTGAACGCGGCGGTGGAAGCAGCGCGTGCGGGCGAACACGGGCGTGGCTTCGCCGTGGTCGCCACCGAGATCCGCGAACTGTCGCAGCGCTCGGCCAGTGCCGCGAAGGAGATCAAGCAGCTGATCGATGCGTCGGTGGCCAATGTCGGCGCCGGTACCGCGCAGGTTGAGAGCGCCGGACGCACCATGGACGAGATCGTGGTCAATGTGCGCCGTGTCAGTGATCTGATGTCCGAGATCAGCACGGCCGCGCAGCAGCAGAGCGACGACATTCAGCAGATGAATCATGCCGTCGATCTGATCGATCAGGGCACCCAGCAGAACGCCGCGCTGGTCGAGGAAGCCTCGGCCGCAGCGCGCAGCATGGAAGAGCAGTCGGCGCAGCTGCTGCAGACGGTGGCCAGCTTCCGGGTGCAGGGCGGGGCCGGGCACCTGCACGGTGGGGCGGTGCTGCGCGCGGTCTAGGCCCGGCGGTCGGAGTGCTGTTCCCCGGCCTTGTTGGGCGGCCTGCTCATGTGCAACCTGCCAGGCTACGCCGATGCTGATGGTCACATGGGCCTCAGCGGCGGGCAGCGCGGTGGCTTCCACGGCGGCGCGCAGGCGCTCGCAGGGCGGCGATGAATTCCTCGCCGCCGTCGCGGGCCAGCAGGTCATCACCGCGTTGCGGGCAGCCGTCGAGGATCGCGGCAGCCGCCTGCAGGTTGTTGGCGTCCCAGCGCCCGGCGCTGATCGGATACGTCAGGCAGATGGCGGGCGATCTGCAGCGCCATCGCCCGTTCGGAAACGTCGCCCCAGCTGGTGTGCTCGATCACGCCTGGCAGCGAGAAGTAGTGGGACCGGGCGACGGCGTCGGACGCCCGCAGGAGGGGCAGCGCGCGGGCAGGGCATGCTGGGGCATGCTTGCCAGTGTCGGGCGCTCGGACCCGGGAAATGCAAAAAGCCAGGTCATGGACCTGGCCTTTGATGCAGTGGTGCCGGTGAAAGGACTCGAACCTTCATGGGGTCACCCCCGGCTGATTTTGAGTCAGCTGCGTATACCATTCCGCCACACCGGCAGGCAGCGTGCGAGTGTAACCGAGGTCGGCAGGCGATGCATAGTAGGAGGGCCTATGAGGGCGGTTCCTGTCGGCATTGGCCCCTTGATAGCTATACTCCCAGCGTGCAATTGCCTCCAGGAGCGGTAGCCGATGACAGTGTTGCAGGACCTGAGGGTGCTGGTGGTCGAGAACGACGAAATGAGTGCGGCCCTGCTGCAGATGCAGTTGGTGCATGCCGGCGCGACTGTGGTCGGGCTTGCAGCGAGCGTGTCCGAAGCCCTGCAGCTGCTGGAGCAGAGCACCCCGGACGTGGCCCTGCTGGACTACCGGCTGGCCCGCAACGAGACCAGTGAACCGGTGGCTGCAGCGCTTTCGGCACGTGGCATTCCGTTCGTGCTGGCCACCGGAACGCTGGCCGAGCAGCTGCCAACACCGATGTTGGCCGGCCTGTTGCTGGTCAAGCCCTACCTGTCGGCCGATCTGTCACGCGCGCTGGCGCGTGCGGTGGGTCGCTCCAGCGTCAAGGCCTGAGCCGTCCGCCACGGACCTGCAGGGGATACTGCCGGGGGGTGAATGCTCGCGTCTGCGATGTTCGGCGGCAACCCCTGATCCAGGAACCCCGCCCAGGCGGGGTTTTTCAATTGCGTCCGGCGCTCAGCCCGCTTCCTTGTACACGTAACGGATCTCCTCGCGGTCGTCGAGGATGCGGTACTGGCGCGCCAGGTCATCCGGTTCGGGGTTGAGCCAGGCGTCGAGGTGTTCCTTGCGGATCGGCACTACGCCGCGGTCATGCCCGGCAGCGGCGACGTCGCTGGGCGGTGCGTCGGTGATCGTGGCAAACGACAGCAGGCGGCCTTCCGGTCCTTCCCATTCTGCCCAGAGGCAGGCCAGCAGCAGGTCGCGCGGCGGATCGGGACGGAATTCGAGTACCACGTCCTGTTCCTTTTCGTCGGCACCGAGGGTGCGGCCGGCGATGGCGTGGCGGGGCACGTGCTCGTAGAACGCCTGTACCACCACCACGCCATGGCGCAGTCCGAACGCACCCCGCCAGTAACCTTCCAGGCTGTCGCGCCGCGCATTGTAGGTGCCGGGGTAAAGCACGTCGTTGCGCGCCGGCTTGTCCGGCAGCCGGCACTGGTAGCGCATCGGCCTGATCACGCGCTGGCCGTTCTCGCTGACCATCACCGGTGCGTAGGTGCCGGGGAAAATGCGGTTGTCACGCGGCAGCAGCTGCACCCGATGCAGGTCTTCCAGCCGGGCCTGTGCGCGCTCGATGCGGTTGCCGGCCACGCGCAGGTCGTTGCGCGCCTTCTGCGTGGGCCGGGTGGCCAGCGTGGCATGGGCAATATCGCGTCGTTCGCGTTGCCGGGCCAGTTCGGCCTCCAGTGCCTGTTGCTCCTGCGCATGCCATTGCTGGATCTTCGCCACGATGTCCCGCCCCTGTTCGGTACGCGCACCGGCGAATCCGTCATCCATCGCCTTCAGGGTCTTCGGCCGCTTCTTGCCCGGATCGTGTGCGTACAGCTCGGCGAAGTCCTCCAGCGACAGGATGGCGCCGAACTCGCGTACCAGCTTGGCGTAGTCAGCGCGGATCAGGGCGGAATAGCACATGGGACTCTTTGGGCCTGGGTCGCAGCGGCTGCGACGTGGATGCGGCAGGATAGCCCGACCCATCCGGAGATGTCGCATGAATGATTCCATCACCTGCCAGTTCCGCGAAGCCGTGCCCACGGTCGAGGACTATTGCCAGTTGCGTGTGCTCGCAGGCCTCAGCGCCAAGACCCGGGAAGCAGCTGCGCGCGCGCTGCCCAATACGCTGTTCGGCGTGTGTGCCTACCAGGGTGCAGAACTTGTGGCGATGGGCCGTATCGTCGGCGATGGCGGCTGCCACCTGCAGGTCTGCGACATCGCGGTGCTGCCGCGGTTGCAGGGGCAGGGTCTGGGCAAGGAGGTGATGCGGCGCCTGGACGGCTGGATGCAGGCCAACCTGCCGCCGTCGGCGTATGTCAGCCTGCTGGCCGATGGCGAGGCGCATCGGTTGTACGCGCAGTTTGGTTTCGCACCGACTGCCCCGGCATCGATCGGGATGTATCGGCGGTTCTGAGCCGTGGGCGGGGTGAAGCCATCCACGCATGGCGTGGATCTACCCGGGCCCTGCAGTAGATCCACGCCATGCGTGGATAGGGCCTTCCCAGGAATCACAGGCAAAGAAAAACCCCGACCGGAGTCGGGGTTTTCAAGAATTGGCGTCCCCACGGGGATTCGAACCCCGGTCGCCACCGTGAAAGGGTGATGTCCTAGGCCTCTAGACGATGGGGACGCACGAAAACTTCAAGTTGTAGATCCTTCGACGGCCTAATGTCGAGGTGGTGGAGCCAAGCGGGATCGAACCGCTGACCTCCTGCATGCCATGCAGGCGCTCTCCCAGCTGAGCTATGGCCCCATGAAACATCGGATATCTGCCGGGAGCAGAGTCCGTTTTGAAACTGGCGTCCCCACGGGGATTCGAACCCCGGTCGCCACCGTGAAAGGGTGATGTCCTAGGCCTCTAGACGATGGGGACGCACGAAAAACTTCAAGTTGTAGAACTTTCGACGGCCTAATGTCGAAAGTGGTGGAGCCAAGCGGGATCGAACCGCTGACCTCCTGCATGCCATGCAGGCGCTCTCCCAGCTGAGCTATGGCCCCGTGTTACCGAGCCGCCTATCATACCTGCGTGTTCACGTTTGTGGAAGTTTTTTTTGAACTTTTTCGTCCCGGTTCAACCGTTGCCACCAAGGGCAGGGGAACCGCAACGCCACAACCTGAATGCCGGTAGGCGGTGAACAAAAAAGACCCGGTTATCGGCCGGGTCCTCGTTGTTCGTGATGAGTGGCGTCCCCACGGGGATTCGAACCCCGGTCGCCACCGTGAAAGGGTGATGTCCTAGGCCTCTAGACGATGGGGACGCAATTCTCATCAATGTTCTTTAGCGACCTTTCGACGGCCTAATGCCGAAAGATTGGTGGAGCCAAGCGGGATCGAACCGCTGACCTCCTGCATGCCATGCAGGCGCTCTCCCAGCTGAGCTATGGCCCCACGTCGCTGAGGAGCGAAATAATAGCCTTGCCCCAGAGGGTTGGCAAGCATTTGTTGCACTTTTCTTCACGCGCGTTGCGAAGGGAACGACGATCACACGTACTCAGTCGGCGCCGTCGGTCAGCGCCGCCAGGATTGGGCACTGATCCAGGGTGCCGTGGCCGGGGCAGGCGTCGACCAGCTGCGAGAGCGCGCTGTGCATGCGTTGCAGTTCAGCCATGCGCTGCGCGATGTCCTGCAGTCGGGCTTGCGCCGCGTCGCGCACGCTGCCCATGTCCTGCGGATGGCCATCACTGAGTGCCAGCAGTTCGGCGATTTGTTCCAGGCTGAAGCCCAGCGTCTTGGCGCGGCGGATGAAGCGCAGCCGGCGCAGGTCCTGCTCACCGAAGATGCGATAGCCCCCGGCCGAGCGTGCCGCGGTGGGCAGCAACTGCTGGCGCTCGTAGTAGCGCACGGTATCGATCGGTACGCCGGCCTGGCGCGCCAGTTGACCAATGTTCATGGCGGATTCCTGCGGATGCTGCCGGTCATTCTGAAGCCTTGAGTGCAGTCCAGGGTCAAGCTCCCGCCGCTGACGGCGCATTCAGCGCACTTTGCAACTTTCTTCATAGCCCCGCCGTCGTGGCAGTTCCTACCCTGCGCCTGAACCGGCCGCTGGATGGCCCGCAACGAACCGAGGAGATGCTCTGTGGAAGGATTCAGGAACGAAGGATTCGTAGAGGTCGCGGTGGTCGAGTACCCGGGAGGCGACCCGTCGGCCGCCTCTGTGCTGACCGAAATGGCACATGTCGCCAACCGGCTTGCCCAGCAGCAGCGTCGCCCGTTCAAGCGTGTCCTGGTGACCCGCTGGGTCGTGCCAGCCAGCCAGACCGGCGTGCATCGCATTGCCGGCGCGGAGATGCTCGAGGCGGACATTCCCGCCGTGATCGCCGTGCCTGGCCAGATCAGTCAAGGCGTCTGCCTGCGCGCCGATGAGGTCCTGCTGGATTGGCTGCGCGCGCATTACGATGGCGGCAGTCTGCTGGCAGCTGCCAGCGATGGTGTCAGCATGCTGGCACGCGCAGGTCTGCTTGCCGGGCGCACCGTCAGTGGGCCGGACCTCGGGCGCCATCCGGGCCTGCAGGGGCAGTCGGCCAGCTGGGTGCCCAGTGAGCGCGCGCTGGTCGACGACGGTGATCTGCTGACAGTGGCCGGTTCCCAGGCCTGGCGCTTCCTCGCCCTGCGGCTGCTGTACCGGCTGCACGGCCAGGGCGTAGCGAGTTCCGTGGCGCAGCAGTTGGGGATCACGGTGCCCGCGGCGATCCAGCAGGATCTGGAGCGTTTCAGTGCCAACTTCGCCCACGGCGATCGCGACGTACTGAAGGCGCAACGCTGGCTGCATACCACCGCTGCGCGTGGGGCCACGCTCGGAGCGATCTGCGAGGTTTCCGGACTGGAACCGCGGACTCTGCAGCGGCGCTTCCTGAAGGCCACCGGCCTGCGTCCGATCGAGTATTGCCAGCGGTTGCGTATCGCCAAGGCGCAGACATTGCTGCAGCAGGGGGCGGGTATCGATGAAGTGGCCTGGGGCGTGGGCTATGCAGACCAGAGCGCATTCCGCCGCCTGTTCCTGCGCATTGTCGGAATGACGCCGGCCAACTATCGGCGGCAGGTCAACAACAAACGGCGCGAACGGCCGCTGTTGTCGTCGGTGGCGGGCAGCCTGCGCGGGCTGCAACCGGCGCCTGGCATGCAGATGCCGCGCAGCGCGGCCTGAAGCCTGCGGTGGGCGTCGCACTTGCAACCTGGGCGCGACGCTTTGACCATGCAGGCAACGAGATGATGTGACAGGTGGGTTGATGTCGAGTGTTGGACCGGTGCCGATGCCGGTGGTGCTGATCCTGATGTGCGTGCTTATGGCCATGGCGGTGGCCCACCTGTGGCCGCGGCCGAAGGACGGGATGGCAGTGCCTTCCGCGGCCAGCCTGGTCCTGGACATGTTGCTGATCGGCCTGCTGTGTGGACGCATCAGCTTCGTGGCCTTGAACTTCGCGCTCTACCGTGAGGCCCCCTGGAGCATCCTGCAGATCGCCGACGGTGGGTATCACCTTGCCGTCGTGCTGGTTGCGGGCCTGGCGTGGGGCACCTGGCGGCTGCGGCTGTGGCGCGCGTTGCGTGCGCCGGTGCTGGCGGGGGCGCTGGTGGGTGTGGTGCTGTGGGCGGCGGGCAGCCACCTGCTGGCAACATGGCAGGAGCGGCGAATGCCGCTGCCGGCGGTCCAGGTGGCCGATCTGCAGGGGCGCAGGATCGACCTGCAGCAATTCCGTGGCAAACCGGTGGTGCTGAATCTCTGGGCCAGCTGGTGTGGTCCCTGCCGTCGCGAGATGCCGGTACTGGCATTCGCACAGCAGACCCACACTGACGTGCAGTTCGTGTTCCTCAACCAGGGAGAAACCCTGGACGAAGTGAAGGGTTTCATCGCATCCGAACAGCTCCGGCTGGGCAATGTATTGCTGGACGATACCGCCTCGGCGTCAACCGTGCTGGGTGTACAGGCCTATCCATCGACGCTGTTCTTCGACGCCGAAGGCCGCCTGCGTGAACTGCACCTTGGCGAACTGACGGCGGCGGGTCTTGAACACAAACTGCGCCGGCTGCGGTAGCCTGCGCGGGCATCTCACTACGGAGTTCCCATGTTGTCGACTTCCCTGCGCATCGCTTCGGCGGTGCTGTTGCTGCCGGTCATGCTGGCATTGGCCGCCTGCAGTCAGGCCCAGACCCCGCCAGGCAAGGCAACGGCAGCGCCGGCAGCGAGCGCTCAGGCCCCAGCGGCCAAGGGCGAGCGCCCCGCAGTGCTGAAAGGCATCGAGAAGCACGGTTTTGAAGTCGTTGCCGAGTTCGATGCACCGGGTGGCCTGCGTGGATTCGCTGGCGTGGTGGGCGGGCAGCAGCCGGCCGCAGCCTATGTCACCGCCGACGGCAAGCATGTGCTGGTAGGCAGCCTGTTCGATGCCGAGGGCAACGACGTGGCCGCCGAGGCGGTGGAGAAGCTGGTCGCAGCACCGATGTCGGCCAGGATGTGGACCAAGCTGGAGGCCAGTGCCTGGGTGCGTGACGGCAAGGCCGATGCGCCGCGCGTGGTCTATACCTTCAGTGATGCCAACTGCCCGTACTGCCACAAGTTCTGGGAAGCGGCGCGTCCGTGGGTCGACGCCGGCAAGGTGCAGTTGCGCCACATCATGGTCGGCGTGATTCGCGAGGACAGCCCGGCCAAGGCTGCGGCCATCCTGTCTGCGCGTGACCCGAGTGCGGCCTTGCTGGAAAACGAACACCAGTTCGACCGTGGTGGCATCAAGGCCCTGCCGAGCATCAGCCGCGAGATCGCCGCCAAGCTCGACGCCAACCAGGTGCTGATGATTGAAATGGGCTTCCAGGGCACGCCGGGCATCCTGTTCCAGGATGCACAGGGCCAGGTGCAGCGTCGCGCCGGCCTGCCACAGGGCGCTGACCTGCAGACGGTGCTGGGCCCACGCTGATCGGCACCCATGTCGTGATGCGACACCACAGGCCCGCATGGCAGCATGCGGGCCTGTTGCGTTTCGTCACTTGTGCGGGTGATGCAGGCTGCGCACCACCTGTTCGTCGTCACGTCTGAATCGTGACTGACATCAAGCATCGCGCCTTGATTCCAATCAAGGCCAAAAACGACAGGCGGATTAGCCTGTGACGCATGGAAGACAGCGTCAACGCGCCAGGGATGCCGCGCCTGACACGCCCTGAACCGGGGCAGTCGGCACAGCCATTCACGACGTTCTCACTCCCTGGTTGTTACCCAGACTGCTGCGGTCGCCACCTCTCCGGCAGTGCGGCCCTGATGGCGTCGATATCGGTACGGGCGGGGCAGTGTCATCGTCCTGTTGCCTGCCACGCGCAGGCTGGCCGGTGTCGTCGACGCAGTACCCGCATTTCCAGCAACGGCAACGCAACGTCGGAGCTGCGCCTGCGCGCGCGCCGTCAGTGCGCTGCGAATGTTCGTCCAGGGAGGATGCAATGCGCTTTGCGGTACTGAGTCTGGCCTGCCTGACCGCGCTGGCGGTCACGCCAGCATATGCGCAGCAGAATGGCCAGGAGGATGCGCACGCATTGCGCCAGGAAATCGCTGCCATGCGGCAGGCACTGGAGGGCATGCAGAAGCGCCTGGATCAGCTCGAACAACGCGAGGGCGCTGTCGCGGCCGCTGCGCAGGTAGCGGCGCCGGTGACACCACCTGGCAGCAGCGCCAACCTGCTGCATCCCACCCAGGTGCCGGGTGTGGCGCAACCGGTGCTGCCGCAGCGCGAATCGGTGGCCGATCCCTCAACGGCGGCCTCGCGTCCCGACAGCGCTGCTGGGCCGACCGACCCGGATCTGAAGGGCTTCTTTGCCATTCCAGGTACTGACACGGTGATCCGCATTGGCGGCTATGCCAAGCTCGATGCGATTGCAGATTCGCGTGCGGCCGGTGACGAGGATCAGTTCATCCCTTCGTCGATGCCGGTGGGCGGCAGCCATCGCGATGTTTCCAATTTCAACATCCACGCCAAGCAGACCCGCTTCAGCTTCGAGGCGCGGCGCCCGACCACGCACGGCAACCTGCGCTTCTACCTGGAGAATGATTTCTTCGGCAGCAGCGATGGCTACGCGTTCCGCCTGCGCCACGCGTATGGCCAGCTTGGCAATACCTATGCCGGCTACGGTTACTCCAGTTTCATGGACCCGGACAGCCTGCCCGACACGCTCGACTTCGCCGGTCCCGGCGGCGCCGGCTATCTGCTGGTGGCCGGCATCCACCACAGCTTCGCGATGGGCAAGGGCAACACCCTGACGCTGGCCGCCGAAGACCCCAAGACCGAACTGGCCGGTGCCAGTGATGAACGGGCCGCAGTGAACCGGCTGCCGGATGTGACCGTGACCGCACGCATGGAGCGTGACTGGGGCCATCTTCAGCTGGGCGCGGTGGCGCGCAGCCTGGCCTATGACGGTGAGGGCGAGCGCGACCGGCGCATGGCCGGCGGCCTGCAGTTCAGTGGCTCGGCATCGGTAGGCGAGCGCGATCTGTTGCTGTTCGGCGCGCTCGGCGGGCGCGGCCTCAGCCGCTACACCGCGGACCTGACCGGCTCCGGGCTGGACGCGGTGGTCGGTGCCGATGGCCGTCTCGACGCGCTGGACCTGCACGGCGGCTTCGTCGGCTACACGCATTACTGGTCCGAGCTATGGCGTTCGAACCTGATCTTCGGCCAGCTGACCCTGGAGCGGAACGCGGCACTCGCTGCCGACGCCTTCCGGCAGAGCCGATACGGCGTGTTCAACCTGATCTGGAGCCCGGCGCCGTCGTGGACGATGGGCATGGAGCTGCTGTACGGCCGCCTGGAACAGCAGGGCGGCGCGCGCGGCGACACGGTCCGGGTGCAGGGCAGCCTGCAATACAACTTCATCAAATAAGCGCCAGCGGCGTTACGCCAGCGCAACCGTCCCCACGCCCGGCCGCACCGGGCTCATGCCAGTACAGGAGATTGTCATGGCAGAAGCAAAGAAAATCGGGGTGGTCGGAGCCACCTTCCTCGTCGCCGGCAACATGATGGGCTCAGGCGTGTTCCTGTTGCCGTCCAGCCTGGCCAAGATCGGTACCGCATCGATCTGGGGCTGGCTGATCACCACGGCCGGTGCGCTGTTGCTGGCCTTCGTATTCGCCAAGCTGGGCAAGCTGGCGCCGAAGGCGGGCGGTCCGTATGCCTATGCGCGTGACTGGTTCGGGCCTTACATGGGCTTCCAGACCAATACCATCTACTGGTTCGCCAACTGGATCGGCAACGTTGCCATACCGATTGCCGCGGTGGGCTACTTCAGCTACTTCTTCCCGATCCTGTCCGAGCCGCTGGTGCGCTGCATCGCGGTGCTGATCCTGGTGTGGGCGCTGAGCTTTGCCAACGTGATCGGCCCGGCCTTCGTCAGCCGTGTGCAGACGGTCACCACCAGTTTCGCGCTGGTGCCGATCCTGGGCATCGCCATTTTCGGCTGGTTCTTCTTCGATGCCGACATTTTCAAGGGCGCCTACAACGTGTCCGGTGAGTCCAACTTCGGTGCGATCTCCAGTGCCGCGGCACTGACCCTGTGGGCTTTCATCGGTGTCGAATCGGCTTCGGTCACGGCTGGCGTGGTCGAGAACCCGGAGAAGAACGTGGCCCGTGCCACTCTGGCCGGTGTGTTCCTGGCTGCCATCGCCTACATCGCCAGTTCCTCAGTGATCATGGGCATGGTGCCCAATGGCGAGCTGCAGACCTCCGACGCGCCGTTCGCGCTGGCGGCGGCCAAGGCGGTCGGCGGCTGGGGCGGCGCGCTGGTCAGCCTGTGCGCCTTCATCGGCGCCGCCGGTTCGCTGGGCGGCTGGATCCTGCTGACCGCGCAGAGTGCCAAGGCGGCCTCGGATGATGGCCTGTTCCCGAGCATCTTCAGCAAGACCAACAAGGACGACGTGCCGGTCAAGGGCGTGCTGATCGTGGCGGTGCTGATGACCCTGGCGGTGCTGGTGACGTCCACCTCGGAAACCGCGTCGGCCCAGTTCGACGTGATCACGTCGGCGGCCGTGGTGCTGACCCTGCTGCCCTACATCTACTCGTGCGTGGCCTGCTACTTCGTGGTCGAGCGTTCGCACACCCTGGTCCATACCGGTGCGTTCTGGACCCTCACCAGCCTGACCGTCGTGTACTGCCTGTGGGCGATCTACGGCTCGTCGGGAACCATCGTGCAGTACGCCTTCCTGTTCGTGCTGTTCATCACCGTGTTCTATCCCTTCTTCAGCGAGGAGCGCCGTCAGCAGCGGCAGCGCGCCCGCGAGGCATCGGCCATCAGCGCCGGCGCCCAGCGTTCCTGAGTTCGACAAGGAGAATCAACGTGTACTTCAAGTCCCTGGACTACCCGGTCATTGTCATCGACAACGACTACGAGTCGCCGCGCATCGGCGGCATCCTGATCCGCGCCCTGGTGGAAGAGCTGCGCAGCAACGACCAGCGGGTGCTGTGCGGGCTGAACCTGGATGATGCGCGTGCCGGAGCCCGTACCTACGTGGCGGCCTCGGCGGTGCTGATCTCGATCGATGGCAGCGAAGAGGTGGATGGCGAGTTCCAACGCCTCACCGCCTTCCTGCGCGAGCAGAGTGCGCGCCGCGCCAACCTGCCGGTGTTCCTGTACGGCGAGCGCCGCACCATCGAAAAGGTACCGAGCAAGCTGCTCAAGTACATCCACGGCTTCATCTTCCTGTTTGAAGACACCAAGAGCTTCATCTCGCGGCAGGTGATGCGCGCGGCCGAAGACTACATGAAGAATCTCTTGCCGCCGTTCTTCAAGGCGCTGATCCATCATGCGGCAGAGTCGAACTACTCCTGGCATACGCCGGGCCATGCAGGCGGCGTGGCATTCACCAAGTCGCCGGTCGGCCGTGCGTTCCACCAGTTCTACGGTGAGAACACCCTGCGCAGCGATCTGTCGATCTCGGTGCCGGAGCTGGGCTCACTGCTGGATCACACCGGCCCGATCAAGGATGCCGAGGAAGAGGCGGCGCGCAACTTCGGTGCCGACCATACCTTCTTCGTCACCAATGGGACCTCCACCGCCAACAAGATCGTCTGGCATGGCACGGTGGCCCGCGGCGACGTGGTGTTCGTCGACCGCAACTGCCACAAGTCGCTGCTGCACGCGCTGATCATGACCGGCGCGGTGCCGGTGTACTTCACCCCAAGCCGCAACGCACACGGCATCATCGGCCCGATCAGCCTGGATCAGTTCACACCGGAATCGCTGCAGCAGCGCATCGCCGCCAACCCGCTGGCCAGCCAGGCCTACAAGGCCGGTTCCAAGCCGCGCATTGCGGTGGTGACCAACTCGACCTACGACGGCCTGTGCTACAACGCCGAGAAGATCGCCGACGAAATCGGCAGCGCGGTCGACTTCCTGCACTTCGACGAAGCCTGGTACGCCTACGCCGCGTTCCATCCGTTCTATGAGAACCACTACGGCATGGCCAAGGGCAAGCCGCGCGAGCAGGATGCGATCATCTTCACCACGCATTCCACCCACAAGTTGCTGGCCGCGTTCTCGCAGGCGTCGATGATCCACGTACGCAACTCGGCGCAGCGCGACCTGGATGCCGAGCGCTTCAACGAGTCGTTCATGATGCACACCTCGACCAGCCCGCATTATGGGGTGATCGCGGCCTGTGACGTGGCCTCGAAAATGATGGAGGGCGAGGCCGGCCGTTCGCTGGTGCAGGAAATGCATGACGAGGCGATCGCCTTCCGCCGCGCGATGCTGCACGTGCGTGACGACCTCGGGCGCGACGATTGGTGGTTCAGTGTCTGGCAGCCGACCAAGGTCGAGCGCAGCCTGGACAAGGGCGATACGCCGGCTCCGCTGGTGGCCAAGCGCGAGGAGTGGTACCTGCAGCCGGATGCGCACTGGCACGGCTTCGAGAATCTGGTCGATGACTACGTGCTGATCGACCCGATCAAAGTGACCCTGCTGACCCCGGGCCTGGCGATGGACGGCAGCATGGGCAAGCTGGGCATTCCGGCGGCGGTGCTGAGCAAGTTCCTGTGGGGCCGCGGCATCACTGTGGAGAAGACCAACCTGTATTCGGTGCTGTTCCTGTTCTCGATGGGCATCACCAAGGGCAAGTGGAGCACGCTGGTCACCGAGCTGATGGCCTTCAAGGAGCTGTACGACTGCAACGCGCCGTTGAGCCAGGCATTGCCGACGCTGGCGGCGGACTATCCGATTGCCTACGCTGGCTGGGGACTGCGTGACCTGTGCGATGCATTGCACGCGTTCAACCAGGAATTCGAGGTCGCCAAGGTGATGCGCGAGATGTACGTGGATCTGCCGACGCCGGTGATGACCCCGGCCGATGCCTACAACCACCTGGTGAAGGGCGAGATCGAGCGGGTCGACATCGAGCAGCTCAGTGGTCGCGTTGCGGCGACCATGCTGGTGCCGTATCCGCCGGGCATTCCGACCATCATGCCGGGCGAGCGATTCGGCGACAGCGACGAGCCGATCATCCAGTCACTGCGTATTGCCCGTGAACAGAATGCGCGTTTCCCGGGCTTCGAGTCGGATGTGCACGGGCTCATCATCGAGCACGATGGCGATGTGACCTCGTACAGGGTGGAGGTGCTGAAGGCCTGACCGGGGACGGTCGGCCCTTCGGCGAGCGATGGATACCGCGCGCGAGCAACGCATCCTCAAGTTCTCCATCGGGGTGACCATCGCGGTGAGCGCGGTCGGCTTCATCGGTGGCCTGCTGGTGGGATCGCAGGCCATCCTGTTCGACGGCGTGTACAGCCTGGTCGACGTTGCCTTGACTCTGGTTTCGTTGTCGGTACTGCGGCTGGTGGCGCGGGAGCAGAGCCCGCGCTTCCAGTATGGCTATTGGCACCTGGAGCCGATGGTCGAGGCACTCGGTGGGGTGATCCTGTCGCTGGCCTGCGTGTACGCGCTGGCCAACGCGGTCATCGGCTTGACCACGGGCGGGCACGAAGTGAAATTCGGGCCCGCGCTGTGGTGGGCGGCGCTGCTGAGTGCCAGCAACCTGGCAATGGCGACGTTCGTCGCGCAGCGTGCGCGGCGCCTGCGCTCGGCGTTGTTGTGGCTGGATGTAAGAGGCTGGCTGCTGGGTGGATTGATGAGCCTGGCGGTGGTGCTGGCCTTCGTGCTGGCCCTTGTCCTGCATGGCGGCAAGTGGCACCACTGGGTCCCGTACCTGGATTCGATCGTGCTGGCGTTGATCAGCCTGGCGGTACTGCCAGTGCCGGCGCGCAGTGCATGGAAGGCCATGCGCGAAGTGCTGCAGGTGGCGCCGGATGACCTGGACCGGCGCGTGCAGCAGGTTATGCAGGCATTCGTGTCCGAGCGTGGCTATGCCGGTTTCACCAGCCACGTGGCGAAGATGGGGCGGATGCGCTTCATCGAGATCCATGTGCTGGCAGACCCCGGTACGCCATTGGGCTCGGTGGGCGAGGTCGATGCGATGCGCGATGAGATCGCCGTGCGGCTGGATGCGCGGGGCAGCACGTTCTGGTTGACCATCGATTTCACTGCGGATCCGGCGTGGACGTAGCCCTGCCTCTTTCGCGCCGGGGCCTCGCCCGGCCAGGTTCTGTTCCCCTGTAGAGCCGAGCCCATGCTCGGCTGCCGTTCGCATGGAGCAGCCGGGCATGGGCCCGGCGATACAGCACGCTGCGATCGTTGCACACGGCGGACTGCTCTGTTGCGCCGGATGTGTTTGACCTGAACCTGGATTGAGGTTGCAGACTGCAGCACAGTTCCACAACGCCTAGCGCAGGTAGTACTCCACCGGCACCACCAGTTCCTGTGGTGCCTTCAGTTCATCGGGAATGGGCGGCAGCGGCTGCGCGCGGCGGAAGGTCTGCAGTGCGGCGCCGTCAAGCATCGGCTGGCCACTGGACTGCTCCAACCGCAGGGCCAGCAGGCGTCCCTGGCGATCGATGCTGGCCCTGACCCAGGCAGTGCCCTGCTGGCGCCGTGAGCGGGCCGCAGCAGGGTAGTAGCGATAGCGCTCCAGCCGCGCCATCAGGCGGGCTTCCCACTGGTCGCTGGCGGCGCCGGCCTGGAAGTCCGCCGGTGGGGCGTCGGGAGCGGGCGGCGCGGCCGTGATCGATGCCGGTGCGGGACTTGCATCGGTCGCGGCCGCAGGCGGGGCGACCGGCAGGGCTTGCCGGCCAGCGCCACTGCGTTCGCTGGCGGCCACTTCGCCCTCGCGTGTGGCGGTGGGCTTCGGTGGAGGGGGCGAATTCGTGGGTTGGGATGCGCGCGCCTGCTGCGCCTGGCTGGGGGTGTCGGCCTGGCGTTCTTCCACTGGCTGCGGCGGCGTCGCCGGTGCCAGCAGGCGCAGGCTGATGCGCACGTCCTGCTCGGGCGGCGGCAGCAATGGCGGCGCGGCCACCCAGTGCACCAACAGCAGCAGGGGCAACAGGTGAAGCCCGATGCTGATGGCGATCGCCTGCCAGTGTTGGCCGCGCTCACTCATCGTCCAGCACCCATAGCAGGTCGGCGTCGGTCGCATCGACGGATGCACCGACTGAAGCGAGCGCGATCACCAGCGCTGGTGTGCCCGCTGGCAGGTAGCCCGGCATGCCAGTACCGCGCAGTACATGCCAGCGACCGGCCACCAGCAGCGCGGGTGCCGCGGCTCAGGTTGTGGGCGACGCGGTACAGGTAGGCGCGGCCATTGCTCAGCAGGCCACTGGCGGCGATTCTGACGACGCCCAGCCAGGTCTCCTGGACGACATCATCGGCGTCGCTGCGTTGCGGGAGCTTACGGCGGACATGGGCGTGCAGCGGCTGGTAGTGGGCCGCGCACAGCTGCGCGACATCCGTCGGTTCGACAGGCGTGGACACGGGGCGGGCGACAACTGGGAAAGGGAACAGGCCGCGGCGGCAAGGGCAGCGGCTACACCTTACAGCAAAAGAGAATCATTTGCATCCATGGGCGCGAGGCGCGGCATGCGTGGCCGACTGCGAGGTCAGCGCGGACGAAAGTCGCAGTGGATCTGCAGGGCTTCGGTGGGGTTGTGATGCAGCTCGAAACCGCAGTGCTGGAGGCTGCGCTTCACCCGGGCGATCGCTTCGGCATGGCGGGCGGTGCGACGCTGCTGCCAGCGCGGCGGGGTGAACACGCCCAGTGGCAGCAGCCGCAGCCGCTTGCCGTGCAATACCACTGAGACATCGATATGACGGCCATCAATGTCGTGGCCGTTGGCGCCGAAGATGGCATCGACTTCATCATGGCGCTGCGGATAGCAGGCGCGGAACACCGCGATGCCGAGCCAACGCACGCCACGACGGAAGCCGCCGAGCCGGCTGTGGCTGGGTTCGAAGCCGCGCGTGACGAGCAGGCCCAGCCCGGCAGGCAGCAATGCCTGCGCGTCGAGCAAACGTTGCAGCACTTCTTCTTCCAGCTGGATGCGGGTAGAGGGCCAGCGCGGTGCGATGAGCAGTCCGTGGTGGCTGCCGCGTTGCAGGGTCAGCATGGGTGAAGCTTCGCACTCGGGCGAACAGCCGGGGTAGTGCGGGCCGCTGGCCGGCAAATCTGTTGCCCGTCAGGTGCCGGCCAGCGGCCGGCACTACCGTGACGATCGTCAGAGGTCGCGGTACTGGATCTGCGAAGCCAGTACGCGCAGGCCATCGGCATTGCTGGACAGGATGCGCTCTTCGCCGATGCCTTTCTGCCGTTTCAGCTGGAAGCCCTGGTCTGCAGGCAGCTGTGCGGCGATGGCGTCCATGCGTTGCATGGCATCGGGGCCGCTGCAGTCGAAGTGGCCCCAGTAGGCGCCATCGCGGTGGATCTGCAATCGGTAGTTCATCGCGGTAGCTCCGGCAGGTCCTGCAGCCAATGGTCGAACATCGCGGTGGCGGCCGCGGCCAGTGGCGCGCCATAGCGACGCGCCTGCGTGCGCAGGTCGTTCGGATCGATGCCGGCCTGCGCCAGTTCCAGGGTGTGACCGATCAGCCAGCGCTCGAACTGGCGCGCGTCCAGCTCCGGATGGCATTGCAGTGCCAACGCATGGTTACCGATGGCAAAGGCCTGGTGGCGGCAGGCCGGCGTGCTGGCCAGGCGGCGTGCACCCGCTGGGAGTTCGAACGCCTCGCCATGCCAATGCAGTACCGGAATGCCCTGCAGGGCCTGCAGTGGCGAGCGCTGACCGTCATCGGTGAGCAGCAGTGGCGCAAAGCCGATCTCCTTGCCACCACTGGCGGCGACATCGGCACCGAGTGCACGTGCCATCAGCTGCGCGCCCAGGCAGATGCCCAGCGTGGGCCGCTGCTGCTGCAAACGCCCTTGCAACAGCGCGATGCTATCGTTGAGGAACGGGTAAACATCAACATCGTTGACGCTGATCGGGCCACCCAGCACCACCAGCAGGTCAGCCGCTTCGGCCGGATCGAGTGCATCTACACCCGCCTGCAGCACCTGCAGCTGCCAGCTCTGGGCCAGCAGCAACGGTTGCAGGGTGCCAAGGTCCTCGAAGGCAACGTGTTGCAGGACAACCGCGTGCTTCATGCCGGGGCTCCATTGCTGGGCCAGTAGAAACTGTCCGGGGTGGCGCGTGCGCCGAAGATGGCCTGGCCGACACGGACCACGGTGGCGCCTTCCTCGATGGCCACTTCGAAGTCGCCGGACATGCCCATCGACAGCTGCGACAGGTCGATGCCGGGTGGGGCGGTACGCTGCAGCTGCTCGCGCAGTTCGCGCAGGCGCACGAAGCACGCGCGCACACGTTCGACTTCGGGAGCGAAGATGGCCAGAGTCATCAGGCCACGCACGCGTAGCCGGTCGAAGACTGGCAGCTGCTGCACGAATGCCTCGACGGCAGCGGGTTCCAGTCCGTACTTGCTGGGTTCGGCGGAGGTGTTGACCTGCACGAAAACATCCAGCGTGCGGTCTTCCAGCTGCAGGCGCTGCTGCAGCGCTTCGGCCACGCGCAGGCTGTCAAGCGCCTGGAACTCGCTGGCGAAGCGCGCCACGTAGCGCGCCTTGTTGGTCTGCAGATGCCCGATCACCGACCAGTGCACGCCCAGATCGGCCATCGTCTCGGCCTTGCGTTGCGCCTCCTGCACCTTGTTCTCGCCCAGCTCGCGGCAACCGGCGGCCACCGCCATGCGGATGCGGGCGTCATCGACGGTCTTGCTGACCGGCAGCAGGCGCACGCTGGCCGGGTCCCGGCCGACGCGGGCACACGCATCGGCGATGCGTTGGCGCACCGTGACCAGGTTGGCGGCGATCTGTTCAACAGACTGGGCGACGGGCCAGTCGGCGGCGGCAAGGGGCATGCGGGCACCTCCAATGCAGGGCGGCCAGGGTGGGATACACTGGCACAGGACAAGAATTATTTTGGCATAGGACAAAATGAAAATCACCGGGCATAGCGCCGAGTCGATCTTCGACAGCATCCGCGATGGCATCGGCAAAGGCCGTCTGCCGGCCGGCAGCGTGCTGCCGCCGGTTCGCGATCTGGCCGATCAGTTGGGGGTCAATCGCAACACCGTGGCCGCCGCCTACAAGCGATTGGACGCGGCCGGCCTGGCCAGCACCGCAGGCCGGCGCGGCACGGTGGTGCGTGGCCTGCCGCCGATGCTGGCGCGCGAGGGCAGTACGCCGGGGTTGGCGCTGCAGGACCTGGCCGGTGGCAACCCGGATCCGCGCCTGTTGCCCAGCCTGCGCCTGGCCGCGGCGGCACCGCGGTTGTATGGCGTGGGCACGGTCGACCCGAGGTTGCAGGCGTTGGCACGCGCCTCGCTGGATGCGGATTGCCCCGAGGGGTACGCGCTGGAGCTGACCCATGGCGCGGTCGATGGCATCGAGCGCCTGTTGGCGGCATGGCTGCTGCCGGGCGATCGCATCGCGGTGGAGGATCCATGCTTCCTCGGTAGCCTCAATGTGCTCAATGCCGTCGGCCATGCGCCGTTGCCGGTGACGATGGATGCGCATGGCATGCAGGTCGAATCGCTGCGACAGGCGCTGGAGGCCGGTGCACGCGTGGTGCTGTTGACACCACGGGCGCACAATCCGACCGGGGCCAGCCTGGATGCGAAGCGGGCACGGGCGTTGCGCCAGCTGCTGGCGGCCTATCCGCAGGTGGCGGTGCTGATCGATGACCACTACGCACTGCTCTCGCAGCAGGCCTACCACTCGGTACTGCCGCTGGATGGCCGGCGCTGGGCGCTGCTGCGTTCGCTGTCCAAGCCGCTCGGCCCCGACCTGCGCCTGGCCTGGCTGGCCTGTGATGACGAGACCGCGATGCGGTTGCGGTTGCGGTTGGCGTCCGGCATCGGTTGGGTCAGTCATCTGCTGCAGGATGCCGCCACTTCGGTGCTGGCATCGGCGCCGCAGCGGGCAAAGATCGCCTCGGCAGGCGAGCGGTACCAGCAGCGCCTGCAGTCGCTACAGGAACTGCTGCGCGTGCGTGGCGTGCCGACGCCGTTGCCGATGGAGGGATTGAACCTGTGGCTGCCGTTGCCGGCCGACAGCCATCCACAGGTGCTGGCGCTGGCTGCGCGCGGATGGCATGTGCGTGCTGGCGAAGTGTTTGCGGTGGCTGCACCAGCGCATGGCCTGCGCATCACCTGCGCGGCGCTGGGGGCGGCGCAGCTGCGGCAGCTGGCCGATGACCTGGCGGCGGTGTGTGGGGTATAGCGCCCAGCCATGCTCGACGCTAGAAGCAGATCAGGGCGCGGCGTTGGCGTTGGGGCGCACGTAGTAGGACTGGCCACTGTCATCGACGAACATCAGCTCCGGCTTGCCCTGCCAGGACGTGAGCATGGCGCCGGTATTGTTCTGGTGCTTGACCATCAGGCTGGCGCCACGGTCCGGATTGGCGACGACCTTGAAGACTTCGGTGGTGCCGGTGGCATCGTCCAGAGTGAGTAGGGCTTCGCCCCCGCGGTCGCTGGTGCCATAACCGCCGCGCTCGGAACCGTCGGGGCCAAGCAGGATCAGGCCGGACAGCGCGGTTGCACGCGGTCCTTGGGTGCGGCCCCTGCTGAGGGGGTCCGGCACCGGCGCACCGAGGATCAGCCGTGGTTGGCCAGTGCCATCGTGGATGACCAGGCCGCGCGCTTCGATGATCCGCTCAGGTGATTGGCTGCGATGCAGGCTCCAGGCGGTCCAGCCGGAAACGAGCAGGGCAAGGGTCGAGACCACCAGGGTGGTCAGCAGCAGCACACGGGGCATCGGGTCGTCCTTCCTTGGATAGGCCGACGATAGCGGATGCCAGCGGGCAAAGGCCAGTTCGTTGTGTGACGATCTGTATCGTCAGTGGAAATCGCGGCTGTGGCTGCGCAGTCCCTGCAGCAGCTCATCCAGGCAGTGCATGCGCTGCACGATGACATGCTGCACGCCATCAACGCGCTCCAGGCGGCCATCGATCTGCATCAGCTGGGTGTCGACCAGCACCCGGTGCTGGCGGTCGGCCAGGTGGCGCCAGACCACGGCGTTGACCATCCCGGTCTCGTCTTCAAGGGTGAGGAAGGTAACGCCACTGGCGGTCTGCGGGCGCTGGCGCATGCGCACCAGTCCGGCGATGCGCACGCGTCGGCCATGGCCGTGCCCGGCCAGCTGCGCGGCATCCAGGCAGCCGCGGCTGCGCAGCTGCGCGCGCAGGAACGAGATCGGGTGGCGGCCGAGGGTGGTGCCGGTGCTGCGGTAGTCGGCCTGCATGTCCTCCCAGGCGCTGGGCAGTGGCAGGGGCACGCGGGCTTCGGCAGTGGCACGGGCCTGGTCGAACAGCGGCAGCCGGTTCTCTACGCCCGAGATATCCCAGCGTGCACGATGGCGATGGCCACTGAGCCCGCGCAGTGCGCCGGCATCGGCCAGCAGGCCCTGCTGGCGGCGGTCCAGCGCGGTGCGCTGGCACAGGTCGCCGACGTCGTCGAACGGGCGCCGCGCGCGCTCGCGCATGATGGCCTGCACGGCATCTTCGTTGCAGCCGTCGATCAGACGCAGGCCCAGACGGATCGCCGCCGGCCCCCTGCTGAAGTCCAGCGTGCAGTCCCAGTCGCTGTGGCGTACGTCCACGGGAAGAACGGTAATGCCATGCCGCCGCGCGTCCTGCAGCAGCTGGTCAGGGCTGTAGAAACCCAGCGGCTGGCTGTTGATCAGGCTGGCAGTGAACGCGGCGGGATGATGGCACTTCAGCCAGCAGCTGGCATAGGTCAGCAGGGCGAAGCTGGCGGCATGACTTTCCGGGAAACCGTAATCGCCGAATCCCTTGATCTGCTCGAACAGGTGCTCGCCGTATTCGCGGCTGAAGTTGTTTCTCAGCATGCCGGCCAGCAGTTTCTCGCGATGTGGTTCCAGCCCACCGCGGCGCTTCCAGGCCGCCATCGAACGGCGCAGGGCATCGGCCTCGCCCGGGGTGTAGCCGGCCGCATCCACCGCCAGCTGCATCACCTGCTCCTGGAACAATGGCACGCCCAGCGTACGCGCGAACACGCGTTCCAGCTGCGGTGGGTAGAGCGGGTTGTCCGGGTCGTTCAACGCGTCCGGGCCTTGTTCGCGCAGGATCCGGCGCCGCTCCAGGTAGGGATGCACCATGTCACCCTGGATCGGGCCGGGACGCACGATCGCCACTTCGATCACCAGATCGTAGAAGTTGCGTGGCTGCATGCGCGGCAGCATCGCCATCTGTGCGCGCGACTCGATCTGGAACACGCCGATGGTGTCGGCGGCGCTGATCATGTCGTAGGTGGGGGTGTCTTCGTCGGGGATCGCATCCATGCGCCCGCTGTGCAGGCCATGCTGTTTCAGCATCGCCAGGCATTTGCGGATGGCCGTGAGCATGCCCAATGCCAGGCAGTCGACCTTCATCAGGCCGGTGGCATCCAGGTCATCCTTGTCCCACTGGATGACGGTGCGGTCGGCCATCGCCGCGTTCTCCACCGGTACCAGGGTCGACAGTGGATGCTCGGAAATCACGAAACCGCCCGGGTGCTGCGACAGGTGGCGCGGAAAATCGATCAGCTCTGCGGTGAGTGCCAGCAGGCGCCGCATCAACGGCGTGTCCGGATCGAAGCCACGCTCGCGCAGGGTTTCCGGCAGCGGGATGTTGCCGCCCCAGTGGTCCATCGCCGCGCCCAGTTCGTTGACCTGGTCCATCGGCAGGCCCAGCGCGCGGGCCACGTCGCGGATCGCGCTGCGGCCACGGTAGCTGATCGCCACCGCGGTCAGTGCGGCGCGCTCGCGGCCGTAGCGCTTGAACACGTACTGCAGCACCTCCTCGCGCCGCTCGTGCTCGAAGTCGATGTCGATATCCGGTGGTTCGTCGCGCTCGGCGGAGATGAAGCGCTCGAACAGCAGGTTGCTGCGTGCCGGGTCGATCTCGGTCACGCCCAGCACGAAGCACACCGCTGAGTTGGCCGCTGAGCCACGGCCCTGGCAGAGGATGTCCTGGCTGCGCGCAAAGCGCACGATGTCCTGCACGGTGAGGAAGTAGGAGGCGTAGTTCTTCTGCTTGATCAGCGCCAGTTCGTGCTCGATCTGCGTGCGTTGCTTCGCTTCGATGCCGCCTTTCCAGCGCCACTGGATGCCGCGCTCGACCAGCACGCGCAGCCAGCTGTCCGGATCGTGTCCTTCGGGCACCAGCTCGCGCGGATAGGTGTACTGCAGCTGTTCCAGGGTGAAGTGGCAGCGCTCGGCGATGCGCAGGGTTTCAGCCAGCAGTTCGGGCGGATACAGCTGGGCCAGCGCGGTACGCGGGCGCAGGTGGCGCTCGCCATTGGGAAACAGGCGCCAGCCGGCCTCGGCCACGCTGCAGCGGTGGCGGATCGCGGTCAGCGTATCCTGCAGGGCGCGGCGGCGTCGCACGTGCATGTGCACGTCGCCACTGGCGACCAGGGGCAGGCGGTGGCGTTCGCCGAAGGCCTGCAGCTGCTGCAGGCGGCGTGCGTCATCGTGTTCGCGGTGCAGTTCCACCGCCAGCCACAGCCGATCATTGAAGCCGGTGCGCAGCAGTTCCAGGTCGGTAGCGGCCGGTTGCCGGTCCAGCCATAGACAGAGCAGGCCGTTGGGCAGGCCGAGCAGGTCCTCGCGCAGGCAGAGGTACTCGCCCTTGGCAGCCCGCCGCCGGCAGGTCGTGATCAACTGGCAGAGCCCGGCATAGGCGGCCTGGTCGGTGCACAGCAGGGCCAGCTTCGGCCCGTCCTCGACCTGGAATTCGGCACCGACGATCAGCGCCACGCCATGCGCCTTCGCCGCTTGCCAGGCACGCACGATGCCGGCCAGCGAGCATTCGTCGGTGATCGCCAACGCGCGGTAGCCCTGGCCAGCGGCGCGCGCGAACAACTCTTCGGCGATCGAAGCACCGCGCTGGAAACTGAAGGCCGACAGGCAGTGCAGTTCGGCGTAGCCGGGCAGTTCGCTGCGCATGGCGGCTCAGCCGAACCAGCCGTGCAGCATCCACGGCGCATGCGGATCGTTGCGCGCGCGGAAGGCCCAGCCGCGCTGGCCATGCGCGGTTTCCACCACGTAGTAGTCGCGGCGCGCGTCAGCCTGGTCCCACCAGCCCGATTCGATCCGCTCCGGCCCGGCGATGATGCGCAGGCGCGGGTCACGCAGCGGCTGTGGAGCGTCCAGCAGCCAACCGGGGCGCAGTGGCCAGTATGCCGGTGGCCTGGCTGCTGGCTGGGTGCCGCTGGCGCGTTCGGGGCGATGGTCGGCCTGCACTGCCAGCGGCTGCACGGCGTCATCGCCGAGCCGCGCGCGCAGGCGCTCACGCAGCTGGTTCCACGGCATCGCCTGCGCCGGACGGGTATCGAACAGGTCACGCGCGGCGGGCACGAACGGCGGCAGCTGTTCGGCCTGCAGGCGCAGTGCGCGGCTGCCGGCCGGCAGGGCGAACGCTTCCATGCGGTTGCGCGCGATCTCGAACAGCAACGCGGGATCGCGTTCGGGCGCCAACAGGCCGATGGTCAGCACGCTGGCCGGCAACAGGTCATGCTCGAAATGCAGGTCGAAGCGCTGCACGCCGCCATCGCGCGAACACAGGAACGCGGCCAGGTCGAGCAGCAGGCGGCGCAGCGGGAACAGCAGGGCCTGGCTGGATTCGATCTCGTATTCGAATTCGATGCGCGCATCGAAACGGTCCGGTGGCTGGTAGTAGCGCAATGGCGCGGTGGGCAGCCCGCGCAATGCATCCAGCTGCTGCAGGACCTCGGGGGCGAAGCGCCGGGCCAGGCTGTCGCGCGGCAGCTTGAGCACCGCGCCCAACGTGCGCAGGCCGGAACGGCCAAGCACCGTCACCGCCTCGCTGGGCAGGCCGCAGCGCGCCAGGGGCAGCTGCGCCAGCGCCGCCGGCAGCTGCTGCGCATCAAGGCCGAGGCCATCGTGGACGTTGGCCAGCACGCGCGCGGCATGTGGGGTAGGCGCGGCCACCAGGCGGTGGCGGAAGCCGAGTTCGTGCAGTTCGTTGCGCAGGCGCTGCTGGATCGTCAGCCAGTCACCGAACAGGGCGCGGCTGGCACCGATTTCCAGCACCAGCGCATGCGGAAAATCGAGGCTGACCTGCGAGCTGTAGGCATAGGCCCAGCTGGCCAGCAGCTGCCGGGTGTGCTGTTCGGCATTGGGGTCGTAGTCGTGCAGGTGCATGTCCTGCACCAGTACCTGTGCAGCCGACAGCAGCATGCCCGGGCGCAACCCCGCGGCGCGTGCTGACGGGCTGACTGCACGCACTACGCGTCGCTGTGCCGGCCCCTGCAGCAGCACCAAGGGCCGCTGTGGGTCGGGCTGCAGGCGCAGCACGCTGTCCAGCGCCAACTGCGGCAACAACAGGCAGGCCCAGTGCATGGCGCGTCCTCAGTGGGCGATGGCCAGCGGCAACGGTTGTGCCGGCGGCAGGCCGCCACGGCACTTCAGCACCCGCACCTGGCCGTGGTCGAGCTGCAGGCGCAGGCTGGCCGGGGAGGGATTGCGCGCGGCCTGCGCCTCGCGGAACACGAAGCCCAGGCACTGGCCGCTGTCGGCGGCCACCTGCAGGCGGCGCAGGGCGCGGTCGTCGGCTTGATGCGGCCAGCACAGTACCGCCGCGCAGGCCGCAGAGCGCAGGCACTGTTCGGCGGCCCACAGTGCCTGCTTCGGCGTGGCCTGGATGACCTGCAGCTGGGCCAGTTCCAGCCCGGCCGCTGCCCAGGCCGGAGCGTGCGGGCGATAGGGCGGAGCGACCAGCACGATCGGGCGGTCGCGCTGGCTCAGCCTGGCCAGTGCCGGCCAGACCAGCGCCAGTTCGCCAACGCCGGGCGCCGCCTGCAGTACCTCGCACAGCCCGCTGGCCGGCCAGCCGCCGCCGGGCAGGCGTGCATCCAGTGCCGGATGGCCGCTGGCCAGATGGTCGCTGGCGGGGCCCTGGCGGGCCGGGCCACGCCACAGCTGGCGCCCGTCCAGCAGCCGGTCGAGGGCGACGACGGCACCCATCAGTCAGCCCTCCAGGGGAGGCGCCGGGTGGGCTGGAAGCGGCAGGAACGGGCGGAAACGGCAGGCATGGCGCGAGTATCGACGGGCCGGTATCAGGGGCTGAGACCAGACATGCTACTCGCGTTGTAAGTAGAATTACTAATGAAATCGGAGGGTCCGGTTTCAGGTTGCTGAAGGGGGAAAGCATCCACGCATGGCGTGGATCTACTGGAGAGCCACGGCAAATCCATGCCGCAGCCTGGTAGATCCACGCCATGCGTGGATAGCGGTAAAGCGCGGTGCCGACCAAGGTCGGCACCCACCCGGCATGGCCCGTTGCTACCCGGGGATGCCCCTGGTTACGGGCGCACCGGCAGCGCCACCGGGCGCAGCGGCGCGGCATCGCCACCGCGGATCTTCAGCGGGCCGCCGATGAAGGCGAATTCGTAGACCTTGTCGCGGGCCAGTTCGTCCAGCGCCACCAGCTCGATGATCGGCGCACCCTGCTGAGCCAGCAGGTAGGTGTGCAGCGGCACGTAGTCGTCGGACACCTCCGAAGGGAAGGTCTCGAAGCTGAGGTTGTCGGCGCCGACGATCATCGCGCCGCCGTCCTCGACCAGGAAGCGTGCCGCGTCCAGGCCCATGCCCGGCGGGTTGGCCATGTAGGCCCTGGGCTGCTCGAACAGGCGCATGCGGCCGGTGCGGATCAGCACCACGTCACCCTGCTGCAGTTTCACCTTCTGGCGTGCCAGCGCATCCTTCAGGTCCTGGCGGGTGACGCGGTAGCTGTCCGGCAGCATGTCCACGCCCTTGGCGCCGGCCACGTCGATCAGCACGCCACGCGCGATCAGCGGCGGGAATTTCTCGATGCCGGTGACATTCCAGCCGCGGTCGCCGAGGTGCTTGTCGGCCTCGAAGCCGTTCCAGATCTTCCCGTGGATGCCGAAGTGGTTCAGCGCATCGATGTGGGTGCCGGTGTGGCTGTACATCGAGAACGCGGTGCCGGTGTAGCTGCGGGTGAGGTTCATGGCCTCGCCCACGCCCATCGGATCGTCCATCACTGTGCCGCGCGGGGTGTGGGTCATCCAGAACTGGTAGTGCGGGTCGCCGGCATCCTGCCAGCTGGGCATGCCGACGTAGTAGTCGGTGGCCAGGTCATAGGCCTTGCCGCCGCTGACCCGCGACAGGATCGCCGCACGCGAGGCTTCGGTGATCAGGTTGAGGCGGCCGATCTCGTCCTTCGGCCCCCACGGGCTGGTGCCGACCTGCTGGCCGGAGGGAACGCGTTCGTGCGCGGACACGGTGGTGGACGCGGCGGTGGCGGCCAGCAGCAGGGCCAGCGCGGTGGAAAGGGTACGTGGGGTCATGGGGAAATCTCCTTGCAGGGTGGGGGAGGGGGCGGCTCAGGCCGCGACCAGGGGCGCCAGGGCCTGGCGCAGGTGTGGGAGCGGCAGGGTCTGCAGGCGCAGGCCGTTGCCGCCGATCACGGTGGGGATGGAGCGGATGCCGAGCGCGGCAGCTTCGGCGCGATCGGCCTGCACGCGCTGGTGCACCGCGTCGCTGCGCATGTGGTCAGCGAAGGCGCCACGTGGATGGCCCAGCGATTCGGCAATATCCAGCAGCACTTCGGCATCGCCGATGTTGCGGTGCTGGTGCAGGTGCGCCCATTGCACCGCGTCGAACATCGCGCCATGGGCATCATTGCCACCGATCAGCCCTGCGGTCTGGCAGGCCAGTGCGCCGAGCCAGCCGGACGGATACTCGAAGTCCTGTGCGCGCATGCCTTCGATATCGATGCGCGCGATGTCTTCATGCGCGGCGCAGTCGGTCCAGTGGCGCAGGATGATCGCCTTGGCGCGCGCCATCGAGCCGAACACCTCGACCATCTGCGCGCGCGAGTCCTGCAGCACGAAGCTGCGGTGGCGCACCTGGATGCCGAGTTCGGCGGAGACCTGCTGCAGGCGCGGGGCCAGCACGAAGCACCAGCCGCAGACCACGTCGTGGAAGAAATCGACCACCGGCGCTGCGGTGGCGGGGGAAGGAACGGGAGACATCTGCCTGCCATCGGTGAGAGGAGAGGCGGCAGAGTAGGCAGCGCGGCGTGGCCGAAACAGCACGCTGCGGACAGCTCAGTTTTCGCTGGCAGTTACGAATCCAGGCCGGCGCAGCCGGGCAGCTCGGCGTGCAGGAAGTCGATGAAGGCACGCACCTTGGGCTGCAGGTGGCGCGAGGTGGGGTAGACCGCATGCACGAAGCGCGGCGGATAGCGATGGTCGGGCAGCACCTGCTGCAGTTCGCCACGGGCCAGCGCTGGTGCCGCCAGGAACGAGGGCAGGGCGCCGATGCCCATGCCCGCCACCAGCAGGTCACGCAGCAGCAGGCTGTTGTTGACGGTCACGCGTGCCGGAAGGGTGATCGTCACCTGGCCATCCGGGCCGAGCAGCGGCCAACTGCCCGGTGAGTCGGACAGGCTGTAGGCCAGCACGCTATGGGCCTGCAGATCCCCTACTGCCTGCGGTGCCGGATGCTGCCGCAGGTAGGAGGGCGCCGCGCACAGCACCTGCTGCAGCGAGGCCAGCCGGCGTGCCACCAAGCGTGAATCATCCAGCTCGGCACGCAGCCGCAGCGACACATCGAAACCCTCACCGACTGCATCGAGCAGGCGATCTTCCATCACCAGGTCCAGCGACAACTGTGGATGCTGCTGCAGGAAGCGCGGCAGCAGCGGCGACAGCGTGCTCAGTGCGAATGACTGCGGCGCGTTCACGCGCAGGCGCCCGGCCACCTCGCCGCGCTGTTCGGCGATGCCGCGTTCCAGCGCTTCCAGCTCGTCGAGCAGGCGGCAGCATTCGCGGTAATAGGCGTGGCCGGTTTCGGTCAGGCTCATGCGCCGCGTGGTCCGCTGCAGCAGCACCACGCCCAGATGCGTTTCCAGCGTGCGCAACTGCTTGCTCAGGCCGGCCGGCGACATGCCCAGGTCTTCGGCGGCACGAGCGAGCCCGCCGCGTTCGACGATGCGGCGGAAGGCGCGCATCAGGTTGAAGGAGTCCATGCCGGTCCCGGGCGCGATGAGAGCGTCATTGTAGATCCACGCCATGCGTGGATGTGGGAAGCGTGGTGCCCGCAGGGTTGCGCCGTTTGTTCAAGCCAGCAACCCACACGCCACGCCAGCATGCAGGCCCCTCACTTCCCGGGTTGCCCATGAAGCACTGGATGCTCCGCCTGTATGCCCCGCTGTTCCTGCTTGGATTCGTCGCCACTGCCGTCGTCTGGGTGGGCCACTGCCATGGCGATCCGTTGTGGCTGCTGACCCTGCTGGCGATCGCCATTGCGGTTTCGTTCGTCGCCGAGCGCGCTTGGCCGTATGACCCTGCGTTCAACCGTGACCACGGCGACCGTGTGCGTGACGCCCTGCACGCGCTGGTCAACGAAGGCCTGAACCTGTTGTCGATCGCGGCGGTGCCGCTGCTGGCGGCGATCATTCCGTGGCAGTTGTGGCCGCTGCAGTGGCCGTTCGCACTGCAGCTACTGGTGGCGATCATCGCTGCCGATCTCGGCATCACCCTGGTGCACTACGCCAGCCATCGCATCGGCTGGCTATGGCGCCTGCATGCCGTGCATCACAGCGTGACCCGCATGTATGGCTTCAACGGGCTGATGAAACACCCACTGCACCAGGCCGCCGAAGCGGTGGGCGGCGTGCTGCCGCTGCTGCTGTTGGGCCTGCCGATGCCGGTGGCGGCGGTGCTGGCCTTCGCCATTGCCATCCAGCTGCTGCTGCAGCACTCCAACGTAGACATGCGTCCCGGCGTGCTGGGCCGGGTGATGGCCTGGGCGCCGCTGCATCGCTTCCATCACATACGTTACGGCACCGCCGGTGACGTCAACTTCGGCCTGTTCCTGACCGTCTGGGATCACCTGCTGGGGACCGCCTTCGATGCGCCGGGCTATCGACTGCAGCAACGCGACCTCGGCATCGGCAGCCAACCTGACTATCCACGCGATTACGCGGGGCAGCTGCTGGCGCCGTTTCGTGAACTGCCGCATGGCGAGGTGCCGGAGCTGCCCGAAGGCCTGCGCAGGCGTGGGTGATCGGCCGTGTCAGGTCGTGCGCAACTGCAGGCCCTGCAGCTGTGCGGCACCGATGCCGAACATGCGGCGCAGGCTGCGCGAGAGATGGGCCAGGTCGGCGAAGCCGGCGGCATGCGCGCTGGCGGTCAGACTGTGCCCCTGCAGGTGGTGCGCGAGCGCAGTACGCAAACGCTGCCACAGCACCCAGCCGCGCAGGGTCACCGCCAGGTCGGACTGGAAACGCCGGTGCAGCTGGCTGGTCGACAGGTGCGCGGCTCCGGCGATGTCGGCAGCCGGCACCGGGCCAGGCAGGTAGTGGCTGATGCGGGCCAGCGCCGCCTCTACCCGCCGGTCCAGTGGCTGCGCGCGGCTCAGCCGTGGCAGCCAGCGGTGCAGCCCGGCCGCAGTGCCGGGCAACGCGTACAGATGCTGCTGGATCTGTTCGAGGTCGGCATGCGCCGGCTCAAGGAACACCGTGCAGCCCGCGTCCGGTGCAGACAGGATCGCGTGCGGCCGGAACGACGGCACCCACAGCCGTTGGCCCTGCTGGCGCACACCGTCGATCTCGACGTGCCAGGGAGTGGCTTCGCTCAACAGCAGCTGATGGGCATAGTGCGCGTGTACATCGCTGTCACCGGCACGCCCCTGCAACACGGCCACGTGAGCATCCAGCAGCAGCGTGCCATTCCAGGGCAGGGCGGGGGAGGGCATGACGGGATTGTAGATCCACACCATGCGTGGATGAATCTCCATCGAAATCGAGTAATTCGACGATTGATCGAAGAGCATCCACGCATGGCGTGGATCTACTGCAGATTGCGACGGATTGTCGAAGGCGGGGTGGATCCGGTTGCGGGGGCGTGAGCGCCATGGATGGCGCGACCGAGCCTCCAGGGACGGATTCACGGCGTCCCCCGCAACCGGACCCACCCCGCCATCCCACAGGAAGCCCGCTTTTGCTTCGGCTGTTGCTTCTGAGGTTGCCGGCCAGCGGCCGGCACTACCGCGGGGGCCGGGCGCAGCCTGGCCGTTCGCCCCCTCAGCGCCCCTGCGGATCCGGCCGGTGATGCACGTACTCGACCACCGTGCCATCGGGATGCACCGCATTGAACGCCGCCCCGGTCGGGACCACCTGCAACGGGAAGATGATCTCGGCGCCGGCGGCAACCAGTTTGTCGTGATAAGGCCGAACGTCATCGACCAGCAGTGTCCCCGTGGTCGAGGTGAACGGCGCCAGCGCCGCCTCGCTGCCCTCGATCAACAGGAACGCACCGACCATGGCCAGGCGCAGCCCGGCCTCCGGAAACGGAAAGCCCGCATCGGCCACCACGCCCTGCAGCTGCTCGTAGAAGGACACGCTGCGTTCCAGCTCACCGGGGGCCACGAACACCCGGATCAGCACGCGCGGTGCGCGCTGGCTGGAGGTATCGCAGCGGTCGCGCCAGAGATGGTCGAAGTCGCGGTGGACGGTCATGGGCTCGGTTCGTGGCCAGGGACCTTCATTATCGGCAGCCTCGCACGGCGCGCTGATGACCGCCGGTGATGGCCTGATAACTGCAGGCTGGGATCGCCCCTGTGACTTAGGTCCTGTTGACAGGTGTGAACGCCCTCGCACAATCTTCACAGGATTGGGTCGCCCTGCGCGGCCCGGGCAGGCAGGTTGTCACGGCGGGAGGAGGGTCCCGCGCGCAGACCGGCCCGTCCTTCGGCCTGCGGGAGGTTGCCTGGCAACCCCTGCGCGGCATGAACGCTGCACCCTTCGGCGGCACTTTCCCTGGACCGATTGCCTTGGCAACGGAATTACGCCCGTCGATGAAAACGTTTACAAAGCAGCTTGTACTGTCCCTGGCCCTGTCCGCTGCACTGGCCGCTCCGGCCTGGGCCGACCCTGCCGCGTTCACCGTGCTGACCCTGGAACAGGCCCCGACCGCCGAGGCGATGCCGGCCCTGGCCGCCCAGCTGAAGACCCTGCAGGTGGACGCGGTGAGCGTGCGCCAGGTGCAGCGCGGCATCGGCCAGGTCGATCCGCTGCAGGTGCTGGCCGACGGACTGGGTTACGAATACCGCTTCATTGCCGCGGGCAGGGATGATGGCCAGACCCAGCGCGGCCAGGCCGTACTGACCCGGCTGCCGATCGCCGCTGAATCCGGCCCGGACCAGCCGGGCCTGAACTACCTGCGCCTGGACGATGGCCGCCACACCGTGGCGGTCTATACCGATGCCGGTGCAGGTGCCGCGCAGCTGCCAGCGCTGGTCACCCGTTCGCGGCTGGGTGCACCGGCGGTGCTGCTCGGCGCGGTGGCCGGTGAATCGGCCAAGGCCGCCGGCTTCGATCCGGCGCGTGTGGCGCTGGAAGCCGATGCCAGCTATTTCAGCGATGGTTTCCAGGCCGCCAGCAGCGCGCCGTTCAAGGTGGAAGGCAGCGCCTTGCGCGCCACCCTGCTGACACTGGCCTATGCCGCCGACACGCATGGCGACAGGCCGTGGATGGACACCACCCTCAACGCCGATGCGCGCGCCGCGCTGCTGCTGAAGGCGATGACCGAGGATGAGAAGTTCCAGATGCTGCACAGCTACTTCGGGCTGGGCAAGGATGGTGGCCCACTGCCGGAAGGCGCGGTCGGTTCGGCCGGTTTCGTGCCGGGCGTGGCGCGGCTGGGCATTCCGTCGCAGCAGTCGGCCGATGCCGGTGTCGGCGTGACCAATCCGGGCGGCATCCGCCCGGGTGATTTCGCCACGGCGATGCCATCGGGCCCATCCACCGCGTCCAGCTGGAACCGCGAAGTGGCTTTCGCCGGTGGCGCGACCATGGGCCGCGAGGCATGGCAGCAGCGCTTCAACATCCTGCTGTCGGGCAGCGTCAACCTGCAGCGCGATCCACGCAACGGCCGCAACTTCGAATATGCCGGTGAAGATCCGCTGCTGGCCGGTTCGATGGTCGGCGCGCTGATCCAGGGCGTGCAGAGCCAGCACGTGATCTCCTCGATGAAGCACTTCGCGCTGAACGACATGGAGACCCGCCGCAACTTCCACGACGTGCGCATCGGCGAGCAGGCCATGCACGAGTCGGACCTGCTGGCGTTCGAGATCGCGCTGGAAGCCGGCCGCCCGGGCGTGGCGATGTGCTCGTACAACAAGATCAACGGCACCTACGGCTGCGAGAACGGCTACCTGATGAACCAGGTGCTGAAGCAGGAATGGAAGTTCCCCGGTTTCGTGATGTCCGACTGGGGCGGCGTGCACAGCGGTTCGAAGGCGGCGCTGGCCGGCCTGGACCAGCAGTCGGCCGGTGAAGTGTTCGACGCAGCGGTGTTCTTCGACGAACCGCTGCGTCTGGCCGTGCATGGCGGCGTGGTGCCGCAGGCGCGCCTGAATGACATGGTCACGCGCATCCTGCGCACGATGTTCCTGCACGGCAACTTCGACAACCCGCCGCAGCACCAGAAGGTGGATGCCGAGGCCGGCTTCGCCGTGGCCCAGCGCACGGTGGAAGAGGGCAGCGTGCTGCTGCGCAATGAAGGCAACCTGCTGCCGCTGGCCGACAGCGTGAAGCGCATTGTCATCATCGGTGGCCACGCCGACAAGGGCGTGATCGGTGGCGGTGGTTCGTCGATGGTGGGCGTGACCGCCAAGGGCACCAACGCGGTGCCGGGCGTACTGCCGACCACCTGGCCGGGCCCGGTGATCTTCCACCCGTCCTCGCCGCTGGAATCGCTGCGTGCGGCGCGCCCTGACGCAACCATCGAGTATGTGGACGGGACCAATGCCGCCGCTGCGGCCAGGGCCGCCGCGCAGGCCGATGTGGCCATTGTGTTTGCCACGCAGTGGGCCGCCGAATCGGTGGACCTGCCGGACATGCAGCTGCCGGACAACCAGGACGCACTGATCTCGGCGGTGGCCGCGGCAAACCCGAAGACCGTGCTGGTGCTGGAAACCAACGGCCCGGTGCGCACCCCTTGGCTGGGGCAGGTGCCAGCGATGCTGCAGGCCTGGTACCCGGGCATCCGCGGCGGCGAAGGCATCGCCGCGCTGCTGACCGGTCAGGTCAATCCGTCGGGCCGCCTGCCGGTGACCTGGGTGACGGACGAATCGCAGCTGCCGCGCCCGCATATCGATGGCCTCGGCTTCAAGCCGGCCAAGCCGTTCGGTGATGTGTTCGATTTCGATATCGAAGGCGCCAACGTCGGCTACAAGTGGATGGCGGTCAAGGGCCTGACCCCGACCTTCGCCTTTGGTCATGGCCTGTCCTACACCTCGTTCGCCTATGACAACCTGAAGGTGAGCGTGGAAGGCTCGCGCCTGGTCGCCAGCGTCGATATCCGCAATACCGGCAAGCGCGCCGGCGCCGATGTGGCCCAGCTGTACCTGAAGCTGCCGGCAGGCAGCACCACGCCGATCCGCCTGATCGGCTACGACAAGGTGAACCTGCAGCCGGGCGAACAGCGCCGCATCCGCATCGAAGCCGAGCCGAAGACCCTGGCCCACTACGATGCACAGGCGCGCCAGTGGAAGATCGACGGTGGCACCTACCAGGTGCAGCTGGCGCGCAATGCCGCCGAGCCGCTGCAGACCGTGGACGTGCAGCTGGTGGAGCAGGTGCTGCGCTGATGCCTGACGACACGGCCCGCACAGGGCCGTGTCTGAAAAAGGGGACGGAGGGGATTAAGTCGTTTATGCATAAACGACTTAATCCCCTCCGTCCCCTTTTTATGTGGCGAACCGGTCGCGCAGGAAATCAATCAGCTGCCGTACCTTCGGTGAGGGCTGCGTGCTGTGCGGGTAGACCGCGTAGACACTCTGCTGCGGGAAGCGGTGCTGGCGCAGCACCGGGCGCAGCCGGTCCTGGGCCAGGTCGTCCTCGATCAGCCAGCGTGGCAGCACGGTGACCCCGGCGCCGGCCAGGGCGAACGCGCGCAGGCTGCTGGCACCATCCACGCGTACCACCGCGTTGCCCGGGTTGGTGGCAAACAGGGCGCCGCTGCCATCAGGCGCGATCACCGGCACATCGGCCAGGCGCGGATAGCCCAGGCGGGGCAGGGTGCCCAGCTGTGCCGGGTCATCGGCAGCCTCGGCAGAGGGCAGACGCGCCAGCAGCGAGGGAGCGGCCACCGCGCACAGTGGGTGGCGCTCCAATTCACTGGCGTGAAGGCCCGAATCCGGCAGGCGGCCGAGGCGGATCGCCAGGTCGAAGCGTTCGGGAATGAGGTCCGCTGGCGCTGGAGAAGTTGATAGGTGCAGCTGCAGGGCCGGGTGCTGCGCGCGGAACGCCTCCAACGCGGGAATCAGGCGTAGCTGGGCGTACTCCGGTGTGGTGGTCAGGCGCAGCACGCCCTGCAGCTGGTGCTGGTCGCGGCGCGCGGCATCGATCGCCGCCTGCGCAGCATCCAATGCCTGCACGCAATGTTGCAGGAACTGCTCGCCGGCCTCGGTCAGGGCCAAGTGGCGGGTGCTGCGCAACAGCAGGGTCACGCCCAGCTCCTGCTCCAGCCGCTTCAGGTTGAAGCTGACCACCGCGCGGCTGAGGCCGAGCCGATCGGCCGCAGCGGTCAGGCTGCCGGCTTCGACCACGGCACGGAAAATATCGAAGCGATCGAGGCTGACCACGGCGATTCATTGTCAAAACAGTTTTGACAGTGTCGCAGGTGCTGTCGTGTTTTTCCAACAACCCCCCGGGCGGCATGCTGATGGCTTCTCTGTTGGAGCGCCGCCGATGCCGTCCCCCCGCCTGCGCCATGAGGCGATTTTCCTGCTGGTATTCGCCCTGGATCTGGTCAACATGTTCATCGCCACGGTGGCCTATCCGGCATTGGCAGCGGAGCTGCACGCCGACGTCAGCACCCTGGCCTGGGTCGGCACGGCGTACATGCTGGGCCTGAGCGTGGTGATTCCGCTGGCGCCGTGGCTGGCCGCGCGCTGTGGCGAGCGTCGCTTGCTGCTGGTGGCGTTGCTGTTGTTCGCGGTTGCCGCTGCGCTGGCAGGTTCCGCATCGGGGATCGGCTGGCTGCTCGGATGGCGCCTGCTGCAGGGGTTGGCCGGCGGTCTGCTGATTCCCGTGGCGCAAGCCGCGGCGTACCGGCAATGCACGGCCGGGCAACGTGGCGCGCTGACCCGTCGCATCCTGCTGGTGGCGCTTCTGGTGCCGGCCCTGGCACCGGCACTGGGCGGGCTGCTGGTGCAGTGGCTGTCCTGGCGCGGCGTGCTCTGGGCCAGCCTGCCATTGGCGGTGGTGGCCATCGGTCTGGTGCTGGCCTGGATGCCGGCCGACTGCGCGCGCAGTGCGCCGCGCCTGCAGGCCTATGCCCTGTCCACCGCGATGCTGGCGCTGGGCGCGCTGCTGCTGGCGCTGACCTGGCTGGGCGAATCGGGACATCGCGGTGCAGGTGCCGTGTTGCTGCTGGCCGCGCTGTTGCTGGCGGCGATGCACCTGCGGCATGCACGTCGGCAGGCGCAGCCACTGCTGCGCTGGTCGTTGCTGTCCCATCGCGGGCTGCGGCTGGCGATGCTGGTGTATCTCGCCGTACCCGGTGTGTTCATCGGCAGCCAACTGGTCAGTACCCTGCAATTGCACCACGCCGGTTACAGCGCGGCACGCATCGGCGCGCTGATGCTGCCCTGGGCGCTGGCTGCGGCCATCGCGATCATGGCCAGCAAGCGCCTGCTGGCTCGCTTCGGTCCGGCTGCGGTACTGCACGCCGGCATGCTCCTGCAGGCCGGCGGCCTGTTGTTGATGGCGCTGCTGCCGCAGCCGGCCTTCGTGCTGGCCGGATTGTTGTTCGCGCTGATGGGCGCCGGCGGCAGCCTGTGCAGCAGCACCGCGCAGACGCTGGCCTTCCATGGCGTGGAAGGTGAGGCGTTGGGCGATGCCAGTGCACTCTGGAACCTCAACCGCCAGCTCAGCTTCTGCCTCGGCACCGCCGCCATCGCACTGCTGCTGGCATTGGCCATGCAATGGCTGCCGGCACGCGCCACCAGCGTGGCGCTGGGTTTGGCCGCTGCAATGACGCTGCTGCCGATGGCGCTGCTGCGCCGTTCGCAATCGATCTCTCTTTCCCAACCCGAGACAATGCAATGACGATGACCGCAGAGAACGAGTTCCATGATCTGATCGCCAAGCTGCAGGCCTGGTTCCGTGCGGAAGCAGCCGCCAGTACGCTGGATGCGCTGATGGATCATTTCTGCACCGACTTCAGCATGGTCGGTATTGCTGGGCAGCGCCTGGACCGCGAAGCACTGGCCGGCATGTTCGCTGGCGGCCACGGTGCCCGCCCGGGCCTGTGTATCGAAATCGATGCCCTGCAGTTCATTGCGGTGCCGGCACCGTTGGCAATGCTGCGCTACCGTGAAGGGCAGGGCGTTGCTGAAGGTGGGATGGCCTGGCGTGAAGCACTGGCCGTGCTGCGGCAGGAAGACGGCCGTTGGCGTTGGCTGGCGTTGCATGAAGTAACGGCAGCCTGATCGGGTAGTGCCGGCCGCTGGCCGGCAACTTCATGATCCTGGGGCGCGTTACGCGGTTGCCGGCCAGCGGCCGGCACTACCTTTCGCCGACGAGCGCAGCGGCACCGCAGGCACATGTGCCATCAGTCCTGCCCGCATCCACCGAAGAATGCAAAGCCTGCGCACACTTCACGGCGCCAGGCAGGAGTAGGCTTGGGGCTTTCCTGCCGGGAGGGGTTGTCCATGCGTGTGCGTGCCGTCGCTGTAGCCATTGCCCTTTGCCTGTCCAGCACCGTGCTGGCCGCCGATACCCCGCCGATGACCCCGGATATCAGCGGCAAGCCGTTCGTTGCCCCGGATGTCGGTCGCGACTACGACAAGCGCGTGGTGATGGTGCCGATGCGTGATGGCACCAGGCTGTACACGGTGATCGTGGTGCCCAAGGGCGCCCACAATGCGCCGATTCTGCTGACCCGGACCCCCTATGATGCTGCCGGTCGCGCCAGCCGCAGTGATTCGCCGCGCATGCGCGACCTGTTGCCGCAGGGTGACGAGGTGTTTGTCGACGGCGGCTACATCCGCGTGTTCCAGGATATCCGCGGCAAGCATGGCTCCGAGGGCGATTACGTGATGACCCGGCCGCTGCGCGGGCCATTGAACAACACCCAGGTCGACCATTCCACCGACGCCTGGGACACCATCGACTGGTTGGTGAAGAACGTGCCGGAGAGCAATGGCAAGGTCGGCATGCTCGGCTCGTCGTACGAGGGCTTCACCGTGGTGATGGCGCTGACCGACCCGCACCCGGCACTGAAGGTGGCCGCACCACAGAGCCCGATGGTCGATGGTTGGATGGGCGACGACTGGCTCAATTACGGTGCGTTCCGCCAGGTCAACTTCAACTACTTCGCCATGCAGACCGAGAAGCGCGGCAAGGGTACGCCGCTGCCCAGCCTCGGCTACGACGACTACAGCACCTTCCTGCGCATCGGTTCGGCCGGTGACTATGCGCGCTTCACCGGCGTGGACCAGCTGACCTGGTGGAAGAAGCTGGTCGAGCATCCGGCCTATGACGGCTTCTGGCAGGGCCAGGCGCTGGACGCGGTGATGGCAAGGACACCGCTGAAGGTGCCGACCATGTGGCTGCAGGGCCTGTGGGACCAGGAAGACATGTGGGGTGCCAACCACGCCTATCAGGCGATGGAAGGACGCGATAGCGGCAACAACCGCAATTACCTGGTGATGGGCCCGTGGCGACACAGCCAGGTGAACTACAGCGGCAGCGAACTGGGTGCGCTGATGTTCGACGGCGATACCGCGCTGCAGTTCCGCCGCGACGTGCTCAAGCCCTTCTTCGACCAGTACCTGGTGGATGGCGCGCCGAAGGCCGATACGCCACCGGTGCTGATCTACAACACCGGCGAAAACCACTGGGACCGCTTGAAGGGTTGGCCGCGCAGCTGCGACAAGGGGTGTGCCGCCAGCAGCAAGCCGCTGTACCTGCGCGCCGGCGGCAAGCTGGCGTTCCAGGCACCGGCGGCGGGCGAGGGTGATTTCGAGGAATACGTGTCCGACCCGGCCAAGCCGGTGCCGTTCGTGCCGCGTCCGGTGCGCTTCGGTGACCGCGACATGTGGACCACCTGGCTGGTCAAGGACCAGCGCTTTGTCGATGGTCGCCCGGACGTGCTGACCTTCATCACCGAACCGCTGACCGCGCCGCTGCGCATCGGCGGCGCGCCGGTGGTGCATCTGCAGGCCTCGACCAGTGGCACCGACAGCGACTGGGTGGTGAAGCTGATCGACGTGTATCCGGACCAGGAAGCGTCGACGCCGGAAATGGGGGGCTATGAGTTGCCGGTGTCGCTGGCGATCTTCCGTGGCCGCTACCGCGAGAGCTTCAGCGATCCGAAGCCGCTGCCCGCCAACCAGGTGCTGCCGTACCGTTTTGACCTGCCCAACGCCAACCACACGTTCCAGAAGGGCCACCGGGTGATGGTGCAGGTGCAGTCCAGCCTGTTCCCGTTGTACGACCGCAACCCGCAGACCTACGTGCCGAACATCTACCTGGCCAAGCCGGGCGATTACCAGAAGGCCACGCAGCGCGTGTGGCACAGCGCGGCGCAGGCCAGCTACATCGATCTACCGGTGTATTGAGGCCCGCAGGGTGACGCCGGGCCGTGCCTGGTAGCACGTGGTAGTGCCGGTCGCTGGCCGGCATCCGCGATGGCGCAGGAGCGTGTCGACCAAGGTCGACACCTACCAAAGCTGGGCCATGGCATGCCGATCGACCAAGGTCGACACCTACCGGGCAGAGGCTTTCAGCCGACCTTCGAGGGGCCCGTACGCCAGCGGCTGGGGACCAGGCCGAAGCGCTTGCGGAACGCGGCGGCGAAGTTGCTGGGGTGGCGGTAGCCGCTGGCGGCGGCAGCCTGCTCGACGGTCCATCCGTTTTCGCGCAGGCCCTGTTCGGCATGGCGCATGCGCTGCTCATGCAGGTAGTCGAACACCGAGCTTCCATATTGCTGGGCAAAATGGCGGCGCAAGGAGCTGGGGCTCATGCAGGCCAGCTGGGCCAGTTCGATCAGGCTGTGGGCATGGCTGGGGTCGTCATGCAGATAGCTGCGCACTCGCTCCAGCCGCTCGCGCTGGCCGGCGCGCAGCGTGCGTATATGCTCGGTCTGCATATCCTCGGCCTGCAGGCCGACGGCCAACACCTGCAGGGCCACGCCTTCGCGCCACAGCGCATCGATGTCGTCCTGCCAGGGGCTGTCGAACAATTGGGCGAGCGTCGGCAGCAAGGCATGCGGAATGGCCCAGTGGCGGCACTGCAGAGGGGAATGAAGGACCCGTTGCAGTGCCGGCAGGCGCAGCATGTCCACGTCCAGATCGGCCGGTACGCTCAAGCTGACCCCGCGCAGGTGGCTGCCACCGGGATGCAGCCCGGCCATCGACACAGGTTCATGGTGGCTGGTGGTCATGCCTGTGCCGGCGCGCAGGGTGAACCCCTTGCGACGAGGAAACTGGACATCCACTTCGCCCTGAAGCATCAGGCGGATGGTCAGGCCGGCACCGTGCACAGCGGTGGCCGTGTAGGTGAACCGGTTGTGCACGTCCGAGGCGATCAGGCCCAGGCCACCGCGCAGTGACTGTTCGTGGACGTCGCCACGCCCTGCCCATTGGTCGTCGCGCAGTTCACTCCCTTCGATCCGGTAGTCGTAGCCATGGCGTTCGCCGAACTGGCGGTAATCAGCAAAAGTGAAATATCGGGACATCGCTCTGCGCAAACACAGGTTGAATTGAATGTGTCGAAGAATCTGGAAGCGTTTCCCATTGTCGCCGCGATTCGCGCGCTTTTGACTTCGATAAGGTCAAAACGATTGGCGATTACGGCCAAAGTGAAAATGCCGAAGAACATACGCCGGCGTTTTGCACGCATATCCGTACGTAGTTCCATACATAAACTGCGGTTGAGGTTTCATGGCTGGAACGATCTGGAGATGCGATGTCAGCCCGACCATCACGGGCGTGCGCGTAGGGTGGGTGGGTTGGCTGTTGCAGGCCACTTTGATACCCCCACCGATGGAGAATGGAGATGATTGATTACCAGTTGACCGGCAAGACCGCGATCGTGACCGGCGGCGTGTCGGGCATCGGCCTGGCCGTGGCCCAGACACTGGCCACATCCGGTGCCCGTATCTCGGTCTGGGACCTCAAGCAGGATGCAGTGGATGCCACCGTGGCGCAGTTGCGCAGCACCGGCACACAGGCCATCGGCATCGCGCTGGACGTCACCGACGACGCGGCGGTGGAGGCAGCGGTGCAGCGCACGATCAAGGAACTCGACGGCCTGCACGTGGCGGTCAACAACGCCGGCATCAGCGGGCCGGCGGCCAGCAGCGGCGACTATCCGATTGATGGCTGGCAGCGCGTGATCGATGTCAACCTCACCAGCGTGTTCCTGTGCCAGCGTGCGCAGATCCAGGCCATGCGCGCGGCCGGCACGGGCGGCAGCATCATCAACATGGCCTCGATCCTGGGCCAGGTGGGCTATGCCGGTTCCACTGCGTACGTGGCGGCCAAGCACGGCGTGGTCGGGCTGACCCAGACCGCCGCCTGGGAGCATGCGGCCGACGGCATTCGTGTCAACGCGGTCGGCCCGGGCTTCATCAGCACACCGCTGCTGGAGAAGATGGACCCGAAGGTGCGCGCCACGCTGGAAGGGCGGCACGCGTTGAAGCGGCTGGGTACGCCGGAGGAAGTGGCCGCATTGGTAGCCTGGCTGGCCAGCGACGATGCCTCGTTCGCGACCGGCACGTACTACGCCATCGATGGTGGCTACCTCGCGCAGTGATGCGCTGAACGCGGGTTGCGGCGTCGCCGGGCATCGCCCGGCGCTACCGGGTGAACGCACTGTGGGGTGGTCTTCACCTCTGTGCCACGCATGCCACGCGACGCTCGGGGAAATACCCGGAGCCTGCCCATGGAACTCACCCAGGATGTCTCGATCCTGCTGCGCGTAGCCGCAGCGATGCTGTTCGGCGGTGTGCTCGGTGTCGAGCGGGAAATGGGCAAGCACGCCGCCGGCCTGCGTACGCACATGCTCATTGCCGGAGCGGCGGCATTGATCGTCGGTCTCGGCGACTCGGTGGCCGAGCATTTCCAGCAGGAGCGTTACCGCGATCTGCTGCAGGTTGATCCGGTGCGCCTGATCGAAGCGGTGGTGGCCTGTGTCGGCTTCGTGGCCGCTGGCACCATTCTGCGCGGCTCACGCGAGGACCAGGTCAGCGGCTTGACCACGGCCAGTTCGCTGATCATGGCGGCGGCGATCGGGATTGCGGTCGGGATCAGCAAGTACGTGATCGCGATCGGGGTCAGCGTGCTGTGCGTGCTGGTGCTGGCGGTGATGCGGCGGTTGGAGAAACGGATCTCGTAGGGAAGGTCGAGTTGTCGGCCAGCGGCCGGCACCATAATGGCTCTAATGGTCGGACCAATATGAAGGCTAGCCCTATGGTCTAATAGGCTCTTCGTCGGAGAGGCGGTTAAATCCGCTGCAAGTGGTCTGATCTCGATCATTAATGGTAATACCAATGATCGACGGCCACGGCGACCCACCGCCTGCGGTGGGCTCCTTCCGTTTCCAGTCGAGAGTCTTCATGCAGCCCTGGCAACACCTGTACGACCCCGCCGGCAACCTGTGGTTGTCGAGCCTGATCGCGCTGCTGCCGATCGCGTTCTTCTTCGTTGCCCTGGCAGTGCTGCGCATGAAGGGCTGGCTGGCCGGCACGATCACCGTGGCCATCGCACTCGGCGTGGCCCTGTTGTTCTACCGCATGCCGTTGCCCCAGGCGCTGGGCGCGGCCGGATTCGGTTTCGTCTACGGCCTGTGGCCCATCGCGTGGATCATCATCGGTGCGGTGTTCCTCTACAAAGTTTCGGTCAAGACCGGGCAATTCGACATCATCCGCGCCTCGATCCTGTCCGTGACTGAAGACCAGCGCCTGCAGATGCTGATGGTCGGCTTCGCCTTTGGCGCCTTCCTGGAAGGTGCGGCCGGTTTCGGTGCGCCAGTGGCGATCACCGCGGCGCTGCTGGTCGGGCTGGGCTTCAAGCCGCTGTATGCCGCCGGCCTGTGCCTGATCGTCAACACCGCGCCGGTAGCGTTCGGCGCGATGGGCATTCCGATCATCGTGGCCGGGCAGGTCACCGGCCTGGATGCATTCGAGATCGGCCAGATGGCCGGTCGCCAGCTGCCGTTCCTGACCATCATCGTGCTGTTCTGGATCATGGCGATCATGGATGGCTGGCGCGGCATCAAGGAAACCTGGCCGGCGGTGCTGGTGGCCGGTGGCTCGTTCGCCATCGCGCAGTACCTGACCTCCAACTTCATCGGCCCGGAGCTGCCGGACATCACCGCCTCGCTGGCGTCGCTGGTGTGCCTGACCCTGTTCCTGCGCCGCTGGAAGCCGGTACGGATCTTCCGTTTCGACACCGAAACCAGCGCCGAGGCGGCCGCACAGGCGCTGGAGGCACCGCTCCACAGCGTCGGCCAGATCGCCAGGGCATGGTCGCCGTTCCTGATCCTCACCGCGATGGTCACGCTGTGGAGCATCAAGCCGTTCAAGTCGCTGTTCGCGGCGGGCGGCCCGCTGGAAGGCTGGGTGCTGAAGATCCCGGTGCCAGGCCTGGACCAGCTGGTGCAGAAGATGCCACCGATCGTGGCTGCGCCGCTGAGCTATGAAGCCATCTACAAGTTCGACTGGTTCTCGGCCACCGGTACCTCGATCATCCTGGCCGCGTTGATCGCCATCATCGCGCTGCGCATGCCGGTCCGTTCGGCGCTGCAGACCTTCGGCGAGACCGTGCGTGAGCTGCGCATGCCGATCTACTCGATTGGCATGGTGCTGGCGTTCGCCTTCATCGCCAACTACTCGGGACTGTCTGCCACGTTGGCCCTGGCGCTGGCGCATACCGGCGACGCGTTCCCGTTCTTCTCACCGTTCCTGGGCTGGCTGGGCGTGTTCCTGACCGGTTCGGACACCTCGTCCAATGCCTTGTTCTCGGCACTGCAGGCCACCACCGCACAGCAGATCGGCGTGTCCGACGTGCTGCTGGTAGCGGCCAACACCACCGGCGGTGTCACCGGCAAGATGATCTCGCCGCAGTCGATCGCCATTGCCTGCGCGGCGGTCGGCCTGGCCGGCAAGGAGTCGGATCTGTTCCGCTTCACGGTCAAGCACAGCCTGATCTTCACCACGATGGTCGGCCTGATCACCCTGGCCCAGGCTTACTGGCTGACCTGGATGATTCCCTGAGCCATGCGCGGCTGGCCGACCACCCGCTGCGCGCTTCGGGCCACAATGGCGCCATGAGCACGCAACGTATTTCGGACAAGGTGGCCGCGCAGCTGCGCGGCCTGGTGCAGGAACAACGGCTGCAGCCGGGTGACCGGCTGCCGGCCGAGCGCACCCTGGCGGTGCAGCTGGGGGTCTCGCGCACGGCCTTGCGCGAGGCCATCGCGCAGCTGGCCAGCCAGGGTCTGTTGACCGCACGGGTCGGTGGCGGCACCTACGTGGCCGAGCCTGCGGCACGCGCGCGGCAGGCGCTGGATGAACCGCTGGCGCCGTACCTGCCGCTGTTCCAGGGCGACCCGGAATACCGCTTCGACGTGCTGGAGATCCGCCACGCGCTGGAAGGTGCCACCGCCTGGCATGCGGCGCTGCGTGCCACCGACGAGGACCGCGCGCGCATCGCACAAGCCTTCCAGACCATGATGGACGCGCACGGCAAGGACGACCCCACCGGCGAAGCCGAGGCCGACGCGGCCTTCCACCTGTCCATCGCCGAGGCCTCGCACAATCTGGTGCTGCTGCAGGTGATGCGCGGGCTGTTCGAACTGCTGCAGACCAACATCTCGCAGAGCCGCGAAAAGCTCTACACCTCGGCGAAGACCTTCTCGCCGCTGTCCGACCAGCACCGCGAGATGATGGATGCGGTGCTGGCCGGCGACCCCGAACGCGCGCGCGCCGCCGCGCATGCCCACCTCGAGTTCGTGCACACCACGCTGCGCACCCTCGATGACAACGAAGCCCGGCGTGCGCGGGCCTCGCGCCTGCCTTCCCCCCACGGTTGACCCCATGATCATCTCCGCCTCCACCGATTACCGTGCTGCTGCCGAACGCCGGCTGCCGCCGTTCCTGTTCCACTACATCGATGGCGGCGCGTATGCCGAGCACACGCTGAAGCGCAACGTTTCCGACCTGTCCGACATCGCGCTGCGCCAGCGCATCCTGCGCAACATGTCCGACCTGAGCCTGGAAACCCAGCTGTTCGGCGAAAAACTGGCGATGCCGGTGGCGCTGGCGCCGGTCGGCCTGACCGGAATGTATGCGCGGCGCGGCGAGGTACAGGCGGCGCGCGCGGCCGACAGCCGCGGCATCCCGTTCACCCTGTCCACGGTGTCGGTGTGCCCGATCGAGGAAGTGGCACCGGCCATCCAGCGGCCGATGTGGTTCCAGCTGTACGTGCTGCGTGACCGTGGCTTCATGCGCAACGCGCTGGAGCGGGCGCAGGCCGCCGGCGTGACCACGCTGGTGTTCACCGTGGACATGCCGGTGCCGGGCGCGCGCTACCGCGATGCACACTCGGGCATGAGCGGCCCGAATGCCTCGCTGCGCCGTATCGGCCAGGCCATCACCCATCCGCACTGGGCGTGGGACGTGGGCCTGTTCGGCCGCCCGCATGACCTCGGCAACATCTCCACCTACCGCGGCAACCCGACCGGGCTGGAGGATTACATCGGTTGGCTGGGCAGCAACTTCGATCCCTCCATTTCGTGGAAGGACCTGGAGTGGATCCGCGAATTCTGGAAGGGCCCGATGGTGATCAAGGGCATCCTCGACCCGGATGACGCGCGTGATGCGGTGAAGTTCGGTGCCGATGGCATCGTGGTCTCCAATCACGGTGGCCGCCAGCTGGACGGCGTGCTGTCCACCGCACGTGCGTTGCCGGCCATCGCCGATGCGGTGCAGGGCGACCTGAAGATCCTCGCCGATTCCGGCATCCGCACTGGCCTGGACGTGGTGCGCATGTTGGCGCTGGGGGCCGATACCGTGCTGCTGGGCCGCGCCTTCATCTATGCGCTGGCCGCGCAGGGCGAGGCCGGCGTGGCCAACCTGCTGGACCTGATCGCCAAGGAAATGCGCGTGGCGATGACCCTGACCGGTGCGCGCCGCATCGCCGACATCGGCCGCGACTCGCTGGTCAGCCTGCCATGAGCGGCCACGCCGCCGTGCTGGCACAGTTGCGCGATGCGGTCGGCAATCGCCATGTAATGACCGGCGACAAGGCTACGCGCCGCTTCCGCCGCGGCTACCGTTTCGGCGATGGCCCAGTGCTGGCGGTGGTGCGCCCGGGGACGCTGCTGGAACTGTGGCGCGTGCTGCAGGCAGCGGTGCAGGGCGGCGCGGCGATCATCCTGCAGGCGGCCAACACCGGCCTGACCGGCGGCTCGACCCCGGACGGCGATGACTATGGCCGGCCGATCGTGCTGGTCAACACGCTGCGCCTGACCGGCATCCAGTTGTTGAACGAAGGCCGCCAGGTGCTGTGCCTGCCCGGTGCCACGCTGGACCGCCTGGAGCAGACGCTGGCTCCGCTGGGTCGCGAACCGCATTCGGTGATCGGCTCGTCCTGCATCGGTGCCTCGGTGCTGGGCGGCATCTGCAACAACTCCGGTGGCGCGCTGGTGCGACGTGGCCCGGCCTACACCGAGCTGGCGCTGTATGCGCAGGTCGATGCGCAGGGCCAGTTGCAGCTGGTCAACCATCTGGGCATCGCGCTGGGTGATACGCCCGAGCAGATCCTGCAGCGCCTGCAGGCCGGTGACTACACGGCCGCCGACGTGGGCGATGGCGACGGCCGTGCGGCTTCCGATCCACGCTATGCCGAGGAAGTACGCAAAGTCGGTGCCGATACTCCCGCACGCTTCAATGCGGATCCCAGCCGCCACTTCGAGGCAGCGGGATCTGCCGGCAAGCTGGCAGTGTTCGCGGTGCGCCTGGACACCTTCGAGAAGGAGGCTGCCGAGGTCTTCTATATCGGCAGCAATCGCACCGACAGCCTCACCGCGATCCGTCGCCAGCTGCTGACCGGCTTCGAGCGCCTGCCGATCGCGGGCGAGTACATTCACCGCGATGCCTATGACATCGGCGAGCGCTACGGCAAGGACAGCTTCCTGCTGATCGATCGCCTCGGTACCTCCCGTGTGCCCGCAGCGTTCGCATTGAAGAGCCGCGTCGATGGCTGGTTCGAACGGCTGGGCCTGCGCGGGGTGACCGACCGGGTGATGCAGGTGCTGACCGGCCTGCTGCCCTCGCACCTGCCAAAGCGCATGGGCGAGTTCCGGCAACGCTACGAGCATCACCTGTTGCTGAAGGTCTCTGCCCAGGACGCTGCGGAAACCGAGGCCTGGTTGCGCGGGTTCTTCGCCGGGCACGAAGGCGGCTATTTCCACTGCACGGCCGAGGAGGGACGCAAGGCGTTCCTGCATCGCTTCGCGGTGGCCGGTGCGGCAGTCCGCTATCGTGAAGTGCATCGTGAGCAGGTGCAGGACATCGTCGCGCTGGATATCGCATTGCGCCGCGACGATACGGATTGGTTCGAGCAGTTGCCGGCCGATATCGACGGCCGCCTGCTGCACAAGCTGTACTACGGTCACTTCCTGTGCCACGTGTTCCACCAGGACTACATCGCGCGCAAGGGCGAAGACCCGGTGGCGATCGAGCATGCGATGTGGGCGCTGCTGGACCATCGTGGCGCCGAGTATCCGGCCGAGCACAACGTCGGCCACCTGTACCCGGCCAAGCCGGCGCTGGCAGGTTTCTACCGGCAGCTGGACCCGAGCAATACCTTCAACCCGGGTATTGGCCAGACGTCGAAGGCGAAGGGGTGGGGCAGCTGCGATTGCAGTGGGCATTGAGGACGGACAGGGCAGTCGAGCGTGGCTCGACGCTACAAGGGCGATGCCGGGCAGGTCCGCCGCCGTCCGGGTAACGGTTACCATCGGAATCCCAGCCACAGGAGCCGCCCATGCCTTCCATTCCCGTCTGCGCCGCCCTGTGCGCTGCATTGCTGGCGACCCCGCTGCTGGTGCTGGCGCAGTCTTCTATCCTGCCGCAGCAGCGCGATGCCGCCGGAAACGTGATGGAACCGCTGGGGCAGGTGCTGGAACAGGGCGGGCAGGGCGAAGTACGCACGCAGTACTGCACGCTTGATCGTGTCTGGTGCGTGCGTGTGCAACCGGTGGCCGAGGACGGTGATCGGCCAACGACGCTGGAAGTCTCTGAACGGGTGGCCGGCGAAAGCGAAGCGCATACCTACCACGTCAGCATCGACGTGCCGCAGGAAAGCGAGCTGTCGCTGTGGCCGTGGATCGTGCGTCTGGCTCCGGGTATCGGCAGCGATGAGCCGGTGACCGACCCGCAGCAGCGCGCCCACCAGAATGTGCTGGTAGGCGGCATCGTCAAGTTCAGCACCATGTACTCCGGTGGAGGTGCCGACGCGTCCACGCTGCAGTTGGCACGCGTGCGCCACCTGCAGGACGACATCCAGGTGGACGACGACGTGCTGACGGTGCCATGGCTGGGCAATGCGATGATCCGTGCGTGTTTCAGCGAGCAGGACATGAAGCAGCGCGCAGGCGCCTGCCACGACGAATACGGGTTCTCGGCCAGGCTCGGGCTGGATCCGGTGGCCGAGGGCATGCCGGTGCTGCGCTACCAGACGGTGGCAACCCGCTTTCCGGCGGGCGTTTCGCGTTTCGAGGATTCGCTGGCCAAGGGCCCGCTGAAGAAGAAGGACCTGCGCACCGAGCAGGACCCGGCATGCAGCTACACGCGGCTGTTCCGCTTCAATGATGGGGTGTTCCACCCCGACCAGGCGCTGCCGGACTGCGCGGGGTATACCGAACCCTGAGCCCTAGAGAGCCGAGCCATGCTCGACTCGGGTTCTCGCGTGGCCCGACCGCAGAGCAGCCGAGCGTGGGCTCGGCTCTACAAAAACTGAGGCGGCGCTTACTCGCAACGGGTAGCGGTGATGATGTTGTCCTTGTCCACGTACACGCGCAGGCGATCCTGGCGGATGTCCTTCGTGGTGATGGTGCTGGGGCCGATCGGGTTGACCAGGCCGGCGCCGCTCTCGCTGGACAGGCGGCGGATGTTGGGTTCGTTGGCCGGCTGGCCGATTGCCCAGCCCAGCTGGCTGGCATCGCAGTGGCCGGTACCCTTGACCTGCGGGCCAGGGGTGCTGACGCAGGCCGACAGCAGCAGGGCCGACGCAGGCAGTAACAGGGACAGACGGAAGGCGGACATGCGAGCGCTCCTGCGCAGGGAAGATGGCGGAACGATAGCACCCGTCGCGCGAAAGGCGTCAGCACTCCGGTCATTGCCGGCACAGCGTGGTCATTGCATAGTGGGAGGGATGGCTGGCAGCACGCCAGCGGGCAGGCCGGGCCATTCCGGTGCAGGTGTTGGATACGCTATGACGGCAGGCAGTTTGCGCGACAAGCGCAGGGCGAGAAGAGTACTGGCAGTGTCGGTGCTGGGCGTGGCGTTTGCCGCCTCTGCCATCGAGCCGACGCCGGACGCCGCTGCGGAAGCGCCGGTGTTCGGTGCCTGGCGCAACCTGCAGACCGAGGCAGGCTACGCACCCGCCCAGCGCAACCTGGCGTTCGCGATGCTGCCGCAGGCCGCCACCCGCGGCGATCGATTCGCCATTGTCGATCGTGAGGGCAAGCGCGCGGTGTGCTGCCTGCAGGTGGCCAGCCCGTCGCTGGGCGTGGCCGCACTGCGCGAGCAATACCACCTGCCACAGGCCTGGGTGACCGACCTCAGCAATGGCCGCAGCCCGGCACGCCCCTACCTGCCGCACGTCTATGCGATGCAGCGCGTGGATGAACTGGCTGACTATGGTTTCACCGATGTGCCGGGGGCCTACAGCGACCTGGGGGGGCTGCTGATTCCCGAAGGTGCCGCGCTGGAGGCCGATGGCAGCGCCGTGCGCCTGGGTGATGACCGTTATCCCCTGCATTTCCAGCGCCAGCCGCACGCCGAAGATGATGGCGCACTGGACCGCTACACCCTGCAGGCGGGCGACGGCGTGGCTCCGATCGTGGTTGAAGTGCCGTTCGGCACCTACTGATTGCAGCACCGCGCTGGCTAGAATGCAGTGCGGCGCCGCCTGCCGTGCCTGTTCCGTGAGTCGCCGCCGTGTCCCTGCGCTCGTTGCTGCTGTCGCCGCTGCTGCTGTTGTCCGCCTGTGCGAGCGCGCCGCCTCCGCCGCCCGTCCATTCCGATGCGCTGTGGCGCCTGATCGAGCGTGACTGCCAGGCAGCTGACGGCCCGCGCGGCAGCTGCCTGCGGGTGGAGACGGCGGCCGGCCGCCGTGACGTGCTGGTCAAGGATGCACACGGTGACTACCAGTTCCTGCTGATGCCGCTGGACAAGGTAAGTGGCATCGAGAACCGCGGTCTTTACCAGCGTGGGGCGCCCAACTATTTCGCGGCCGCCTGGCAGGCGCGCGCGCACACCGAACAGGCCCTGGGCCAGCCATTACCGCGCAACGTAGCCAGCCTGGCGCTGAATTCACCGCACGGACGGTCGCAGCACCAGTTGCATATCCATGTCGATTGCCTGCGCACGGACGTGCTGCAGGCCCTGGATGCACACGCCGGCGCCCTGGGGCCACGCTGGTCACCGTTGCCGGTGCTTCTGCGCGGGCATCAGTACCAGGCCTATCTGTTGCCCGGTGCGGAAATGACCGCCAATCCGCTCAACCTGCTGGCCTATGGCCTGAGCGGCGTAGGCGATGTGGGCCAGTGGAGCCTGGTGGTGGCCGGACGCGATGACGTGCAGGGTGGCCCCGGCTTCATCCTGCTGGCCACCCGCGTGGATGCCGCCAGTGGCAACGATGCCAGCGGCGAAGAACTGCAGGATCACGCCTGCACGGTGCTGATCGGCGCGGGTGCGGCACTGGAGCGGGTGCGCTAGCCGATCCGCTGCAGGTGGCTGTGCCACGCTGGCGCGGTAAGCGCCAGCAACTGGCGGTCATGCCATCCCTCGGCGTCCAGGTGGAAGTCGCGCAGGATGCCTTCACGCATGAAGCCCAGGGCCTGCAGTGCCTGGGCGAAAGGGGTGGTGCAACCCGGTGGCAGCAGTACGAAGATGCGATGCAGGCCGACATTGTCGAACAGGAACGGGCACAGCGCGCGCAGTGCGGCCTGTGGATGGGCGTTGCGGTGCTGCAGCGACTGCAGTTCTGCGCAGCGCGAATGCAGTGACTGCAGGCGGACATGCAGTTGGTCGTGCAGGATGCCCTGCGCGTCGTCGAACACGCCCAGTACCAGCAGATCGTTGTCTTCCTGTAGGCGTGAACGATGGACGCTGGCGAGGAAGCGGGCCTCTTCATCAATGCCGTAGGAAGGCCGTTGGCCGCGCTGGCGACGGTCGTCGAAGGTGCGCCAGCGCGGCAGATCGGTGCGCTGGAAGGAACGCAGGGTGATGGGCGTTGCCTGGAGGTGCAGCAGGTGGCGGCGCAGGACGGGGCGCAGCGGGGCGAGGTGAGTGTAGGTGGCGCGGTTGGTCATCCATGCACGATGCGTATCGGAAGCGCGCCAGACCATGCAATTCATTGCAAAAGTGTGGCGGTGCCGTGGGTCCGTCTGATTCGGTTCAGGCATAAGCCCATCAGGGCTGGTCATTTCCGTTGAAACCACCCATTCAGGACACTTTCGTTACGGGATCGTTATGTGCCGCACAGGCCACGGCTCCCCCGTACACCCGCCCACTCCCCCAGGAAGCCCATGTCCGCCTCCCACAAGGCGTTGCGCCCGCGTCCGCTGGTGCTCGCGCTGTCGTCCCTGATGCTGGTCTCGCTGCCGGCCTTCGCGCAGGAAAGCGCACCCACCACATTGCAGGAAGTGAAGGTCACCGGCTCGCGCATTCCCCGTGCCAGTGTCGAGGGGCCCTCGCCAGTGACGGTGATCAGCCGCGAGCAGATCGATGCGCAGGGCTACCGCAATGCCTTCGACGCGCTGAGCGCGCTGACCGAGAACACCGGCAACGTGCAGGGCGAGGACTTCGGCAATACGTTCACGCCGGCCGCCAACACCATCAACCTGCGTGGACTGGGTCCGAACCGCACGCTGGTGCTGGTCAACGGCCGCCGCCAGGCCGACTACCCGCTGGCCTACGAGGGCTCGGTGAACGTGGTCAACCTCGCCAACATTCCCAGCGCCCTGATCGAGCGCATCGAGGTGCTCGCCGCGGGTGCGTCGGCGGTGTATGGCTCCGATGCCATCGCCGGCGTGGTCAACATCATCCTCAAGGACCGCTTTGAAGGCGTGGACGTGAACGTGCGCGCCGGCGGCACCCAGCAGGGCGGGGGTGACAACCAGCGCGCGCAGGTGGTCGGTGGCAGTTCCGGCGAGCGTTGGGATGCGCTGTTCGGCTTCGAGTTCGACGTGCGCAAGGCGATCCACGCGCGCCAACGCGACTTCATGGATTCACTGGACGATGATCCGGCCGGCAAGGCACCGCAGGCGACCGCGATCGCCTATCGCCGCAATGCTGCCACCGGCCGCAACATCGATCCGGGCGTGAGCGGCTGCGACGCAGCGTCGGGCATTTATGGCGGCAGCGTGTTCCGTGCCAACAACCCGCGCCAGGGCTGGTACTGCGGCAGCAACGAGGCCGCCGCCAGCTACTGGACCATGCAGACCCAGAAGCGCAACCTCAATGGCTATGGCCTGTTGACCTTCCACGTCAACGACACCACCGACCTGTTCGCCGATGTCGCCGTGGGCAGCGCGCGCATCTACAACAACACGCGCGCGCCGACCTGGACGTCCTCACGCAACTACTTCTACAACCAGAACAGCGGAAACCTGGAGAGCTGGTACCGCCGCTTCGCGCCGGAAGAAATCGGTGGCCTGCCGCGCAATGCCAATCGGTTCCTGGAGAACTCGTGGTCGTTCAACGTGGGCGCACGCGGCCAGATCGGCGACAGCGGCTGGGACTACGAGGCGGTCTACAGCCGGTCGCGCTACGAGAACCGAACCCGTCGCCCGGTGCTGCTGGCCGGCATCAACGAGTACCTGCTGGGCCCGAAGCTGGGCGTGCGCAATGGCGTGGAGGTCTATGCGCCGGACCCGGTGCGCCTGTTCAAGCCTTTGACTCCGAACGAGTATGCGGGCCTGTCCGACTATCAGGAAAGTCGCAACGCGGCGTGGCTGCAGACCTTCAGTGCCAGTGTCAATGGCCGCCTGTTCGCACTGCCGGGCGGCGATGCTGCGCTGGCCGCAGTGGTCGAGGCCGGCAGCCAGGGCTACCGCAACCGCCCGGACCCGCGGCTGGGCACCGGCGAGTTCTGGAACACCAGCGCCGGTATCGGTGCCGGCGGTGATCGCGATCGCTATGCGGCCGGCGTTGAACTGCAGTTGCCGTTGCTGCAATCGCTGACCACCACGCTGGCCGGCCGCTACGACCAGTACCGCGCAGGCGGCGAGCACATCGGCAAGGCGACCTGGAGCTTCGGCGTCGAGTTCCGCCCGATCGAGAGCCTGTTGATCCGCGGCTCTGCCGCGACCAGCTTCCGTGCGCCGGACATGAACTACGTGTTCGCCACCGAGACCCGCGGCTACAACCCGGGCATGACCGATTACTGGCGCTGCCGTACTGCAGGCCAGTCGTACGACAACTGCGACTACAACGGCCTGTCGATCGACTACAGCAACCGCGCCAACGCACAGTTGCAGCCGGAAACCGCAAAGTCGTACGGCTTCGGCGTGGTCTGGTCGCCGCTGTCCGGGCTGGATTTCAGCGCCGACTACTACGACATCCGCATCGACAACGAGGTGACCAGCCTCGATACCAGCCGTATCCTGCGTGACGAGGCCGATTGCCGCCTGGGCCGCACGCTGGGCGGCGAAGCGCGCGATATCGGTTCACCGCTGTGCCAGGACGCACTGTCGCGGGTGATCCGCAATCCGTCCAACGCCACGGTGCAGCCGGACCAGGTGACCCGCGTGCTCATCAATCCGATCAACGCGGCCTCCGAATCGGTGCGCGGCCTGGACCTGAAGGGCAACTGGCGTTTCGATGCCGGCCGCTATGGCCGCTTCACCACGCGCCTGGCCTACACCGTGGTGCTGGAGCACAAGTACCGGCAGTTCTCCGATGATCCGGAGCGTGACATCCGCAATTCGCTGGATGATTACCAGTGGCGCAGCAAGGCCAATGGCAGCATCACCTGGAACCAGGGTGACTGGACCACCACGCTGTACGGCAATCGTTTCGGTTCACTGCCGAAGACCGATGGCAGTGGCCGCATCGCGCCGTACATGACCTACAACGCCAGCGTGTTCCGCCAGTTCGGCGAGAACCTGTCGGTGGGCGTGATCGTCAACAACCTGCGTGACAGCCGCCCGCCGGCAGACAGGAACGGGGGCGGCTGGCCGTTCTACCCGGTCGGCAACTACGACCCGTATGGCCGCCAATACTGGCTGCAGCTGGATTACCGGTTCCGTTGATCCGGCAGGCGAACGAAAGGCCCGGCATTGCCGGGCTTTTCTTTGTGCAGTGCACCGGTGCTGCCGCTGCGCGCGTGGCATGCTGTGGCGATACCCGGAGGATGATGCGCATGGATGCCAGAGTGTGGAGTGTGATTGCCGTGCTGGCCATTGCCGGTTGCAGCAGCAAGCAGGCGGCCAGTGTGGACGATGCTGCGGAGGCGGCCAGCGCCGCGCCCGTGCCGTCTCTTTCCAATGCAGTGACCGATGCTGGATCAGCGCGCGTGCCAACGGCATCGACGCGTGCGACGGCCGGGCAAGGGCCTGCGGATCCGGAGGGACACTTCCTTGAGGGCGAGCGCTTGCTGTTGACTGAAGGAGCACTGTCGGCGGAAAAGAGCGACGTGATCCTGGGCTCGGACAACGCCTTTGCGCAGGCGATCAGCCAGTTCGAGCAGGATGCGGCGGGCCACCCGGAAGTGCAGGACCTGACCCGGCTCTACAGGACGGCTGCGACCCGGCTCATCGGCAGCGACGGCACGCTGGTGTCTTTTGCCTGTGGCTACAGCCTGTGTGTCGGCGAGATCCGCAGCCGCACCGATGAGGATTTCAGCGCCTGGTCCGAGGCGATCGGCATGGACAAGGCGAGTCCGGCCTACAGCCTGGCCACGGCACCGATGACGTGGGGCAGGGACCAGTACGGTGGGCGTTTCGTGTTCTCGGTGGACCCGGCCGCCAACGCCATCACGGGTCGGTAGCGGCGGGATATGCCCGGGACCCACTGCGCGTTACGGCAGCGCCTGCTGCAGGTATGACTCGATGACGTAGCTGAAAGGCTGCTGCTGGCGGTCGCGCAACAAGGCACGCACCTCGAGGATCACGCCGTGATCGCCTTCGCCCCGCGGCGGCCAGAACGTCTGGTCAGCCAGGGTCTGGCGCTGGAAACCGAGCGGGCCGACCACGCGACCGAACGGTTCGTCGGTGCTGTCCAGCACCTGGTTCATGGCCGGGCTGAGGTGGCCAGGCAGGTACCAGTTGTCGGCCTCGGACAGCACGCGGCTGCCGCAGACCAGCTGTACGCGGCGATAGCGCAGTTCGGTACCCGGCGTCGCGCCCAGCGCCTGCAGAACGTCGGCGGGGGCAGGCTTGTCCTGGCCGTGCACGCGCACCGCGCGCACCCGGGCTTGTTCGGCCAGCCCATGTTCGGCGCACCAGTGTTCCAGCGTGGCGGTGGCGCTCTGCCCGGACAGCACGCGCTGGTGCAGGCGCTCGACCAGTGCAGCCGGTGCGATGCGCTGCTGGCCCGGCGGCGACTGCAGCGGTGCAGCGGCCGCAGCATCAGTGGCGGACAGGCTGGCGATCGGGGCGGCGGCAAGCAGGGATGCGGCCTGCCAGCGGCGGAGACGATCGTGGCGGTCGGACGGGCCCATGCGGCATCACAACGGAAACAGGCGCCCATGTTACCTGTTCAGGGGTGTGCACGGCGTGGCTGCGACCGGTTGTCGCAGGCGCAATCATCGTCCTGGTGAATGCGTGCCATCCAGATATTTCGTTGGTCGATGGGTGCAGCGGGGCGCACGATGGCGGCAGTCTTGGCATTCCGGGAGTTCCCGATGACCCTCCAGTTCGTCCATGGCGGTGTCGACCGCAACGGTGCGCCGCTGCATTTCCATATCCGTGATGGCCGCATCAGCGGCCTCAATGGCGAGGCCTCGCCGGCCGACGGGGCGGAATGCGTCGACCTGCAGGGCTTCGCGGTCCTGCCCGGGCTGGTCGACGGCCACATCCATCTGGACAAGAGTTTTGTCGGAGACCGCTGGCACCCGCATCAGCCGGTGAACAGCCTGCGTGAGCGGCTGGCGGTGGAGAAGGCCGCGGTAGCGGGTGCCGCGCCGATGGTGGACCGTGCCGAGGCATTGATCCGCCAGTGCAGCAGCTTCGGCACGGTGGCCATGCGCTGCCACGTCGACATCGACGGCAGCACGGGCCTGCGTCATCTCGAGGCGGTACGCGAGGCCTCGCTCCGCTGTGCCGGCCTCATGCGCATCCAGCTGGTAGCGTTCCCGCAGGCCGGGGTGATGTCCTGTCCGGGTACCGCCGCCGTGCTTGAGCAGGCCCTTGCAGCGGGCGTGGAGGTGCTGGGAGGCATCGACCCGACCACGCTGGATGGCGATGCCGAAGGCCAACTGGCACTGCTGTTCGGCCTGGCCGAGCGCTATGGCGTGCGCCTGGACATCCACCTGCACGAGCCCGGCGAAACCGGACTGGCCCAGTTGCTGCGCATTGCCGCGCGGACCCGGGCCGCTGGCCTGCAGGGGCGGGTGGCGGTCAGTCATGCCTACTCGCTGGGCGAAGTGCCGCTGGCGCGCGCGGTGCAGGTGGGCGAGGCGCTGGCGACGGCGGGCGTAGCGATCATGAGCAACGCGCCGGGGGATCATCCGTTCCCGCCGCTGCGTGCGCTGCATGATGCCGGCGTGCGCGTGTTCGCTGGCAATGACAACATCCGTGACTGCTGGTGGCCGTACGGCAACGGCGATCTGCTGCAGCGGGCGATGCTGCTGGGCTACCGCTCGGGCTTCTACACCGATGCCGACCTGATGCTGGCGCTGGACATGGTCACCACCCACGCCGCGCAGGTGATCGGGCTGCCGCAGCACGGCATTGCCGAAGGCCTGCCGGCCACCTTCGTGGCGGTGCGCGCCGATCACGGTCCGGCGGCCGTGGCCGCAGTGCCGGTGGAGCGACGCGTGGTGGTGGACGGCCGCTGGCTGTAGATCCAGGCCGCGCCAACCTCTGTAGCACCGAGCCATGCCCGGCGGCTTTCAGGCGTAATCGTCGGCGCGGGTAGCGACGAATTCTTCCAGCCACGCCAGCAGATGGGCGATGTCGATGACCTCGCCCTGCTCCACGCGCTTGAGCAGCAGGGTGCTGGCGCCGATCTGCAGGCTGCTGTCGGCATAGCGCAGCACCGCATCGATGCCCCAGGCATCGGTGACCTGCATCCAGGCCAGGCCCGGCACGCGCTGGGCCAGAATGTCACCGAACGCCACGCCCAGCGCTTCCCAGCCGCCGCAGTCGTCACGATCGATCAGTTCGGCATCGACCACGCGCTGCAATGTGCTGGCGGCCAGCGGCCATTGCACCGGCAACGTCGGGAAGCTGGCGGCCACGCGTGAGGCGATCCGTGCACGCTGGTGCTGCAGGTGCGTCTGCAGGGCTGCAGGCAGGGGATCGAATCGGGTCGGGGGTTGGTCGGACATGGCGAGGCGCCGTGGAGCACGGAAGCAGGGGGCACTGTACGAGGCGATGATTCCCGCCGTGCGGCAAGATTGATCAGATATCGATGATCAATGCGCGAAAGGCATCCACGCGTGGCGTGGATCTATCGTGGTCAGTCCGGTTCGCGCTGTACCTGCCGCCACAGCTCGCTGGCCAGTGCCCGCACCGCATCATCGGCATCGGCACGATGCAGCAGACCGATTTCGTAGTTGTCGATCACCGGCAGCCCGCGCTCGCCATCGATGATGCGGTGCTCGCGCGTGACCGCGCGGCGCGGCAGCAGGCTGACGCCGATGCCATCAGCCACCGCGCCCTGGATGCCACTCAGCGACGAACTGGTGAAGGCAATGCGCCAGCGCAGGCCCAGCGCTTCCACGGCGTGGATCATCTCGTCGCGGTACAGCCCTCGCGGCGGGAAGGTGACCAGCGGCAGCGGGTCCTGCTGCAGGCAGCTGCTGCGCAGGCTGTCGATCCAGTGCATCGGCTCGTGCCGGCAATGCACCGCCTGGCGGCTGTTGCGGCGTTGCTTGACCAGCACCAGGTCCAGCTCGCCGTGGTCGAAGCCCTGGGCCAAGTCACGGCTCAGGCCGCTGCTGATCTCCAGCTTCACCTGCGGGTGGCGGCGGCTGAAGGCGGCCAGCATGCGGGTGGTCTGCGGGTTGACGAAGTCTTCGGGTACGCCGATGCGGACCGCAGTTTCCACCGTCGCGCCGGCCAGCGCCTGTGCCATTTCCTCGTTCAGGTCGAGCATGCGCCGCGCATAGCCGAGCAGGGTGTGGCCGGCGTCGGTGGGGTGTACATCGCGGTGGCCGCGCTCGAGCAGGCGATGCCCGGCCAGTTCCTCCAGCCGCCGTACCTTCTGGCTGACCGTGGACTGCGTCGAATGCAGGCGCGTGGCCGCCGTGGTGAAGCTGCCGCAGTCGGCCACCATCACCAGCGCCCGCAGCAGGTCCAGTTCGAACAGGGTTCTATTCGATTTGGCACTGTCTTGCATTTGAACATTTCACTTCTGGATACCCAGGCCGACTTCTACCATGCGGGGCAGGGGCCGGCAATGCGCGGCCCCTGCGACCATCGCCCTGCGGCGATGGAGAAAAGGAGACACCGTGATGCGCTTCCATTGCCCTGCTGGCTGGCCTGCACCGTTCACGCGCGTGCTGTTGTTGTGTCTGCTGGCCATGGTCACCCCTGCCTGCACTGCCACCTCCAGAGCCGACGCAGACGCGCGCCTGCGTGATGCCGCCAGCCGCGGCGACGCCGATGCGGTGCGACAGGCGATCGAGGATGGCGCCACGCTGGAGGCGCACGATGGCCAGGGCCGCACGGCGCTGCTGCTGGCCACGCAGGGCAACAACGTGGATGCCGCGCGCGAACTGATCGAGGCCGGGGCGGACGTCAATGCCAAGGATGCGCTGCAGGACAGTGCCTACCTGTATGCCGGCGCGCGCGGCCTGGATGAGATCCTGGCGATGACCCTGGCGCACGGCGCCGATCTGCGCAGCACCAACCGCTATGGGGGCACTGCGTTGATTCCGGCCGCCGAGCGCGGCCACGTCAGCACCGTGCGCATGCTGCTGCGTGCAGGTGTGGCGGTGGACCACGTCAACCGCCTGCACTGGACCGCCCTGCTGGAAGCGATCCTGCTTGGCGACGGTGGTGAACGCCATGTGCAGATCGTGCAGCTGCTGCTGGAGGCCGGTGCCGACCCGGAGCTGGCCGATGGCGATGGCGTAACGCCACTGGCGCACGCGCGCCAGCGTGGCTATGCCGGCATTGAAACCCTGCTGCGCCAGCACGGCGCGGCGCGCTGAACCGCTACTCCTTCCACCCGCACGCTGGCCGTGCCTACCAGGATGCTGTCCATCATGTTCCGTTCCCGCCCGTTGTCCCTTGCCATCCTTCTTGCGGTGGCGCCGCTGTCGGTATCTGCTGCCGAGCGCGCCGACCTGCTGATCCGCAATGCCATCGTGGTCGACGTCGAGCACGCCAGCACGCGGGCCGGGCAGAGCGTGGTGATCCGCGGTGAGGACATCGTCGCGGTGGGCCCGGACGCGCAGCTGCGCAGCCAGTGGAGCGCGGCCCGCCAGATCGATGCCAAGGGCAAATACCTGATCCCGGGCCTGTGGGACATGCATGTGCACTTCGGTGGTGGCCCGGCGCTGATCGAAGAGAACAAGGCACTGTTGCCGCTGTACATCGCGCACGGCATCACCACCGTGCGTGACTGCTCGGGCGACCTGCCCGAGCAGGTGCTGCAGTGGCGTGGCGAGATCGCCAGGGGCACGCTGTTCGGCCCGCGCCTGCTCAGTTCCGGCGCGAAGATCGAAGGCATCAAGCCGGTCTGGAAGGGCACGATCGAAGTGGGCAGCGAGGCCGACGTCGACAAGGCGATCACCCGACTGCAGCACGACAGGGTCGACTTCGTGAAGATCACCGACAGCACGCTGAAGCCGGATCTGTTCCTGTATTCGGCCAGCGCAGCGCGCAAGGCCGGCTTCAAGGCCTCGGGCCACATTCCGATGGCGCTGACGGTGGAGCAGGCGGTCGATGCCGGCCTGGCCTCGATCGAGCACCTGGACTACGCATTCAAGGCCGGCAGCAAGGACGAAGCGAAGATCGCCGCCGACTTCGGCGCCGGCCGCATCGACCGCGCGGAAGCCAATCGCCGCCTCGACGCCAGCTTCGACCGTGACACCGCGATGCACGCCTACCGTGATTTCGCCAAGCGCGGCGTATTCGTGACCCCGACCCTCAACGGTGGCCGTATCCTCGATTTCCTGGACCAGGATGACCACGCCAACGATCCGTACCTGGCCTACATCGGCCCGGGCCTGCGCGCGACCTACCAGTGGCGCGTGGACCGCGCGGCGAAGGCGACGCCGGCACAGATCGAGGCGCGCCACGCGCAGTACCACCAGGTGGCTGCCGTGCTGCCGTTGCTGCAGGAGGCGGGCGTGACGATCATTGCCGGCACCGATGCGGGCTTCCTCAACTCGTTCAACTTCCCGGGCATCGCCCTGCACCAGGAACTGCAGCTGTTCGTGAAGGAGGGCCTGAGCGCGCCGCAGGCGCTGTCGGCCGCAACCCGTTCCGGCCCGGCCTGGTTTGGCCAGATGGACCGTTACGGTGATGTCGCGCGGGGCAAGGCCGCCGACCTGGTGCTGCTGACCGCCAACCCACTGCAGGACATCGCCGCCACCGAGAAGATCGACAGCGTGATCCTGCGCGGCAACGTGTATGACCGCGCCGCGCTGGACAAGATGCTGGCCGACACCAAGGCCAAGGTCGCGGCGTGGAATGCCGAGGCTGCGAAGGCGCAATGATCGACAGGGTCGGATCCCTTCTCAACGGGAAGGGCTCTGACCCTGTGGTCTTGAACGAAATCCACGCCATGCGTGGATGATGGGGCCGGTGACCTAGCGCGGTGCCGGCCGCATGCCGTGCAACTGCGGCAGTGCGGCCTTCATCGCATCGATGAAGGCGCGCAGCCGTGGCGGCTGCTGGCGCGCGGCAGGAAACACGACGTGTACCGGCAGTGCCGGTGCCTGCCAGTCCGGCAGCAGCTGCACCAGCCGCCCTTGTGCGAGGTCGTCGGCCACCAGCCAGGCCGAGACCACCGCTGCGCCCAGCTCGGCGCGCGCAGCCTGCTGTACCACGAACAGGTTATCGCTGAGCAGGCGCGGGCTGATTGACAGCGTATGCGCCCGGCCCTGCGCATCATGCAGCAGCAGGCGTTCGCGGTAGTAGGTGACCAGCGAGATCCACGGCAGTGACTGTGCCTGTTCCGGCGTACTGACCGCCGTGGCGTCCACCAGCGAGGGCGCTGCCACGACGATGCGCGGCACTTCTGCGAGCGGCAGTGCAACCATGCGCGGTTCGTCGACAGGGCCCACCCGCACCGCGCAGTCGATGCCTTCTGCGATGAAATCCGGGCGACGATCTTCAAGGATCCACTCCAGGCTCAGCTGCGGGTGCTGGGCGAGGAATGCGAGCATGGTAGGCAGCAGCTGCGCCTGGCCAAAGGCGTGCGGCACCATCACCCGCAGGCGTCCGCGCAGCGTTTCCGGTTCGCCGTTCAGCTCGGCCTGCAGCGACTCCCATTCGTCGACCACGCGCTGCGCATGACGCTGGCAGCGCAGGCCGTCCTCGGTCAGTTGCAGGCCATGGGTGGAGCGCTGCAGCAGACGCAGGCCGAGCTGCCGCTCCAGTGCCTGCAGGCGTCGGCTGACCGTCGGCTGGGTGGTGCCCAGCTGCAGGGCCGCAGCAGACAGGCTGCCGGCATCGACGATGCGCAGGAAGGTGCGCAGCAGATCCAGGCGATCAGCGCCGGTGGCGAGGTCATTCATGCGTGTGGCGTATGAAATATATGTGCCAGAGCCTACTACAGACGTTTGGCGAATACAGGCAGGATACGCTCACTTCCTCTACGGGGCTCCCCCATGTCTACCCCCTCGCTGTCTGTTGCGGCCGCACCGGCGACCGTGCCTTCCGCCCCATTGGTGCTGGCAATGGCGGCCGGTGCCGGCTTCTCGGTCGCGTCGCTGTATTACAGCCAGCCCATGCTGGGCCTGATCGCCCAGGACCTTGGCGCCGGTGAGCGCGCCGCCGGCCTGGTGCCAACCTTGACCCAGCTCGGCTACGCACTGGGCATCCTGCTGCTGGCACCGCTGGGCGATCGCTTCGACCGCCGCCATCTGATCCTGTTGAAGTCCGCGCTGCTGGCGCTGGCACTGGGCGCCGCCGCGATGGCCGGGCACCTGCCGGGCCTGCTGATGGCCAGCCTGCTGGTCGGGCTGATGGCAACGCTGGCGCAGGACATCGTTCCCGCCGCTGCGGTGCTGGCACCGGATGCGCAGCGCGGCCAGATCGTCGGCCGGGTGATGACCGGCCTGCTGCTCGGCATCCTGTTGTCGCGGGTGGTCAGTGGCGTGGTGGCTGAAGCGTGGGGCTGGCGCACGCAGTTCGTGCTGGCGGCGGTATCCGTGGCGGCGATGGGCGCGGTGATGGCGCGTGCACTGCCGCGTTTCGCGCCGACCAGCACGCTGCGCTATCCGGCGTTGCTGGGTTCGTTGCTGGCGTTGTGGCGCGAGCAGCCGCAGCTGCGCCGTGCGGTGGCCAGCCAGTCGCTGCTGGCCGTGGGATTCAGCGCGTTCTGGTCGACCCTGGCGCTGATGCTGCATGCACGTCTGGGCCTCGGCAGTGCGGCAGCGGGTGCGTTCGGTATCGCCGGTGCGGCCGGTGCATTGGCCGCGCCGTTTGCCGGCCGTTTCGCTGATCGACTGGGGTGCCATGCGGTGGCACGGCTGGCGATTGCGGTGGCGCTGCTGGGCTTCGGCCTGCTGCTGGCCGAAGCCTGGTTGCCGGCCGCCGCGCTGCTGCCGTTGCTGGTGGTGAGTGCGCTGCTGTTCGACTTCGGCTTCCAGTCGGCGCTGGTGGCGCACCAGACCCTGGTCTACGGGCTGGTGCCGCCGGCACGCAGCCGGCTCAATGCGCTGTTGTTCACCGGCATGTTCATCGGCATGGCCGCCGGTGGTGCGCTGGGCAGCCTGGCGCTGGCGCAGTGGGGGTGGCACGGCGTGGCCTGGCTGGCGGTGGTGTGTGCGGGGGGCAGCCTGGCACTGCGTTTGAAGTAGGGGGTTGTTCGGCAGGGCTTGCAGCCCTGCACCTGCTGGAGGCAACAGCAACAGCAACAGCAACAGCGGGGTTCCTGTAGGGAGGCGGGGTGGGTCCGGTTGCGGGGGACGCCGTGAATCCCCAGTCCGGCCCAGCCGCTGGCGGCTGGGCGTTCGGGCGCTTGCGAAGCAATGCTTCGCAAGCGAAGCGCCCTCACCATGGAGGCTCGATCGCGCCATCCATGGCGCTCACGCCCCCGCAACCGGACC
>NZ_JAXBQL020000002.1:0-10201 GCF_047520565.2 Stenotrophomonas sp. FR012
TTTTTTGGGGCGGCGCTGGGTAGCGCCGCCGCGATACCTCACTTGCGTGCGAACGCCAGCAGGTCGGCGTTGAACTGGTCGGCGTGGGTGATGGTCAGGCCATGCGGCGCACCGGCGTACACCTTCAGTTCGGCATCCTTGATGATCTGCGAGGACAGCTTGGCCGAGGCATCGAACGGCACGATCTGGTCGTCATCGCCGTGCACGACCAGCGCCGGCACGTCGATCTTCTTCAGGTCCTCGGTGTAGTCCACTTCCGAGAATTCGTGCACGCAGTCGTACTGGCCCTTGACGCCACCGAGCATGCCCTGCAGCCAGAACGCATCGCGCATGCCCTGGGTGACGTTGTTGCCATCCCGGTTGGCGCCGAAGAACGGGGTGGTCAGGTCCTTGAAGAACTGCGAACGGTCGCCGCCGGTACCCTTGCGGATGCCGTCGAAGACCTCCAGCGGGGTGCCGGCGGGGTTGCCAGCGGTCTTCAGCATCAGCGGCGGCACGGCGCCGACCAGCACCACCTTGGCCACGCGCGCGCTGCCGTGGCGGCCGATGTAATGGGCCACTTCACCGCCGCCGGTGGAATGGCCGACCAGGATCGCGTCCTTCAGGTCCAGCGCTTCGATCACCGCGGCCAGGTCATCGGCATAGGTGTCCATGTTGTTGCCGTTCCAGGTCTGGCTGGAGCGTCCGTGGCTGCGGCGATCGTGGGCGACCACGCGGAAGCCGTTCTGGCCCATGAACAGCATCTGCGGATCCCAGGCATCGGAAGACAGCGGCCAACCGTGGGCGAACACGATCGGCTGGCAGGTGCCCCAATCCTTGTAGAAGATGCGGGCGCCATCGGCGACGGTGACGAAGTTGCTCATTGCAGGTTCCTTGGCGGAAGGGAGGGAAGGCTTCGGCAGGATGCCGGTGCCTTCGGCAGTACAGCGCAGGCGCAGGCGACCGACTTGCACGGCTGTGCTGGATTGCATCGGATGTGACGCGTATCGCTCTGGCAGGACGGGAGCCGTATGCCGAGGATGAGCGCAGCCCGCCACAGGAACGCACGGATGCCCGCCATGCGATGGTCGCTGATGCTGTGCCTGCTGCTGCCCATGGCAGCGCCGGCACAGACCCATGTCTACAAGTGCGTGGATGGACCGCACCCGGTCTACCAGCAGACACCCTGCCAGGGGCGTGCCGCATGGCGCTGGGACGTGCCCGCGGAGCAGTCATTGTCCCGCGGCGCTGTGGCGCCAGCGGCCTCGACACCGAAGCCATCGCCCCGGCCACGGCGTGCGGCGCGGGCGCACGGTGCGCTGATCACGATCAGCACGGATGCGGCGGCCTGCGAGCGTGCCCGGCGTGATCGCGAGCAGGCGTTGCTCAAGCGTCGGCGCCTGGATTTCGTGCAGCGCCGGCAGCTGGATGACGCGGTCTACGGCGCCTGCCAGTGACGCGGGGACGCTGAAGTGCCGAAAACGACAACGGCGCCATAGGGCGCCGTCGCGTGAGTACCGTGAGTGCAGCTCTCAGCGACCGTCGCTTGCGGCGGCCGGTGCGGGCACACTGTCCGGCTTGGGCAGGCTCAACTCCGGGTTGCCCTGTTCGGCCTGCAGGATCTGGATGCGGCGCTGCAGGGCGTCCAGCTGGCTGTTGGTGCTCTGCACGTCGGTGCTGAGGCTCACGGCCTGCTGCTGGGCCTGCTGCAGGGCCGCGCTGACCTGTGCCGACTGCGCCTGCTGCTGTTCCATTTCCTGCTGCAGGGTGCGCAGGCGTTCTTCGTTGTAGGCCACCAGGCGCTCGGTGTAGCGCTTGCCGGCTTCAAGACGGGTGGTGTCGATGTAGACCTGGGCGAGCTGTTCGGACTGCTGCGCGAAGGTGCGGTAGACGCGCTCGGCGTTGTCCACCGCATCGGTCTTGATCACCCGCCAGAAGTTCTTCTCCTGGAACAGGGCGACGTAGTAGGTCAGGGTGTTGGCATTGAACAGCAGGCTGGCGCCGTAGTTGCCGTTGTAAGTGGTGCGCAGCTCGGTCAGCTGGCGCGAGTCCATCAACTGCTTGAGTTCGTCCACGGTATTGCGCACCACAGGCGCGCTGCGCGCCGGTTCGGCTGCCGCCTCGCGGTCGCCACGTGCAGCCATCGCTGCCGGTGCCACCAGCATCATGACCACGGCCAGCACTGCCGCGCTGCGCGCGTGCCGGGCAAAGACCGCGCCCCCTGAAGTTTCTCGCATGTCTAGACCATCCACGGATGAGTGTGGGTTGAGATGAAGGTGGTTCCCCGCCGGGAGTCTAGCATGGGTGTGGGCGCCGCCAAGGGCGCCCGTCACCGGTCAGTAGACCAGCTGTGCGGCGCTGCACTGGATCGACTGCACATTGACGTCGGTCCGGCCCAGTTCAACGCCCAGCACGCTGGCCAGCAGGTTGGTCAGCAGGGTGCCAATACTGTTGAGCACCGGCCGCAGTGCGGCCAGGATCGGCTTCAGCAGGGTGCACAGCAGTCCGCTGCAGCTGACGCTGCCATCGGGGTTGGTGACACCCGTTCCCCCGGCACCATCGAGAAAGCCGGCCGGTGCGGTCTGGATGTAGGACGCCAGATTGTTGCGCACGCAGCCGTTGTAATCGATCAGGTTGCCGAGCAGGCTGTCGCAGCGGTTGATCAGCAGGCCGCCGACCAGCGAGCCAAGCAGGCCATCGAGCAGGCCCAGGCCCTGGCCGGTGACGGTCGTCCTGTAACCGGTCCACACCGAACCGTCTTCCCAGCAGGTGGTCAGGCCCAGCAGGCAAGGCTTGGGGACGCCATTCTTCACCGTCCAGTTGCCCAGCGGGGCGAGATTGCGCGCCGGATCGCCATCGCGCAGCAGCGGGATGACCTGGTCGACGTTGTAGCGTCCGCCAGTCGGAAAGGCCGCCTGCAGGTAGCGATCGGCCAGCGCCTTGGCGGTGTCGTTGGCGTTCATGCCCTGCTTGGGCGAATTGAGCATGCCCGACAGCACCCGTAGCAGTTCGTTGACCAGGCTCGACACTGCGTCACCAATTGCGAGCGGATTGAACCGGGTCGAGCCGGTCTCGCCGGCGGCCAGGGTCAGGGTCTGCGTGCTGGTCAGGGCGGGCAGGGTAATCCTGTCGTTGATCAATGGTTGGCCCAGCAGCTTCAGCAGCTGTTCGTCCTGCAGCGTGGCATCGCAGACATTGGCCTTGGAGAAGCGCTGTGCGGGGTCGACATTGCCGACGCAGGCGCGCAGCACCGACGAGTCCACCTGGATCGTGGCCTTGGGTGGACTGCCGCCGCACTGGATGCCGGTCAAGGTGCCCATACCGTTGGCCACGTCGACGTGCAACGGCAGGTGCAGGCGCGTGCCAAGCAGGTTCAGCAGCGGCCCCAGCGCGAACAGGTTGTTGCTGTCCACGTCCGCCATCAGCCGCACCTGCGCGTTGTAGGCACGGCTGCCGACGCCGCCGATGGCGATCGATGGCGGCTCGACCACGCCGGCCTGGATCCTGATGCCCAGCAGGTCCAGTCCCTTGACCGCCACGCCGTTGCCATCGTTGGCGATGGAGATCGCGGTGTTGATCAGGTTGAGCACGTTGATCTGTGACTCCAGTGCGCTGCCGACCGTGCCGTCGGGCGAGACAACTTCGGCAAATAGGCCACCGCCGCCGGACTGGCTGCCAAGCACGATGTTGAGCTTGTTGATGTCCAGCTGGGTGGCAACCAGATCGGACAGGGCGCGCAGCTGCACCCCCACTGCGGAGTCACGGCCGACCACGGTGGCGGTAGCATCGACCAGCTGTGCCAGCGAAATCTTGTTGACCGACAGCAGGCGATTGAAGTCGGCCACGCTGAGGTTGGCGCTTACCGGTATGTTGAGCGCTTTCAGCAGGCCGGACGGAGTCACGTTGGCCTGCGCCAGGCCGTCATAGGACAGCACCGTGGCATTGGTGACGTCCAGGCCAACCAGGCGCAGGGTGGACAGCAGCACTGAATCGCCATTGGTCCGCAGCAGCTGCGAGCCGACCGCAAACACCGCGGTGGGTTCGGCACGGCGCGCCACGGCCTGCACGCTCACGGTGGGCAGGCTGGAAGTCTGACCGAAGAAGGGCAGCACGCTGCGCTCGGCGATCACCTGAACCGCATTGCGGGGATTGCTGGCATCGACGCTGGTGACGAAGCGGGTGCCGGTGCCACGGCTGGCGCTCCAGTTGCCGCAGCGGATCTGCAGGGTGCCTGCGAACCCGTTCTGGACCACCGCATTCTGCCGGGCAGCGCTGTTGTCGCTGTTGTCCGGGCTGCACAGCTCCAGCCGCTGTGCGCCGGCCAGTGCGGCAAGGTCGGCCACCTTCTGCGCGTCACGCTTGGCCCAGAACAGATAGCCGATCTCGATCAGGCCCAGCATGGCCACCAGCGCCAGCATGACCAGCATCATCGTGACCGACATGCCGCCGCGTGCGCGGCTGAAACTGAACTGTCGTGGGCGTTTCATGGCCGACCTCAGCGTCCGGAGGAGGAGGCGTCCTTGGACCGGGAGACATCGGTCTCAAAGAAGTCCGGGATCTCGTGTTCAAAGCTCTTCAGGTAACGCGCATAGCTCAGCGTGGCCTGGTCACCCAGGATCGGCAGCCGTTGGCCGGCCTGCTGCCCGGAGGCCTGCAGGCGGAACAGGTTGCGGGTCGCCTCGCCGCTCTGCAGGCGTGCACGTGGTGCGGCGGGCGGTGCTGAAAGAGGTGCGACGTCGGTTGCGATGGTCGACGCTTGCGCTCCAGTCACCTCGGCGGATGCAGCCGGTGCGGCCAACTCCACGGTGGGGAGCGGTTCGGCCTGCATCGGCGCTGTAGCCGGTGCCGACAGTGAGGGGCCACCGAGCATCTGTCCGGTCAATGGCTGTTGCTGTGCCTGCACGGCACCGGCCACAAGCAGGCAGCACAGCACGGGCAACAGGCGTCGGATCTGGCGCATCGTGGTCATGGTGTGCTTCCGGTCGGGTGGTCGGTGGCGCTGAAGCGTTCCAGCATCGAGGGGGGCAGGCGCTGCGGATCGCGTTGGTCGCGCGGGTCGCGGCGGGGTTCGCTCGCCAGCCGTGCGCCGCCCGATGCACGAGCGCCACTCTCGACGCTCGCCGTGTGTGCAGGTGTGGCTGCGTTGGCGGCGGCAGCGGCCTGTCGTTGCTGCAGGCGCGTGCGGATCTGCTGGGCCTGCTGCTGGATGCTTCGGCGCGTTTCCTCGTTGAGGCTGGCCTGTGCCGATAGCCGCTCCGCCGTGGCCTGGTCGCCGCGCAGTACCGCCCAGAGTGCAAGGTTGGCCGTTGCCTTGGCGTTGCCCGGTGAAAGTTCCAGGGCCTTGGCCAGCGGCTCGCGGGCTTGATCGAACTGGCCGGCACGCAGCCGTGCATAGCCCAGGTCGCCCAGATAGTCGGTGTTCAAGGGCTGCAGCTGCGTGGCGCGCGCCAGCGCCTGTTCGCTTCCGGCGTCGTCGTCGCGGCGTGCAGCGATCAGGCCCAGGCCGTGGGCGGCCGCCGCGGCCTGCGGCCCGCTGGACAGCTCGCGATACAGCGTGACCGCCGCGTCGGCCTGGCCGGTCTCGCGCAGTGCGTCGGCCTGCAGCAGGCGCAGGGCAGGGCGATCACCATAGCGCTGGCGGAAGGCCTCCACGTGGGCCAGCGAGGCATACCAGGCGCCCTGCTGCTGCATGCGTTCGATCAGCTCCAGATAGGCGTTGCGGCTGTCCTGCGGATCGGGTTCCGGCGGCGCAAGGCTGGGCGCCCGCACATATTTCGGTGTGGTCGAGGCGCAGCCACTGGCCAGGGCGGCGAGGGCGACGGCAAGCAGCAGGCAGGAGGTGCGCAGGGCAGGCATCAGGGAGATCCCATCTTGGACAGGGTGGTGGCCAGCGCGACCAGCGCCGGGCCGGCAAGCACCAGCATCAGTGCCGGCAACAGGGTCAGCATCATCACCACGGTCATCTTCACCGAGAGCTTGCCGACCTTTTCCTTCAACGCGTTGCGGCGCTGTTCGCGCAGGCGGATGCTGAACTGGCGCAACGGCTCCTGCACTGCGCCGCCGTGCGCATGCACCTGCAGGATCAACTGCATCAGGCTGGCCAGGTCATCATCGGCGTAGACCTCGCTCAGCCGCCGCAACGACTGCGCGCGCGTGCGGCCATGGGTATAGGCCACATTGGCTTCCTGCAGTTCGCCGCCGAGTACCGGCAATGCATCGCGCAGCTTGTCACCCAGGGTCTGCAGGCTCTGGTCCATGCTGAAGCCCACGCCCTGCAGCAGGCGCAGCAGGTCGATCAGCAGGGGCAGCTCGTTCTCGACCGCGCGGCGGCGGCGCTTGACCCACGACGACAGCACGAACTTGGGCAGCAGCAGCCCGGCCGCCAGCGCACCGATCACCACCATCACCTTGGCAAGCCCGTGCGCGCTGCTGAACGCCAGCGCCAGCGCCAGCACCAACAGGGCAAGCAGCAGGCGCAGGCCGAGATAGATCGCGGTGCCACGGCGCGTGTTCCAGCCAGCCAGGTCCAACAGAAGCTTGTCTTCGTTGGCAAGCAGCGCAGCCTCCAGGCGGCCGCCACTGAGCGAGCGACCGAAGCGCTCGATCCAGCCCAGCGAGTCGCGGCGCGTGGCCTCGGTGTCGCGGCCTTCCTCACGCGGCTGCAGGGCGGTTTTCAGTGTGGCTGAGGTGCGGTGCTCGCGATGGCTGCGCACCCAGCCGGCGATACCGAGCAGGGCGACGCCGGCCGCCAGCACCAGCAGCGAAAGGGCGAACCAGGCGCTGGCGCTCATCGGGCACCTCCGGGGCGGCTGTGGGCGGTCATAGTGATTTGGCCAGGCGGTACAGCAGGAACGCCCCTAGCAGTTCCAGGCCCAGCGCGATCAACAGGATCCTGTGACCGAGCGGGTCGTGCAGCACCGGCTGGAAAAACGCCGGGCTGGAGATCGCCATCAGCACCGCACTGGCGGGCGGCAGCAGCCCCAGTACCCAGGCCGACATCCGTGTTTCCGAGGTGGTGGCCGCCAGTTCCTGCTGGGCCTGTTCCAGGTCGCGCATGAAATCGCCCATGCGTTGCAGGATCTGGTCGGCGCGGCCACCGATGCGCACGCTCACGCCGATCACCACTGCCAGCACCTTCAGTACGTCCATCCGGTACGGCTGCGCGGCCAGGCTCAATGCACGATCCAGGTCCATGCCGCTGCGCGCATAGCGCACCGTGGTGTCGAGCAGGCCGCGCAGTGGCGCGCTGGTCTGCATCGAAGACACCTGGAACGCGGCCTGCAGGCTGTTGCCCAGCGCGGTGAGGCGGACCAGGTTGTCGAGAAAGTCCGGCATCTGGTGCAGCAGCTGCGCGCGCAGCTTCGTGATCCGGCGCATCACCCACAGCCAGCAGCCCAGCAGGTACAGCAGCAGGGTCAGCGGAAACATCCAGGCCGTGCCCAGCCGCATCGCCGCCACGACCGCAAGCATCAGTCCCGGCACCAGCAGCATCAGTGGCAGCTTCCAGCCCGGCGGAAGGCCGGCGCGCTGCAGGACACCGTCCCACGGCAGTACACGGGTTCCGGTGCTGGCCGGGCGGGTCGAATCGTTGGCCGCCGCAACGGCAGGCCCGGCCGGTACCGCGCCGGCCGCGCTGCCGCGCGCCAGTTGTTGCTCGGCATGCTGCAGCGAGGCCTGGCGCTGCTCACGGCTGGCGGCGGTGCCCCATAGCCAGACGGCCAGCGCCAGCAGCACCGAGATGATGCTCAACACGCCCAGCAGCAGGCCGGTGCCCATGCTCAGAAGTCCCCGTAGAGCGATTCACGCAGTTGCTGGCGGAACGGCTCCAGCTTGTGCGAGTGCGGATGGAAGCCCAGGCCGATCCAGCGGTCGGTCTCGCGGCCGGTGGCGTCGATCTGCACCTCGTGGCGGAACATTTCCTGGGTGGTGATCAGGTTGTCGCTGACCCCGGTGATCTCGGTGATCGAGACCAGCACCCGGCGCCCGCTGCCCAGCCGCGAGATCTGCACGATGAAGTCGATGGCGCTGGCAATCTGCCGGCGCAGGCTGTCCTCGCTGCCCTGGAAGCCGGCAAAGCCTGCCAGCATCTCGATGCGGTACAGGCAGTCGCGTGGCGTGTTGGCGTGGATGGTGGCCATCGATCCGTCATGGCCGGTATTCATCGCCTGCAGCATTTCCAGCACTTCAGCGCCGCGCACTTCGCCGACCACGATGCGGTCCGGGCGCATGCGCAGACTGTTGCGCACCAGGTCGCGGATGCTGACCGCGCCCTGGCCCTCGGCGCCGCCGATGCGGCTTTCCAGGCGCACCACGTGCGGATGGTTCAGCGAAAGCTCGGCGGTGTCCTCCACGGTGATGACGCGCTCGCTGGGTGGCACGTAGCTGGCCAGTGCATTCAGCAGCGAGGTCTTGCCGGAACTGGTGCCGCCGGAGACCAGGATGTTGCAGCGGCCCAGCACCATCGCCTTCAGCAGGGCCTGCATCGGTGCGTCGAAGGTGCCCTTGGCAAGCAGCTCGTCGGGGGTGAACGGGTCCTTGCGGAACTTGCGGATGGACACCATCGGCCCGTCCACCGCCAGTGGCGAGATGATCGCGTTGAGGCGGCCGCCGTTGGGCAGGCGCGCATCGACCATCGGATTGGAATCATCCAGCCGGCGGCCAAGCGGCGCGAGGATGCGGCGCAGGATGCGCAGCAGGTGGGTGTCATCGGTGAAGCGCTGGGTGGCACGCCGGAGCTGGCCACCCTGCGAAACGTGCACGTCCTTGAAACCGTTGATCAGGATGTCTTCGATGGAGGGGTCGTGGAGCAGGTCGTCCAGCGGGCCGAAACCGGTCAGCTCCTTGACCAGGCCCTCGGCAACCACCTGCATCTCTTCTTCGTTGATCGGGATGCGCCATTCCTGGATGAAGCCCACGGTCTGTACCTGCACCCAGCGGGCAATGGTATCCGGGGCCCAGGAATCGATGTCGATGCGCTCGTCCTCGATGCTGTTGAGCAGGTGCTCATGCGCGGCCGACAGCACCTTCTGGTACTGCTCGGTCTGTGCGAACGGCAGGTGGCCCGGGCTTTCGTGCAGCAGCGGGCGGGCAACGGCATGCGGGAACGGGGTTACCTTGTCTTCCATTGCGATCCACCCAGGGCAAGGGAGAGTCTTTCCCGCAGGCCATGCGGCTGGACCGGGCAGGCAGCCGGGTCCAGCCGTGACACGAGCGGGGCGAGGGCACGCAGGTAGGGATCGCGCGGCGCATCCTGCAGCAGCAGGCGGCCCTGGCTGGCGGCAAGGCGCACACGCGGTCGTTCAGGCAATGTCGCCAGCAACGGCAGTTCGAAGCGGCGTGCGATCTGTTCCGGGCTCATGCCGCTGCTGTCGTCGTGGCGGTTGATCACCAGTTGCAGGCGCTTCTCGCGCTCGCGCTGGCCTGCAAGATGCTTCAGTGCCTGGTCCAGCGAGACCAGCGTGGCGATCGACGCATCGGTGACCAGCCAGATCTCGTCTGCCTGGTCCAGCAACAGCGGCGGCAGCTGCCGCAGCGGGCAGCCGCCGGCATCACACAGCACGCTGGCGAACACCCCGCGCAGGCGCTGCAGCAGCGCGCCAGGGTCGGACGGGGGCACGGCATCACTGCCGCCGGCACGGTCCAGCAGCACCAGCCCGGAGTCATGGCGCGCCATCGCGGTGCGTGCGAGGGTGGCGTCGATGCGGCTGGCGTTGCGCAGCGCATCCTCGTAGTGGAAGCGGCTGTCGAGATTGAGGTACAGCGCAAGGTCACCGGTGGGCTGTGCCAGTTCCATCAGGAGGCCGTCCTGTTGCACTGCATCGCCCTGGGCGAGGGCCCGCGTCTGTTGCGCCAGCACCGAAAGATGTGCGGCCAGGGTACTGGTGCCGACGCCTGCGCGCACGCCCAGCAGCACGATCAGGCGCGCCTTGTGCGCATGCTGCGCCACCGCGGCCGGGCGCGGTGACAGTGCGCGCCGCAGGGCCGCCTCGATGCCGGCGTTGTCACTGTCCAGGTCCAGCACATCGCGCAGGCCGGCGCGCAGGGCAATCACCACGCCTTCGACCTGGCCGGCGCTGGTGGCGCCGACCGCGACCAGGGCCAGGTCCGGCTGGGTCTGCTGCAGCTGCTGTGCCAGTACGCTCGAGGCAGCCGCGTGCTCGGGCCGGAAGTCAAGCAGCACCAGGCTCTGCGGGCCGCGTTGCAGGTCCTGCGCCGACGTCGG
>NZ_JAXBQL020000002.1:10211-67169 GCF_047520565.2 Stenotrophomonas sp. FR012
CCCCCCCCGCCGCCCCCCCACTGCTGTCCTGCCAGTGCAGGGTGGTGGTCGGCGGCAGCTTGGCGGCCAGCCGGGGCAGCAGTTCGCGGTCGATGCCGTACAGGACCAGGTTCATCGGCGGTCCTTGCGGATGCAGCGGCTGGGCGGTGGCGTAGGGCATGGGCGTGGTTCCGCAGGCGTCATGGAAGTCAGCGCGAGAAGCCGGGCACCGGGTCCTGGCTGACCGGCCCCAGCAACCACGCCCCCCATTCGGGAAGATGCGGCTTGGCTTCGCGCTCGCCAGGCAGCGGCAGTTCGGTGTTGCGTGCCAGCGGCTGCACCAGACGCGGGGTGACGATGATCACCAGCTCCTTGTCCTGGCGCTTGTAGTCGAAGTTGCGGAAGAACGAACCAATGATCGGCAGGTCGCCCAGCAGTGGAATCTTGTTCACGTTGGAGACGATGTTGGAGCTGACCAGGCCACCGATGACGAAGCTCTCGCCATCGCCCAGCTCGACCGTGGTATCGGCGCGACGGGTGGTGATCGAGGGAATCTGCACGTTGTTGAGCACGATCGCGTTGCTGTAGTCCAGGTCGCTCGCCTCCGGCGCCACCTTCAGCGCGATCCGGTTCGGCGCCAGTACCGTTGGGGTCACGGTCAGGCCGATGCCGAAGGGCTTGTAGGTGATGGTGGTGGTGCCAAGCCCCTGCGGCTCCAGGATCGGCAGCTCGCCACCGGCCAGGAAGCTGGCGCTCTGGCCGGACAGTGCCACCAGCGTCGGCTCGGCCAGCACGCGCGCCATGCCATTGCTCTGCAGCAGTTCGACATCGGCGTTCCACAGTCCCTTGGTCGAGCCGAACACCAGCCGGAACGCCGAGGAAATCGGCGACACGGCCTCGTTGCTGCTGTTGCCTTCCTTCATGCCGGGCAGCAGGCCGGTATTGCCGGGCAGGCCAGTGCCGGGCCTCGCGAAGCCATAGGCGAAGCCGCCATTGCGGTTCTGGAAGTTGATGCCGATCTGCTTCATCGCGGTCTTGTTGAACTCGACCACCTTGACCTCGACCTGGACCACGCCCCCACTGTTGATGGTGGACGCATCGGCAAGCATGCCGTCCTTGCCCAGCGCCATCGCCGCAGTGCGCTGTTCCTGCATGTGCGTGAGCATGCTGTCGGTGCTTCCCTGCAGGAGGCCCTGCTGGTCCTGCTGGGTGAACACCAGCCCGGTACCGCCGGTGCTGGCAGCGCCCTGTACGGCGCTCTGCACCCGTACCGTCAACCGCTGTGGCTCGGCCTGTCTGCGGTGCCACAGCAGCAGGGTGGTGGTACCGGGCATCTTGCCGACCAGCAGCGCCTGGCGCTGCCCGCGCAGCATCACGATGTCGGCCACACCCGGGTCGGCAATGGCCACCCGCTCCAGGTCGGCCGGCAGGTTCCAGGGACGCTGCTCGCGCGCCTGCAGCACCAGGTCATCGGCGGCCACGCTCGTTGCCGGCGCCAGCAGCACCAGCAGCAGGGCCAGCCAGCGCTGGCGGAGGGAGAGGCGTGGACGGCGGCGACGTTCGGTCATGGATGCACTCGATGCAGGTCAAAGGGAGGCACGGGATGCTGAACTGTCGCCGCGGATGATCTCGATCCCCGACGCGCGCGGTGCACTGCGACGTGGCGCCGGCGCGCGCGACGGTGAATCCGGGGTGCCGCGTTGCGGTGCACTGCCACGTCCGGCCAGCGCGTCGCTGTCGATACCGGCAAAAGCGTGGTTCTCCGGCCGCTGCAGGGCGAGCTGCTGTTCGGCGTCGAGCCCACGCAGCGGGTCGATCACTCCGCGCGATTGCGGGAACAACGCCAGGTCGGGCAGGCCGGTATCGGCGGGATTGCGCAGGGCCAGGAAAAGCTTGCCCTGCTGCGCACCCAGCAGCAGCCGGTTGGCGTCGGCCACCGGTACCGCAAGCACCGCGCTGCGTGCGGGTTGCGGCGCTTCATTGCTGTTGCTGTGCGTGCTGCCACTTCCGGTGATGTCGGCAGCGCGCGGGTCGTTGCGGGAGTCGGCCTCGCTGTTGGAAGTAGTCTCTGTGGCCACCGGCACGATGTCCTGCTGGCCGTAGCTCAGGACGCGCAGGCGCGACAGCAGCAGGCGCGTCTGCGCGGCTTCGCCAGGGCTGTTGATGTTGGGCTGGGCGTTGCGGAGGTTGAGGAAGACGTCGACGAAATCACCGGGAAGGATGCGGTTGCCGGCACCGACCAGTTCGTCCACGGGCACGGCCAGGGCACGCTCGCCCGGCCGCAGCTGCAGCGAGAAGCCCTGAGCCAACGCGCTGCCGTTGATCACACTGCCTTCGGCAATGTCCTGCACCGGCACCTTGCCGGTCACGGCGGCAATGCTGGTAGCGGCGCCGGGGACGGGTGAGGTGCGCTGGGCCAGGCGCAGGCCGTTGGCGCTGATCGGCTCGCCCGCAGGCAGGCGTGCCACGGCTTCGACCACGGTGATCGCCTGGGCCTCGTTGTGAGCGACTGGCGCGACCGTTGCAGGTGCGGCGGGTTTGCGCCCGATCATGAAGGCGATCAGCGCCAGCAGCACGGCCAGGCCGATCAGGGCGACGGCAGCGATGCGGGTCAACTTGAGCATGGAACCGTCTCCAAAGTACCGATCATCAATTGCCGCTGCCGAGATCGAGCTGCGCGACCGCGACGCTGCGGATGGGGGCCTGCATCACCCACTTGTAGAGCGTGGCGGTGCCGGGCAGGAAGGGATGGTTGGCGTAGTCGTAGCTGACCGTCACGGTCATGCACTGGGCCGTGGCCAGACCGGCGCAGGGCGCCTGTGCCGACACCACGATGGCGTTGCTGCCCCCCGCGCTGCAGTCAACGTTCTGCCTGGAAAACTGCAGCAACCATTGCATCGAGGTGCGTGCGGCGACGCAGGCGGCTGTGCGTCGTTCGCTGGCGGTGCCGTAGCGCAGCGAGGCGCGCGCGCCTTCGGCCGAGGCGGTGGCCAGGGTCTGTTGCGCCGCCATGATCATCACCCCGGAGAAGGTGAACAGCAGCAGCGGCAACAGGCCGAGCATCAGCATCAGGGCGAACTCGATGCTGGCGACACCGCGTTGCAGGCGTGGGCTGCGGATGTTCATGGTGCACCTCCGTAGATGCTGGCCAGCACCCAGCCGATGGCGGCCAGTGCCAGGTAGGCTGCATAGGGAATGCCACGTCGTCCCTGGCGGGCGGCCTGCATGTCACGCAGCACCGGATGCGCTTGCCACTGCGTGCTGGTGCGATTGACCTGCATCTGCAGGTGACCGGGCAGCAGCACGCCCAGGCGGCGACCGGCCAGCACCAGCACGGCATGCAACCCAGCCGCGAGGCTCGCTACCAGCCAGACCGGCAGCAGCGCCTGCCAGCCCAGCATCAGGCCCACCACGGCGAAGAACTTCACGTCCCCGGCGCCCATCCAGCGCAGGGCATGGAACGGCAGCAGCGCCAACAGGCCGATCGCCGCGCCGGCCAGGTGGGGCAGCCACGGCTGGCGCGGCGCACTGAACTGGCCGACCACGATCACCGCAGTGGCGATCACGCATGCGGCGACCAGCCAGGTGTTGGGCACCCGACGGGCATACAGATCACTGATCGCGATCCGCAGGCAGACGCCGATGGCCAACAATCCCAGCACTGTCATCGCACACTCCATCGTCCGTCACTGGACGGTCTTCGCCTGGTTCCATGCGCCCCGCCGTCGCGGCCCTGCCGGCCGCGCGCGGTCGCCGCTCAGGTCGTCGAGCCCGACGCCTTGGTGGCCAGTGCGGAGAGGTTCTTGAACAGCGTTTCGAAGAACCCCTTGATCTGGTCGTTGCCGACCGCAATCAGGACGCCAGCGATGACGGCAGCCAGCAGCCCGTACTCGAGCGCGGTGACGCCGTCTTCTTCCTTCAGGAATTTGCGGATCGATGCGTTCATGACCAATGTCTCCCTCTACCTGTCTGCGGATGCAGTACACCTGCGTTGGGCGGTGGCCCGGCTCCGCCGGGATCGTCCGTGGGCCTCCGCGCGTCCTGGCGGAGGAGGCATGGCGGGACTGGCCCGCTGTGCTCAAGCAGGGTGATCGTTTCCAGGCGGGACATCGGCCGCACGGTCGCGACCGGACGGCCCGGGGCCGGTGGTCGAGGCATCCAGTGATGCGTGCGTGGTCATGCTGTCCCCCTGGGTGCGGCCAGATGGCCGGATCACCGTAATGTCGACTTTGCCTGAATGGCGGTTGGCTGCAACCGGAACCTATATGCAAATTCGGCAGAAACCCCGGAAGCCTGAAAATTTCAGATGGTTTCTGTGACGAAAATCCGTTCGCACGCAAAACGATTCATTGTCGTGCAGATAATGTGATTCGCTTTGTGGTCCATGCGAAAACCGTGCCAGCCGCTCCGACATTTTCTTCACTTGTGTATCCATTTTCATCATGCCGGGCCGCGGGTTTACCTTTGCCGATTATTGGGCATACTCGCATTCAAGCTCTTGCATTGATTTGTACGATCGCATCGACGCCGGTGCTGCCGGCGTGGCAACAGAAATGGATTCTGGATCGTTGCGCGCCCTGTCAGGCAGTGGGGGCCGCAGCGGATGGCGGATCAACGGGGGGACAACACTGTCATGGTCGATGGTGGGGTAGAGGACAGCGACGACAGCGGCCTTCGGTCCATAGACCTGGCCACGCTGAGCGGCGTGCTTCGCGTCTGTGATGTCGAACTGCTGCTGCTGGATGGCAACGGGCCACGGGCGGCGTTCGCTTCGCGCGTGCACGAGGAAGCCCTGTTCTGCAGCATCAGCTGCGGCTTCCATTGCCGTGGCCGTTTCATGCTGCCGCCGGACTGGGCGATGCTGGGGTACCTGCACGCCACCGATGAAACGATGAGCTGGTGCCACGGCGTGCCGCTCACGCCGGGCATGGCGCTGACGATCATGCCGGAGGGCATCAGTGAGTTCACCCTGAGCCCGGGCACGCACATGACCCTGATGCTGGTGCCGGTGGCCCGCGTCCAGCGCAAGCTGACCGAACTGAGCCTGCGCAGCACGCCACCTGCCGGCCAGGCACTTTCGCTGTTCAACCTGGCCAGCGACGCCACGCCGCTGGCGCGCCATTACCAGCAGCTGCACCTGCAGCTGGGACAGGGGGCAGGGCTGCAGCCGGATGAAACCGAGAACCTGCTGCATGAGCATGTGCAGGCCCTGCTGGGCGCCGGTGCGGCGGATCGCCCAGGCTGCACCCGTGCGCGGCGCACGCATTATCTGATCGCGCAGCGTGCAGAGAACTTCATGCGGCTCAACCTGCGTCGCAACATCTACATGAACGAGATCTGCGATGCCGCCGGCGTCAGCGAGCGCGGCCTGCGCTATGCGTTCGAGGACCTGTTTGGAACCTCGCCGAACCGCTACCTCTCAATGCTGCGCCTGTGCGCGGCCTGCCGCAGCCTGTCGATGGCAGACTCCAGCCGTCGCTCGGTCAAGGCGATCGCCCTGAGCTGCGGGCTGTGGGACCTGTCGCGCTTCGCTGACAACTACCGCAAGGTATTCGGCGAACTGCCGCGCGACACCCTGATGCGCGCACCCGCGCAGATCGGCCAACCGGCCTGATCCAGGCCCGGCAAGGGTTTTTGCGGTGTTTATGCCGGAATTGCGTATCCGCTTGCCGATCGTGTTGCCGCTTATGCATAGCCGGCTGCCGATTCCGGCCGTGGATTTGCCGGAATGCGCGATTGCCGTGCCGGATTGAAGTGCACCGCCCTCGTTGCAACCGCTGAAATGTCAGTCACCTGCCTAGCGGCAAGTCCACAGACATTCCAGTTGTTCGCCTACGGGGGAAATGCTCATGAACCGCATCTACCGGCGTGTATGGAACCGCCAGCTCAATGCTCTGGTTGTGGCCTCGGAACTGGCCACCGGCGACAGCGGCGGCAGCGCCGCACGCGATCCGCGCGCCTTCCTGCTGATGCCCACGGCCCTGACGCTGGCACTGCTGTGTGCGCTGGCCAGCGGTCACGCTGGGGCCTCGGAAACCAATCAATCGCTGCGTGACCTGCAAGCACTCGCGGCAAAGTATGCGCAGCCGATGCCGGTCAAGGTTGACGCGGAGGTGGCCCTGGCTGCCGCCGCGCGGCAGGCGCAGAACAGCCCCGCAATCAGTGCGGATGCTCGTCTGGGCCTGCAGTTGAATACCACGTCGCTGCCGCTGGTACCTGACGTGTTGCCGGCCACCGTGCAGGTGAAGCTGGCAGCTAACACCGTGCCGAAGCAAGTGGCCGTGCCGGCGCTGGCGGCTGATGTCCGCGCCAATGTTGGGGTGGGCAACGCTGCGGCCAGGGCGGCACAGGTGGATGCATCGCTGGCTGCGCACGTTGCGCCCGGCGCCCAGGCGCCGCTGGGCGTCGCTGCCGATGCGCGCGCCAGGGCCAAGGTCGGCATCGCTGGCCGCCAGGTCGCTTCGATCGATACGGGTGCCCGGGCGGCCGCCGGCCTCAGCGGTGCAGCCGCCGGATCACTGCCTGGGCTGAAAGCCACCGTCGACGGCAAGGCCGACACGCATCTGGCGGTCGCTGGCCATCACATCGAAGGGCAGGGCCAGGCCCGGGCGACGGCGGCAGTCACGCTGCCGGCCAAGGAGGAGCTGCCGGGTGAAACCCATGATCGTGCCATCAGCGCCGCGTTCGATGCCGGCGTCGCCGGCAAGGTGCGCGTGCAGGCGCCGGACGGCCAGGAGGTAGTGGCCGATCGCAACCTGAAGCTGGCCGGACAGGCGACCGTCGCGGCGCAGCACAGCGCACTGGGCGTCGGCAACCTGGTGGGTGGTGCGGTGGGTGCTGTCAGTGGGACGCTTCACAGTGCCGCGGGTGCAGTTGGTAGCGCGGTGGGTGGCCCGCTGAACGGCACAGTCGGCACGGTTGGCGGCGCAGTGGGAGGCACGCTCAACAACACGGTGGGCGCAGTCGGTGGCGCAGTTGGCGGTGCTCTGAACGGTACTGTCGGTACCGTTGGAAGTGCAGTGGGCGGCGCACTGAACGGCACCGTCGGCCAGGTCGGCGGCGCCGTGGGTGGCACGCTCAACAACACGGTAGGCGCAGTCGGCGGCGCAGTGGACGGTGCTCTGAACGGCACTGTCGGTACCGTTGGAAGTGCAGTGGGCGGCGCACTGAACGGCACCGCCGGCCAGGTCGGCAGCGCCGTGGGCGGCACGCTCAACAACACGGTTGGCGCAGTCGGTGGCGCAGTTGGCGGTGCTCTGAACGGTACTGTCGGTACCGTTGGAAGTGCAGTGGGCGGCGCACTGAACGGCACCGTCGGCCAGGTTGGCGGCGCCGTGGGTGGCACGCTCAACAACACCGTCGGTGCAGTCGGTGGCGCTCTGAACGGTACTGTCGGTACCGTCGGCAGTGCAGTGGGTGGTGCTCTGAACGGCACCGTCGGCCAGGTCGGCGGCGCAGTGGACGGTGCTCTGAACGGCACTGTCGGTACCGTTGGAAGTGCAGTGGGCGGCGCACTGAACGGCACCGTTGGCCAGGTCGGCAGCGCCGTGGGCGGCATTCTCAACGGCACCACCGGCAGCCCCACCGGCGACCTGGGCGGCGTGTTGGGCAGCACGCTGGGCAGTGTCGGAAGCGCGGTGGGCAACCTGCTCAACGGCAATCTCAATGGCACCGTCGGCAACCTGGGCAGCGCCGTGGGTGGCCTGGTGGGAGGCACGCTGGGCAGCCTCGGCCTGACCCAACCCTCGGCGATTCCGCCAACCAGTCCGAAGGCGCCCGCGCCGGCCGACCCGAATGCTGGCCTGATCATCGGCACCGGTGGCCTGGTCGGCAATGTCGGCCAGCTGATCGGGCCGACCACCACCAGCCTGTTCGGCGGCAACGGCTACCTGAGCAACGGCAATCTCAAGCTCAGCAACGCCAACGTCATGCAGACCTATTCGACGGTCAATGTGCTGGGCCTGCCGGTGGTCAACCTGTCGCCGGTCGGCAGCACGCTCAATGGCCTGGGCGGCGCAGCCACGGGCGGCAGCTCGCACCTGACCCTGATCGGTGGCGTGACTTCCGACAGTTACATCTACAACATCAACAACGGCAATCCCGGTGGCCTGCTGGGCCTCCTTCTGCCAACCGACTCGCCGGCGTGGGCGGCCAAGTGCCTGGACATCGCGCTGGCCGATATTTCCTGCTGGGCGGTCAACGCGGCACAGGACTACCAGGTGTTGATGGGCGATGGCGCCTTCGCCAACGGGTCCAAGGAAGTGGTGATCGGTGCCAATGCACGCCATGAACTGCCGAAGGTCGATGCCAATGTCGCCTTCCCCGGCGATGGCGTGAACGATCCCAGCAATCCGACCGGCGTGCCGACGGCCGACTATGCCGCCCGCATGGGCCACTCGGTCGTCGTCGGTGACAGTGCCGTGGGCACCGCCAACGGACAGACCCTGCTGGGTGCCGAAGCCACTTCGAACCAGGCCAACTCGGTCGCGCTGGGTTACCGCTCCGCTGCACTGCGCGGCGCTCAGGCCAGCTACAGCGCGTACGGCCTCACCGCACCCCAGGTCTCGGCCGGCGAAGTGTCGGTGGGCACGGCCGGTGGCGGCGAGCGCCAGATCACCAACCTTGCCGCGGGCAGCGCCAATACCGATGCTGTCAACGTGGCCCAGCTGAAGGGCGCCATCAGTCTGATCGACGATGTGGCCTCCGCAGCGGTCACCTATGACCTGGACGGCTCGGGCAACCCGAACTATCGCCGGGTCACGCTCGGCGCAGGCACCGGCACCACCACCATCGGCAATCTTGCCGCCGGCGCGGTCACCGCCGGTAGCCTGGAGGCGGTCAACGGCGGCCAGCTGGCGGCTACCAACAGTGCCATCGCCAGTTTCTTCGGTGGTCGTGCGGCTTTCGATCCGGCCAGCGGCATCTTTACTGCACCGTTGTTCGAGATCAGCACGATCTCCACTGGCGGTGCCATCGCCAAGGGCCTGTATGAGAATGCCACCGATGCCTTCGCCGCAGTCGATGGCTCGCTGGTCAACCTCAATACGCAGATCACCGACATCCGCAACGGTGGCACCAAGTACCTGCGGGTGAACTCGACCGGTACCGAGGCGCTGGCCACCGGCGCCGACTCGATCGCGGTCGGTACCAACGCCCGCGCCACTGCCGCCAACAGTATCGCGGTGGGTGCCGGCAGCCTGGCTGACCGTGCCAACAGCGTGTCCATCGGTGCGGCCGGTGCCGAGCGCCAGGTCACCAACATGGCGGCCGGTACTGCTGCGACCGACGCGGTCAATGTTGGCCAGCTGCAGGCATCGGAACAGGGCGCGCTGCGCTATGACCTCAACGCCGATGGCAGTGTCAACTACGCCAGCGCCACGCTGGGCCAGACCGGCACGGCAACCACGCTGCGCAACCTTGGCCCGGGCCAGGTCAGTGCCACCAGCAGTGAGGCCATCAATGGTGCCCAGCTGTTTGCCGCCAACCAGGCGGTAGCCACCCATCTGGGCGGTGGTGCCGCGGTCGATGCCAACGGCGTACTGACCGCACCGACCTACTCGATCAACAACGTCGCCGCCAACGGCACCGTGACCAAGGGCAGCTACAACGATGTTGGCACCGCGTTCGATGCCGTCAGCAACTCGCTGGCCAACGTTGCCGACCAGACCGGCGAGATCGACAAGCTGGCCGTGAAGTACGACGTCGATGGCAGTGGCAACGTGCTCAACAGCGTGACGCTGACGGGTACCGGCACCGGCGCGGTGAAGATCACCAACGTCGCCGCCGGCAGCATCCTGGCTGGCAGCAGTGATGCCATCACGGGCGACCAGCTGTTCAGCACGAACAGCACCATCGCCACCTACTTCGGCGGCACCACCGCCTACAACGGCACCACCAACGCGTGGACCGCGCCGACGTTCAGCATCTCCAGCATCGCCACCGATGGCACCTTCACCAGCGGCGACTACAACAACGTCACCGCCGCCTTCACCGCTGTCGACGGCTCGCTGAAGGTCCTCAACCAGCGCATCACCAATGGCGGTGGTGGCAGTGCGTACCTGGCGGTCAACTCAACGGCGGCCGCAGCCACCGCGGCAGGTGCGGAAGCGGTGGCGGTCGGCCCGCAGGCCAGCGCAGCCGGTGCGAACAGCGTGGCGGTCGGCAACGGTGCCAGCAGCAGTGCCGGCAACAGCGTGGCGCTGGGTGCCGGTTCGGTCGCCAGCGTCGGTGCACAGAGCGGCTACACCGGCGCCTACGGGCAGACCGGTGCCAGCAATTCGGCCGGTGAGGTCTCGGTCGGCAGCAGTGGCAGCGAACGCAAGATCACCCACGTAGCCGATGGCTCGGACACCCATGACGCGACCAATGTCGGCCAACTGAAGAACGGCGTGAACTACGCCATCGACGAGTCGAAGAAGTACACCGACCAGAAGATCCAGAACATCACCAACGTGGCCGGCAGCTTCCGCGCCAACAACACCAACAACCTGGCCGACCCGTCCGCCAGCGGCGCCAATTCGGCCGCCGGCGGCGCAGGCTCCACCGCCGCCGGTGCCAACTCGACCGCGCTGGGCAATGGTTCGCAGGCGCAGGCCGACAACTCGGTGGCATTGGGTGCGGGTTCGGTCGCGAACAGGGCCAACACGGTCTCTGTCGGTGCCGCCGGTGCCGAACGCCAGGTGGTCAACGTGGCAGACGGCTCGCAGGCCACCGATGCGGTCAACGTGCGCCAGCTGCAGGCTTCGCAGCAGGGCACGATCCGCTACGACACCACGGTGAACGGCGCGACCAACTACAACAGTGTCACCCTGGGCAGCACCAGCAGCGGCCCGACCACGGTGCGCAACGTCGCCGCCGGTACTGCTGGCACCGATGCCGTCAACGTCGACCAGCTGAAGTCGGGCATGGCGCAGACCCTGGACTGGTCCAAGGCCTACACCGACGAGCGCATGGGGGGCTTCGAGCGCGACCTGCGCAAGACCGACAATCGTGCTTCGGCCGGTATCGCTTCGGCGATGGCCACCGCAGCGCTGCCGCAGCCGAGCGAGGCGGGCCGCAGCATGGCCTCGATCGCCGCCGGCAGCTACAACGGCGAATCGGGCGTGGCGGTCGGTATCTCCGGTGTCTCCGAAGGCGGCCGCTGGATCTACAAGTTCAGCGGTTCGACCAACAGCCGTGGCGAGGCCGGTGTGGCCGTCGGTGCCGGCATCCAGTGGTGATCCCCGCCGCCGGGCCGCACCCGCGGCCCGGCATCGCGGAAACGTCTACAGGGGGGAACGACATGAAACAGCATCGCATCGCCCGCGCCGGCCAATGTGCCGCCACGCTGGGCCTGATCCTGGGGATGGGCCTGCTGGCCGCCTGCCGCAGCCATGCGCCGGCCGCCGACGGTCCTGCCGAAGCTACCGCCGTGCACTTCCCGGAGGCCTCCAAGGCCTCGCTGAAGGAAGGCATCTATCCCGACGTCGCCGACCTGCGCCGCTTCGCGCCGGGCATGAGCAAGCGGCAGCTGTACACGCTGCTGGGCACACCGCACTTCAATGAAGGCATGTGGGGCGTGCGCGAGTGGAACTACCTGTTCAACTTCCGCACCGCGCAGGGCGCGGAGTACTTCACCTGCCAGTTCCAGGTGCGCTTCGACAGCAAGGGCATCGCGCAGGGCGGTTATTGGAAGCCGGAGTCGTGCGCGGCCGTGCTCGAACCGCCGCGGCCACCAGCGCCGCTGGCACCGGCACCGCTGCCGGAGCAGCCCCTGCGGCTGTCGGCCGACGCGCTGTTCGGATTCGACAGCGCGGTACTCAGCGCCGAAGGCCAGCAGGCGGTGCAGGGCATCCTGGCGCAGGTACGCGAGGCCGCGCAGGTGCAGTCGATCAAGGTAACCGGCTACACCGACCGCATTGGCAGCGCCAGCTACAACCAGGCACTGTCGCAGCGCCGCGCCGATGCCGTGCGCAACGCGCTGGTGCAGGGGGGCGTGCCTGCAGCCAGCATCAGTGCCGAAGGACGCGGTGCGGCCGAGCCGATCGTGCAGTGCGAGCAGCGCAACCGGCGCGAGCTGATTGCCTGCCTGGCGCCGAACCGGCGCGTGCAGATCGCCGGGATGGCACAGCCACGTTGACCTTCCTGCGCCGGGGCGATGCCCCGGCATCCCGAGTCCCCCCTGACCGCCGGCAGGCGTGGCAACGTCTCCCCCGTCGTCCACGCCTGCCTGCGGCTCAGGTTTCCAAACGGTGCACGCGATGAATGCCCAATTCCTGCCCCTCTCCATGAAGACGGAAGCTACGCTCAGCGTGTATGGCCAGCTCGGCAACCATGCCGTGGTGCGTATCCCCGGGCGGCGCCTGCCGGGCCTGATCCTGCAGGCCGATACCGTGGCCGGGTTCCTGGCCCAGCTGCAGGAAGCCCAGGCCTGCCTGCGCAGTGGCCGCGCACAGCGCACCGATGCCGAGCTGGACATGCTGATCGACGTGCTGCAGCAGTGGTACGCCCTGATCGAATCGCGCCTGGCCGACGCCGGCGAGGCCCTCTAGCAAAAAAAGGGACGGAGGGGATTAAGTCGTTTCCGGCACAACCGGGGCATATGCGACTTAATCCCCTCCGTCCCCTTTTTTCAAGCGTGGGCGCGGATCAACCAACAGGCGGCATCCACGCGAACGCGGTCACCTTCGATGAACGGCGCGAATGCGGCCAGTGCTTTTTCGCGAAGCACTGCGGCGCGGGCTTCCGGCATCGATCGCAGGGCCAGTCCCAACGGTCCCAGGTGACCAACATAGGTCGGCAGGTCTTCGCGGGCGAGCGAACAGGGCAGGTCCACCGCAACCACTTCCACGTCATTCCAGCCGGCGGCCTGCAACAGGCGCTGCACGCGCTCGCCATCGGCAAAAGCGAACTGTCCCGGTGCGCCGGGTACGCGGGGCGGAAGATCCAGTTCATCGCCAATGGCGCGCTCGGCGGTGGTCATGAACGGATTCTCCCCGGCACTGCGCCACGCGATGAAGCGCAGCCCAGCGCCCGGTGTCCTGGCACGATGCAGGTTGGCGAACGCGGCCTGGCTGTCCTCGAAGAACATGACGCCCAGCCGCGACTGGATCCAGTCGAAGTGCGCGGGCGGCAGCGGATGGCGCTGCGCGTCTGCCACGATGAAGTCCGCGTCCAGTCCTGCCGCCTTGGCGCGCTGATGGGCCAGCGCCAGCATCGGCGCGGAGATGTCCAGGCCGGTGCAATGTGCCGCGGGACGCGCTGCGGCCGCGGCCAGCAGGCTGGCGCCGGTGCCGCAGCCGATGTCGAGCAGTTCGGTAACGGTCTCAGGAAGTTCGGTGACCAGCAGGTCAGCCATCGGCTGGAACAGGCCGTCAAGAACAGCCTGTTGCGCAACCCACGCCTGGCCGCCAGGGCCGTTCCACAGGGCGTTCTGATCAATGGGAGATGTGCTTGCCATGGCCTTGCCTCGCCGGGTAGTTGCCCATAGCTTGGTGCTTGAAGGTCACTTGAGGTCAAGCCCGTGCGCGAACTGGATATCGGCGAGGTGGTCAAGCGCAGTGGCGTGCCGGCCTCGACCCTGCGCTACTACGAACAGCTGGGGTTGCTGCAGGCGCTGGGGCGCCGCGGCCTGCGCCGGCAGTACGACGCGCAGGTGCTGGAACGGCTGGCGCTGATCGGCCTGGGCCAGGCGGCCGGGCTGTCGCTGCAGCAGATCGGTGCATCGCTGCCGTCGCAGCAGGGGTGCATCTCACTCGACCGCGAGGCACTGCTGGCACAAGCCGAGGTGCTGCAGCGGCAGATCACCCGGTTGCAGCGGGTGCGCCGGCACCTGCAGCGCGCAGCGGCCTGCCCGCAGGCGGAGGATGCCCGCAAGTGCGGTTCGTTCCGGAAACTGTTGCGCGCACAGCAGCGGATGGGCGGTTGAATCAATCGCGGGTACTGACTTCCCACGTGGCATGCAGCACGCCCGGCACCTGCTCCATCCGTGCCAGCACCACGTCCAGTTCATCGGCACTCACGGCCGTACTGACCAGCACCGCGATCACATCGGTAGGCGCGTCGGCATGCTCGACCACCTGCACATCGCCCACCGGATACTGCGCCGCTTCCAGCGCATCGACCAGGCGCTCGCGCACCCGCGGCACGGCGTCGGCATCCACGCTCAGGCGCACCTCGTAGGTGGCTTCGGTCGCTGCCTCGTTGATCGGAATGCGGTTGATGGCATTCACCAACGGCCGCAGCAGGGTGTTGCCGGCGATGATCAACACGGTCAGCAGCACGCCTTCGGCCAGCATGTCCGCGCCGGTGCAGCTGCCGACCGCTGCAGAGCATCACAGGGTGGCGGCGGTGTTCAGGCCACGCACGTTCATGCCTTCCTTCATGATCACGCCGGCGCCGAGGAAGCCGACACCGGAGACCACGTAGGAGATCACCCGCACCGCCTCGGCACTGCCGGCGATGCGCATGCCCAGGTCGACGAAGGCGGCGGCGCCGACCGCCACCAGCACGTTGGTGCGCAGGCCGGCGGTGCGTTGCCGGTACTGGCGCTCGGCACCGATCAACGTACCCAGCACGAAGGCGGCCAGCAGGCTGACCACGGTGTCGGCGAAGGGACCTGCCTGGAAAGTCTCAATGAAGCGCATGGCCGGAGTCTACCCGGTCGAGGTGACAGTAGATCCACGCCATGCGTGGATTTCGAAAGTGCCAGAAGCGACTTAATCCCCTCCGTCCCCTTTTTGTCGGGTCAGTCGGTGTCGTCGACGCGCTCGCCCATCAGTTCGCGCTGGCGCTTGTCCAGCTCCTCAGCGTAGCGCTTGCGTACGAAGGCTTCGGACACTACGCCCAGCACCTGGCCGTCGGCGCCGACCACGGCCAGTTCATCGGCCTGGGTCTGGTCGAAGCGCTGCATCACGCTGACCACGTCCGCGGACGGCGACAGCGACACGTCACGGTTCTCGGCCAGCTCGCCAATCGCCGTCTCCGGTTTCACGCCGTCGCCGTAGACGCGCGGAATCTGCACGATGCCGGCGTAGTGGCCCTCGCTGTCGATCAGGATCACCCGGCTGCCCGAGCCCAGCGGGAAGCGCTGGCGGAACGTGGCGGCGTCAAGGTCGGACGGGGCGGTGGCCACGCCCTTGCGCATCAGTCGGCCGGCGTTGAGGTTCTGTACCCAGCCCACGTCGCGGGCACTCTTGATGGTCTCCCCGCGCAGGTGCATGCGCCAGGTCGAGAACGAATAACCAAACCACTGCCGTACCAGCGTGCTGGACACCAGCACCGCACTCATCACCACGCTGGTCAGCAGGAAGTCGTGGGTGCCTTCCAGTACCAGCATGGCCATGGTCATCGGCGCGCCGACCACGGCTGCGGCCAGCGCTGCCATGCCGGCCAGCGCGGCGGAGGTGGCGTCGACCACCGGCACGCCGGTGGCCATGGCCAGCAGGCCGGCGAACAGCGCGCCGACCAGGGTGCCCATGAACAGCGAGGCGAAGAACAGGCCGCCACGGAAGCCGAAGCCCAGCGAGATGCCCGAGGCCAGGCACTTCAGGGTCAGCAGGCCGCCGATCCAGATCAGCGGCAGGTGCGTGGTCAGGTCCAGGTGCAGGGCGCCATGTCCGGACGACAGCACCTGCGGGCTGGCCAGGGCCAGCGGTATCAGCAGCAGTCCACCGACCACCGGCCGACCCCAGGCAGGCAGCGGGCTGCGCTTGACCGTGCCCTCGATCGAGGCGATCAGCCGCATGATGGCAATGCCGACCATCGCGCAGCAGCAGCCGAGCAGACCGTAGATGGCGTAGTCGGCGGCGCGAACGTCGATGGTCGAGGCAGCGGGCAGCAGGTAGGCCTCGATGCCAGCCTGGTCGGCCACGAACGCGCCGGCCAGTGCAGCCACCGCCACCGGCGCCAGTGCGGCCGGGGTGTAGGCGCCGATGACGATCTCGAACGCATAGAACGCGCCCGCCAGTGGCGCACCGAAGGCGGCGGCGATGGCGCCGGCGGCACCGGCGCCGACCAGGATGCGCACGTCATTGCGGCGCAGGCGCATCACCCGGCCCAGCTGCGAACCACTGCCGGCGCCCATCTGCGTATACGAAGCCTCCAGACCCACCGAGGCGCCGCAGCCATTGGACAGCAGGGTCTGGGTCAGTACGATCAGGTTGTCGCGCATCGACATGCGGCCGCCATGCAGGGCATTGGCTTCCACCGCATCGAGCAGGGGCCGCTTGAGCCGGGTCGCGGCCAGGCTGACCAGGCCGACCAGCAGGCCACCCAGCGGCAGCACCAGCAGCGCGGTCCATGTCAGCGAGGGCAGGGAGCTCAGGCGCATACCGTCGTCCAGCCCATACAGCGTGCCCTGCAGCCAGCGCGCGATGCCCGACTGCAGCAGGGTCAGGTAGCCGGCGATCAAGCCGACCAGCAACGCCAGCGCGATGAACCACAGGTCGCTGCCACGCAGGCGCAGGCGCAGGCCCTGGAAGGCCAGATGCAGGCGCGATGGCGAAACAGGCAGTGACATGGTGGCGGCATGATACGCCGCCACCGTGAGCGCCACCGTCACCGCATCGGGTGGCTACCGCCTCAGAAGCGGTAGCGGCCCTGCACGTAGAACGTGCGCGGCGCGGCCACCATGCGGCCGGCGTTGCCATCAACGTTGCGGGTGTACCAGCGCTTGTCGGCCAGGTTGTTCACGCCCAGCGCAATCTCGCTGTCGCCCAGGCCCGGCACCTGCCAGGCCACCTGCGCGTTCCACAGGCGCACGCCCGGCACGCGGCCCACGCGCGCATCGGCGGTTTCTTCCCAGGTGTTGGCGGCATCGGAGAACTGGCCGCTCTGGTGGGTGCTGGAGACATTGAAGGTCCAGCCGGCCAGCGCGTAGCGGGCGCCGACGCTGTCGGTGTCGCGCGAGTAGAACGGCACGTCCAGGCCACGGTTGTCGCCCGACTGCTGGGTCGCCTTGGTCCAGGTGTAGTTGGCGTACAGCTCCAACCCGGCCAGCGCACTGTCCTCGGCGAAGTGGTACTCCAGTGCGCTCTCCACGCCCTTGTGGTCGGTGGCGCCGATGTTCTGGAAGGTCGGCGGGGTGATTCCCGGTACCTGCAGGATCTGGTTGTCGAAGCGCATCTTGAACACGGTCACTTCCGCGCGCAGGGCGCCGTCCTGCCAGCGCGCGCCCAGCTCGGTGGTCCTGGCGATTTCCGGGTTCAGCGGGTTGTTGGCCGTCTGCGAATTGAGCTGGATGTTCTGCACCGGCCCGAACGAGGTGGTGTAGTTGCCGAACACGGTCAGCTGCGGGGTCAGCAGGTAGGCGATGTTGAGCGAGGGCAGGGCCTTGTCGTTGCGGCTGCTGAAGGTCGCCGCGCCACCGGTCTGGCGGCGGTCCATGTCGATCCACTCCATGCGCACGCCCGGGGTGATCCGCCACTGGCCGATCGCGATGCGGTCGTCGATGTAGAAGGCGTGCGCGTCGGTGGCGTTGTCGAAGCGGGTGGTGGCACTGGCCGCGCCGGTGCGGCGGGCGACGGTGTAGCTGCGGTCGTTGCCGCGCTCGCGCAGGAAGCGGTAGCCGGCGGTGATGTCATGCATCGCGCTGCCCCAGTGCAGGCGCTGGGTATAGCGCGGCTCGATGCCGAGCACGCGGTAGTCGCGCGGCTGCACGGTCAGCTGGGTGTTGGCGGCGTTGATCAGCGAGCTGGCACGGGTGCTCTCGTTGTAATAGGCCAGCACCTCGAACTCGCTGTTGGCCGACAGCGTGTTGGTGTAGCCCAGGTCGACGCCGGTGCGGTGGCCCTTCCAGAAATCGGTGGAGCGGGTGTTCTGGAACGGATCGGCCTCGTACTGGGTGCGGGTCAGGCCGCCCGGGGTCAGCGAGCGCACATCGTAGTAGGACAGCTTTGCGCGCAGTTCCTGCTGCGCATCGATGGCGTAGGCGAACTTCAGCGCGAGATCATTGAAGCGGTCATCGCTGCCCCGGCGCCAGCCGCGACCATCCTGGCCGGAGTACAGCAGGGCCGCGCCCAGGCCATTGTCGCCGGTACCGCCGAGGAAGGCGTTGTACTGGGTGCTGTCACCGCCGCCATGGTCGTAGGCGGTGTAGCGCATGCCGGCTTCGCCGTGCAGGCCGGCCTCGGTGGGAATGGAGCGGGTGCTGAAGTTGATGATGCCGCCCACGTTCTGCGGCCCGTAGCGCACCGCGCCGCCGCCGCGCACCACGTCGATCGACTCGATGTTGGACAGGCTGGTCGGCGCGAACGACAGCTGTGGCTGGCCATACGGCGCCACCGCCAGCGGCACGCCGTCCAACAGTACGGTCGAGCGCGGCGAGTAGCGCCCGGTGAGGCCGCGCACGCCGATGTTCAGCGACACCGAACTGCCCGCGGTGCCGGAGTTGTCGGTGACCTGCACGCCGGGGATGCGGCGCATCGCATCGCCGAGGCTGGCCGCGCCGCTGGCCTCGATGCGCTGGCGGTCGACCACGGTGCGCGCGCCGGCGAAGCTCTTCACGCTGTCATGCAGGCCGGTGCCCAGCCAGCTGCCCGAGACCTGGATGCTGTCCAGCGTGGTGGCGCCGTCCTGGGCGAAGGCGGTGGCGGCCGGGAGCAGGCACAGGGTAAGGGCGGCGGCCAGCGGCAGGCGGGCCGGTTGCAGGGCAGGGATGGGCATCGGTGCGGGCTGTGGAAGGCGGTAAATGAGAATTATTGCTGATTCCATTCGCCAATGGAATGCGCCGCCGGTTCACGCTGTTCCCCCAGTGGTAGAGTGGGCGATTGCTTCCTGACTCGCTGAGATCTGCCATGTCCCAAGCCGCCTTCTACCCCGTCGGAACCCCTGGCCAGCCGTGGGGAGCGGCGGAACGGGAGACGTGGCGTGGCCGCCAGCAGCGCCTGCGTCGCTATGACGAGGAAGTGCTGCCGCGCATCGAGGCGCTGGCCTCGCGCTTCGACAAGGTGGCCTACGGCCAGCTCGACTACGCTGGCGAGACCTACACCCTGTTCGCCCTGCGCAGCCGCGATTGGAACCCGGTGCTGCCGGCTGCCCTGGTTACCGGTGGCGTGCACGGTTATGAGACCAGCGGCGTGATGGGCGCGCTGGAATTCCTCGAAAAGCACGCCGCCGACTACGCCGGCAAGGCCAATCTGCTGGTGGCACCGTGCGTGAATCCGTGGGGCTTCGAGCGCATCAACCGCTGGAACTTCGATGCGATCGACCCGAACCGCAACTTCCGCGCCGACGGCCCGGCGCGTGAATCAACGGCGGTGATCGATCTGATCGCGCCGTACAAGGGCCAGTTCGTGCTGCACATCGACCTGCACGAGACCACCGACAGCGACGAGAGCGAGTTCCGCCCGGCGTTGGCCGCGCGTGACGGCAGGCCGTTCGAACCGGGCCTGATCCCCGATGGCTTCTACCTGGTGGATGACAGCGAGAACCCGCAGCCGGTCTTCCAGCAGGCGGTGATCGCCGCGGTGGAGAAGGTCACCCACATCGCGCCGGCTGACGACAAGGGCGAGATCATCGGTTCGCCGCTGGTGGCCCACGGCGTGATCGAATATCCGCTGGTGAAGCTGGGACTGTGCGCGGGCATCACCGGTGCGAAGTTCACTACCACCACCGAGGTCTACCCGGACAGCTCCCGGGCGACCCCGCAGCAGTGCAACGACGCGCAGGTGGCCGCGGTGTGCGCGGCACTGGATTACGCGCTCGCCCATCGTTGACCGGTAGTGCCGGCCGCTGGCCGGCAACTCGTATCACCCCAACGCGTCGGCCCACCACAGTGCGGCCGGTCCCGGCGGCGCGTCGCGGCGCCAGAGCAGGTCGCTGTGGATGCGCCGCGGCCAGCCGGGCAGCGTCAGTTCCACCAGTCGCCCGCGGTCATAACGTTGCACCAGTGCCCGCGGCAGCTCGGCCCAGCCGATGCCGTCCTCGGCCATCTCCATCACCATCAGATAGTCGGTGGCGGTCCAGGCCAGGCCGGTGACGATGTGGGATTGATCGACCTCCGCACTCAATCGCACCTGCCGGTGCCGCGCCAGCTGTGCGGCGCTGCGACGGCCGGCGCTGGCCAGTGGGTGCTCGCGCGCCACGTACACCGACAGTTCGCTGTGATGGGCCAACGGCCGGGCCATCAGGCCATCCGGATAGCTTTCCTGTTGCGGCAGCAGGCCCAGCGCGGCGCGGCCGCTGCCGACCAGCTCCAGCACGTCATCGCCTTCGGCATCCAGCCATTCCAGTTCGATCTCCGGGAATGCTTCGGCAAAGCGCTGCAGCACGCGCTGCTCCGGATCGAGCTGGTACACGTCGGAGAACACCACGGTCAGCCGCGCTTCGACCGGCGCGGCCAGGCGCACACTCAACTGCTGCAGGCGGGCATCGGCGGCGAGGATTTCCTGGGCATGGCCGAGCACCTGGCGCCCGGCCTCGGTCAACCGGGGGTAGCGCCCGCTGCGGTCGAACAGGCTCACGCCCAGGTCGGCCTCCAGATGGGCAATGGCGGTACTGACCGTTGACTGGGTCTTGCGCAGGCGGCGCGCCGCCGCCGAGAACGAGCCCAGCGCGGCCGCTTCCACGAAGGCCTGCAGGGATTCGGGGGAATAGGGCATTGATCCATCGCTCCTGTCGATGGGATCCATTTTGGTGCCACCGTAAAAGGCGATGATACTGGCCGCCGTCGCCCCTGTCTGCGGGCGTTCCGGACCCTCCACGCATGCCGTGGACCCATTGAAGAGGCGGCGCGGTCCCCGCCTGCAAGGAGCTTCACATGTCCCGTACTGTTCCCGCCCGTGGCGCGCTGGCCGCCTGGGCCTGCCTGACCGTGGCGATCATCGCCGAGGTGGTCGGCACCTCGTTCATGGCCCATGCCGCCCGCGACGGCGGCTGGAGCGGCTACCTGATCATGGCCGGCGCGCTGGCGCTGTCCTACTTCTTCCTCGCGCAGTCGGTGCGCCGCATTGCTGTGGGCGTGGCCTACGCGGTGTGGGAAGGCCTCGGCCTGACCCTGCTGACCGTGGTCGGCCTCACCGTGTTCGGCGAGAGCCTGTCGCTGCAGCAGCTGGCCGGCCTGATGCTGGCGGTGGCCGGCATCGTCTGCGTCACCCTCGGGGAGGCGCACTGATGAACACCCTGGCCCTGTTTTTCGTGATCTGCTCGGCGCTGATCGACGTCGCCGCCAACATGATGGTGGCCAAGTCGGAAGGTTTCCGTCGTTGGCGCTGGGGCGTCGGTGCGATCGTCCTGGTCTGGATCGCCTTCGCCCTGCTGGGCCAGGCCGTGCGCTACATGGATCTGGCCACGGCCTATGCGATGTGGGGGGCGATCGGCGTGATCGGCACCGCCAGCTGCGGCCGCCTGTTGTTCGGCAACCGCCTGCGGCCGATCGGCTGGGTCGGCATCGGTCTGGTCACGGCGGCGGTACTGCTGCTCAGCACCGCCAAGTAGCAGCACGCCCGGTCGCGAGCGGGGCGGCGAGGGTGCAGCGATTTGCGAAGTCGCCCGCGCTCATCGACACTGCGGTTTTCCACATGGAGTGCCCGCATGTTCAGCCACATCACCGTAGGAACGAACGACATGGATGCCGCGCGTCGCTTCTATGACGCCCTGTTCGCTGCGATGGCCGCGCGTGCGGGCGTATTCGACGAGAAGGGACGGCTGCTGTACTTCAAGGATGGACGGATGTTCGGTGTAACCGCGCCGATCGATGGGCAGCCAGCGTGCCATGCCAACGGTGGCACCATCGGTTTCAGTCTGGGCAGTGCAGAGGCCGTGCGTGCCTGGCAGGAAGCTGGAGTGGCTCACGGTGGCAGCGCCATCGAAGATCCGCCCGGCGTCCGCAACATGTCCGGTCGGCAGGTGTTCCTGGCCTATCTGCGTGACCCGGATGGCAACAAGCTGTGTGCGGTGCATGTAATGTCGTGATCGGACAGGATGCGCGTGGCCGCGCCGCAGGCGGTGCGCGCGGCCCGCGCAAGCAAGGGTGCGTCGCAGCGCGCGCGTGATACCACGGAATGAGCGGACGGGCCTGCGACCACAGGCCGCAACTTCATGCTCTGTCCACTGCGGTTCAGCCAGAATCGGTCGGCTAACCCTTTGATCTTCCGGAGAACGCCGCCCCATGGAAGTACTGGAGCCGCAACAATCCCCGGTGCGCACCCTTCGGCCTGTGTTCGCCTTCGCGGCGATCGTTGTCGTGGCGTTCGCGCTGTTCGTCAGCCTGTTCCCGCTCGGCGCGGGCCGCCTTCTGCTCAAGGCACAGGACTGGGCCGCCCTCAACGTCGGCTGGTACTACCTGCTGGCCATGACCCTGTACCTGGTGTTCGTGGTGGGCGTGGCGTTGTCCAAGTACGGTGGCATCAAGCTGGGTGCCGACCATGACGAGCCGGAGTTCAGTTACCTCTCATGGGCCGGCATGCTGTTCGCCGCCGGCATCAGCATCACCCTGTTCTTCTTCTGCGTATCCGAACCGCTGACCCACTACCTGCAGCCGCCGCAGGGCGATCCGGCCGCAGGCGAGGCTGGCGCGCGCCAGGCCATGCAGCTGCTGTTCCTGCACTGGGGCCTGCACGGCTGGGGCGTGTTCGCGCTGGCGGCGATGGCGATGGCCTACTTCGCCTATCGCCACAACCTGCCACTGGCCCTGCGCTCTGCGCTGTACCCACTGATCGGCAAGCGCATCAATGGCCCGATCGGCTACACCGTGGATGCGCTGGGCATCGTCGCCACCGTATTCGGCATCGGTGCCGACATGGGCTTCGGCGTGCTGCACCTCAATGCCGGCCTCTCGCACCTGTTCGACATTCCGCACTCCAACCTGGTGCAGATCATCCTGGTGGTCAGCATGATGGGCGCGGCCGTGGCCGTGGCCGTGTCCGGCGTCGAGAAGGGCGTGCGCTGGATGGCCAACATCAACATGCTGCTGGCGATCGCGCTGGTGCTGTTCATGCTGTTCGCCGGGCCGACGCAGTACCTGTTCAGCACGCTGATGCAGAACCTGGGCGACTACCTGGGCAGCGTGGTCGGCAAGAGTTTCGATGTGTACGCCTATGGCGGCCGACCGGAATGGCTGGGCGGCTGGACGGTGTTCTACTGGGCCTGGTGGATCGGCTGGGCACCGTTCGTCGGCCTGTTCATCGCGCGCATCTCACGTGGCCGCACCATCCGCGAATTCGTGTTCGGGGTGCTGCTGATCCCGCTCGGCTTCACCCTGGCCTGGCTGTCGATCTTCGGCAACAGCGCGCTGGACCAGGTGCTCCACCACGGCCAGCAGCAACTGGCGCAGCTGGCGGTGGATGACCCACCGACCGTGTTGTATGCACTGCTGGATGGCTACCCGTGGAGCCGCACGGTGATCGCGGTGACGGTGCTGGTGAGCTTCATCTTCTTCGTGACCTCCGCTGATTCGGGAGCGGTGGTGTTGTCCACGCTGTCGTCGCATGGTGGATCGCCCGAAGACGATGGTCCGCGCTGGCTGCGTGTGTTCTGGGGCACGGTGATCGCGGTGCTGACCGCCGGGTTGTTGCTGGCCGGCAGCATCGATGCATTGAAATCGGCGGTGGTGCTGGCATCGCTGCCGTTCTCGGCGATCCTGCTGCTGATGATGTGGGGCCTGACCCGCGCGTTCAGTGACGAGTCGCACCGCAAGCGCGCGCTGCAGTACCGGCCGTCGCCGTTGATCGGAGACGATCGCCATCATCAGGGCTGGCGCCAGCGCCTGAGCCAGGCCATGCACTTCCCGGTGCGCGACCAGGTCTACCGCTTCATGGATGACACCGTGAAGCCGGCGATGGAGGCGGTGGCCGAACAGCTGCGCGGGCAGGGTTGGGATGTATCCACCCGCTTCGAGGCCGGCGACATGGAGCTGACGGTGAACCACGGCGAGCAGCAGGACTTCCTGTACCGGGTGATCCTGAGCGGCTACCTGACCCCGTCGTTTGCCGCGCAGCAGCTGCGCAACCAGCGCTACTACCGCGCCGAGGTGCATCTGTTCGAAGGCAGCCAGGACTACGACCTGGTGGGCTACAGCCGCAAGCAGATCATCAACGACATCATCAGCCAGTACGAACGGCACCTGCAGTTCCTGCACCTGAGCCGTTGATGGTAGTGCCGGCCGCTGGCCGGCAACGCGAACGGGGCGGCGCATCATCGCCGCCCCGTTGGCGCATCAGAACCGGTAGCGCGCACCCAGCGAGACGAACTGTCCGCGCAGGTTGTACTGGCTGATGTCGAAGCCGTTGGAACCGCCAGCCGGATCGAACGGCGGATCCTTGTCGGTCAGGTTCAGCACCGACAGCGACAGCGTGGTATTCGGAATTCCCTCGTACGCCACGTAAAGGTCCAGCTGGTGATACGGCTTGACGCGGTTACGCAGCCCCGGATTGCTGGTCGCCGTCGCCACGCGCTGGTCGTAGCCGCTCACGTACTGCAGGCTCAGCGTGCTGCTCCAGTCGCCCACCGCCCAGTTCAATGAGGTGGTGCCGCGCGTACGCGGCAGTGCGCCGTGGCGGTTGTTGCCGGCGCCTTCGTACGGCGACTGGCCAGCCACCAGCGGCTGCTTGAAGCTCAGCAGGTGGGTCCAGCTGCCGGCCACGGTGAAGTTGCCCCAGCCGTCGGTACGGAAGGTGCGGCTGGCGTCCAGGTCCAGCCCCGAGGTGGTCAACTCGCCCTGGTTGGCATACTGGTTGGAGATGAACTGGATGCGTCCCTGCGCATCACGTTGCACGCGGCCCGGGAACAGAGTCGGGTTGTCGACGATGAACTGCGCGCTGTCCGGCTTGACCAGGTTGTCCTGCTCGATGCGGTACCAGTCCAGGCCGATGCTGGTATCACCATCCGGCGACCACACTGCACCCACGTTGAAGTTGCGCGAGCGCTCGGCCTTCAGGTCCGGGTTGCCGGTGCGGATGTTGGTCACGCCACGGCTGCCGCCCGGTTGCAGGGGGTCCAGCGGATCGATCACCGAGCCGTAGCTGACGGTCTGGCCCGGCGCGATCTCCGGCAGCGACGGTGCACGGAAGCCGCGCGAGAACGAGCCGCGCAGCAGCAGGCTGTCCAGCGGCTGCCAGCGCAGCGCCACCTTGGGCGAGAACGCTTTGCCGAAGTCATCGTAGTGATCGCCGCGACCGGCCACCTGCAGTTCCAGGGTGCGATGCAGCGGCACGCTCAGTTCGGCGTAGGCGGCGCTGACCTGGCGCTCGCCGTTGACCACGTTGATGGCCGGGCGCAATTCGGTGCCCGACAGCACCTGGGCACTGGTGCGCGCATCCAGCGATTCCTTGCGGAACTCCGCGCCCCAGGCGAAGCCGACCGTACCGGCCGGCATCTGCCACAGCGAGGTCGAGGCCTTCAGGTTCAACGCGTGCAGCTTGTACCAGCCTGGCCGCTTGGTCTGCAGACGCAGTGCATCCAGCGCGCCCGGCGTGGCGGACGGGTTGAGGAAGTTGTAGCTTCCGTCGCGCAGGATCTGTTCGAACGCATAGCGGTTGACGAAATTGTCGACGTACTCGCGCTGCGCACTTTGCGAGGTCAGCGCCGCGACTTCCCAGTCCCAGCGTTCACCGCTGCCGCGCACGCCCGCCAGGGCACGGTAGAACACCTGCGTGTTGTCCTTCAGGCGCGGGCCGAGATCGAAGAAGGTGTACTCGAACGGCAGCGGCGTGCTGCCCGGATTGTTGGGATGGCCGACCGGCAGCACCGCCGGCACGTCAATCAGCGTGCCGGTGGCCGGGTTGTACGCGCGCAGGCCGGGGCCGACGGTCAGCGGCGCGCTGAAGATCTGGTCGGCCTTGTTGTGGCTGTACAGCACATCGGCGAAGGCCTCGACGCTGTCATTGAAGCGGTAGGTTGCACTCAACGAGGCCTGCAGGCGCTCGGCGCCGGGTTGCAGGGTCTTGAACGGCTGCGCATTGAAGGCGCAGGCCTGGCCGGGCAGGGTACTGCCGAAGTCGCTGTACGGGCGCAGCTGGCTGCCCTCGGGGCAGTTGGCGAACGGCTGCGGCGCGCGCGGGTTGGACAGCCAGTTGCCACCGGCGGTGGACCAGCCGGCCAGGCGTCCGCCGGGCTTGTCGCGGAAATCGCCGCTGCGGGTATAGGCGCGCTGGTCGGCGTCGAGGCGATCACGCTTGAGCAGGTCCAAGCCGAACAGCACGTTCCAGCCCTGCTGCTCCAGTTCGCCGAAGCCGGCCAACAGGTTGGCCTTGCGTTCGTTCAAGCCGCCTTGGGTGGCGGTACCGAAGCCGCCACCGACGTCCACGCCCTGGAAGTTCCTGCGCAGGATGATGTTGATGACCCCGGCGATGGCATCGGAACCGTACACCGCCGAGGCGCCGTCCTTGAGCACTTCGATGCGCTCGACGGCGCTGATCGGCAACGCGTTTAGGTCGACGAAAGTGTCCTGGGTATTGAGTGCGAAGCCGAAGTTGGACACGCGGTAGCCGTTGACCAGCACCAGCGTGTTCTTCGGTGACAGGCCACGCAGGCCGATCGAGGCAGAGCCGGCGGCGAAGCTGCCCGTGTACTGCTCGTCGAAGCTGTTGCCGGCATTGGCCGACAGATTGCGCAGCACGTCGGTGAGTGTTGAACGACCGGTCTGCTCGATCTGTTCGCGGCTGACGATCTGCACCGGGTTGGGCCCGGCGGTATCGCTGCGCTTGATGTTGGAGCCGGTCACCAGCACGGCGCCGAGGGTGGTGCTGTGCTTGCCGGCATCGGTGGTTTCAGAGGCGCTGGCGGTGCCAGCAGTGAGGCCCAGCGCGATCGCGCCGGCAAGCAGGTTCAGGGTGGTGCGGTACATGGAAGCGGCAACGCCGAACGGGGGAGGAGCCGTCAGTACCGCATGCAGGTACCTGCGCCTTCCAATGACGAAAGCGCATTCAGTTATACATCACAGGTTCTTAACGACCGGAGCAGGCAGCGGCGGACCGTATCCGGGCGCCGCTACTGCATTCAACCCCGATCCATTCAATCGACTGGGTGAATTATCAGGTCGGAGACGAAAATCCAGAGGCTGTCCGGTATGTCGTTGTGGCAAGCAAGCCCCATATCCGTGATGCTTTCAGGAAACTGGACCAGCACCCGCATGCCACGTTGATGCCTGGTCATGGAAGTCTGGGATTCCTCAAGAACAATGGTCCCGTTGGTACCGATCAACCTCCAGTAGTCTTCGGAGGGCCGAACATCGTCAGGAGGGGATTTGCTCCCGAGAAAGGTCGCCAGCAGCACCTTCCGACCATTCATTCCGCTCAACGTGATTCCTTCTTCAGCAAAGACGATGTAGACATTATCCATTGGGATGACGGCGGCGCGCGGCGCCGCCGGATCCAGTGCCTAGCATCACGGCCGCAGCAGCACCTTGCCATTGCGTCCCGACCCAGCACCGGCCTTCGCTGCCTGGGCGATATCGTCCAGCGCGAAGATCTGCTCCACCGGCAAGGTCAGTTCGCCGCTGGCCGCGCGCTTGAGCAGCTCGCCGACCAGCCGGCGCTTGTCCTCCACCGCCATCGCCTGGCTGACCTTGCTGCCCCAGAAGCCCTTCACCGTGGCCTCCTTGTAGATCAGGCCGCCGGCGGGAATGTGCATCGGTTCGCCACTCATCACACCGAACGACACCAGCGTGCCGTGGTGGCCGAGCAGGTCGACCAGATCGCCACTGGCGTCGCCGCCGATGGAATCCACTGCGGCCGCGGCCTGTGCTTCGCCGGTCGCCTCACGCACGCGATCCTTCCAGCCGTCCACCAAGGTGTCGAATACATGATCGATGCCCAGCGCCTGCAACTGCGCTACGGCCGCGGCATTGCGCACCAGGTTGGCCACGTGCACGCCGCGCGCCTTTGCCAGCATCGCCAGCGACTTGCCGACCGCGCCGTTGGCGGTGTTCTGCACGATCCACTGGCCTGCTTGGACGTGCAGGAATTCCAGCAGCATCAGCGCGCTCAGCGGCATCGCGATCAACTGTGCGGCCATCTCGTCCGGGATCGCCTCCGGCATCGGAATCACCATGCGTGCCGGTGCGACGAAGGCCTCGGCCCAGGTGCCGTGCACCGAGGCGGCGGCTACCCGCTGGCCGATCTGCAGGCCGTCCACGCCATCGCCGAGTGCATCGACCACGCCCAGTGCTTCACTGCCACCGATCGCCGGCAATGTCGGCTTGTACCCGTAGAGGCCACGCACGGTCAGCAGGTCGTGGTTGTGGATCGAGGCCAGCACGGTGCGGATGCGCACCTCGCCGGGGCCGGGCTCGGGCAGGGCGGCATCGGCAATGGCGAGGACGTCGGCCGGGTTGCCGAAGGAGGAGTACTGGGCAGCGCGCATGGGGCGGTGTTCCGGGGAAAGTGGATGTTGTACCGAACTGGGGACGCAGGGCATGTCGACAAGGCGTCGCCGCTGCAACACGGCATCCTGCGACTGATCGTCGCGGCATGTCGTGATTACCGCATCTTGTGTTGACGGTGCGCGTCATCCCCACTATGTTGTGGCCGTCACTCCCGGTCAGCCGCCGCCGCCGGACATGCAGCAAACGTCCCGCGGCCCGCCCCTGAAGGCTTGCCGTGTCGACGCGGCCGCCATCGTGCGGACGCAGGTCGCCCCCCACGGCCCGGATACCGGCCGCAGGCGCAGGCAGATGCCGACGACCTACGTTCCCGCACCCTGGCAATCCACCCGTTCGCCCCGTGCGCCGGTATCGCGTCCAGGGCCGCCATGGCATCGAGCGCCAATGCGCGTGCGAGCCTGGAGTTTCACCACCATGACCGACAGTACCTTCCGCGTGGCCGATCCGGCCGGCGCTGGCGACGCCTTGCGCGCCGGTGGCGAGCGCGTACCGACCTGGATCACCAAGGAGGCCGGCAACCGCCGCCTGCCGTTCGACGCCGAGCGCCTGCAGCGCAGCATCGATGCCGTGCATGCCGAGTTCCCGCAGCTGGATGTGAGCGACTACCGCCGCGTGGTGCAGGCAATGGTCGAACGCAAGCCCAGCATCAGCGCCGATGACTTGGTCGATCTGTTGATCCGCGAGGCCGAATCGCGGGTGGACCTGGTCGCGCCCGAGTGGGAACAGTTCGCCGCGCGCATCTACCTGCGCCGCCTGTACAAGCGTGCCAGCCGCAACCGCTTCTACGATGTCAGCCTGAAGTACGGCTCTTACGTGGGCCTGCAGGAAAGCCTGGCTGACCGCGGCATCTACAGCAACGACATCCTGCGCTGCTATTCGAAGGAAGAGCTGCAGCAGGCCGGTGAGATGATCGATCCGGAACGCGACCGCCTGTTCGCCTACAACGGCCTGTACCTGCTGGCCACCCGCTATCTGGCCAGCGACCGCAGCCGCGAGGTCTATGAACTGCCGCAGGAGCGCTGGCTGACCATTGCGCTGTACCTGATGCAGGAGGAAAAGCCGCGCGAACGCCGCATGCAGCTGGTTGGCGAGGCGTACTGGGCGCTGTCCAACCTGTACATGACCGTGGCCACGCCGACGCTGGCAAATGCCGGCAAGGTGGGCGGCCAGCTGTCCAGCTGCTTCATCGACACGGTGGACGACAGCCTGCAGGGCATCTATGACTCCAACACCGATATCGCGCGCGTGTCCAAGCACGGCGGCGGGGTTGGCGCCTACCTGGGCTACGTGCGCAGCAGCGGCGCACCGATCCGTGGCGTGGCCAATTCCTCCGGCGGCGTGGTGCCGTGGATCAAGCAGCTCAACAACACGGCGGTGTCGGTTGATCAGCTTGGCCAGCGCAAGGGCGCGGTGGCGGTGTACCTGGACATCTGGCACCGCGACATCGAAGCCTTCATGGACCTGCGCCTCAACAACGGCGACCAGCGCCTGCGCGCGCACGATGTGTTCACCTCGGTGTGCGTACCCGACCTGTTCATGGAAGCGGTCGAGCGCCGCGCCGACTGGTACCTGTTCGACCCGCACGAGGTGAAGCAGGCCAAGGGCTGGTACCTGCAGGACTTCTACGATGAGAAGCGCGGTTCGGGCAGCTTCCGCGACCGCTATGCCGAGCTGGTGGCCGATGAGAGCATCAGCCGCCGCACGGTGAAGGCCATCGATCTGTTCAAGCGGATCATGCTCAGCCAGCTGGAAACCGGCAACCCGTTCCTGTTCTACCGCGACGAGGTCAATCGCAGGAACCCGAACAAGCACGCGGGCATGATCTATTCCAGCAACCTGTGCACCGAGATCCTGCAGAACATGAGCCCGACGCGGATGATCCAGGAGATCGTCAGCGGCGACCAGATCGTCACCACGCGCCGTGCGGGCGACTTCGTGGTCTGCAACCTGTCCTCGATCAACCTCGGCCGGGCGATCAGTGCGCCGGATGACCTGCTGGCCACCGATGTGCTGGAGCGCCTGATCCCGATCCAGGTGCGCATGCTCGACAACGTGATCGACCTCAACGCGTTGCCGGTGCCGCAGGCCACGATCACCAACCGCAAGTACCGCGCCATCGGCCTGGGCACGTTCGGTTGGCACCACCTGCTGGCGCAGCAGGCGATCCAGTGGGAATCTCCGGATGCCGAAGAATTGGCCGACCGTCTCTACGAACGCATCAACTTCCTGACCATCCAGGCCAGCGCGCAACTGGCGCAGGAGAAGGGCAGCTACCCGATGTTCGCGGGCAGCGACTGGCACAACGGGCGCTACTTCCGTGACCGCGACTACACTGGCGCCGCATGGGACAGCCTGGCCCGCGAGATCGCCACGCACGGCCTGCGCAACGGATGGCTGCTGGCCGTGGCGCCGAACATGAGCACCGCGCAGATTGCCGGTTCCACCGCTTCGATCGACCCGATCTACAGCGCGTTCTACTACGAGGAGAAGAAGGACTTCCGGCGGCCGGTGGCAGCACCGGGACTGTCGCTGGAGACCTGGCCGTACTACGAGAAGGGCGCCTACAAGGTCGACCAGTTCGCCAGCGTGCGCCAGAACGCGCGCCGCCAGCGGCATGTCGACCAGTCGATCAGTTTCAACCTGTACGTGCCCAGCACCATCCGTGCGAGCACGCTGCTGGAGCTGCACCTGAGCGCCTGGCGCGAAGGCCTGAAGACCACCTATTACGTGCGCTCCAACGACATCGACATCAGCGAATGCGAGTGGTGCGCCAGCTGACCACCGGCGACCCACGGTAGTGCCGGCCGCTGGCCGGCAACACGATAGAAAGAGAACGAAGGCAGAAGCCCATGGCAACCCCCCTCGACCGCATCAAGATCCTCGAACCGCGCCATCCCAACCGCAGCACCGGCATCATCAACGGCCAGACCAGCGGTATCCTCAACTGGAACGATATCCCGTACCCGTCGTTCTATCGGGCCTACAAGGAGCTGTCGACCAACTTCTGGATTCCCGACGAGGTGGACATGAAGCTGGACGCGCGCCAGTACGGCGAGCTGTCAGGGCGCGAGAAGAACGCCTACGACTCAATCATCGGCCTGCTGGCCACGCTGGATTCGCCACAGACGCGATTCATCTACAACGTGGCCGAGTACATCACCGACCCGGCTGCACATGCCAACGCGGCGATCATCGGCCAGCAGGAAGTGATCCACAACGAGAGCTACAGTTACGTGCTGGCCTCGATCACCGACCTGCCGAACCAGAACCGGATCTTCGAGATCGCCCGCACCCACCCGACCATCATCAAGCGCAATGCCCCGATCATGGGTGCGTACGACGACTTCATGCGCGAGAAGACCGCCGAGACCCTGCTCAAGTCGTTGATCCAGTCCTCGATCCTGGAGGGCATCAATTTCTATTCCGGGTTCGCGTACTTCTACAACATGGTGCGGCAGAACCGCATGAACGGCACCGGCAAGATCATCAGCTTCATCAATCGCGACGAGCTGGCCCATACCAAGTTCATCAGCGAGCTGATCCGCGCCATCATCGGCGAAAACCCCGAGCTGCAGACCAATGAGTTGACCGCCTATGTGCACCAGTCATTCGAACATGCCATCGAGCTTGAGACGCAGTGGTCGTCGGAGGTGCTGGATGGCATCGATGGCATCGACGTGGACGAGATGGTGCGCTACGTGAAGTACCGCGCCAACAAGATGGCCGGCATGCTCGGCATCGAGCGCCTGTACAGCGACACCACCGACAACGTGATGCCTTGGATCAGGGCCTACGCCGACAACTTCACCGAGACCAAGACCGACTTCTTCGAGATGCGCAATGCAAGTTACAAGAAGACCAACGTCGACAACGGCTTCGACGACCTCTGAGCCCGGCACCGCGCTGAGCATCCTGATGGTGGTCGCCTCCTTGAGCGGCAACACCCGCGAGCTCGGCCGGCAGATCGCCGAGCGCTGCCGCGCCGCAGGTCATGCGGTGCACTGGCAGGAGGCCGACGACCTGCGGCAGGCGCCGCCGCTGGCTGCCGGCGAGGCCGACCTGGTGCTGCTGGGCTGCTGGACCGACAACGCCGGGCGCACGCCAGCGGAGATGAAGGCGTGGGTGGCTGGCATTGCCGAGCGCGGTCAGCAGCCACGCCAGCTGGCGGTGTTCGGCACCGGCGAAACGCAGTGGGGGCAGGAGTACTACTGTGGTGCCGTGCACCGGCTGATCCGCTATTTCCGCAGCGACTACCCGCCGCTGGAGATCGAACAGATGCCGCATGGCGAGCGTCATGCCGAAGCCATCGACGCCTGGACCGATGCGGTCCTGGCCCACTACTGGAGCAACCACGATGCAGATCATCGACGCCACCACGCCTGAGCAGTTCCAGCAGCTGCTGGCCGAGCACCCGCGGGTGCTGGTGGATTTCCACAAGGACCAGTGCCCCGGGTGCCGGATGCTGGAAGTGTCGCTGCACCGCGTGGCCAACAGCGTGGCGGGGCAGGGCACCACCTTGCTTCGCGTGCAGCTGGAAGTGCTGGGTGAGGCGTTCTTCAGGGAACTGGGGCTGCGGCAGACGCCGACGCTGTCCCTGTTCCGTGATGGTAACGAACGCACGCGCCTGGCCGGGTTCCAGTCGCCGCAGCAGATCGAGGCCGCGATCGCGCTGCATTTGTAGAGCCGAGCCCATGCTCGGCTGCCGTTCGCACGGTGAGCGATGAGTCGAACATGGCTCGACTCTACAAGGTATCCACGCATGGCGTGGATCTACCGGGGCAGGGTCCGTGGTTTGGCGTCAGGCGCCGCTGAAGGTATCCACCAGCAGCTTCACGTTCAACACCACGATCACCAGCGCGATCACCCAGGCGATCGCGCCCAGCCAGCGCGGGGCCACCAGCGCCCCCATCGTCACCTTGTCGGTCACGATCCGCACCAGCGGGATGATCGCGAACGGCAGCTGCATCGACAGCACCACCTGGCTCAGCACCAGCAGCTTCACCGCGCCCTGGTCGCCGAACAGCAGGATCACCACCACCACCGGAATGATCGCCAGTGCGCGGGTGATCAGCCGTCGCAGCCACGGCGGCATTCGCAGGTGCAGGAAACCTTCCATCACGATCTGGCCGGCCAGCGTCGCGGTCACCGTCGAGTTCAGGCCGGAGGCCAGCAACGCGATCGCAAACAACGTCGCCGCCGCGCCCACGCCCAGCATCGGCGCCAGCAGCTGGTGCGCCTGCTCGATGTCTTCCACGTCGAAACGACCATTGGCATGGAACACCGCCGCCGCCAGGATCAGGATGCTGGCGTTGATGAACAATGCGAGTGTCAACGCGAGAGTGCTATCGGTAACCGCCCAGCGCAGCGCACTGCGGCGGCCTTCATTGGTACGCGGGTAGGCGCGGGTCTGCACGATGGACGAATGCAGGTAGAGATTGTGCGGCATCACCGTGGCACCGATGATGCCGATCGCGATGTACAGCGCGTGCGGATCGGTCACCACCTGCGCGCGCGGAATGAAGCCGCCCAGCACCGCCATCACTGGCGGCGCAGCCATCGCGATCTGCACCATGAAGCAGGCGAAGATCACCATCAGCAGCGCGATCACGAAGGCTTCCAGCGCACGGAAGCCGCGGTTCATCAGCAGCAGAACCAGCAGCGTATCCAGCGCAGTGATCACCGCGCCCCACAGCAGTGGCAGGTCGAACAGCAGCTTCAGCGCGATCGCGGTGCCGATCACCTCGGCCAGGTCGCAGGCGATGATCGCCGCCTCGCACAGCGCCCACAGCGCCAGGTTCACCGGCTTGGGGTAGCGGGCGCGGCAGGCCTGCGCCAGGTCCATGCCGGTGGCGATGCCGAGCCGCGCCGACAGCGCCTGCAGGATCACCGCCATCAGGTTGGAAATGAGGATGACCGACAGCAGCAGGTAGCCGAAGCGCGAACCGCCGGCGAGGTCGGTGGCCCAGTTGCCTGGATCCATGTATCCGACCGAGATCATGTAGCCCGGGCCAAGGAAGGCCAGCAGGCGGAACCACCAATGGCCCTTGTCGGGCACGGCGACCGAGGCGTTGAGCGCACCCAGGCTGGCCGGAGTGGAGGCCGAAGGGTCGCGGGGCGCCAGGGTGTTCATGGGTCCGAATATAGCTCCTGCTATAGTCAATAGCAACGTGAAACAATCGTCTTTATCGCGTTACTGGTCCAGAATTCAGGTTCAACACCGGATCACCCCGGAAGGACAGGCGCAGGCGTGGGCAAGACCGACGATTCGACATCGCTGAAAAGCACCCCCTTGATCGAGGCTGAGCGCCAGGTCGAGAGCTTCCGGCAAGTGCGCGAAGCGCACCGGATGGAGCTGGTGGAGGACTATGTCGAGCTGATCTCGGACCTGCTGGCCGACGGCGGCGAGGCCCGGCAGGTCGACATCGCCACCCGCCTTGGCGTGGCCCAGCCCACCGTGGCGAAGATGCTGCGGCGCCTGGCCCGTGACGGCTGGGTGGTGCAGCGGCCGTACCGTGGCGTGTTCCTGACCCCGGAAGGTGAGGCGCTGGCCCATGCCAGCCGCCAACGCCACCAGACCGTGGAGCGTTTCCTGCTGGCGCTGGGGGTGGACGCAGATACCGCGCGGCGCGATGCGGAGGGCATCGAGCACCATGTCAGCGAACAGACACTGGCTCTGTTCGAGGCATTCGTGCGCAGGGCCGAGGGCGGCTGAGCCACGTTTCCTGTAGAGCCGAGCCATGCTCGGCTGCTGTTCGCGCGATGACAGGGAGCATCCACGCATGGCGTGGATCTACAATCCAGGCGGGCAGCGCGCCTGCTGCTGCGCGCACGCGCGTTTCGTCCATTCCTTCAACACCGGCTGCAGGCCTTCATAGCGCCGGCCCTGCCATCCGTTGGCCAGCACCTTCCCATCCGCATCGATCAGCACCAGGTTCGGTGGTGCCAATCCGGCCAATGCCTGCAGTGCCGGCATGCGCGCGGCACGTCGTGGGTCCAGTACCGGCCACGGCATGTCCTGCGCGTGCATGTAGCGGCGAAGCGCGCTCTCGCTCTCATCCTGGCTGACGTACACCACTTCGGTATCGGCGCCGGCTTGGCGCAGGGCATCACGCACGCTGCGCAGCGTGGGTACGAAGGCATGGCACGGTGCACACCAGTCGGCGCCGAAGTACAGCGCCACCAGTTTCGGCGGCGACGACCACTGCATCGGCCGTAGCGATCGCTGCTCCGGCCGCATCAGCGAGGCCGAAACCTGCGCGTGCAGGTCCGCAGCCATCGCCGGTGCGGCCAGCAGCATGGCACAGGCCAGCAACAACGCTCGCAGAGCTTCAGAACGCATAGCGCAGGTTGACGTACCACGAGCGCGCGAAGCGCGGCCCGTAGACATAGTCGCTGTCCCGCAGCGCGCCCAATTCCAGGTCTTTCTGGCGCTGGTCGAATACGTTCTTGACGCCCGCAGCTACCGACACTTCCTGCTGCGCCTGTGCGCCGAGATGCCGGTGCCAGCGCGCACCAAGGTCGGTGACCAGGAACGAGCGTGTGCGGTGCAGCTCGCCCAGCCGGTTGTTCAGCACCGACATCGGCCCGGTATGGCGCAGCGCGACGAAGGTTTCCCACGGTTCGGCCGGCATCCAGCTGAGCTGCGCCAGACCGGTCCAGCGGGGTGTCTTCAGGTAATCGCGGCTTTCGATCACGGTGTCGCCACCGTCGCCACTGTCGTCGAAGATGCGTTGCGGCTCGCGGAAGCGCGAGCGGTACCATGAGGCACCTGCGGTCAGGCGCCACTGCGGCGAGGGTTGCCAGCCGAGGTTGGTTTCCGCACCCAGCACGTTGGAGCCGGAGGCGTTGTAGCGCAGCTGGCTCAGCTGGCCGTCATCGCCGCGCTGGATCTCGCCCAGCGCGAAGGTGTCGCGGATGCGTGCATAGGAGGCGGTGGCATCCCAGCTCCACACCGGATTGGCCGGGTCCGAACGCCAGTCGAAGCCGAACAGGGTGGTCAACGCGCGTTCCTCTTTCAGACCGTCCGTGTTGCGCACGCGCACCTGTTCGCCGCCCAGCGTATCGACGTGCACATCCTCGACGAAGATTTCCGGCGCACGGAAGCCGGTGGCGATACCGGCGCGCCACGTCAGGTTCGGCGTGGCCTGCCAGGCCAGCGCGATGCGTGGTGAGAACACCGCGTTGTCCAGTTCCGAGCTCTTGTCCACGCGTGCGCCCAGCACCAGGTCGACGTTGTCGCGCAGGCTCCACTCGTCCTGGATGAAGGCGCCGATGTTGTGGAAGGTGGCGTCTTCCAGCACCGCCAGGCGCTGGCCATCACCGGTACGGTTGTCGTCGCGCAGCGCCTCGTGCTTGTACTGCACGCCGAAGGCCAGCGCGTGCGCGCCCAATCGCCAGTTCAACTGGCTGTCGATGTAGTGCAGCGGGTTGTGGGTGCGCCCGTACTGGCGCCACGAACGCGAGGCCGCGCTGCCGGCCACGTTCGGGTCCAGCTGCGACGGGTCATAGCCGGGCGCTGAGGGATCGGTGACGACGTCGCCCAGGCCACCGTAGAAACTGTCGCGATCGATGTCGGCGAAGGCGTAGGCCAGGCGGAAATCAACGTCGGCATTGATTTCCTGGTCCCACGACACGCTGCCGCGCCGGTACTTCGTGTCCAGCGATTCGGCGATGTTGGCCAGGTATTCGGGCTGGTCCAGGCGGTTGCCGCCGCGACGGGTTTCATCGGTCACCTGCAGGTCCAGGCGAAGGCGGGTGCCGGGGTTGGGCGCATACCAGGCCTGCAGGCCGCCGACCTTGAGATTCTTGCGGGTGATTTCGGTGTAGCCGTCGCCGTTGTAGTCGATGCCACTGTTCCAGTTGCGCTGGGCAATCACCGACAGCCCGGCGTCGGCGTCTTTCGCCACCAGGTCCAGGCGCACATCGGCGTTCTTCTGCGGCGTGCCCTTCAGCACGTCCACACCGGCCTGCACATGGCCACCGCTACGCGCCGGCAGCGGCGGAATCAGGTTGATCACACCGGCCACCGCACCTGGGCCGTACAGCGCCGAGCCACCGCCCTTGACCACTTCGATGCGGTCGACGAACCCGGCTGGGATCTGTTCCAGGCCGTACACGCTGCCCAGCGTGGACAGCAGCGGGATGCCATCGAACAGCAGCTGGTTGTAGGCACCGGGCAGGCCCAGCAGCTGTACTTCGCTGGTGTTGCAGTTCTGGCAGTTGCTCTCCACGCGCAGGCCGTTGATCAGCTCGGCGGCGCGCGAGAAGTCGGTGGCGGCGCGCAGCGCGATGTCTTCCTTGCGCAGCACTTCCGTGCGGATCGGCACGTCCGACAGCAGGCGTTCACTGCGTGTGGCGGTGCTGACCTTGACCTGCACACGGTCCAGTTCGGTCGGTTTCGGAGTGTCAGCCAGTGCAGGCAGCGGCAGGATCAGGGCAATGGCGGCGGCCAGCGGCAACCTTCGGAAGCGGTGGGGGATAGAGCACATGAGGGCGTCGTCCTTGGGGGAAGAAAGGCGGCGAGGGCGACCTGGCTGATGCATATGGAAGCAGCGGCTTATCAATATAGCAAGTGCTATATAACGAAGCCGCAGCAATTCCGAGTGGAGCGCCGGCCGGGTCAGATCACGGGAGCGTTATAACATTACATAAAACAACCACAAACCTGCCGGTGGTCATGTCCGGAGGATGGAGTTGCCGTGTGGGCAGGGAGGTTGGGGTCAGAGCCCTTTCCTTTGGAAAGGGATCCGACCCCAGGGCGCGATCGTCAGCCGCGGCGGAATGCGGCGGGCGTGCGGGCGCCGACGATGATCATGCGGATCATCGTGGAGATCTGTTCGACCAGCTCCGGATCCTTCTCCGGAGGCAGGTCCATGGCGGTGGCGCCCATCGCGAACACCAGCCGGGTGATGGCCTTGGCTACCAGTTCCGGAGCGTGCAGCACCGCGCCATCCAGTGCGGCCAGGCGCACCAGGTCGTGCTGCAGCTCTTCCTCGAAATAATGCAGCTCGCGTTCGACTGCGTGCTTGAAGTCGTCCGAGCCGACCGCGCCTTCGCGCAACAGCACGTGCAGCAGCTTGTCGTCGGCGCGCAGCTGTTCCATGAAAGTCTCCACCGAGACCCGCACCACGCTGGTGGCGGTGGAGGTGGCGCGCTGGCGGGCCTCGCCGATGATGGTGCGCAGCGAGCGGCCGGCTGCGTCGATCAGCGCTACGGCCAGTTCGTCCATGTCGCGGAACTGCCGGTAGAAGCTGTTCGGCGCGATGCCGGCCTCGCGTGCCACTTCGCGCAGGCTGAGCGTGGACAGGCTGCGGTGCGGCCCGATCAGCTTCAGGGCGGCGGCCAGCAGATCTTCGCGGCTCACCGTACGGCGGGCCGGGCTGTTGGCATCTTCGGGCGTCGACAAGACGGTGGCGGCGGCCATGACGGTTCCGGTGGGGCGAGGCTGAATCATACCCAATCCGGTTCAATATACACATGTATACACAGGTGTATGTGCGCCCGTATAGTGCGCCCATGAGCGCTGTCGTCCGTCCATCCCTGTTCTCTCCGTACCGCTGGGTCTCGCCGTCGCTGTTCGATTTCTGGGCGGGCCAGCTCAATCCCCTGTGGACCCTGCGCGAGCCGGTGGCCCGCCTGGTCCGGCGCGAGCCGGCCGGCGAGGGCGCGGCGACCCTGGTCCTGCGCACCAACCGGCACTGGGCCGGCATGCGCGCGGGCCAGCACGTCACCCTCGGCGTGGAGATTGAAGGACGCCTGTGGCAGCGCAGCTACAGCCCCACCGCGCTGGGACCACGCGAACTGGCGATCACCGTCAAGGCGGTCGACGGCGGCCGGGTCAGCCAGCATCTGGTCAACCACGCACAGCTGGGTGAGCTGTTCCGCCTGGAGGCTGCGTTCGGAGAATTCCAGTTGCCGGCCGCGGCTCCGGTATTGCTGCTGGCGGCCGGTAGTGGCATCACGCCGATGCGCAGCCTGCTGCGCGACGCCTGCCAGCGCCCGCTGGCCGCGCCGGTGGACCTGTTCTACTGGGAGCGCAGTGCCGCCCAGCTGCAGTTCCGTGATGAGCTGCAGGCGCTGGCCGCGCGCCAGCCGAACCTGCGTGTGCACCTGCTGACCACCCGCGAGGGTGATGTGCCTGCCGCACGCATCGATACTCACGATCTGCAGGTCGCCGGCGATGACACCCCGTTGGCGCAGCGCCACGTGCTGGCCTGTGGCCCGGATGGATTCGTTGCCGCTGCGCGCGAACGCCTGGCGCACCAGGTTGCGGGTTTCCAGGCGGAAGCGTTCACTCCGCCAGCGCCGTTGCGTGACGCCAGCAGCGAAGGCGAAGTGTCGCTGACCCTTGCCCGCAGTGGCCGCCAGCTGAGCGTGCCGCGCGGCCGCTCGTTGCTGGAAAGCCTCGAAGCCCATGGCATCAAGCCCAAGCATGGCTGCCGCATGGGCATCTGCAATACCTGCAGCTGTGACCGTGTCAGTGGCGCCACCCGCCACCTGCGCACCGGCGACCTGCAGTCCGAATCGGCACAGCCGGTGCGGATCTGCGTGAGCGCACCGACCACCGACCTGACCCTGGATCTCTGAGGACGCCTGCCATGACCCGCGCCACCGACCGTGCCCTGAGTACTGCCGAGATGCATGCCTTCGGCGAGGAACTCGACGCGATCCGCGACCGTGTGATCGGCAGCCTCGGCGCCTCCGATACCCGCTACATCCGCCGCGTGGCCGCCGCCGTGCGCTGGTTCGGCGTGGGTGGCCGTGGCCTGCTGTTCCTGGCAGCGTTTTCGCCGCTGTTCTGGATGCCGCTGCTGTGGCCGGCCGCGATCACCGGCACGCTGCTGCTGGCGCTGTCGAAGATCCTGGAGAACATGGAGCTGGGCCACAACGTGATGCACGGCCAGTTCGACTGGACCGGTGATCCCAAGCTCAATGGCAACACCTACGAGTGGGACATCGTTGCCACCGCCGACAACTGGCGCAAGACCCACAATTTCCGCCACCACACCTACACCAATGTGCGTGGCATGGACGATGACATCGGCTATGGCCTGCTGCGCATCTTCCCCGAACAGCGCTGGAAGCCGTTCTACCTGCTGCAGCCGATCATCGCGCCGATCTTCGCACTGCTGTTCCAGTGGGGTGTGGCCGCGCAGGACCTTCGCCTTGGCCGCTGGCTGAAGGGCCGCATGAGTGCCCGTGCGATGTGGCTGCAGACCCGCCCGGTGGCGCGCAAGATGCTGCGCCAGGTGCTGAAGGACTACGTGTTCTTCCCGCTGCTGGCGGGTCCGTTCTTCCTCACCGTGATGCTGGGCAACCTGGTCGCCAACGGCCTGCGCAACATCTGGACCTACGTGATCATCTTCTGCGGGCACTTCACCGCCGAATCGGAAACCTTCCCCAAGGAGTGCCTGCGCAATGAGTCGCGCGGCCACTGGTACCTGCGCCAGCTGCGCGGTTCGTCCAACATCAGCGGTGGGTTCCTGATCAACGTGCTGTCGGGCAACCTCAGCCACCAGATCGAGCACCATTTCTACCCGGATCTGCCGGCCAACCGCTATGCGGCCATCGCCAAGGAAGTGAAGGACATCTGCCGCCGCTACGGCCAGCACTACAACAACGGCTCGCTGCCGCGCCAGTTCGGCCAGGTGGTCTGGCGCATCCTGCGCCACGCATTCCCGAGCAAGCCGCGCCGCCTGCCGATGCCGGACATCATGTCCGCACCGGCATCTGCCAACGCGGGCTGATCGACTCAGCCCGCCTTCGCCAGGGCCGCCTGCTCGCGGTCCAGGCGTCGCAGGAACACCTGCATTTCCTTGCGTGCCTGCTGGTCGCCCTTGCTGCCGGCCACGCTCAAGCCGCGCTGCCACGCCTCACGGGCCGCCTGTGGCTGGCCACTGGCCAGCCAGGCTTTGCCCAGCAGCTTCCAGGCCGCCGAGTACTGCGGATCAAGCACCACGCAACGGCCCAGGTGGGTTGCCGCGCGTACCGGGTTGCCGGCATCCAGCCAGCCCTTGCCCAGGCCGAAGCGCAGCAGCGCGCCGTCCTTGCCGGCGGCAAGCATGCATTCCAGAGCTTCGATGTTCATCCGCGTACCTCCGCCAGCAGCTCGGCCGGGCCGGGCTGGAAGCGGCCGCGATGGAACAGCAGTGGCGCGCCGCCGTTCTCGTGCACTTCGATGATGCGGCCGGCCAGCAGCAGGTGATCGCCCACCGGCCACTGCGCGTGGCGGGTACAGGTGAGATGGGCGACCGCACCGGTGATGCGGGGTGGGGCGTCCTCGTCGTCATCCAGCAATGCCAGGCCGTCGAAGCGGTTGCGGACCTGCGGATCGGCGAAGCGCCGGGCCAGCGCTTCCTGGTCGGCCGCCAGCACGCTGAGCGCAAAGCGCGTGGCGCGCTGGAAGGTGGACAGGCTCTGTGCGTGCAACGCCAGGTTCCACAGCACCAACGGTGGCTGCAGTGAGACCGGCACGAACGAGTTGATGGTCAGGCCGACCGGCTTGCCCTGTGCATCGCGCGCGCAGACGATGGCCACGCCGGTCGGGAAATGGCCGAGCAGCCGCCGCAGGGCACGCGGCGGCATCTCGACCGATGGCACCGGGGCCGGGGCGGGGAACACCCCGGCCCACGGCCCGGCGTAGGGCAGTGTCTCGCCGCTCATGAGGCCCGGGCCTGGTGGTAGCGCCGGCCGACTTCGGCCCAGTTGATGATGTTGAAGAAGGCGCCGATGTAGTCCGGGCGGCGGTTCTGGTAGTGCAGGTAGTAGGCGTGTTCCCAGACATCCAGTGCGAGGATCGGGGTGTGGCCGGACAGGCCTACGGCTGCACCCATCAGCGGGCTGTCCTGGTTGGCGCTGCTTTCCACCTGCAGGCGACCATCGCGATCGCGGGTCAGCCAGGCCCAGCCACTGCCGAAGCGGGTCTGCGCGGCCTTGGTGAAGGCCTCCTTGAAAGCATCGAAACCGCCGAGGTCACGGTCGATGGCGGCGGCCAGTTCGTCATCGGGTGCACCACCGGTGGTGCTGAGCACGGTCCAGAACAGGCTGTGGTTGGCGTGGCCGCCGCCGTTGTTGCGGACCGCGCCACGCTGGGCCTCGGGCACGGCATCGAGGTTGGCGATCAGCGCCTCGACCGGCTGCTCGGCGATGCCGGCCTGCTCGATGGCGGCGTTGAGATTGTTGACGTAGGTCTGGTGGTGCTTGCTGTGGTGGATCTCCATCGTGCGCGCATCGAAATGCGGCTCAAGGGCGTCGTAGGCGTAGGGGAGCGGGGGAAGCGAGTACGACATCGAAGCAATCTCCGTGGGAAGGCCAGGGGGCTGGCCGTGGGGAGATCGTTATCGCACCTCAACATTGGTTGAGGTCAAGGGGCGGGATTGAGGTGCGTGCGCGTTCATCGCTTTGATTCTTCCTGCAGGACAGCACGAGCGGAATGGTAGTGCCGGCCGCTGGCCGGCATGCTGGCAAGGTCGGGTTGCCGGCCAGCGGCCGGCACTACCAGAACCCGCTTTTCTAACCTCACCGGCGCGCTGAAGTGCTGCCCGCGCTCGCAGGAAACCGTCCGGTGGCGGGGGGAGGGGCTGGCCGGGACCGTTGGCGCCATGGATGGCGCCATCGAGCCCCCAAGGATGGGTTTACGGCGTGTCCCGGCCAGCCCCTCCCCCGGCCACAACCGGCATCAACAAAGGCGCCGGCAGGCGAACCAGCCGCCCGCGTTTTCATCAACTCAACTCAACCAGTCCTTGCACGCGCCATCCACCTGTTCACCGCACGCCTGCTGCATCCTCTGCTGCAATCGCGCCAGCGTCTCGGCACCCTGGTGCTTCCCGCTCCACGCCTTCAGCTGCCCGGCCAGGCGCTCGAAACGCTGGCGGGTGCGCTGGTGGTAACCCGACGGCTGCGCCTCCAGTTCGGCGATCAGCGAGGCGGTGGCCTGCTCGATGCGCGGCGCGTCGTTCGGCGCCAGCTTCAGCAACCCTTCCACGTACAGCACGCCCCATTGCACGCGGGTGGCCGGGCCCTGCGCACCGTCGTAGGCACGCTTCAACCACTCCAGCGCACCGGCAGTGTCGCCGCGCTGCTCGGCCAGTTCGGCCAGCTCGGGCATGTAGTAGTAGGGCTGCTCGCTGCGCTTCAGCTCCGCCAGCAACAACGCCTCGGCACCGGCGTCGTCACCGACCTGGCGCAGTGCGTAGACCGCGCTGCTGATCGTGGCCTGGCGTGCATGCGCATCAGTGGCGGTGGCGTCGGCCGCGGCCACGCGCTGCTTGACCCGATCAACCAGCGGCGCGGGCAGTGCGCCCTTCGGCTGCTGCTGGCGGGCCAGCGATACTTCCGTCAGTGCGCGCGACAATGCGTCGTCGGCGCGGTCGCCGCGCTCGGCATCTGCGCGTTCCAGCGCGACCAGCAGCTGCTGGCCCAGCGTGTTGCGGGTGGCCGGCCCAGTACTGGCCTGCGTGACCAGCTGTGCGCCTGCATAGCCCAGCAACTCACGGTTGCGGCGGACTTCGGCCGGCTGCGCCAGCACGGCCTGCAGCAGCTCGCGTACTTCGGTAGGCGAGCTGGCGGGCGTGTCGGCGGTGGCCAAGGCCAGCAGGGCGAAGCGGCGCTGCAGGGCGGCATCCGGTGCCGCCTTGGACAGCTGGCGCAGTACATCCTGACTCCTGCGCTCGCCGGCCAGGCGGTTGGCGTCGACTTCCCAGCCGTAGTCGCCCAGTACCTGCCAGTCTTCTGCAGCCAACTTCTCCGGCGTGGCCAGGGCGGTGGCCAGAGTGGCAGCGATTGCACTGCGGCGCCCGGCGGCAACGGTCAACGCCCGGGTCAGTTCGGCGGCGTCGTTGCCACCGGCCACGCGGGTAAGTTCATTGCGCTGTGGGTCCAGTACGATCAGGGTCGGGTAGCCGCGCACCCCGAAGCGTTCGCCCCAGGCCTGCGCACCTTCCTCGTCGCCATCCAGATAGACCGGCACGAACTTGCCGGTCAAGGCGATGAAGGCCGGGTCCTTGAACAGGCCGGCCTTGAGCTGGTTGCACGGCGGGCACCAGACCGCGCCCCAGTACAGCAGCACCGGCTTGCCGCTGTCTGCGGCTTCGGCGAAGGCATCATCGACGTCACCCTGGCGCCACGCGATTCCCTTGGCCGGCGCAGGTGCCTCGGCGGAGTTGGCGGTGGAAACCGGGGCCGGGGCGCAGGCACTCAGCGCCGAAGCCAGCAGCAACACGGAAAGCGCGACGCGCATCGGCAGGATCTCGAAGGGCAGGGTGACAGGGCATTGTAGGAACGCGCAGGGAACCCGCTGATTCAGTTTGCTCATGACGGACATGCGCCGGGGCATGACGCCCCGGGCATTGGCCGGGGCCCGTGCCTTCAGGCGGCTGCCCGCACCATCTGCTGGTAGACCAGTCCGTTGAACTCGCCGGCCTCACCGTCAATCACGAAGCCATAGCGCAGATAGGTCGGCACAGCGTTGAGCGATGCGCGTACGGTCAGGGCCGGCGCGCGTACCTGAGGCAGCACCGCCTCGAACAGTGCATGGCCGATGCCCTGTCCCTGGCAGCCGGGATCGACGAACAGCATCGCCAGGTGGCGACCTTCCTTCAGCTCGACCACGCCGATGATACGGCCGTCCTGCTCGGCCACCAGGATATGGTTGTCGCCGTGCAGGCGTTCACCGAACGCATCGGCGGCGGCGACATTGCCGAACGTGGCGATGCCGGTTGCGCTGAGCGAGGGCGCCACCGCCGCAGTGAACGCGGCCAGGCACACCGCGCTGATCGCGGGCAGGTCATCGACGCGGGCAGGGCGGATCGTCGGCATGCAGTGTTCTTCCCGTGGCGGGCTGCGCGTCATCGCTGCCCCATGCCTGCACGCTAAGCTGCAGGCATGAGTGATTTCAATCCCGCGTACGCTGCGTTGTTTCCAGGGCAGGGCTTGAGCCTGGGCCTGATGACGCCGGTGGCGTCGCAGGGGCTGGCCGATCCGCATCAGGCGCGGCGCATCGCGCGGTTGGCCGACGATCTTGGTTTCGCCGCGTTGTGGGCGCGCGATGTGCCGCTGATGGTGCCGCAGGGTCCGGACGCGACAGCAAGTGCGCTGGACGATCCGTTCCTGTGGCTGGGCATGCTGGCGGCCGCGACGGGGCACATCGTGGTCGGCAGCGCGGCCATCGTGCTGCCATTGCGCCAGCCGCTGCAGGTGGCGAAGTCGGCGTTGAGCCTGGACCGGATCAGCGGCGGACGCTTCGTACTGGGCCTGGGTTCGGGTGACCGCCCGGAAGAGTTCGCCGCATTCGGCGAGGATCTGGAGGGCAGGGCGGCGACCTTCCGTGAGCGTTGGACGTTGTTGCGGGCGGCGCTGTCACCGGCCGCCGATGAGCGCACCGCCGTATTGCAGGCCACTGGTGGCTTCGACGTGCTGCCAGCGCCGGCAACCCGCATTCCGATGCTGGTGGTGGGTACCGCGCGGCAGAGCCTGCAGTGGATAGCGCGTGAGGCCGAAGGCTGGGCCACCTATCACCGCGAAGAGGCCGCGCAGGAAGGGCGCATCGGCCTGTGGCAGCAGGCGCTGGCGCAGCGCGGCGGGCCAGGCAAGCCGTTCGTGCAGTCGATGCTGCTGGACCTGCAGGCAGATCCGCAGGCGCCGCCCGAGCCGCTGCCGCTGGGCCTGAAGGTCGGCCGCGAAGGCCTGCGTGAGTATCTGCTGCGCGTGCATGCGCAGGGCGTGGCGCATGTGATGTTCAACCTGATCGATAACGGGCGGACGATGGATGACGTGCTGCGCGAGATCGGGGAGCAGGTTCTGCCGGATATGCCCGGGTAGGTGTCCACCTTGGTGGACACGCTCTCGCCGCTGCGCCCGCTGAACTGCTGAGCGTTTCCTTCAGTAGCCGAGGCAGAAGCAGTCGAGCACCGCTCGACTCTACATGCAGCAGGCATCTGCGTATCATTCGCATTTGATATCCCGATGCCGGAGCCCCGCGTGACCCAACGTTCCCCCATGCACCCGACCGGACGCCTGTTCGCCGCGGTCGCTTTCATCGAGGCCGTGACCTGGGCCGGCCTGCTCATCGGCATGTGGATGAAGTACGGCCCGATGGCCAACGTGGCGCTGGTGAAGCTGTTCGGGCCGCTGCACGGCGTGGCCTTCCTGGTCTATGTGGCAGTCACCCTGTTTGCTGCCGTGCGCCTGCGTTGGCCGTGGTGGGCCAGTGCCCTGGCCCTGCTGGCAGCGATCCCGCCGCTGGTGACGCTGCCCCTGGAGTGGTGGTTCAAGCGCCGTGGCCTGCTCGGCCTGCGTGCAATGCGCTGAACCCAGTGTTGCGCGCCCATTCAAGAGAATGGGTATCAAATGCAAATACGAGCCGTTATCATTTGAGGGTGGCATCTGGCCCTGAGCAGGGTCGGTGCCGGGTGGGGCGCGCAGGCGCGCCCGGCCAATCCTTTCCTGTTACGGCTGGTGTTTCATGCACGCACGTCCCGTCGTTCCCGGCTTGCCGGCGCTGGTGTTGGCTGCCCTGATTGGCACCATGGCGATGATGTCCTTCGTCGCCGTGATCGGCCCGGTGGTCCGCATGCTCGGTTTGTCCGAGTGGCATGCCGGGCTGTCAGTCACCGCCGCAGGCGTGTTGTGGATGCTGGCCGCGCGCCCCTGGGGCCAGCTCAGCGACCGCATCGGCCGCAAGCGCGTGCTGATGCTGGCGATGAGTGCCTACACCGTGGTCTACATCGCGCTGGCGGTGTTCATCGACGTGGCCCTGCAGGCGGTGCCGCCGGTGCTGGTGTCAGTGCTGGTGCTGGTCGCTGCGCGCGGCCTGATCGGCCTGTTCTACGCAGCGGTGCCTCCTACCGCAGCTGCGCTGATCGCCGACAAGGCACCGACCGGGCAGCGTGCGAAGTTCCTCGCCCGCCTGGGCAGCGCCAACGCATTGGGCATGGTGCTGGGCCCGGCTGCCGCGGGTTGGCTGGCCTATACGAACCTGTCGCTGGCGCTGTACGTGGCCGCACTGTTGCCACTGCTGGCGTTGGCGCTGCTGGCCTGGCGACTGCCGGCCACACCGCCTGTAATGGGCGTTTCCGCCCAGCGCCGTGCGCCGATGAGCCGCCTCGACCCGCGCCTGCGCCTGCCGCAGCTGGCGGCGTTCATCGCCATGGTTTCCGTGACCATCGCGCAGGTCACGGTTGGCTTCTTCGCGATTGATCGCCTGGGCCTGGATGCGGCGGCCGGTGCGCGCATGGCCGGCATCGCGCTGACGGCGGTCGGCGTTGGCCTGATCCTGGCGCAGGCGCTGGTGATGAAGCTGGAGGTTCATCCGCGCCGCTGGATCGCCCTCGGCGCCGTGATCTCAGGCATCGGCTTTGCTTCGGTGGCGGGCGTGCAGCAGGGCTGGCAGCTGCCGGCGGCGTACGCGCTGGCCGCGTTCGGCATGGGCTTCGTGTTCCCTTCGTTCCAGGCGCTGGCCGCCGACGCGGTGGAAGCGCATGAGCAGGGCGCTTCGGCAGGCACGGTCGCTGCCGCGCAGGGGCTGGGCATGGTGGCCGGGCCGATGCTCGGCACGCTGTTGTATCGCGGCGGGCCCAGCCTGCCATACCTGCTGGTCGGCGCGTTGCTGCTGTTGCTGTGCGCGCTGGCTGCAGCGCATCGGATGAAGGAGACCCCATGAACGATTCCCTGATGCAGGGCGCGTGGCCGGAGGCTGCGCCAGCGCCGCAGGAGAGCAGCGACGACGCGACGCTGTTCCTGCTGCAGCACGCTGGCCAGCACGTGCACGCACGCGGTTGCCGCGCCACGCTGCCGGCCGGTGCGCTGGCGACGTTGGCGGAACGCGTTTCGGTGTTCTTTGCCCAGCAGCGCGGCGGCCCGGGCCTGCTGGTTGGCGCAGTCCCATTCGAACCCCGTGCCGACGACGCGTTGTACCAGCCCGAGCGCCTGCTGCCAGCGCTGGCACTACAGCCACAGGCCGCGCCAGCGCTGGAGGGTGCCCTGCAGGCCGAGCCTTCGGCGCAGGCGTACGCGGCGTCGGTGGCTGCGGCGGTACAGGCACTGCGCGCGCCCGAACTGGACCTTCAGAAGGTGGTGCTGGCGCGCAGCCTGGTGGCACGCACCCACCGGGCGCTGTCTCCGGACGTGCTGCTGGCACGGCTGGGCGCGGATCCTTCGGTGGCGACCTATGCGGTTCCGCTGCCGGTGGAAGTGGGTCAGGCGCCAGCGTGGCTGGTGGGCGCGACCCCGGAACTGCTCCTGCGCAAGCGTGGTGCTGAGCTGTTGTCGCACCCGCTGGCGGGGTCTGCGCGGCGCTGCGCCGATGCTGCCGAGGACGAGCGCGCCGCGCAGAACCTGCTGGCCTCGACCAAGGACCATGACGAGCACCGTCATGTGGTCGAGGCGATCGTCGAGGGTCTGGCGCCGTATTGCAGCCACATCGATGCACAGCCGCGGCCGGCGCTGCATGCCACCGCCAGCATGTGGCATCTGGGCACACGCATCCATGCCACGCTGAAGGATCCGCACACGTCGGCCGCCGAGCTGCTGGCGCAACTGCACCCTACGCCGGCGGTCTGCGGTACGCCGCGGTTGGCGGCGCTGCAGCGCATCCGCGAGCTGGAAACGGTGCCGCGCGGCTTCTATGCCGGCGCCGTGGGCTGGTTGGATGCGCAGGGTGACGGCGACTGGTATGTGGCAATCCGCTGCGCACGCCTGCAGGGAATGCAGCTGCGCCTGTTCGCCGGCGCCGGCATCGTTGCCGACTCGCAGCCCGAGGCCGAGGTGGCCGAGACCGCTGCGAAGTTCGCCGCCCTGCTGAATGCGCTGGGTGTCCATGAATCCGCGCCTGCGATCGAGCCTGCCGCATGACTACCTCCACTGACGCTTCCCGCCTGCCACTGCAGCAGGTGTGGCCGGATGACCTGATGGCGCGCTATCGCGAGGCTGGGCATTGGCGTGGCGAGACCTTCCCGGGGTTCCTGCGCGAACGTGCAGAACGCTATGCCGATGACATTGCGGTGGTCGCCGGCGACGTGCGCCTGAGCTATGCGCAGCTGTGGCACGAGGCCGGGCGGATCGGTGCCGGCCTGCTGACGCTCGGCCTGCAGCCAGGGGAGCGGGTGCTGATGCAGCTGGGCAACACGGCAGGCTTCGTCACAACGGTCTGTGGCCTGTTCCGCGCCGGACTGGTGCCGGTGTACGCGTTGCCGGCACACCGCATCACCGAGCTGGTGCACTTCGCCAGCAAGGCCGAAGCCAGTGCCTACATCACCACCGGGCTGCATGATGGCTTCGACCATCGCGGACTGGCGCGGGCGCTGCAGGCCGACGTGCCGGCGGTTCGCCATGTAGTGATCGACGGCGATGCGGCGGAGTTCATTGGGGTGGAGGCACTGCAGGGCGATCGCAGCCGGTTGCCGGCCGATCCGGACCCGCAGTCTGTGGCGTTCCTGCAGATTTCCGGTGGGAGCACCGGGCTGTCCAAGCTGATTCCACGCACGCATGACGACTACATCTATTCGTTCCGTGCCAGCAATGAAATCTGCGGCATCGACCGCGACAGCGTCTACCTGGTCGCGCTGCCGGCCGCGCACAATTTCCCGATGAGCTCGCCCGGCTTCTTCGGCGCGTTGTATGCCGGTGCCCGCGTGGTGCTCAGCCCCGGCCCCGGGCCGGACGCCGCATTCCCGCTGATCGCACGGGAGCGGGTGACCTGCTGCGGCCTGGTGCCGCCGCTGGCGCTGCTGTGGGCGCAGGCCGCCGCCACCAGCAAGTATGACGTGTCGAGCCTGCAGCTGCTGCAGGTGGGCGGTGCCAAACTGGTGCCGGAAGCCGCACGGCGAGTGATCGACGGCCTTGGCTGCACGCTGCAGCAGGTGTTTGGCATGGCCGAAGGCCTGGTCAACTACACGCGGCTGGATGATCCGGAGGACCTGATCGTGGCTTGCCAGGGTCGGCCGATCAGTCCGGACGACGAAGTGCGCGTGGTCGATGACCATGACCAGCCGGTGGCCGAAGGCGAGGTGGGGCATCTGCTCACCCGTGGCCCGTACACCATCCGTGGCTACCACAACGATGCGGTGGCCAATGCGCGCTCGTTCACCGATGACGGCTTCTACCGTACCGGTGACCGTGTGCAGCAGCTGCCCGGAGGCTACCTGGTGGTGCAGGGGCGTGCGGGTGACCACATCAACCGGGCGGGCGAGAAGATCTCTGCTGAAGAGATAGAGGACCACCTGCTGGCACATCCGGGCGTGTTCGATGCGGCCGTGGTCTCGATTCCCGACGAGTACCTGGGCGAGCGCAGCTGCGCCTTTGTGATCCCGCAGGGCGAACCGTTCAAGGCGCCGGCACTGAAGGCCTGGATGCGCGGGCGCGGCCTGGCGGCGTTCAAGGTGCCCGACCAGATCGTGTTCGTCGACAGTTTCAATACCACGGCGGTCGGCAAGATCAGCCGCCGCGAATTGCGCGCGCAACTGCGTGCGCGTCATCTGCAACAGACAGGAGGAACGCGCTGATGGCGCTGCCCCGTATCACTGATTACCCCTTGCCGACCGCCGCCGAACTACCGCAGGCGCGTGGCCCGTGGCGGCCGCAGCGCGATCGTGTCGCGCTGCTGGTGCACGACATGCAACGCTACTTCCTGGCGGCATTCGACGCCGGCAGCACGCCCTTGCGGCCGGCGGTGGACAACATCGTGCGCCTGCTGGCGCACTGCCGCGCGCAGGGCATTCCGGTGTTCTACACCGCCCAGCACGGTGACCAGGACCGTCGCGACCGCGGCCTTCAGGCCGACCTGTGGGGACCGGGCATGCGTCGCAGCGCCGATCATGAGCCGATCATCGAGGCGCTGGCGCCGCAGCCGGGCGAGCATGTGCTGGTCAAGCATCGCTATAGCGCCTTCCAGCGCAGCAACCTGGAGACGCTGATGCGGGTACGTGGGCGTGATCAGCTGCTGGTGACCGGCGTGTACGCCCATATCGGCTGTACCGCGACCGTGGTCGATGCCTTCCAGCGTGATATCGAGGCCTTCATCGCCGCTGATGCGGTGGCCGACTTCTCGCGTGCCGATCACGATCAGGCGCTGCACTGGATCGCGCGCACCTGTGGTGTGCCGATGACCACCGATCAGCTGCTGGAGGTGCTGTGATGGCTGCCATGGGTGAGGCGCTGGATCTGGAGCGGATGCGTGCCGACGTGGCGCGTGTCCTGGAGTGCACGCCGGCCGAGATCGGTGACGACGACAACCTGATCGACCTGGACCTGGACTCGATGCGCATGCTCGGCCTGGTCCTGGCCTGGGGCAACAATGGCCTTCCGCTGGAGTTCTCGCAGTTGGCCGAGCACACCACGCTGCGCCAGTGGTGGGGTGTGGTGCAGCAACTGCAGGCCGCGCAGAACGCATGAACGCCGCAGCGCTGGCCACGCCGGTGGCGTTGACCGAGGCCCAGGCTGGGCTGTGGTTTGCACAGCGGCTGGCACCGGACAATCCGTCATTCAATACCGCGCACGCGGTATGGATCGACGGCCCGCTGGACGTGGCCGCGTTCGTCGCAGCGGCAGACCGGGCTGCGCGCGAGGCCGAGGCTTTCGCATTGCGCTTTGCCGAAGGTGCCGATGGCCAGCCACTACAGTGGCATGACCCGGTACACGTACCGCTGCTTTCCGTACGCGATGTGTCCGCCGAGGCGGATCCCGCCGCTGCGGCACGCAGCCTGATGCACGCCGACCGGCTGAGCCCGGTCGATCCCACCCGCGACCGGATCAGCCAGCAGGTGCTGCTTGAACTGGGTGGGCAGCGCTGGGTCTGGTACCTGCGGGTGCATCATCTGGCTGCCGATGGCTACGGCATGGCGCTGTTCACCGATCGCGTGTGCGCGTTGTACGCCGGCCGCAAGGGTGAGCCACTGCCAGGACTGTCCGCTGTGCTGGCCGATGATGCCGCCTACCGTGCCGATCCGCGCCGCGTGCAGGCCGGGCAGTGGTGGCGTGAGCACATGCAGGGCGCACCGGCAGGCGCAGGCCTGGCCGGCACGCTCGCGGCCAGTGACGACGCGCTGCGCTGGGTGCAGCCGCTCGATGCGGCATTCCGTGAGCTGTTGCTGCAGGCTTCGGTGCGTTGGCTGCAGCCTTGGCCGGATGTGCTGGCCGCGCTGGCGGCCGAGTACCTGCGGCGGATGAGTGGCGCCGATGAAGTGGTGCTGGGCGTGCCCTACATGGGGCGGTTGGGCAACGCGTCGGCGCGGGTGCCGGCGATGGTCATGAATGTGTTGCCGCTGCGCGTGGCGGCCGGCGAGGGCAGCGTCGAGGCCTTTGCCCGGGGCCTGGGTCGCCAGCTCAGCCAGGGCCGCAGGCACGGCCGCTACCGGGGCGAGCAGCTGCGCCGGGACCTGGGCCTGGTCGGCACGCAGCAGCGCCTGCACGGCCCGCTGGTGAATGTGCAGCCGTTCTACAGGCCGCCGGCCCTGCCCGGCGTGCAGGCGGCGCTGGAGGTGCTGTGCACCGGGCCGGTGGATGACCTGGCGCTGGGTTTCCGTGGCGATGGCCAGCACCTGCTGGATCTGGAGATCGAGGCCAATCCCGCGGTGTACAGTCGCGAGGATGTCGAGGCGCACGCGGCGCGGCTGCTGAATTTCGTGTCGGCGGCGCTGCAGGCTGACGATATCGAAGCCGTACCCTTGGCCACGCCCATGGAGGCGCAAGAGGTGCTGCAGGGTTTCAACGCCACCGCGCACGCGCTTCCTGAGACCACCCTGGTTGAATTGCTGCAGCAGGGCATGGATCGGGACCCGCACGCGCCTGCGCTGGTGTTCGGCGATGCTGCCATGGATTACGCAACGCTGGAAGCGCGCAGTTTCGCGCTGGCGGCACAGCTGCGGGCGATGGGTGTCGGCCCGGGCAGCGTGGTGGCGGTGGCATTGCCGCGCTCGCTGGCGCTGGTGATCGCGCTGGTGGCCGTGCTGCGCGCAGGCGCGGCCTACCTGCCGCTGGACCTTGCCCATCCCGACGAGCGGCTGGCGCGGATCTTCGCCTCGGCGCAGCCGGTGTGCGTTCTGGCTGCGGCGGAGGTTTCGGCGCGCATGGCCGGCGTACCGGTGCTCGCGCCGGAGCAGTGGACCGCGCTGAGCTTCGCCGCGCCGTGGGCCGATCCGGCGCCCAGCGATGCGGCCTATGTGATCTATACCTCCGGTTCGACCGGGGAACCGAAGGGCGTGGTCGTCGAACACCGTGCCATCGTCAACCGCCTGCTGTGGATGCGCGAGCACTACGGCATCCGCGCCGATGACCGCGTGCTGCAGAAAACCCCGGCCACCTTCGATGTCTCGGTCTGGGAGTTCTTCCTGCCGTTGCTGTGCGGAGCCACGCTGGTGGTTGCCGGGCCCGATGCGCATCGCGACCCCACCGAACTGGCGCGGCTGATCCGCGGGCATGGCATCACCACGGCGCATTTCGTGCCGTCGATGCTCGATGCCTTCCTCGCTGCACCGGCGTCCGAAGGCCTGCAGCTGCGACGGGTATTCACCAGTGGCGAGGCGCTGGACGCCGCGTTGCGCGACCGCTTCCACGCGCGCATGCACGCCGAGCTGCACAACCTGTACGGCCCGACCGAAGCCGCGGTGGACGTCAGCTACTGGCCGGCGTCGGCGCAGGATCGATCGCGGCCGGTGCCGATCGGCTTCCCGGTCTGGAATACCCGCCTTTACGTGCTGGACGCGCGGATGCAGCCGGTGCCGGTCGGTGTGGCCGGTGACCTTTATCTGGGCGGTGTGCAGCTGGCGCGTGGCTATCTCGGTCGCGAGGACCTGACTGCCGAACGCTTCCTTGCCGATCCTTTCCTGGCGGGCGAGCGCATCTACCGCACCGGCGACATAGCGCGCTGGCGCAGCGATGGCGCGGTGGAGTACCTGGGCCGCAGCGACCATCAGGTGAAACTGCGCGGCCTGCGCATCGAGTTGGGCGAGATCGAGGCGGCTTTGCGCGAACTGCCGGGCATGGAGCGGGTGGAAGTGCTCCTGCGCCACGACGCACCCGGCGATGCCCGGCTGGTAGCCTATGTGCCGTCGGCACTGGCCGACGCCAGCATGCTGCGTAGTCATCTGGCCACACGCGTGCCGGATTACATGGTGCCGTCCGCCTTCGTTGGCGTGGATCACTGGCCGGTGACCGCCAACGGCAAGTTGGATCGCAACGCGCTGCCCGTACCACCGCGGCAGGAGATCGCCGGGCTGGCGCCGCGCACGCCGTTGGAACAGGAGCTGGCGTCGCTGTTTGCCCAGGCACTCGGGCGAGATGCGCCGGTGGCGGTGGATGCGGATTTCTTCAGTCTCGGCGGTGACTCACTGTCGGCGGTGCACCTGCTGCTGGCGATCGAACAGCGCTGGCGCTGCGATCTCGGTCTGGGGGCCTTGTTTGCCCAGCCCACCGTGGCTGCGCTGGCGGTTCGCATTGCCGAGCCGCCCGCGCTGGCCGATCACGCACTGGGGCCGGTGATTGCGCTGGCCGCGACCGAACCGGCCGGGCCTACGCCGCTGTTCGTGCTGCACCCGGCCGGCGGCATCGCCTGGAACTACCGCGCCCTGGCCCGGGCACTGCAGCCGGCACGCCCGGTATATGGCCTGCAGTCGCCGGCACTGGACGCGCGGCAGCCGCTGCCGAGCAGTATCGAGGCGATGGCCAACGACTACGTACAGCGTGTGGTCGCATTGCAGCCGACGGGGGCGGTGCATCTGCTGGGCTGGTCGGTGGGTGGCATCCTCGCCCAGGCGATGGCGGTGCGACTGCATGAGATCGGGCGCGTGGTCGGCGAACTTGTACTGCTGGACGCCTATCCCAGCGAGTGCTGGCGGGCCGAGCCGGAGCCCGATGCCATCGCCGCATTGCGGGCACTGCTGGCGATTGCCGGTCATGACCCGGATGCGCATCCGGAACTGGACAGCCGGGAACGCATTCTCGCGTTCCTGCGTCGTGGCGGCAGTGCGCTGGGTAGCCTGCCGGATGTCGTGCTGGATGGCGTGGTGCGCGCCGTGACCGGCACCAATCGACTGATCCGTGAACATATCCACCGGCCGTTCGATGGCACGCTGGTGCATGTGCGTGCCGGTCGAGATCACCAGGCGCGGCCACAGTTGCGGTCGGCGTTGTGGCGGGCACACGCGCGCAGGGTGCAGTCGTTGGAACTGCCATTCCTGCACGCAGAGCTGACCGGACGCGATGCAGTGGCGCAGCTGGCGCCGTGGTTGTCGGCACGCTTGCGCCAATGGGACGAACAACAGGAGATCGCAACATGCAGTTGACCGGTTTCAAAGGCCGCGTGGCGTTGGTGACCGGCGCTGCCGGTGGCATCGGCGAGACACTGGTGCGGTTGCTGGCCAAGGCCGGTTGCACCGTAGTGGCGACCGATCGCGAGGCGCCTGTTACGGCAGATGTGCGTGTGCACACCTTTGCGCTCGACGTGACCGACAGTGCCGCCGTGGACGGCCTGGTGGATCAGGTCGAGTCCAGCATCGGGCCGATCATGCTGGCCGCCAGCGTAGCCGGTGTGCTGCATGTGGGCGGCGTGACCGAGACCGGCGATGACGACTGGCGCCGGGTGTTCGCGGTGAACACCGACGGGGTGTTCCATGTCGGGCGTGCCCTGGCGCGGGTGATGTCGCCGCGCGGGCAGGGCGCGATGGTTACCGTCAGCTCGAATGCGGCCGGTGTGCCGAGGCATGGCATGGCCGCCTATGCGGCATCCAAGGCCGCCGCCACGATGTTCACCCGCTGCCTCGGGCTGGAGCTGGCGCCGTTGGGCATCCGCTGCAACATCGTCGCCCCGGGCTCGACGCTGACCCCGATGCAGACCGGCATGTGGCAGGACGAGCACGGCGCCGAACGGGTGATCGCCGGCAACCTGGAGACCTACAAGGCCGGCATTCCGCTGCGCAAGCTGGCCACCCCGGAAGACATCGCAAACGCGGCGATGTTCCTGCTCTCCGAGCAGGCCGGGCACGTAGCGATGAGCGACCTGTACGTGGACGGTGGCGCCACCCTGCGCGGCTGAGGTCTGGTAGTGCCGGCCGCTGGCCGGCAACCTCATTCAACCTCAGACATCTCCCAACCCCCATCGAGGCTTGGCCTGACAGCCAACGCCCAATGATCGACCCACCATGGCGCATGAGCAGCCATCGCCTCCGCCTGGGCCGTCACTCGATCATCGGCCAGGCCTATGTCCTGACAACCACGACCCACCAGCGCCGCCGGCTCTTTGAAAGCGAAGCTGCAGCAGCATGTGTAATCGACCAGTTCCATTACGTCGAACAGCGCGGGCTCGTATGGTCACACGCATGGGTTGTCATGCCGGATCACGTCCACTGGATGTTCGAGCTGCGTGCAGTTCACCTTCCAGACGTCGCGCGCCGGATGAAATCGTCGAGCGCACTTGCCCTGAATCGCCTGGCGGGCCGTCGAGGTACGGTGTGGCAGCCCGGCTACTTCGATCATGCAGTAAGGACCGAAGAGTCGCTGGCGCGGCAGGCCCTGTACATCCTGGGCAATCCGGTGCGCGCCGGTCTTGCTGGGCAGATTGGCGAGTATCCGTATGCGTGGTCGGCCTGGGGGTGATGCCGGCCAGCGGCCGACACTACCACAGCGCAGATCCCGTTCCGGTGCACAGGGCATCCGTAAGGGTAGTGCCGGCCGCGGGCCGGCCACCCCACGAAACC
>NZ_JAXBQL020000002.1:67179-300406 GCF_047520565.2 Stenotrophomonas sp. FR012
GGTTGCCGGCCAGCGGCCGGCACCCGCAGGAACCCGCGAGGAGATGCGTAGCTGCCGGCCAGCGGCCGTCGCTGCCATTCATTGTTCAGCGCGGCCATTCGCTGTTCAGCGGCGCTTGCGCGCGCTTTGGCGTGGTCGGCCTGGATGTGATGCCGGCCAGCGGCCGGCACTACCACAGCGGAACCGAAGCGCAGCGCAGATTCCGTTACTGCGCACAGAGCACCCGCGATGGTAGTGCCGGCCGCTGGCCGGCAACGACATGACCCGCGCGGAGGTGCGTAGCTGCCGGCCAGCGGCCGGCACTACCATTCAACGGTCAGCGCGGCTTTCGTGTCCGTTTCGGCCTTGCGGTCTCACCGCCGCTGGCGGCGCCATCCTGCAGCGCCTGCAGCCAGGACAACGTGTCCACATAGTCGATGAAGTGGCGCAGGTAGCCGGGGCTGGTGGCCTGCATCGTGTCGAGCATGCGTTGCACCAGCACTGCCGAGTTCAGTGGGCCGCCATCGGCCGGGGCCTCGGCGCGCAGCGAGCGGCGCACCTGCAGTTCGCTGCGCAGCTCCGACCATTCGCGCTGCACCTGCTGCAGCATCGGCACCTGTGGGTAATGCGGCAGCGAGCGCGACCCCGCATCAAGGTCACGCACCAATGCGCGCAGGCCTTCCAGCGCGGGCGGCTTACTTGCCATCCGCTGCCTTGGGCTTGGGGATCGGCGCGATTTCCACACGGCGATTGCGCGCGCGGCCTTCCTCATTGGCGTTGGAACTGACCGGCTGCTCGCTGCCGAACGCGGCGGCGAACACGGCGTCAGCCGGTACGCCATCGGCGATCAGGGTGCGGGTCACGGTCAGCGAACGCTGCGCGGACAGCTCCCAGTTGTCGGCGAAGCGGCGGTTGCCTTCGCGCACCGGCGCATCATCGGTAAAGCCGCTGACCATCAGGATCTCTTCGCGGCTGCCCAGATAGGCGGCCAGCGGTGCGGCCAGACTGCGCAGCAGCTCCTGGCCTTCCGGCTGCAGCTGGTCGGAGTTCAGCGCGAACAGCACGCTGCCGCTGATGCCGATGCGTCCATCGACCAGGGTCACGCGACCGGCGGTCAGCGGGCCGGCCAGCGCCTGTTCCAGCGTCTGCAGGCGCTTGGCTTCGGCCTGGCGCTGCTTCACTTCCTGGTCCAGCCGCTGCGACAGCTCCAGCTGCACCGCGACCACACCGACCAGTATCAGCACGAACGCACCCAGCAGCACCGACATCAGGTCGCCGAAGGCGGCCCAGATCGGTGCGTGCGAGCCGCCATCGACCTCCAGCTCGTCGCTCATGCGCTACCGGCCTTGCCGCGGCGCGCGGCCAGCTGCTGCAGTTCTTCCATCACCTGCTTCTGCGACAGCAGGCTGAGGTCGACCACCTCGCGCGCCTGCGCCACGTAATAAGCCAGCTGCTCATCGCTACGGGCCAGCGAGGCATCCAGCGCGCCGCCAATCTGTTCCAGACGGCCGGACAGCTCGGTGGAGGCGTTGCTGAACTGCGCGACCGCTTCACCGAAGGCGCCGGCCAGCTGGCCGACGTCACCCGCGCTGCCGGTGAGTGCTGCCGCAATGCCATCCAGCTTGCCGGTCTCGGCCGCGATATGGTCGGTAAAGCGGTTGCCGACACGCTCCAGCAGCTCGGCCGAACCGCCAACCAGTGCGTCCACCGCGGTGCGCTGTTCGTGCGATGCGTGGTTGATTGCATCCAGCAGGGTCTGCACGGTGGCCAGCAGGCGACCGCGCTCTTCCAGCATCGCGTTGTCACGCACCAGGCTTTCAGAGAGCGTGCTGCGCAGCTCGTTGATGACGTCGGCAGCAGCTTTCGGTGCCGCTGCCGCAGTCTGCAGCAGGGTGGACACTTCGGCCAGCGTGGCGCTGGCCTGCGCGCGACCGTTCTCGCCGATCTGCTGTGCGGTCGCCGCCAGCGTGTCGCAGACCTGTTGCTGCTGTGCAGCCAGGCGTTCGCCATTGGCCTGTAGGCGCTCGGCCAGCTCGGTGGAAACGTGCTGCAGGGCATCACTCCAGCGCTGCAGGCGCTGTTCGTCGCCAGCCTGCAGCTGCGCATGCAGGGTGGCGTGGGCCTGCTGGAGTTCGGCGCTGACCGCGTCCCAGCGCGCCTGGCGCTGCTGTTCGCGGCTGTCCAGGCTGGCCTGCAGTTCGGCGTGCGCAGTCGCGGCGGCAGCCTGGGCGGCTTGCCACTGCTGCGAGCGCTGCTGTTCGTGGTCCTGCAGCAGCGACTGGCTGGCGTCGTGGCGCTGCTCCAGTGCCTGCAGCAATGCCTGCGCACGCTCGTCCAGCTGCTGGCCGGCCGCCAGCAGCGCCTGCTGCTGGCGCTCGACCAGCGCGCTGTTCAGTGCCTGCTGCTGCTCGATGGCGGCGCGCCAGGCCTCGGCGTTGCCGTTGGCATCGGCCTGCAGGCGCTCGCCGATACGCGCGACGAGTGCTTCGGCGTGCGTGCCCTGGCCATCGCTGAAGGCCTGCAGGTGCTGGCGCAGATCACTCACCAGCGCCTGCTGCGCCTGGGTCTGTTCACTCACCACCTTGGCCCAGCTGGCTTCGGTGGCGACCCGGCTGCGTTCGAAACCGTCGCTCAGGCCCGCCAGCTGCTGTTGCACGGCGCGCTCGACACGGGCATGCAACGCTTCGCCATGGTGAGCCAGACCGGCCAGGGTGGTTTCAGCCATCGGCTGCAGCGCGCCACCGATGGCCGCGGCACTGGCTTCGGCACCTTCGCGCAGCGACTGCTGCAGCGACAGGGCCAGGCGTTCCTGCAGCGCTTGGCTCTGGGTCAGGAACTCGGCCTGGCCAGCCAGCAGGCGCTCATTGGCGGCCGCACTGTGCTGTTCAAAGGTGCTGGTCATCGCCTGCAGGCGGTCGACCAGCGCCGGCAGCGCGGCGGACTGTGCCTGCAGCAGGCGCAGCGATTCGGCGCGCTGCCAGGCCTGCGAATATGGGTGCAGGTCGCCGGCAATGGCGCGGTCAAGCTGCTGCACGGCCAGCAGACGGTCACGACGCAGCAGCGCCGCCAGCAGGCCGAGCATGGCCGAGCTGGCCACACCGGCGATCGAGGTACCGAAGGCCACCGCCAGGCCCTGCACGGGCGAGGCCAGCGAGCCGCGGATCGCGGCCATGTCGGTCGCGCTCTGCAGGGCCAGGCCGGTGCCACGCAGCGTGTCCATCATGCCCAGCAGGGTACCGAGCATGCCGAGCAGCACCAGCAGGCCGACCAGGTACGGGGTCAGCACCGGTGCGGGCAGGGCGGTGCGCTCGCCTTCCACGCGCAGGCGCACGGCGTTGCGCAGGCCTACCGGCACGCGCTCCAGCCATGGGGCGAGGCTTTCCTTCGCGCTGGACAGGTCATTCAGTGCGGCGCGCAGGCCGTTGCTGGCCTGGCGGTAGCGGTACAGCTCCACGCCGCCGGCGATGTAGCAGGCCGCAATGATCGCCGCCACCGCTGCACCCAGCGGATGCACCGAAACGTAGCCAATGCCGATCCAGCACACGGCCAGCAGGCCGACAAGGAAAACAACGACATGGAGAGCAGTTCTGGACATGGTGTTCCGGTCAGTGGGAGCGCAGGGCGTCTTGCAGCCCTTCGATCGGGTGGAAGCGCAGCTGCAGCTCGGCGAGCAGCAGCGTGCGCATGTCATGGCGGAAGGCCGCGCGCCAGCCGGGCTGGCCATGCACGCGTTCAAAACGGGCGCCGAGCACCGCCGGCGCGGTGGCCAGCAGGCTGTGCTCGCGCGGGGTGAGTGTCTGTTCCATCACCGCATCAACCTCGGCCAGTCGCGCCAGCTCCGGCGAGACCTGTACCAGCTGGTCGCGCAGGCGGCCGCGCAGGCGCCCGGTGGCGGTCTGGATGGCCTGCTGCAGCACCCGGTAGCGCTGGCGCAGCGAAGCGAAGTTGGGTGCGGCAGCGGCCTCGGCCAGGTCCAGCAGGCGCTCGGCCTCGGCGTCCTCGCGGATCGAGGCCAGCAGGCTGGCATGGGCCTGGGCGCAGTCGGCCAGTACATCCTCGGCCCCCTCGGCAGCTTCGCCGGGCTCGGGCAGGCGTCCGCCCAACGCGCCGGACAGGGCCACGGCACGGCTCCAGTCCACCCACTGGCCGAGGCGATCGGTCAGGGCGGGACTGCTGGCCGGCATCGCGCCGTCGCTGAGACGGGCGAGCAGGCGGAGGAACTCCGGTCCACCCAGGACCGGCTGCGCTGCGTTCGCCATCAAGGGGTGAGGGGCCAAAAACCGTTGATTTTACAACCAGATGACCCCGGCTGGATGAAGGCGGGGCCTGGGTGGCGGTACCCACAGGCGCGACAAGGCTTAGAATGTCCGGCTGCATCCCCCCGTTCGTCCCCTGGAGTACCCCCATGACTGTTGCGCAGTTCTACCCGATCGGCACCCCCGGACAGCCCTGGGGCGACGCGGAACGCGCACAGTGGCGGGCCCGCCAGCAGCGCCAGCGCAGCTACCACGATGACGTGGTGGCCGCCCTTGAGCGCCTGGACGACAGCGTTTTCGACGTGATCCAGTACGGCCAGCTGGACTATGCACCGGACCATTACCCGCTGTTCGCCGTGGTCAACCACGACTGGAACCCGGCGCTGCCGACCGCGCTGATCACCGGCGGCGTGCATGGCTACGAAACCAGCGGCGTGCACGGCGCCCTGCAGTTCCTGGAACAGCAGGCCGAGCGTTACCTGGGCCGGCTGAACCTGATCGTCGCGCCATGCGTCAGCCCGTGGGGCTACGAGCGCATCCAGCGCTGGAACCCGGATGCGATCGATCCGAACCGTAGCTTCCGTGACGGCGGCCAGATCAAGGAAGCCGCCGCACTGATGGCCTGGGTGGGCGAGCGCAAGGCGAACCTGCTGGTGCACCTGGACCTGCACGAGACCACCGACAGCGACCTGAACGAGTTCGATCCGGCGCGCTGCGCGCGCGACGGCAAGCTGTTCGAGCGCGACACGATTCCCGATGGCTTCTATGTGATCGGCAACAGCGAAGATCCGCAGGCCGAGTTCCAGAAGGCCCTGATTGCCGCAGTGGCGCCCATCACCCACATCGCCCCGGCCGATGCCGACGGCAACCTGGTCGGCCTGCCGCTGCAGTCGCCGGGCGTGGTCTGGGGCGAGTCGCGTTCGATCGGCGCCTGCGCCGGCTTCACCGACGCACGCTTTGCGACCACCACCGAGGTCTACCCGGACAGCCCGCGCACCAACCCGCAGGAATGCAACGACGCCCAGGTGGCGGCGGTGTGTGCGGGCCTGGATTTCGCCCTGGCGGCGCAGTAGCGCGCCACGTTGCGGGCGGTGACCGGCATCAGCCGGTGCCGCTTCTTCGCCGGCGCGGCGGCCACAGCCGGCGAACCCGACGGGCGGCATCCGGCAAACACATCCAGATTACGCTGGTACACCGTGCTGCTGACCCCGAACAGGCCCAGCAGCGAGTGGAAGATGTTGTCGTGGCTGTGCGCCCGTTGCAGCGCATTCCCACGCAGGCAGGCCATGTCCAGGCCCGCGTTGCGGCCGAAGTCCGATGAGAACCACATCACCATCGGCACCTGGGTCTGTTCGCGCGGGGCGATGAAGTAGGGCGTGCCATGCAGGTACATGCCGCGTTCGCCGAGCGACTCGCCGTGGTCGGACACATAGATCAGCGCAACGTCGCGCCGGTCCGAATAGCCTTGCAGCAGGTCGATGGTCTCCGCCAGCACCCGGTCGGTATGCACCAGGGTGTTGTCATAGGTGTTGACCAGCGCCTCGTTGCTGCAATGCTGGATCTGGTTGCTGTCGCAGGTCGGGCTGAAGGCCCGCGAGGCAGCCGGATAGCGCTCGAAGTAGGTCGGGCCGTGGCTGCCCAGCTGATGCAGCACGACCAGGCCGTCGCCGTTGATCGCGTCGATGCGTGTGCCAAGCTGGTGCAGCAGCACGTCGTCGTAGCAGGTGCCGTCGGTGTTGACGCACTGGCCCGCCACCTTCAGCGCAGGCATGTCCTCGGTCGGCACGCGCTCGCACACGCCCTTGCAGCCGCCATTGTTGTTGTTGCGCCAGAGCACGCTGACGCCGGTACGCTGCAGGATGTCGAGCACGTTCTCCTCGGTCGCCGCGCGAACGTTGTCGTATTGCTGGCGGGTCATCTGCGAGAACATGCACGGCACCGAGATGGCCGTTGCGGTTCCGCACGAGGAGACATCACTGAAGCTGATGACGCCTTCCGTGCGTGAGAGCCGGGGATTGGTTGCGCGTGGGTAGCCGTTGAGCTGGAAGTTCTGTGACCGCGCGGTCTCGCCGACGACCATGACCACCAGCTTCGGGCGCGGGCCGGGTATGCGCCGCGCGTCCATGCCGATCGGGCGCAGCGGTTGCTGGCGGGTGCTATGGAGGCTTTTCAGGTAACCGTGGGTATGGCGCATCACGTTCAACGGCAGTACCTGGTCGCGGATGTAGCGGTTATTGCGCAGCAGCGAGGAGTAGTCCTTGTAGAACGCAAAGCCGATCACCAGCAGCATCACCAGTGACGCCAGAACGTTGGCCGGCCACACCAGCAGCGACCGTATCGAACCCGCTCCGCTGGCGGTGCGCACCAGGGCAAGCGCTGCAGCGGGCATCGCGCCCAGCGCCAGCAGGGTCAACAGCAGCGGCAGCGAGAGATAGGCGTTCAGTTCGGCCTGATTGGTCTCGAACACGTTCTGCACCATGCTGCGATCGATCAGCACGTTGTAGTGCAGCATGAAATAGCTGCAGGCGGCGCTGGTGACGATGAGTACGGCCAGCAGCGGCTTGCGCACGAAGGGTAGTGCCAGCAATGGCGTCAGCAGCAGATTGAACAGGCAGAACAACACCAGCGGCAGGCTGGCCAGGAACAGGATGCTGCGCACACCGTTGAGATCGGTCAGTTCCCACAGCGACTTCCAGAGGGCGATGTTTCCAATCGTGGTGAAGAAAAACGCTGCGGCCCAGACCAGGATGATCGGATGGGGCCGTGGAAAACGGAGGCATTGACGCACGAGCAGGGTCCGCGGAACAGGAGTGCGCGCAGTATCGAAACGGCCTTATCAGGAAGTTGTCAGGATTGCCGGCCTAGCCCAGCAGGATCACGCCCCACACCGCGCCGACCATCAACAACGCGGTGGTCTGTGCGGCGCTGCCCATGTCCTTGGCGTTCTTCGACAGCGGGTGCTGCTCCAGCGAGATGCGATCAACCACGGCCTCGATTGCCGAGTTGAGCAGTTCCACCAGCAGGCTGATGAAGCAGACCGCCAGCACCAACGCGCGCTCGGTTGTACTGATGTCCAGCACGAACGCCGCAGTGATCAACAGCGCGTGCAGCAGCAGCAGCTGGCGAAAGGCGGCCTCGCCGCGGAAGGTCGCGATGAAGCCATCGCGCGAATGGACCAGGGTGTGCAAGATGCGGCTCAGGCCGGTCTTGCCGTGCGGATACTTGCCGCTGTGCTTGGGGTGCTGCATGCCGTTCTCGAGGTTGGGACAACCCCGAGCATGTGCACGCCGCTGTCAGGAATACGTCAGATGCGGGCCGCAGGCCAGTGCAGGGCGAACCGGCAGCCGCGCTCCGAGGACTGTACCGTCATTGTCCAGCCAAGGTGTTCGACGATGCGCTGCACGATGGACAGTCCCAATCCTTCGCCGCTGTGCGGTGCCCCGGGCACGAATCGTTGGAACTGCTGCGGGTCGATGCTGGAGGGCAGGCCGGGGCCGGTGTCTGCGATGATCAGTGCGGTGGTGTCCAGGGTGATCCGGACCTTGCCCTGTTCGGTGTATTGGCAGGCGTTGCGCGTCAGGTTCCAGATCACGCTGTGTACCAGGTCCGGATTGGTGTGCATCGTTACCTCGCGACCGGGATCAACGGTGATGCCGACCGGCTTGCCGGCCAGCCAGGGCTGGCAGCGTTCCACGCAGGACTCGATCAACGGACGCAAAGCCACCTCGCTGCGCGGGACTGAGCCGGGGGAACGAGAGAGCAACAGCAGGCAGGACAACTGGCGCTGCATCTCCTGGGTAGTACGCAGGATGCGCTCTGCGCTGGGAACCAGATGGCTGTCAGGAGGAAGCTGGCAGGCAAGGGTTTCCGCAGCGCCGCCGATGATGGCCAGCGGCGTACGCAGCTCATGGCTGGCATCGCCGCTGAAGCATTGCTCGCGGTGCAGGAAACGCTCCAGTTCATCACTGTGCCGGGCAAAGGCGCGGGCCAGAACACCGATCTCGTCGCGTGCGTCCTGGCAGGGAAAGGGCTTCCGCCCGCTCTGCACGGCATCGGCCAACTGCGTGATGGGCGCGATGACGTGCGACGCCACCTTGCGACCGATCAGGAAGGCGCCGAGCACGCAGATCGAAATGACCAGCGCTGCAAAGGCGTTGATCAGGTATTCCAGATAGCCATAAGGCGCCGCGTCCTGCAGCAGGTAGTAGCGCTGTCCGCCACTGTCGAACACGCGCAGGTGCCACTCGTTGGGTGCTGCTTCGCCGTGGTAGCCCAGGCCATACTGGCGCAGCACCACAGGTACGTTCCGGGCATCGTACAGTGCGCTGCCGGAGGGCAGGGCGGGGCGTTGGCCACGAGCCAGTTCGTCCTGCAGGCGGCGTACTTGGCTGTCCTGGGTGCGTCCAACGACGGCGGCCCGTACCTGGTCGTAGTCCACCTGTTCGGCCAGAACGATGAAGCCCATGGCGCCGGCCATCAGCAGCACGAACGAAATCGTGATGCGGGTGCGCAGGGTCAAGCGCCGGTAGAGAGCGGCGGGGGTCACGCCGGCATGCGCCAGCCGACGCTGTGCACCGTGGCGATCAGCGTGGTGTCGAAACTGCGGTCCACCTGCAGGCGCAGCTCATGGATGTGGGTACGCAGCGCGCCGCCGTCCGGTGGCTCGTCGCCCCAGACCAGGTATTCCATCTCCTGCTTGCGGACCACGGCGGGTGCCGCGCGTACCAGGCACAACAGGAGCTTGTGCGAGGTGGGCGTCAGCGCGATGCAGCGTCCCTGCCGCCAGGCCTGCGGCGACCGCGTATCGACCTGCAGGTCCTTCCACGCCAGTACGCTGTCGACCTGGCGGCCCTGGGCGCGTCGCACCAGGGCCTTGATCCGCGCATCCAGCTCCTTCAGCGAGAAGGGCTTGACCAGATAGTCATCCGCGCCCAGCGCCAGGCCCTGCACGCGGTCTTCGACCGGATCGCGCGCCGTCAGCATCAGGACCGGCACCGGATTCTGGAACTCCTGGCGCAGCTTCCGGCACAGCGCCATCCCGTCCAGGCGTGGCAGCATCAGGTCCAGCAGGATGGCATCGTAGTCGTTCTGCGTGGCCCGACGCAGGCCACTGGCGCCGTCACGGGCGTCGTCCAGCACATAGCCGAGTGGCTCAAAGAAGGCGTACAGGTTGGCAACCAGTTCGGGGTTGTCTTCGATGATCAGCAGGCGGGTCATTGCGAGCGTCCTTGCGCGTGGCCGAACTCTGCCCGATCCCTTGCCGGATGCCAATGCCCTGGCTGAATGGATCGCAATCCGCGCTCGGCGTCCTCAAGACGTTCAGTCGGCCGGGCTGCGTGAATCGCGGATCGAATAGATCACCGAGAAGATCTTCCAGCCCTGTTCGGTGCGGACCAGCTGCCACATTTCCCTGCCACAGTTGGTCTTCACCCCATCGTCGTGGAAGCTGTAGTCAAACGACACCGAGGCCACATCGCCATCCGTCTCGATCTTCGTGTTGGAGAATGTCTCTTCTTTCAGCTTCGGCGAGGCCACCGCCCCGTCGATCAGTGCGATGAAGTTGTTGGCGGGAATCTGCCGTGCCTTGATCGCATCGGGCTTGGCCTTGCGGATGTCCTGCAGGCGCGCGTCCTCGGAAACGAACTGCCAGCCGATATCTTCCGGCTTGTCAGAGAAGAACAGGCTCATGTAGGTCGGCTTGTCCTTGTTGATCAGCGAGGTGCGGAACGATTCGACCACCTGTTCGATGGCCTTGACGTCGGCAGGGGCGTTCTGCGCGGCTAAGACTGGCAGCCACGCCGGGAGCAGAAGGGCGAGGGCGGCGGAGCGTGCACGTGCGTTGGGCATCATGGGGGTCCTGGGGAGGAGTGAGGTGGCGCTCGCGCATCAGCGCGCGTAGGTTCGCCAGAAAAGCACGTGGTCTTCGGCCGTGTTGACGGCGACGAAGACGGATTTTCCGGATTCGGGCGCGCAGCGAAAGACGCGGTACGACGACTTGAGCGTCCCGTCGCCCGGCCACCAGTATCGATCGAACGCAACAGGATCGCTGTTGTTGAATGTGGTCGCCTGGCAATCCGCAGGCAGCTGCAGTGGTGTCGCAGCGGGCTTGGTGAAGGCCAGCGCGCTGGTGTTTGAGTCGAGGTCGTGCACCTCGCGGAGGTCGGTCGCCTCGTGGGGCACCCAGCCGGGAATCCACCCCTTGTTCACTCTGTCGGAGTCAAGCGCCTCCTGCAGGGTGTCGAACGAACTGTCCATCACCATACCGCAGGCGCATAGCGCGCTACAGAACGTCACGACAATGGCGCGCCTGGCCCATGCAACGGGGCTGGTCATCGTCGTCATGCTCTGCGGAAAGCAGCCTACCCACTTCCTAGGGCGGCAAGCGCTTGAGCCGCGCTTCCAGCCCCGGTCGTACGGCCGGTCGCAGGGTTCTGCATGGCGCTGCGCCTTGCGCGCGTACTGCTGCATGAACAGGCCGATCTCCTGCGCGATCCTGTCCTTCCGGCTCTTGCCTGCCATCGACGGGCGTCCCTGTGTTCATCCTGAATCATCGGTCGGCGCACGCTAGCACGGATGACGGGCGCCGCAACAGGCCGGTTTGACGTTGAGGAAGGTCTGCGCGGATGATGCGCGGGCGCGCGGCGCAGGAGGGGATCTGTCAATGAGGACATTGATGTGGGGGCTTGCCGGCCTGTTCCTGGCGTACGTTGCCGGTTGCTCGGCAATCTCGGCGTGGCATTCCCGCGCGCTTGCCTCGGTTCGGCCGGGGGCGGGCAAGGCCGGAGTACTCCAGGCGCTGGGGCAACCTGACGTGGTGGAGCACGCCGCTGCTCCCTTTACCCGCTATGCCAGCCGTGGATGCAGTGGTCGCTGTGCGCAGCGATGGTGGTATGAGAACCGGCTGGGCCTGGATACCGAAGCCTGGTCGGTGGAGCTGGATGCTTCCGATCGCGTGCTCACAACGTCGCGCTTGACGTCACCCTAGAAGACCGCGACGAACGCATGCGCATCCATCGACCTTTCATCTTCATCGCAAGCCTGGCCCTGATGGCGTTGTGCGGGCTGATGGGCGTGCTGGTGCTCATCCATGGCTTCAACGAGCAGGGCCTGCGCTGTGGCAGGCTGTGCTCACTGGAGGTCTCCCTCCGCCTGCTCTTCGGTGATCGGGGATTCGAACTGCTGGTGGCGATGGGACTGTTTGCCACAGCGCTGATGTGCGCGTATATCGCATTGCGGGAGGGCATGCATGCCGGGCGGCCGCGAAGGCAGGTACAGCGTCGGGGGCATAAGCGCCGCCGATCGTCACAGCCCAGGTCGTGAAGTATCTCTCCGCGCGGCGTTCTGCCGCGCGGAGGGACACCGCAGGAGGTGTCAGCGATGCAGCGCGTCGATGATCAGCCCGGTGGCGATCTCCACCAACAGGTACTCGTTATCGGACTGCCGGACCCAGCGCCGGTCGCGGCCCGGCTCGCGCAGGTCATAGCGCGCGTAGTCGTCCACCCAGTAGCGGCGGTCCACTTCGGCCCAAGGGAGGCGGTCGCCACGACGCCAGGCCTTCTTCTGCCAGCCCGGCGGCGGCGCATCGCGGTTGTGCGGGCCACCTGCATGCGGCGGCGGGCCGTTGCCGCGGGCGTGGTGCGGCGGATCGGCGAAGGCGGGGGCCGCAGCCAACGCGGTGGCGGTGGTCAAAGCGATGGCAAGCAAACGTGTGGTCTTCATGGATGTGCCTCCGTCATGGCCGCAGCATGCGGCGCTGTGGCGGGAATATAGGGCAGACAACGTGAATGAATACGGGTGTGCGCGACACTTTCCTGAACACACAGCGTGACGTGCAGTCGCCGCCCCGGAAAGGATCAACGGGCCCCGTCCGGGGCCGGACCCAATGCGCCCCAGCCGCCGCCCAGTGACAGGAACAGATCCATCTGGCGATCGACCCGGTCCGCGCGCGATGCGGCCAATGCGGACTCCGCATCTGCCAGCGCGGCCTGGGCCGAAAGCACATCGAGAAAATCGATCCTGCCGAAACGGTAGAGCAGCTGCGCCTGTCCCGCGGCCCGCGCTGCGTCCCCATGCGCCTGTGCCAGGCTGCGCTCGCGTTCAAGCGCCTGCGTGCAGGCAGAAAGCGCAGTCTCGGTCTGGCGAAGTGCCTGCAGCACCGCGCCGTCAAAGGAAGCAAGAGCCGCATCTGCATTGGCACCGGCCGCTGCGATGCGGGCCTTGGCCACGCGGCGGTTGGGCCAGTGCCATGACAGCAGCGGCCCGACGCTCGCCCCGAAACTGTCGGCGGAAAGCAGATGCGCCGGTGTGCCAGCCACGCCCGAAGAGGCGCCCAAGGTGATCTGCGGATAGAGACCCGCCGTCTCGACACCGATCATTGCAGTCGCGGCGGCCAGGCTGCGTTCGGCTGCGCGTACGTCAGGGCGCCGCTGGAGCAGCTGCCAGCCGTCACCGACCGGCAATGCCTGCTGCAGCTCAGGGGGCTGTGGGCACCCTCCTGTTTCCTTGGGATAGTCTGCCGGGACTTTGCCCATCAGTGCGGCCAGTTCGAACAGTGCGGCCTGGCGTTCTGCCAGCAGGTGCGGTACCGCCGCCGCGCTGCGGTTGACCGCGGCTCCGGCACGGCTGACATCGAAGTCCGTTCCACGCCCGCCTGCAGCCAGGCGACGGTTTGCCTCCAGCGTGGCGCGCTGTATCGCCAGCACATGCCGGGTCGCAGCGAGCGTGTGATTGCTTGTGCAGATCTGGAGATAGGCACGGGTGACAGCCGCAGCGACCACCACGCGGACCTGGTCGCGTGCCGTAGCGATGGCCTCCGCGTCGGCGTTGGCGGCTTCGATGCCGCGGCGGATGCCGCCTGCAAGATCCAGTGGATAGGAGAGGCGAAGGCCCAGCGCATAGGATTGCGGCGCGGCCGACGCCTGGGTGTAGCCACCGGCATGGACGAGCGTGCCCGATGCATCCACGTCCCCTTGCACGGCACCGCGCGCGCGGTACTCCAGCACGGTCGCGCTGGCGCGCCGAAGGTTGGCATCGGCGGCGCGCAGGTCGGTATTGGCCGCCAGTGCTTCGCGTACGTAGGCGTCAAGCTGAGGGTCGCCATACAGTTCCCACCACCGATCCGGTGGTGGGTCGTGGCTGAACGATGCCTCCTGGCCCGAGACGAACGCCTGCGCCGCGCGTGTGGAGGCAGCGACGGCATTCGCAGGCAGGTGATAGTCGGGGCCGGACACGCAGGCCGTCATCGGCAGCAGCAGGGCAAGCAGCCCACCGCGTAGTGTTCGCAGGCTCACTTGCAGGTTCCCTGTGCCGAGGGCGTGATGGTCACACTCGCAGTGCGACCGACGATCAGGCGGGTATCCGGCCGCGCATCGTCAATGCGGATGCGTACCGGGATCCGCTGTGCCAGCCTCACCCAGGTGTAGGTCGGCGCCACCGCCGGCAGCAGGTTGTGGGTGCTTGAGCGCTGATCGTCGGCAATGCCGGCGGCGATGGTATCCACGTGCCCGCGCACGTCGTGGTCGTCGCCCATCAGCCGGGCCACGGCGGCATCGCCCTCGGTGATGCAGGCCAGCTTGGTTTCCTCGAAATAGCCCTCGACGCGCAGGCTGCGGGTGTCGATCAGCGCCAGCGCCTGTGCCCCCGGCTGCAGGTAGTCGCCCGCGTGCAGGTCCAGGTTGGTGACGATGCCATCGGTGGTCGCACGCACCTCGGTGCGTTGCACATTGAGCCGGGCAACGCGCTGTTCGGCCCGCGCCTGCGCCAGGGCGGCCAGCTCGGTATCGACCTTGGCGGCATTGCGTTCGCGGGTTTCCGAAGCGACCAGGTTGCCCAGTGCGTCGTCCCGCGTCGATTCGCGGCGGGCCAGTGCCAGCGTGGCGCGTGCGCTGCTGGCCGCTGCGTCGGCCTTCTCAAGTGCGGCAGCGAAGCGCGGCTGGTCCAGCACCAGCAGCAGCTGTCCGGCGCTCACCCGCTGGTTGTCGTGCACCAGCACCTGGGTGACCAATCCCCCCATGTCCGACGCAACGCGCACCACGTCGGCGCGCACCCGCCCATCGCGCGTCCACGGGCGTGTTTCGTAGCGATGCCAGATGGCCAGTGCAGCGACGACGGCAATTGCGAACACCACCAGGGTTGCGCTCCAGCGCCCGATGACAGCAAGCGTGTGTTTCATCTCATTTCTCGAACAGGGGCGCGAGCCGGATCATCAGCTCCGCCAGGATCACGAACAGGGACAGACCCACCAGTGGCCACGCGGCGAACAAGCGGTACAGGCGGAGACTGGCGAGCAGGCGCGAGGTCAGTACCGACAGCGCCAGCGCGGCGACGGCCACGGCGAGCAGGCCGGGGATCAGCACGCCATCAATGGAGAGATCAGAAAACATGAGGTCAGTGCCGAAGGGTGAGCGCGGGTACCAGCAGGTCGCGACGTAGCCCGCAGAGCAGATGCAACAGGTGATCCCGATCAGCCCCGCTGCTGGCCGTCGCGGCCTCGCGCATGCGGTCGAGCAGTTCCAGAAGATGGGCATCGACACTGCGTGGCGCGTGCGAGCGGATCCTGAAATGTGCGGCGACGCGTTCGATCAGCGCCGCATGAAGTGCCCGAACGTGTGGGTTGTCCCGGCACTTGTCCAGTGCGCGGAGTTGGCTGGATGCACGTGCCGCACGAACATCCGCAAACAATGCCCGCAGGTCGTGCGCGGCGCTGGAACGGCCCTGCAGCCTGGGAGCGAGCAGCCCGATTCGATCCAGCATGCGGCTGAGCCAGGCGCGTGTCACATCACCTTGTCCGGCGGCGTGTCGTGCGATATCCCGACGGATCGAACGCTCCAGCCGTGCGCGGTTGCGGCCCGCATCGGCGGTCTGGAACAGCTGCATGCTGCACAGTGCCACCGTCGTACCGATGAACAACGCAACGCTGTTGTTGAGTGCGCCGACGATGTTGATCGCATTGGTCGCACCCAGGCCGGCGATGAGCGGGAAGGTCAGCACCACGCCCAGCGCGGCCATGATGAAGGGCGGCCGGGCCAGGAACGATCCGCACAGCAGCAGCACCGGCGCGAGCGCGGCGACCAGGCCGGCGATACCCGACAGCGAAGGAATGATCACCAGGGCGTACACAAGACCGACGGCGACACCGATGGCGGAGCCGACCAGGTAGCGCATGACATGCGGCGCTGGCGCTTCGATCGTGCCGAACAGCACGCACGCCGTGCCGATGATGGACACCGCCGTGGCGCCCTCCGACCAGCCGGTAGCGATCCATAGAACGCAGCTCAGCAGGATGCCGACGAACGCGCCCAGCGCGCTGCGCAGGGCAAGCCGATGATCCCGGTGAAGTACCGCACCCGGCACATGTCGTGCAAGGCGGGCAGGTACATGCCGGCGCCAGTCGGGACGGGCAGTGTGCAGTTGCGCCTGCAGCACGCGGCAGTCGGCGTGGGCGAGGTCGAGCTCCGTCTGTTGCGCGGCGAGGCCGGCCTGTAGCAGATCGCGCCAGCCCGTTGCATCCATCGCGCCGGCCTGTGGTGAACGCAGCCGGTCGATGGAATCTTCCACCGCGCTGGACAGCATCAGCACGTCCAGCATCCGGTCATGCAGGGCACGCAGGATCTGCACCTGGGCCACGCCGTGGGCGCTGTCGAAGGGCAGGTGGATCGACAGCACATGCAGCTCGAGCAGGTCGGCCGCCACTTTCGAGCGGTCCGTCGCCAGCACCGTGTCCGATGCGCCGGCGCGCATGTCCCGTGTCCATCGTTCCGCGTCATCCAGCACGGCAGCGACCCGTGCGTGCACGCGCATCGAGACCCGGCGCGGCAGCACCAGCCCATGGACCAGCGTTGCGGCCAGGATGCCGATGGCGATTTCCTGCACCCGCGTGATGGCGATGGTGAACACCTCTCCCGGCACCATCACCGCAGGAAACCCGATCAGGCTGGTGGTATAGCCGGCCAGCAGAAACGCATAGGCACGTGGCGTGCGGTCGAGCATCGCCAGATACAGGCAAAGCGACATCCAGGTGGCGAGCGCGGCGCTCAGCACCAGGGGTGCATTGGCGAAACGCGGCACCAGCACGACGGTGGCGACGGCCCCGCCCACGGTACCGAGCAGGCGGAACAGGCCGCGGCTGAGTGTCGCCCCGGACAGAGGCTGCGATACCAGATAGACCGTGCCGATCACCCAGAACGGGCGATTCAGGCCGATCCTTAGAGAGACATACAGCCCCAGCGACGCGGCGAGCAGGCATTTGAGCGAGAAGAGCACCGCCTCCTGGTCGGTCCTGAGGGCAGGGCTTTTCAATCGGGCAATTGCCTGGAACACGTGGGGGCGGAACGGGGAGGGGGAGTGCATGCGGCTCATGCTAGTGATCGGCCGCACTGGCGAATTTCGCTACAATGACAATCAATCGCTAAAACCGGTCAATGTGAGAATGGCTCGCATTTCGCTCCCCGGCTTTGACCTGGACCCGGACGAGACCGATCGCCCGGCGGTTGCCAGCCGCCTGCAGGTGGCCGAGCACGACGCGGAAATTCCGGTGCATGAGCATCGAAAGGGCCAGCTCATTCTTGCGCTGCATGGGGCGGTGACCTGCGAAGTGGCCAATGCGCTGTGGATCGTGCCGCCCCAGTGTGGCGTCTGGATTCCGGGCGGCATGCCGCACAGCAACCGCGCCACCGCAAACGCGCGCCTGTGCTACCTGTTCGTCGAGCCCGGCATCGTCGACCTGCCGGCGCAGTGCGTGACGCTAGCCATCTCGCCGATGCTGCGCGAGATGATCCTGCACCTGGCCGACGCGCCGCTGGACTATCCGCATGGCAGCCACACCGACCGGCTGGCGCGGGTGTTGCTGGACGAGCTGGTACAGATGCCGGCTGAGCATCTGTCGCTGCCGGTCAGCCATCACCCGAAGGTGCGTGCGCTGGCTGCGGCGCTTTCTGCGGATCCGACAGACCGCAGCACCATCGGCCAGTGGGCCGTGCGCCTGGCCCTGGGCGAGCGCACGTTGACCCGCCTCATCGAACGGGAAACGGGACTGTCTTTCGGGCGCTGGCGGCAGCAACTGCACCTGCTCATCGCCATTCGGGAACTCGCCGCCGGTGCACCCGTACAACGCGTTTCCGAGACGCTGGGCTATGAGTCGGTGACGGCCTTCATCACGATGTTCAAGAAGGCGCTTGGCCTTTCCCCGGCGCGGTACTTTGCGGTGCGCCTGCGTGGGCAGTAGCAGGGAACAGCGGGGGAAGCCCCTGCCTGGAACAGCTACTTTAAAGTGCCTGAGACAGATTGAATCGCGGCCACCACCGCAGCAGGATCCTCGCGCTGGAGGGTGTGCCCGGTCGCCAGGTAGCGATGCGAGCCGCGCGTGAATCCCGAGAAGAGCAGGGCGTGCTGTGCTTTCCAGAGCGCCTTGCCCGCTGCGGTCTCTTCGAAGAACAGCGGTTCGGCAGCCAGCTGGGTTGCAGTCAGCAGCGCTACCGGCACGTCCGGCATCGTGCGCGGGGTTTCCGCACCGGGTGCATCCAGCTGTTCGGTCAGCACGGCATAGTCGGCGGCCATGGCCGGCGGCAGCATTGCCTGCAGCTGGGCATCGTCTGCCTGCACGCGTGCACTGTCGGCCTGCTTGAACGCATGGCGCTGCCCCATCGTGGCCGGGTCCACCAGCACCAGGCCCTGCAGCCGCTCCGGATGGCGGCGTGCAAACTCCGTGGCCAGCAGGCCGCCATAGGAGTGACCCACCAGCACCACGCGGCGACCGGGAGCGAGCGTATCGATCACGGCCGTGAGGTCGGCCAGATGCGCATCGATGCGCTTGGGGTGACCGTCGCTGCCGGACTTGCCGAATCCCGCACGGGCGTAGGTGATGCTGTGATAGTCGCGCCCCAGACCCGCGACCACCTCCTTCCAGGCGCCCGCGCCCTGGCCGAAACCGGATTCAAAGACCACGGTGATCGGGCCTGACCCCGTTTCTTCGGCCTGCAGTGCGTAAGCGCCTCGATCCACCTGGATTTCCCCTGCGTGCGCGGTGCCCACTGCGGCCATCATCGCGGCCAGCGCCCACAACGTCACTCGGCTGCTCTTCATTGCCGTTCCCCTGGGCCGTGCGCGTGCCAGTCCTTCCGATGGGTCAGGTCTGCAGCGGAGTGCCACAGCCTGGCGACCTCGCGACGGGTCGTGCTGGTAATGTAGTGAGGTATAACACCTGCTCCCTGTGCAGGAAGTCATGGTGCATGAGGTCGCTGCGCCTGCGCTGCGGGTTCTTCCGCCCCCCTATCAACGCGGCTGACCTTGCCGGCATCTGGTGCGTCGGATCTGACGCTGCTTTTGCCCTTTGTCGCCGGCGTTGCAGCAGTTGGAGGAAGGGATGCCGGCAATCTATTGGGTTGCATTGGGTATCGTCTGCGCTATGGTTGGAATTCAAACTGTGTATTGAGCCCTATGAAGCTGACGCGCGGATGGTTTCTTGCACTATCTGTAATGTGGCTGGCCATTTTCACTTTGATGCTGTGGCTTGACCGAATCTGGGATGCGTGTGGCGCGTTGCTAGCTGCGACAGCCTTCTTTCTCGTTGCCTTGAGGAGAAAGCAGCATTTGGCTGGTGGATCACAAGAGTAGCGTGCCTTCTCAGCCCCCTCTTCGAAGGGGGGGGCTTGAGAATCTTGACTCCACCGGTAATCGCACCCCGCTGACCACTTCGGCAGGCACCGCCAGCTACACCTATCCCCCAACCAGCCATCGCCTGGCTGCGGTGGATGGCGAGGTACGCAACCATGACGCAGCGGTGAATACCACCAGCATCGGCAGCAAGACGTTCATCTACAACGATGCGAACCGCATGAACGCGGTGAGGCAGGGTGATGCCGTGCTGGAAAGCTACGGTTACAACCATCGCGGTGAGCGCGTGCTGCGCACCCCGGCCGGTGGCGCGGCGCAGATCACGCTGTACGACGAGGCAGGACAGTGGCTGGGCAACTACTCGGCCACGGGCCAGGCGCAGCAGCAGGCCATCTGGCTGGATAACTTCCCGGTGGCGCTGATCAATGTGCCGGCTACCGGCGTGCCGGCGTTGGCCTACGTCCAACCAGATCATCTGGGTACGCCGCGCGTGGTGATCGATCCGGTGCGGAATGTTGCAATCTGGGGGTGGAGCAACAAGAGCGAGGTATTCGGCAACCAGATTCCGAGTGCAGACCCGGACGGGGATGGTGTGGCGTTCGAACTGGCACTGCGCTTCCCGGGTCAGCAGGCAACGAGTGCGAGTAGGTTGTTCTACAACTATCAGCGCGAGTACGACCCATCCGTGGGGCGCTACTCTCAGAGTGATCCCATCGGGCTGGATGGCGGCATCTCCACATTCTCTTACGCTGAAAGCAATCCTCTGTCCTATGTTGATCCTCTAGGGGAAATGTCGCGACGCAAAGGTGAGCGCAATTTGACTCGCTCGCCAGATGGCACAGGCAACCCGGATAAGCATTGGAAGGATGATCCCAAGCGGCCAGGATGGGGTTGGCAGCTGGATGGCCATTCAGGCAAGCCGAAGTACAAAAAGAGACCGCACTACCTGCTTCCCCCAAAGGCAATCGGGCCGGGTCTGGTCCTCCGGGTTGCCCTTCAGGTAGCCTGTGAGAATGGCGACCTTGCCTCCTGCAAGACGCTCTGTACTCTGTTCCCTGAGGTCTGTGGCAATGTTGACTTCGCCGGACCCAATGTAGCGATGTGTTCAACTGAGGGGCCGTCGTTGAATTTGCAGTGATAGGCAGTGATCCGTCGATCTTCATGGTTCCAGGCACAATGCGGCCTGGATTCCGTGATGGTTCGCAGCATGCCTGTAGATGACAGGACGTGGAGTTGATAGTGAAGTCATTGCATTCGCGAGCGAAGATTGACTTGGCGCCCTTGACCGCAAGGGCTCTAAGAAAAATAGTGGGGAGTCTGTTCCATCGCCGGCACGACTATGGTGATTTCGAGCCCGAAGAACTGCTGGATGAGCTTGCGCGGCTAGGTGTTACAACGGCCAAGCAGTTCAGACTGCTTATGAAAAAACATCGTCGCGCAATTCTTCGGGACGAGAGGGCGAAGATGTCTAGAAGAAAGATGCTCTACCTCTTGGACGAGTTCGGCCCTGAAGGTCTTGACATGCATACCAATACCTCTTGGTTCGCGACTTCGGGATTGGTGCGGCAAGCCATTGAGAAGGAATTCGGCTGGGAGGCATTTATCGCTTTGTACGATCGCCAGCCAGGCGCCGCCTCTGGTTCTTCTGAACAGTCGGCGCCCTAGCATGAAGTCCATTGCGCTTTGGAGAATGAAGCGCGAGGCCAAGAGGAGCGGTCTGCGAGTCGTTGGCAATTTTTTGATTGCGTTACATACGCGCGATGTTATCTCAGGTTTCACGTTGGATCCTGCGCCATCCTCTACCTATGTATGGACCTTCGTAATTCCGACATATGATGATTTGCCCTACCTGCACATGTCTCTAGGTCAGAGGATTGCAAGCGCGGAAGTGGATAAAGGTTTTTTCTGTGGAATGCATGAGGCGCATGCCAAAAAGCTTGAGACAGTGAGAACGGCGGCAGACTTGTTGCTCTATGTCGACAGTCTTGACTTCACAAGCGACTATTCGGAATGGGTAAAATACATATCCGCCATCCGGCTTGGCGATTTCGTGGCGGCGGACGCGACGCTGAAGACGCTTTTGAAGTTGCCAATGTCCAATGCTATTAAAAGTAGATTAGATGCGATTCTTTCTGTACTGAAGAATGGTGGTGAATCCGGCGCGCAGCATCTTTTGGAGGCGTGGTCTGTTCAGACGGATCGATTAGTGGGTGGCAGCTCCTGGGGCAGCGGACGGTAGCGAATCGTCGCGCTGCACGCAGCCCTAATGCAGCAGGGAATACCACGCTCTGACAGCAGATCGTTTACCTGCAGCGATACCAACCGCATGAACGCGGTGAAGCAGGGTAATGCCGTGCAGGAAAGCAACGCCTACAACCATCGCGGCGAGCGCGTGCTGCGGACCCCTGCCGGTGGAACTGCCCAGATCACGCTGTATGACGAAGCAGGGCAGTGGCTGGGCAACTACTCGGCCACGGGCCAGGCGCAACAGCAGGCCATCTGGCTGGACAACTACCCGGTGGCGCTGATCAATGTGCCGGTTACCGGCGTGCCGGAGCTGGCCTACGTGCAGCCGGATCATCTGGGCACGCCGCGTGTCGTGATCGATCCAGCGCGTGATGTCGCGATCTGGGAGTGGAGCAACAAGAGCGAGGTGTTCGGCAACCAGCTTCCGAGTGCCGATCCGGATGGTGATGGTGTGGCGTTCGAACTGGCATTGCGCTTCCCGGGCCAGCAAGACGGAAGCCGCTACCTTGTGCTGCCAAGTCTGATAAAAGGAAATCCGATCAATCAGACCGTTGATCCTTGCGAGAGAACCATCAAGAATGTGGCTTTGCCAGGTCACCAACTGGCGGATCGGTCACTATTTCAATTCAACAGAGGAGCGGTGTGGTGGGTGCGCATATCGTTGGAGCTGTTATCGGGCCGAATCCGATCATGAATAAGCTTATGGGGCCGATGATTTTTGAGTATCTCGGTTCCCGCGCTGCGAGGTCTTTGGGGCCATGAATAACGTGCTAAAGAAGGGCTCAAGGCGCCGATTGGTGTTCGCTCTGTTTCTGCTCGTATGGTTCGTAAAATCTATTTTGGGATTCATTGCTGTCGCAGGACGAGATGCTCCTGGCTACCCGGGCGCTGTGAGAGGCTTCCCATATCCGTATCTTGGAGATGCGACATTTTACGTTGTAATACCGGCTATGTTTGTAGGGCTTAACGTGATCATGTTTTTGTTCGCGAGCAGGATTCCGAAATGGTTAGCCATCATCGTTGCGGGGCTGCAATTATTTACTCTGCTGATGCTCCTGTTTCTTGGTGCAGGAGGAATTTAAGTGAGCTGCATATCCGAAGCCCCGCCACGCGGGGCTTCTCTTTCACCTGCAACGATGCCAACCGCATGAGCTCGGTGAAGTTGGGTGACGCCACAATTGAGAGCTACGGTTACAACCATCGCGGCGTGCGCGTGCTGCCTACCTCGGGTAGTGGCGTAGCGCAGATCACCCTGTACGACGAAGCAGGGCAGTGGCTGGGCAACTACTCGGCCACCGGCCAGGCGGAGCAGCTGGCCATCTGGCTGGACAACTACCCGGTGGCGCTGATCAATGTGCCGGCTACCGGCGTGCCGGAGCTGGCCTACGTGCAGCCGGATCATCTGGGCACACCGCACGTGGTGATCGATCCGGTGCGCGATGTGGCGATCTGGGAGTGGAGCAACAAGAGCGAGGTATTCGGCAACCAGCTTCCGAGTGCCGATCCGGATGGCGATGGTGTGGTGTTCGAGCTGGCGTTGCGCTTCCCGGGCCAGCAGGCCACGGATGCGAGCGGGTGGTTCTACAACTATAGTGGTTCGATAACTATAGTGGTTCGATCAAAACATCAAGGGCGACTCCACCGCTGACTCCGCTGCGGATCAGCTGGCAAACCGCCTCGGACGATCATCTGGACAAATGAGCCGTACGCGGAGTTGCTCGCAGATGTGCGGGAGCTATCGACCCGGTGGAAACTTCCCTTGCTGATGACTCGGATGCCTCAGATGTACGCCCCCAAGCTGCTCCCAATCGTGACGCTGTCAATCGCACTTTCTGGTTGCATGGAAGTTGCCAGCACCGAGTATGCAGACCGCAATCAAGCCGTCTCAAGGCAAGCAATCGGTGAATCCAAATGGTTGCCTTCATGGTTGCCAGAAGATGCAGTCAATATACGCGAGTCGCACGACATTGACACAAATGAATCGTGGCTGGTTTTCCACCTGACCAGCGGGGTTCTTACTTTGCCCGAAGAATGTAGGCTGGTGAGCAGGCCGGAGCTGTTTGGCGCGCGAGTCATGCGGAGATTTCCTCAGTTTGCCCGCAGCGCGTGGTCACGAGCATCAAGCTACTCCGGGAAGTTCTATCTGTGCCCGGAGGGTGATGTTGGTCGCTGGGTCATGCGCGATGAAGAGCTGGGCCTTGTTTACAGCGGAATAGCGCTATAAGTGGCTGGGCGGTCTCGCCTGGGAAGCGAAATGCGTGGCTGGCACTTTGCGATGTCCTTTCCCGGTGCCTGATTCGCTACTTTCCGGCCGAGCGTCGAGGTCGGGCATGGGTCACATCGACCTCGCCACTGGCCATGTTCGCGAATGGGAAGGCGCTGTCAGAGCATCGCAGGTTCCGGCAGGTCCTGGGGCGCGTGGCCGTGATGACGACTGTATGGGAGGGGATCTGGGATGTCGGCTCCATGCTCTATTGCGGCTGCAGCGCAGGCGGTGGATGGAGGCGAATAGAAATGAAAGAAAAAATGAGAGAAAGAGAGGCGCTGTCGCCAACTGGCTTCTATGACCAATACTATGCGGACAGTGGCCTGGATCAGGAAACCGTAGTGGAGCTGCTGGAGCATGTTGCAGACGAGCTTCGTTTGCCCTCCGGGAAGCTCCGTCCTGGAGATCGATTTTCGAAGGAACTGTCGCCTGGTGAAGCTGATGGCTGGGACTCGGGATATGGAGTTTTAATATTCGAGCTTCAATCGCTCGCGAAAGAACGGGGTATTGCAGTCAATCGGCGGGTGGATTCGCTCGACGACTACCTTCGTATCATGGCGGGTATCTATTGATGAGGTTGATGCGTACCTGAATGGTTGTATGCGTGAGACGTCGCAGTGCGTACTGAGGATCCGAGGATGCCAAAGGTGAGGTGTGCCGCAGCTGTCATGGCCGGTCTGGTTCTGGCCGGCTGTGCAACATTGGGTGGCGATATGATCGTGCGCGTCTCGGGAAGCGTGCCGCCAGGTCAGGGTGACGTTCGCGCTCTGGATTGTGAGCTGAGCATGCTCGGGGAGGGCGAAGGTGTAGTTTCGTCGAAACCGGTTGGAAGCACATTCTCGGTCCCCATGATGGTCGTTGCAGGTCCGGAACCCCAGAGCTACCAATTCGCCGTTGAATGCACGGACGGCCGGAGGTTCGCATCCAAGCCGGTGCTGATCAGTAGTCGGCGCTCCTATGCTCGGGATCTCAACCTTGGGGAGCTTCAGGAGTGGTGAGAGAGAGGAAGGGGCGGACGAGGTCGCACCACCGTGGTATGCATCTGGTGGATTCCAGTAGATGAACCAAGATTTCAACTCCCTCGAATGGTGTGACGCCACGTTGCTGGCCATCAACATTGATAGGAGCAAACCTGGCGTATGCGACGAGGTAAAGGTCCACGTGCGCTGGCCGGACGGCCGGCAGGCAACCGTCTGCTTCTCGGAAGCCTACGGGTGCTCGGCGCTCATGAACTTCGGCGTACTGGGGGAGGAGGGAATAGAGTTCGCCAGGGTCGAGGACGACGAGCCGGGGCTTGCTCATCTTCTTGATCGTTGGAAGGCGGTCGGCTATCCGTTGTCCGGCCTGAAGTGTTTCCGTATCGAGACTACCTCGACCGGAAGCGTAATTCTCATCTACGCCAGGACATGGCGGATCGAGCATCTGCCGATGGCGGGTGCAGTGTCCTGAAGGATATTCCGTGCCCAGATTCCTCACCCCCGACAAGGTCTCCCTCATCCAGGGGAAGCGGTCTGTGAAGAACGAGCGGAGATGTGCTTGGGGTCATGATTTTTGGCCCTGCGGCGACGTTGTCCGCCACACTCTGCAAACTGGGGCCTTGATGATGGTGAGGATCCTGACAGCACTACTTCTGATTGGAGTCGGACTTGGATTCTCTGGCGGCGCATGGGCTGTAGGAAAGCGGCCCTTCAAGATGATCCAGTTCTGCGTGCATGACCAAGAGGGCGTGAATCGGTTCAAGCAGACCCTCAGCTCTATCGCCAAGGACGAAGGAATGCAGTACTTCGATGGCAGCGCTGAATTGGATCGCCAGCTTGCCAGAGCAAAGGTGGACGTGAAGCGCCCTGTCGTCTACGTCGGAGTGAAGCGGGAAGATGGCTCTGGACTGGAGGCGGGGAACTTCGGATTGGATCGCTTCGAGATAGCCATCGGCTTCTCTGAAGGGAAGATGCCCGCCGAGGCACGGTCATTTTCTTTCCGCGTCGAACGCACCTTGGCCGAGCGCTGGAATGTACTCGCGATTCCCTCGGCGAAGGGCGCTACGCCGCTGGCATGTCGGGTGGAAGGCGGTTCTCGCTGAAGGGCGTTGCACATGACATTCACCCTTCGGGCTGCAACCGCCCCACCGCCTGGGCGCACAGCGACTGGCAAGCCATGACCAACCCCTCCATCACCCGGTCGCCCACGTACTGCCCGGGTTCGCCGTTCTGCCGGGTGCGCTCCGCCGCCAGCAGCATTTCCAGCACCACCCGCAACCCGCTCAGCGCGCAATCGGCATCGGCGAGGGCCAGGCAGCGACCGGGCAGCTGGTGACGCTCCGGCCAGGGTTGCCCGTCGGCCGCCGCACCGGAGCCGATGCGGTGGAGGTTGGCAATGAAGGTGTTCCTGTCCACTGGCGGCGCGGCTTGTGGCGAACCGTCGTCGCCGGCGGTGCTGCGGTAGGCGTGCAGAGGCGGGAAGTCCGATTCGTTCATGGCAAGGCTCCGTGCAGGGCAATCGGCAGCCGCCACTCATAAAAGTGGCGGACGGTACGTGGTTCGAACACCGGGTTGATGTCAGTCCGGCGGGCCCGAAGGCCCCCACGCACCGCCCGCCATAGCCGGCAGACGGATTGCCAGCCGGCGCCACGCTGAGGTGGCGCCGGCTGGCAAGCGCATACATCAACATCAACTCGGGTGTTCGAAGCCCGGCCACCCTTTTCCGGTGGCACGCCATCTGAGCCCCTGGCGCTGTGCAATGCCAATCAGAAGAGTTGCAAACATCACTCGATTGGAGACGCTTTCGGCATTCTCCCATGCTGTTAAGCACTGCCAGCGCTGGCTGGCGCGGCGGTCCGCCCGCACCGTGCAATCTGCGACAGATGTCGAGGTTGGGGGGCGTTAGGGAACAAAGGGGGAGGGGCGATGACGACAGGCTCTGCGGGGAGCGACCTGTGTCGAGCATGGCCCGCGTCTACAGGCGCCAAAGCGTGACGTGCGACTCGGGTTGACGTTCCCAGCCACCAAGCGCAGGCTTGTTCAGCACGTTTCCTAAACAGAAGGAGACTTATGACCGCCACCGCTTCGCTGCACCCCACCCCCGACACCCAAGGCCGTTCCCGCCTGTGGAGTGTGTTCTGGCTGCAGGGCGTCATTCCCAGCAACATTCTGTGGGCGGTGGCCCTCTGGGCGCTGGCCAACCAGCGCACCCCGCTGCTGCTGGGGGTATTTGCCGTGCTGCTGCTCTATACCGGCTGGATCATCCCGGCGGTCTGGCGGGCGGCGCCCACCGCGCACAACCCCAACCTGGGCGTGGCGGCGCGCGGGCTGACCGTGGCCTGGGGGCTGAACACCGTGCTGGTGATCTTCTTCCTGACCCTGCAGCTGGTGGCTCAATAGAACTGAACGGGCTCGCCGCCACGGTCGAAGGCGGCGAAGCGGCCGATCTGACCGTCATGGATGGCGTTGACCATCAGCTGCAACGGGCGCGCGGCTTCGTCGCTGTTCGGCGCGAAACCGCCACGGCCATCCAGCGCCGCTACGAACACCAGGTCCCAGTCGATGCCGGTGGTGGTCGATTCGGCCGCCAGCGCCTGGAAGCTGGGCACCTCGGCCGGCAGCTTGTCCACGCACAGCACCGGCGACAGGGTGCCGCCCTCGCGGCGGTCATGCCGGTCGCGCTGGTCGCTGGTGGGCGATTCGGGCAGCTCGGCGCGCACGAATACGAACAGCAGGCGTTGCGGTTCAGCCTGCTCGCCGGCGGCGTGCAGCAGTTGCTGGAAATCGTTCATCATCATGAGGGTTGTCACACGCCCGCTGCACGGAAAGCCGCATGCTGCCACAACGCCTTCCGCGCGGGGCCGAACGCGATTGATTTAAGTCATGCCGATGGAACTGAAGGCCGCGTACTCTGGCAATCGTTCCAGCAGGCGAGGGTATCCGGGCCGTTCCGGGCACAGGCAAGACGGTGGAGCAACAAGGTGGACCAGCCATGAGCCAACTCACCGACGGTTTCGGACGCAGCTTTCCGTACCTGCGCCTGTCGTTGACCGAAGCCTGCAACTTCCGTTGCAGCTACTGCCTGCCCGACGGTTACCAGGCCGATGGCCGCCCGCGCTTCCTGCAGGTGGATGAAATCGCAAGGCTGGTGCGTGCGTTTGCCGCGCTGGGCATGAGCAAGATCCGCCTGACCGGCGGTGAGCCCAGCCTGCGCAAGGACCTGGACGAGATCATCGCCACCGTGGCGGCGGTGCCGGGCATCCGCAAGGTGGCCATCACTACCAACGGCACGCTGCTGCCGCGGCGCCTGCCGGGCTGGCACCGGGCGGGCCTGACTGCGCTGAACGTGAGCATGGACAGCCTGCAGCGCGAACGCTTCAAGACCATCACCGGCCATGACCGCCTGCCGGAGATCCAGCAGGGCCTGGCGCTGGCGCAGGCGTTGGGCCTACCGGCGATCAAGCTCAACGCGGTGCTGCTGCGCGGCCTGAACGACGACGAGCTGCCGCAGTGGATGGACTACCTGCGCGACCGCCCCTTCAGCGTGCGCTTCATCGAGCTGATGCGCACCGGCGACAACGAAGCTTATTTCCAGCGCCACCACCTGCGCGCCGACGTGGTGATCGAGCAGCTGCTGGCCGCGGGCTGGCACGAGCGCCCGCGCGCGGCCGATGCCGGCCCGGCGCGCGAGTTCGGCCACCCCGACCATCGCGGCAGCATCGGCATCATCGCGCCGTATTCGCGTGACTTCTGCAAGGGCTGCAACCGCCTGCGGGTGACCGCCAGGGGCGACCTGCGGCTGTGCCTGTTTGGCGAGTTCGGCGTTCCGCTGCGCCCGCTGCTGCAGCGCGACGAGGACCGCGACGCGCTGCTGGCACGCATCACCACCCAGCTTGGCCTGAAAGCGGCCGGGCATGGACTGCACCAGGGCCAGACCGGGCTGACCCCGCACCTGGCCTCCATCGGAGGATGAGCAACACGATGAGTGGGGAATTGAATGCGGCCTTCCATATGGCCGATGTCCGTGACAAGCGCATCACCCGCCGCCGTGCGGTGGCGGTGGGCGAGTTGCATGCCGGTCCAGTGGCGTATCCGCTGATCGTCGAGCGCCGCCTGCCCAAAGGCGATGCGCTGGTGATGGCCGAGATTGCCGGCCTGCAGGGCGCCAAGATGGCGTCGATGCTGATGCCGTTATGCCATCCGCTGCCGCTGGAACTGGTGCAGGTGTTCTGCGCGCCGGTGCCGGAGCGGCAGGCGATCCGCGTGTGGTGCGAGTGCGCCAGCGAGGCCCGCACCGGCGTGGAGATGGAGGCACTGGCCGGCGTCAACGCGGCGCTGCTGACCCTGTACGACCTGAGCAAGCCGGTGGAACCGGCGCTGCGCATCGAAGGCATCCGCCTGCTGTTCAAGGAAGGCGGCAAGCGTGGTGTCTGGCTGCACCCGGACGGCATGGACGAGGCCGAGCGTGAGCGTTTCAAACCGCGTGCGCCGAAGGGCCTGGAGGGCGCGGCCTGCGCGGTGATCACGCTGAGCGATCGCGCCAGCGACGGCACCTATGAAGATGTGTCCGGCCCGACCCTGGTGTCTGGCGTGGAAAAACTGGGGGGCGAGGTGGTAGCCGCCGAGGTACTGCCCGATGGCATCGAGCCGTTGGCGGGCCGCCTGCAGGCCTTGGCCGCCGAGGGCGTGCGCCTGTGCCTGTGTACCGGCGGGACCGGGCTGGGCCCGCGAGACCTGACCCCGGAGGCGTTGCGTTCCTTGAACGCGCGGCCGGTGCATGGCCTGGCGCAGATGGTGCGTGCACTGAGTGCACAGCACACGCCGATGGCCTGGCTGAGCCGCGCCGAGGTGGTGCAGCTGGGCAACATGCTGGTGTTTGCATTGCCGGGCAGCCCGAAGGCGGCGGCGCAGTGCCTGGACATCCTGGCGCCGGTACTGGGCCACGCACTGGCAATGGTCGAGGGTGGTGGCCACTGATGATTGCCTATAGCGAAGCCTTGCAGCACCTGCTGGACGCGGCCATGCCGCTGCCGGCTGAACATCTGCCGCTGCATGAGGCCGGCGGCCGCACTCTGGCCCGTGACATCCACAGCGCGCAGTCGCTGCCGCCGTTCGACAATTCGGCGATGGACGGCTTCGCGCTGCGCGCCGACGGCGCGACGTTCGAGGCCGGTACCGAGTTCGCGGTGCAGGGCTGGCAGGCGGCCGGCGATGCTGGCGCCGAAGGCGGCGAGGGTGCCTGGGAAATCATGACCGGGGCACGCATGCCGGTTGGGCTGGACACGGTGGTGCCGGTCGAGAATGTGGAGATCCTCGCCAGCGAGGACGGCCGCCCGACCCGCATTGCCCTGAAGGCATTGGTGAAGCCGGGCCAGAACGTGCGCCTGCGTGGCGAGGATGTAAGCGACGGCGAGCGCGTGCTGCAGGCCGGGCAGGTGCTGGATATCAACGCGCGCACCCTGCTGCATGCGATCGGCGTGGGCGAGGTGGCGGTGGTGGCGCGGCCGAAGGCGGCAGTGATCGCTACCGGCAAGGAGTTGGTGACCGAGGCGGCGCAGACGCTGGAATCCGGCCAGATCCGTGACAGCAACCGGCCATACCTGGTCGGCCGCCTGCAGGCCGCCGGTGCCGAGGTGGTGTGGCAGGGCACGGTGGGCGACGACGTGGCCGCCTTCAATGCGGTGCTGGATGAAGCGCTGGCTGCGGGTGCGCAGCTGTTGATCAGCACCGGCGCGGTGTCGGCCGGCCGGTACGATTTCGTTCCCGACGCGCTGCGCGGACGGGGTGCGCGCATCGTGTTCCACAAGGTGGCGATCCGCCCCGGCAAGCCGTTGCTGTTTGCGGTGCTGCCCAATGGCGCGCTGTATCTCGGTCTGCCGGGCAACCCGGTCTCGGCGGCCGTGGGCCAGCGTTTCTTCGTCGAGCCGGTGCTGCGCCGCCTGCTGGGGCTGGCGCCGGAGCCGGTGCTGACGCTGCCGCTGCAGGCCGACGTGCGCACGCCGCCGGGCCTGCGTTTCCATGCGCGGGCGCGGGTGGAAGTGGACGCGCAGGGGCGCCTGAGTGCGCGCGTGCTGTCCGGGCAGGAATCATTCCGTTTGATGTCCATGCTGCAGGCCAACGCCTGGGTGGTGTTGGAGTCCGAGGGAGACCTGGCCAGCGCGGGCACCTATGTGCGGGTGCAGGGCTGGGGTCACCACGAACCGGTGCAGCTGGTGAGCCAGGAGTCATGATGAAACAGGTGAATCTGCAGTTGTTCGGTGCGTTTTCCGATCTGGATGCCAGCCGTGAAATCGCGGTGGAGGTGGCCGGTGGCACCGTGGCCGATCTGCGCCAGGCGCTGCGCGAGCTGCTGCCACTGCGTTGGCCGGGTTTCCGTGCCGGCCTGCTGGATTACTCGGCATTCGCCGATCAGCAACGCGTGCTGCGCGACGACGAGGCGCTGCCCGACGATGGCCGGGTGGCGATCCTGCCGCCGGTGAGCGGGGGCTGAGCGATGAGCGAGACGATCATTGCCAAGGTGGTGGACCGCGCGCAGGCGGCGATCGATCCGGCCGAAGGCATCGCGGCGGTCTCCGATCCGGGCTTCGGCGGCATCGATGTGTTCATCGGCAAGGTGCGCGACGTCAACATCGGCCGGCCGGTGACCGGGATCACCTACGACCTGTTCGAGCCGCTGGTGTTGAACGAGTTCAAGCGGTTGGCCGCCGAGGTCGAGGCGACGTTTGGCCCGAAGCTGAAGCTGTATGTGGCCCATGCCAAGGGCCGGCTCGGCATCGGCGATGTGGCGGTGGTGGTGGCCGCCGGCAGCCCGCACCGTGACGAGGCGTTCCGCGCCTGCCGGCAATTGATCGAGGTGGTCAAGCATCAGTGCCCGATCTGGAAGCAGGAACATTACGAAGACGGCGACAGCGCGTGGAGCGAGGGCTGCAGCCTCTGCCACGCGGACAGTGAACCTGCACATGCCCACGACCATGCGCACGATCATCAACATTGATGCCGGCGCAGCCACGCATGGCGTGGCTCTACTGCGATGAGCATCACCGGCATCGTGCTGGCCGGTGGCCTGTCCACCCGGATGGGCCGCGACAAGGCGCTGCTGCCGTGGCAGGGGCGCACGCTGCTGGAACACATGCGGGGCCTGTTGATGCAGGCTGGCGCACGCGAGGTCTGGGTCAGCGGAAATTACCCGGCGTTCGGCGGCATACCGGACCGCCTGGCACGTTGCGGGCCGCTGGGCGGGCTCTACAGCGTGGCGATGCGCATGCCCGATGGCCCGGCCTGGGTGGTGCCGGTGGATACACCGCTGCTGCCGCCGCGATTGCTACAGCAATTGCGTGACGGCCATCGCGGTCCATGCACGATCTTTGCGGGCCACCCCCTGCCCATGCTGGTGGATATAGACGATGCTTGCCGCAACGTACTTGGATCGATGCTGGATGACCCGGACGGCCCGCGCTCGCTGCAGGCCCTGCAGCGCCGTCTTGGCGTGAATTCCGTGGCCCTGGCGCCGGTTGACGAGGCCGGGCTGGTCAACTGCAATACCCCCGAACAATGGGAGGATGTTGCGTCATGAAAGTGCAGTTGCAGGACCAATCGGTACGGCTTCGCCTGGACGAGGCCGAACTGGCGCGCCTGCTGGCCGGTGAATCGGTCGAGAACATGACCCGCTTCGGCGGTATCGAGGGCTGGGGCATGGCGGTGTCGCTGCATGGCGGCGAGCGGCCGGTGCTGCTCGATGGTGGCACCTTCTGCCGCCTGGTGCTGCCGCGCCCGGCGGTTGAGGCCTTGGCGGCGCGGCTGCCGTGCCGGGATGGCCTGCCATTCGACATTGCCCTGGAAGATGGCAGCCGGCTTCAGCTGCAGTTCGATGTGGACGTGCGCGACAGCGTGCGCCAGCGCGGAGTCACGCGCCGCAATACCGCTTCATCGGTTTGACATTTGTCAGGGGCAGGGTGAAAACCGGCCCCTGATTGATCCAGATCAACCCCGTCGTAGTTGCCGCACGGCCTAATGGCTGCACGACGACGGGTCACAACTTGAAAGCAATACCCACGTCATTCCACAGCCTTGGAGCCATGTATGACCGTCGGTAGCGATCCTGTTGTCCGCAGCACTGCCCGTCCGGGTCGCGTCATCAGCGACTGGACGCCGGAGGACCCCGGCTATTGGGAGCGCACCGGCAAGCGGGTTGCCACCCGCAACCTGGTCATCTCCATCCCCTCGCTGCTGCTGGCCTTCTCGGTCTGGGTGCTGTTCTCGGCGGTGTCGATCAGCCTGCCGAAGATCGGCTTCAACTTCAGCACCGACCAGCTGTTCTGGCTGGTGGCGCTGCCCAGCCTGTCCGGCGCGACCCTGCGCATCTTCTATTCGTTCGTGATCCCGATCTTCGGCGGCCGCCGCTGGACCGCGCTGTCGACCGCCTCGCTGCTGGCGCCGACGCTCTGGCTCGGCTTTGCGGTGCAGGACCCGGCCACGCCGTACTGGGTGTTCGTGGCCATCGCGATCCTGTGCGGCTTCGGTGGCGCGAACTTCTCATCGTCGATGTCCAACATCTCCTTCTTCTATCCCAAGCAGAAGCAGGGCCTGGCGCTGGGCCTGAACGCTGGCCTGGGCAATGTGGGCGTGTCGGTGGCGCAGGCGGTGATCCCGCTGGTCATCACCGTAGGCGTGTTCGGTGCGCTGGGTGGTGCACCGCAGCCCACGGTGGAGGGTGGGGCACCGCTGTTCCTGCAGAACGCCGGCTTCATCTGGGTGCCGGCCATCGCGCTGTGCGCCATCGCGGCCTGGTTCGGCATGAACGACCTGACCAGCGCCCGCTCGTCGTTCTCCGAGCAGGCGGTGATCTTCCGCCGCAAGCACAACTGGCTGATGTGCTGGTTGTACATCGGTACCTTCGGTTCCTACATCGGTTTCTCGGCCGGCTTCCCGATGCTGGTGAAGAGCCAGTTCCCGGACGTGAACCCGCTGGCCTACGCCTTCATCGGCCCGCTGCTGGGCGCACTGATGCGCTCGGTGGGTGGCAGCATGGCCGACCGCTGGGGTGGCGCACGCCTGACCTTCTGGGTGTTCGCGCTGATGATCGCCGCGGTGTTCGGTGTGTTGCACTTCCTGCCCAGCGATGGCCAGGGCGGCAACTTCCATGGCTTCCTGCTCAGCTTCATGGCGCTGTTCGTGCTCAGTGGCATCGGCAACGGCACGACCTTCCGCATGATCCCGGTGATCTTCCGCACGCTGCATGAGCGCTGGTCGGCCAACGACAACGCCGAGGGCAAGGCTACCGCCGCGCACCAGGCCAGCATCGAGTCGGCTGCGGTGGTCGGCTTTTCCGGTGCGATCGGCGCCTACGGCGGTTTCTTCATTCCCAAGAGCTACGGCTCGTCCATTACGTTGACCGGCAGCCCCGACATGGCGCTGTACGGATTCGTTGTTTTCTATGTCACCTGCCTGGCCGTGACCTGGTGGTGGTACTACCGGCGCGGTGCCGAGACACCCTGCTGACGACATGAAAACGCACCGCAGCCAGATGACACACACAGCCACGATGCCGATGTCCGCAAAGGGAGATCCCCGATGAGTTATTTCCTCGATCGCTTGCAGTTCTTCAAGCGTGACCCCCAGACCTTTGCCGATGGCCATGGATTTGCCAAGAGCGAGGGCCGCGACTGGGAAAACAGTTACCGCGCCCGCTGGCAGTACGACAAGATCGTGCGGTCCACCCATGGGGTGAACTGCACCGGCTCCTGCAGCTGGAAGATCTACGTCAAGAACGGCCTGGTCACCTGGGAAACCCAGCAGACCGATTACCCGCGCACGCGTCCGGACCTGCCCAACCATGAACCGCGTGGCTGCCCGCGTGGCGCCAGCTACTCCTGGTACCTGTACAGTGCCAACCGGCTGAAGTACCCGCTGATCCGCGGCACGCTGCTGCGCCTGTGGCGCGAAGCGCGCAGGAGCAAGGCCCCGGTCGATGCCTGGGCCAGCATTGTTGAAGACAAGGAGAAGGCGCGTTCGTACAAGACCCGCCGCGGCATGGGCGGCTTCGTGCGGCTGCAGTGGGAAGAGGCCAACGAGATCATCGCCGCTTCCAATCTGTACACGGTGAAGCAGTACGGCCCGGACCGCGTGGTCGGCTTCTCGCCGATTCCGGCGATGTCGATGGTGTCCTACGCCGCCGGCGCGCGTTACCTGTCGCTGCTGGGCGGCGCCTGCCTGTCGTTCTACGACTGGTACTGCGATCTGCCGCCGGCCTCGCCGCAGATCTGGGGCGAGCAGACCGACGTGCCCGAATCGGCCGACTGGTACAACAGCCGCTACATCATCGCCTGGGGCTCGAACGTGCCGCAGACGCGTACGCCCGATGCGCACTTCTTCACCGAGGCGCGCTACAACGGCACCAAGACGGTGGCGATCTGCCCGGACTATTCCGAGCTGGCCAAGCTGACCGACCACTGGCTGCACCCCAAGCAGGGCACCGACGCGGCGCTGGCGTTTGCGTTCGGCCATGTGATCCTGCGTGAGTTCCATGTCGATTCGCCCTCGCAGTATTTCCAGGACTACTGCCGCCAGTACTCGGACATGCCGATGCTGGTGCGCCTGGAGCGCCGCGACGATGGCCGCCTGGTGGCGGGCCGCTTCCTGCGCGCCAGTGAGCTGGGCGGGCTGGGTGAAGCCAACAACCCGGACTGGAAGACCCTGGCCTACGACGAGAACAGCGGCCAGATCGTGGTACCCAATGGCTCGATCGGTTTCCGCTGGGGTGAAAAGGGCCGCTGGAACATCGAAGAGAAGGCCAGCAATGGCGCCGACACGCGCCTGCGCCTGAGCTTGTCCGACGCCAATGACGGCATCGAGGCGGTGAGCTTCCCGTACTTCGGTGGCATTGAAAGCGACGGCTGGACCGCCGCACCGGCCGAAGACGTACTGGACCGCAACATTCCGGTGCGCCGCCTGGCCACGGTCGACGGCGGCGAGACGCTGGTGGCCACGGTCTACGATCTGCTGCTGGCCCAGTACGGCGTGGACCGTGGCTTTGGCGGCGGCAACGTGGCATCGAGCTTCGATGACAGGGTGCCGGGCACGCCGGCGTGGCAGGAGCGCATCACCGGCGTGTCGCGCGCCGAGGTGATCGAGATCGCCCGCGAGTTCGCGCGTACCGCCGACAAGACCCACGGCCGCTCGATGATCATCGTCGGCGCGGGCATGAACCACTGGTTCCACAACGACATGAACTACCGCGGCCTGATCAACATGCTGATCATGTGTGGTTGCGTGGGCCAGACCGGCGGCGGCTGGGCGCATTACGTGGGCCAGGAGAAGCTGCGCCCGCAGACCGGCTGGCAGCCGCTCGCGTTCGGCCTGGACTGGAGCAAGCCGCCGCGCCACATGAACGGCACCTCGTTCTTCTATTTCAACACCGGGCAGTGGCGTTACGAGAAGCTGCAGGTGGACGAGCTGCTGTCGCCGCTGGCCGATGCCCGCAAGTACAGCGGCAGCCTGGCTGACCTGAACCTGCGCGCGGTGCGCATGGGCTGGCTGCCGAGCACCCCGCAGCTGGACCGCAACCCGCTGCAGCTGGTGCGCGAGGCCGAAGCGGCCGGCGTGGCCCCGGCGGACTACGCGCTGGGCAAGTTCAAGGATGGCTCGCTGGACTTCGCCTTCGCCGACCCGGACGCCAGTCAGAACCACCCGCGCATGATGTTCATCTGGCGCTCGAACCTGCTCGGTTCCTCGGGCAAGGGCCACGAGTACATGCTGCGGCACCTGCTGGGTACGCGCCACGGGCTGCAGGGCAAGGACCTGGGCGAAATGGGCGCAGTGAAGCCGCAGGAGGTGAAGTGGCGCGACGAGGCGCCGGAAGGCAAGCTGGACCTGCTGGTCACGCTCGACTTCCGCATGTGCACCACCGCGCTGTACTCGGACATCGTGCTGCCGACGGCAACCTGGTACGAGAAGGACGACCTCAACACCTCGGACATGCACCCGTTCATCCACCCGCTGTCCAAGGCGGTGGACCCTGCGTGGGAATCGCGCAGCGACTGGGACATCTTCAAGGAGGTGGCCCGCACCGTGAGCGAGATGGCGCCGGGCGTGCTGGGCGTGGAGAAGGACCTGGTGCTGGTGCCGACCCTGCACGACACCCCCAACGAGCTGGGCATGCCGTTCGGCGTAGCCGACTGGAAGAAGGGCGAGTGCGAGGCCATTCCGGGCCAGACCATGCCGTCGATGACGGTGGTGGAGCGTGACTACCCGAACCTGTACCGCAAGTTCACCTCGCTCGGCCCACTGCTGGACACGCAGGGCAACGGCGGCAAGGGCATGAGCTGGGACACGAAGCACGAGGTCGAGTTCCTCGGCAAGTTGAACCACACCGTGCACGAAGAAGGCATAAGCCAGGGGCGCCCGGCCATCTCGACCGCGATCGACGCGGCCGAAGTAATCCTGCACCTGGCGCCGGAAACCAACGGCCACGTGGCGGTGAAGGCCTGGGAATCGCTGGGCGCCTTCACCGGTCGCGAGCATACGCATCTGGCGGTGGGCAAGGAGCACGAGGCGATCCGCTTCCGTGACATCCAGGCGCAGCCGCGCAAGATCATCTCTTCGCCGATCTGGTCGGGACTGGAAGACGACAACGTCAGCTACAACGCCGGCTATACCAACGTGCACGAGCTGATTCCGTGGCGCACGGTGACCGGTCGCCAGCAGTTCTACCAGGACCACGAATGGATGATCGACTTCGGCGAGGCCTTCATGAGCTATCGCCCGCCCGTCAACACGCGCACGGTGGAGCCGCTGCTGAACCAGCGCCCGAACGGCAACAAGGAGATCGTGCTGAACTGGATCACCCCGCACCAGAAGTGGGGCATCCACAGCACCTACAGCGACAACCTGATCATGCAGACGCTGTCGCGCGGTGGTCCGATCGTGTGGATCAGCGAGGACGACGCGCGCAGTGCCGGCATCGTCGACAACGACTGGATCGAGCTGTTCAACGTCAACGGTGCGATCGCCGCGCGTGCGGTGGTCAGCCAGCGCGTGATGCCGGGCATGGCGATGATGTACCACGCGCAGGAACGCATCATCAACGTGCCGGGCTCGGAGATTTCCGGCACCCGCGGCGGCATCCACAACTCGGTGACCCGCATCGTGCTCAAGCCGACCCACATGATCGGCGGCTACGCGCAGATGGCCTATGGCTTCAACTACTACGGCACCTGCGGAACCAACCGCGACGAGTTCGTGATCGTGCGAAAGATGGACAAGATCGATTGGCTGGACGATGAGGCAGTACCTGCAGCTGTAAAGGAGGTGGTGTGATGAAGGTCCGTGCACAGATCGCGATGGTGCTGAACCTGGACAAGTGCATCGGCTGCCATACCTGCTCGATCACCTGCAAGAACGTCTGGACCTCGCGCGAGGGCGTCGAGTACGCCTGGTTCAACAACGTGGAAACCAAGCCGGGCATCGGCTACCCGAAGGAATGGGAGAACCAGGACAAGTGGAACGGCGGCTGGGTGCGCAGCCGCGCCGGCAAGCTGGTGCCACGCGCAGGTGGCCGCTGGCGCATGCTGGCCAAGATCTTCGCCAACCCGGACCTGCCGCAGATCGACGACTACTACGAGCCGTTCGATTTCGACTACCAGAACCTGCACACCGCCAAGGACAGCCAGCACCAGCCCACCGCACGCCCGCGTTCGCTGATCAGTGGCGAGCGCATGCAGAAGATCGAGTGGGGCCCGAACTGGGAGGAGATCCTCGGTTCGGAGTTCAGCAAGCGCTCACGCGACTACAACTTCGACCAGGTGCAGAAGGAGATCTACGGCGCCTTCGAAAAGACCTTCATGATGTACCTGCCGCGCCTGTGCGAGCACTGCCTGAACCCGGCGTGCGTCTCGGCGTGCCCCTCGGGCGCGATCTACAAGCGCGAGGAAGACGGCATCGTGCTGATCGACCAGGACAAGTGCCGCGGCTGGCGCATGTGCGTGTCGGCGTGCCCGTACAAGAAGATCTACTACAACTGGAAGAGCGGCAAGTCGGAGAAGTGCATCTTCTGCTACCCGCGCATCGAGATGGGTGAGCCAACCGTGTGCTCGGAAACCTGCGTGGGCCGCATCCGCTACCTGGGCGTGATGCTGTACGACGCCGACCGCATCGCCGAGGCCGCTTCGGTAGCCGCCGAGAAGGACCTGTACCAGGCCCACCTGGACATCTTCCTGGACCCGAACGATCCGGCAGTGATCGCCGCCGCGCGCAAGGAAGGCATCCCGGACAGCTGGCTGGATGCGGCCAAGCAGTCGCCGGTGTACAAGCTGGCGATCGACTGGAAGCTGGCGCTGCCGCTGCACCCGGAATACCGCACGCTGCCGATGGTCTGGTATGTGCCGCCGCTGTCGCCGATCCAGTCCGCCGCCGAGCGTGGCCGCGTGGGCATGAGCGGCGAGCTGCCGGACGTGGCGTCGCTGCGCATCCCGATGCGCTATTTGGCCAACCTGCTGACGGCCGGTGACGAGGCGCCGGTGGTACGCGCGCTGGAGCGGCTGATGGCGATGCGTGCCTGGCGCCGGGCCAAGAACGTGGACGGCGTGGAAGACACCGCCGTGCTGGAACAGACCGGGCTGAGCATCGCCCAGGTGGAAGAGATGTACCGCTATCTGGCCATTGCCAACTACGAGGACCGTTTCGTGATTCCGACCGGCCACCGCGAGTACGCCAACGACGCCTTCGGTGAGCGCGGCGGCTGCGGCTTCAGCTTCGGAAACGGCTGCAATGGTGACAGCCCGGCGGACCTGTTCGGGCAGCGCAAGACCACCACCTTCGTGGTGGACAAAGGCCCGAACCAGCGCCGCAAGGAGGTGGTGTGATGAGCGTGCTCAAGCTGGTCGGGGTGTTGCTGGACTACCCCCGCGAGGAACTGTGGGAGCACGGCGAGGAGCTGCTCGCCGCCTGTGACGACCCGGCGCTGAACCCCGCCCGCCGCCAGCAGCTGCGCAGCTTCGTGCAGCAGCTGCTGGCCACCGATGCGCTGGATGCACAGGCGGCGTGGCTGGCCAGTTTCGACCGCGGCCGTTCGATGAGCCTGTTGCTTTTCGAACACATCCATGGCGAGTCGCGCGACCGCGGCCAGGCCATGGTCGATCTGGTCGAAACCTACCGCCGCAACGGCTTCGAACTGGATGCCCGCGAGCTGCCGGATTACCTGCCGTTGCTGCTGGAGTTCCTGGCCCACCGCCCCGGTAGCGAGGCCCGCGAGTGGCTGCACCACATCGGCCATATCGCCGGCATGCTGGCCGCGCGTGCCGCCGAGCGTGAGCTGCCGCACCGGGTGCTGTTCGAGATCCTGGTCGAAGCCGGTGACGGCAAGGCCGATCTGCAGGCGCTGCGCCAGCGTGCCAGCGAGGAAGTCCGCGACGATACCGCCGAGGCCATGGACCGCTTGTGGGAGGAGGAGGCGGTGCGCTTCGGCGCCGAAGCCCCTGCCGAAGACTGCAAGCCGCCCGTGCGTTCGCCGGCCCGTCCTTCGCATCGTGAGGTCCAGCCATGAGTTACTCCCTGCATCAATTCACCTTCCAGTACTACCCGTACATCGCCGTGGCAGTGCTGCTGATCGGCAGCTGGGCCCGCTATGACAAGGCCATGTACACCTGGCGCACCGGCTCCAGTCAGATGCTGTCGGACAAGGGCATGCGGCTCGGCAGCAACTGCTTCCACATCGGTATCCTGGCCATCCTCGGCGGCCACCTGGTCGGGCTGCTGACGCCGCACGCGGTGTACGAGCACTTCATCACCTCCTCGCAGAAGCAGATGCTGGCGATGGTGGTCGGTGGTGTGTTCGGCGCACTGTGCTTCATCGGCATCAGCATCCTGCTGGTACGCCGCCTGTTCAATGCGCGTGTTCGGGCTACCGGCAGCTTCGGTGACACCCTGGTGCTGGTGCTGCTGTTCGCGCAGCTGTGCCTGGGCCTGTACAGCATCCGCGTCTCGTCCGGTCACCTGGACGGTGGGGTGATGGTGCAGCTGGCCGAGTGGGCGCAGCACATCGTGACCTTCCGTGCCGGTGCCGCTGATTACATCGAGGGCGTCAGCTGGGTCTACAAGATGCATATCTTCCTGGGCCTGACCCTGTTCCTGATCGCGCCGTTCACCCGCCTGGTGCACGTATGGAGCATTCCGATCAGTTACCTGTGGCGGCCCTACCAGGTGGTGCGCCGCCGTCAGGCCACGCTGCGCTATGGGCCGCGGGAGTAAACCATGCGCAGCCTGCCGAAATTCCTGCCGATTACCGTGATCGACTCCGCCGCACCGGTTCCCGCCGAGGCGCATTCGCACCACCATGACGCGGCGGCGCAGGGGCCGCGTTCGCTCGGGCAGCCGGCACCGTGCCGGCTGTTCGTGGACGAGACCGCGATCAGCGAGGCCGACATCGCCCGCGAGATGCAGCACCACCGGGCGATGCGCCCGCAACAGTCACGTGCCGAAGCGGCACGCGCACTGGTGGTGCGCGAACTGCTGCGCCTGGAAGCGCAGCGGCTGGGCCTGCAGGCGCCGGAGGGTAACCGGGTAAGTGACGAGGAAGTGCTGATCCAGCAGCTGCTGGAAGACGCGATCGAAGACCGCGTGCCGACCGATGAAGACTGCCGGCGCTACTTCGAGCAGAACCCGGAGCGCTTCCGCTCCCCCGACCGTGTGCGCCTGCGCCATATCCTGCTGGCCGCACCGGCCGACGACGTGGCCGGGCGCTTCGCTGCACGCACCGAGGGCGAGCGGCTGCTCGGACTGCTGAAGGAGTCGCCGCACCTGTTCGCCGATTTCGCCCTGCGTCATTCACGCTGCCCGTCCAGCAGCGAAGGCGGTGACCTGGGCTGGCTGCAGCGTGGGCAGACCACGCCGGAGTTCGACCGACAGGTGTTCCGCCTGCGCGAAGGCCTGGCCGGTTTCCCGGTGGAATCGCGCTGGGGCTACCACGTGGTCTGCGTCGATGCCCGCGAGGAAGGCCAGCCGCAGCCGTTCGAGGCCGTGCTGCCGCAGCTGCGTGACTACCTGGAGTTGCAGGTGCGGCAGCGCGAGGTGCAGGCCTACCTGCTGCAGTTGCAGGAACGCTACCCGGTGCGCGGGCTGGATGAGATCGAAGCCGAAGCGGATATCGGCTGAACCCCTTTGAACGAGGAAAATTCATGAACCAGGCCCTTGCCCCCGCCAGTGCCGGGCAGCAGCAACGTGCGCTGTGGCTGAGCACGTTCGCCTTCACCGTGTGCTTTGCGGTGTGGATGATCTTCTCGATCATTGGTATCCAGATCAGTCAACAGCTCGGTTTGAATGACACCCAGTTCGGTCTGTTGATCGCCACGCCGGTGCTGACCGGCTCGGTCAGCCGCGTCTTCCTCGGCATCTGGTCCGACCAGTTCGGTGGCCGCAAGGTGATGGTGCTGGTGATGCTGTGTGGTGCAGTCGCTACCTGGATGCTGACCTACGCACAGACCTACAGCCAGTTCCTGGTTGCCGCGCTGTGCGTGGGTATCGCCGGCGGCAACTTCTCGGTGGGCGTGGCCTACGTCTCGAAGTGGTTCCCGGCCAGCAAGCAGGGCACTGCGCTGGGCATCTTCGGTGCCGGCAACATCGGTTCGGCGGTGACCAAGCTGCTGGCGCCGCTGGTGATGGTGGCGGCCGGCTGGACCATGGTTGCCAAGGTCTGGGCCGTCGCGCTGGCGGTCACTGCGGTGCTGTTCTTCCTCTTCAGCAAGGAAGACCCGTCTCTGGAACAGCGCCGCCGCGAAGGCGTGAAGCCGGTGCCGTTCGCCGAGCAGATGGCACCACTGAAGAACCTGCAGGTATGGCGGTTCTCGCTGTACTACTTCTTCGTCTTCGGCGGCTTCGTGGCGCTGGCGTTGTGGCTGCCGCACTACCTGGTTGGCGCCTATGGCATGGACGTGGGCCACGCCGGCATGCTGGCGGCGTGCTATTCGATCCCGGCCAGCCTGTTCCGCGTGGTCGGTGGCTGGATGTCGGACCGGATGGGCGCGCGCCGGGTGATGTACTGGACCTTCGGCGTGTCGGCCATCTGCACCTTCCTGCTGGCCTACCCGGATACCGAGTATGTGGTGAAGGGTATCCACGGCCCGCTCCATTTCCATCTGGCCATCGGCGTGGTGATGTTCACCGTGCTGGTGTTCGTGCTGGGCTTCTTCATGTCGCTGGGCAAGGCCGCGGTCTACAAGCACATTCCGGTGTATTACCCCAGGCATGTGGGCGCGGTGGGCGGCGTGGTCGGCATGATCGGCGGCCTGGGTGGCTTCGTCCTGCCGATCGTGTTTGGCGCGTTGAACGATGCGGTGGGCATCTGGAGCAGCTGCTTCATGCTGCTGTTCGTGCTGGTGGCGGCTGCACTGGCGTGGATGCATTTCGCGATCCGCCGCATGGAACGTCGCCACTTCCCGCAGATCGACCGCGAAACCGACCTGCCCGAAGCCATCGACGCGGCCGCCGCCGAGCGGGTGCGCGGCGGGTGAAGGGTGCTGCCGGCCAGCGGCCGGCACGACCGAGTGGTGGGTGAAAGGGTAGTACCGGCCGCTGGCCGGCAGGAACCATCAGATTCGCCACGCTTGATTTCAATCAGGGCCACGCGAAGAGGAACGCCCGAAGATGTCTGCCATGAGCTTCCACGTTGACGAGAGCGAGGACACTGCGCTGCAGGCGGCATTGCTGCGGCAGCCACGGCACGTGCTGTTTCCGCCGGCTGACCAGTTCAGTACCGGCTTTGGCGAAAGCGGGTGGCGCGCCGCCGTGCGCGCCAGCAACGAGCACCTGATCCCGCGTGGTTTGACGCTCGGCTTCCAGGCGGGTCGTGGCGGGCGCGACGTGCCACCGCAGGCGTATCTGGACACCCTGCTGCTGGCGCTGCGCCTGCAGGCCGGCGCGCTGGCTGAAGATCGCGAGGTGGTGGCAATGGTGCTGCAGTTGGGGCTGGCCGAGACGCTGCCGCCACCACAGCTGGGCCAGCTGCTGGATGCCGTGCCGCAGTACTTGCGCACCGTGGCGCGGCCACAGGTGGAGGTGCGGCTGGACGCGGGCAGCGCGCTGGCGCCGGCACAACTGCGTGCGGTGGGCTGCACCCGCCTGAACGTGATTGATCGCGCCGATGCACCCGGGCCGACGCTGCTGGCGCATGCGCGACAGGTGGGCTTTACCGCGCGATACTACCAGTTGCGGGTGCCCGGCAGCGCGGATACCGGCTTCATCGAACGACTGCATGAGGTGCTGGCCGAAGCGCCCGAGCGCATCCTGCTGCCGGCGCCTTGCGCGCTGCCAGACCATCCCTCGGCGGCACGATGGCTGCAGAGTTGGCGCCTGCTGCGCGCAGCCGGCTACGAACCGATCGGTGCTGACCACTACCAGCGCGGCGACCTGCCGATCCCGCATGGCCCGGGCGATGGCCAGCGTCATTGTGACCTGGCCGGCGTGCCACGCCGCGACCGCAGCGATTTCATCGGGCTTGGGCTGTCCGCCTGCAGCCAGATCGGCGAGGTGTTCTACCGCCTGGAGGACGAACTGGGCGAATGGCGTGCGCGGCTGCAGGCTGGGCATATGGGCGTGTCTGCTGGATTGATCCTGTCCGAAGACGAGCGACTGGCGGCCGAGGTGGCGCAGAGTATCGCCTGCGATCACGCGCTCGATGCGGTTGCCTTCGAATGGCGCAACGATGAACCGTTCGAAGAATGCTTCGCCGGGCAGCTGCCAGCATTGGCACCGTTGCTGGCGCGCGGCTGGGCGCACTGGGATGCGCGCGTGCTGCGGCTGGCCGAAGAAGGGCGCCTGCTGTGGCGTATGATGGCCGCATGCTTCCGGCCGGCGGCCGCCATCGCTTGAGTCTTGCCCAGATGTCTTCGAATCCGCCTTCGCACGGCCGCCTTGGACAGGCCACCCCGAACCCCGCCGCCGCCGATGACGGCGACGCGCTGCACTTCTGCAGCACCTGCGCGTTTTCCGACGCCTGCATGTCGCAGGGCTACGACAAGACCGCACTGGGCGATCTGCACGTGCTGGTCGACCACGTCGGTCCGTTCCATGCGGGTGACTACATCTTCCGCGCTGGCGAGTCGTTTGATTCGATTGCTGCGGTGCGCGCCGGCATGGTCAAGACCTTCGTCGACGACAGCCAGGGCAACGAGCAGGTGCTGGGCTTCAGCCTGCCGGGCGAAGTGATCGGCCTGAATGCGATCCACGGTTCGCGCTTCCCCTGCAATGCGGTGGCGCTGGATACGGTGCATCTGTGCCGCATCTCGTTCCCAAAGCTGAGCTCGCTGGCCACGCGTATGCCCGGGCTGCAGGCCAAGCTGTTCAGCCTGCTCAGTGCGGAGATCGGCAAGGTCGCCACGCTGGCCGCCAACCACCGTACCGAAGAGCGCATGGCCGCATTCCTGCTGGACATGTCCGAGCGCTACGCGCGGCGCGGTTTTTCTGCCACGCGCTTCAACCTGACGATGGCGCGTACCGAGATCGCCAACTACCTGCGGATGGCGCCGGAAACCGCCAGCCGCGTGCTGCGCCGCCTGAGCGATGATGGGATCATCGCGGTGAAGCAGCGTGAGATCCTGCTGCTGCAGCCCGAGCGCCTGGCCGCGCTGGCGGTGGCCGACGAATCCGATCCGAACTGAACCTGGCCGGGAGCCGACGATGAAGCGAGCTGGACTGTTGTTGCTGGGCCTGCTGGCCACGGTGCCGGCCTGGGCGGCCACGCTGACCGTTTCGGCGGCATCGAGCCTGACCGAGAGCTTCCGCGAACTGGGCAATGCCTATGAGAAGGCACACCCGGGCACCAAGGTTGATTTCAACTTCGCCGCGTCCGGCGTGTTGCTGCAACAGATCAGCCGCGGTGCGCCGGTGGATGTGTTCGCCTCGGCCGACGAAACCACGATGGACCAGGCCCAGCAGCAGGATCTGCTGGCGGCCGGCACCCGCGAGGTGTTTGCAGTGAACGCGCTGTGGGTGGTGGTGCCGCCGCAGGCCAAGGCGGCGCCGCGTACCTTGAAGGACCTGGCCGGTGCCGGTGTGCAGCGCATCGCACTGGGCAACCCGGACAGCGTGCCGGTCGGCCGCTATGCCAAGGGCGCGCTGGAAGTGGCGGGCCTGTGGTCGTCGGTGCAGAGCAAGACCATCACCACGCAGAACGTGCGTCAGTCGCTGGATTACGTGGCGCGCGGTGAAGTGGATGCGGGTTTCGTCTATGCCACCGACGCGCAGGCGATGCCCGACCGGGTGCGCCGTGCGTTCGCGGTGCCGGTGTCCGGGCGCATCGCGTATCCGCTGGCGGTGACCAGGGGCAGTACGCAGCCGGCAGGGGCACGGCGCTTCGCTGCCTTCGTGCGTTCGCCGCAGGGCCAGGCGATTCTGGCCAAACACGGATTCGGCAAGCCCTGACGCATGGATCTAGACTGGAGCGCGCTGGGGTTGTCGCTGAAGGTGGCCGGCTGGGCCACCGCGATCAATCTGGTGCTGGGCGTGGCGCTGGGCGCGTTGCTGGCCCGCCGTCGCTTCCCCGGGCGCGAGCTGCTGGATTCGCTGCTGACCCTGCCGATGGTGCTGCCACCGACGGTGCTGGGGTACTACCTGCTGGTGTTGATCGGTCGCAATGGTCCGATCGGTGCGTGGCTGCAGTCGTGGTTCGGCATCAACCTGGTGTTCACCTGGCAGGCGGCCGTGATTGCTGCGGCGGTGGCCTCGCTGCCGCTGGTGTTCAAGCCGGCACGCGCGGCGTTCGAGGAAGTGGACGGGCAGCTGGAGCAGGCCGCACGCACGCTGGGTGTGTCCGAAGTGGCGGTGTTTTTCCGCATCACGCTGCCACTGGCGTGGCGCGGCATCCTCGCCGGCCTGCTGCTGGCGTTTGCGCGCGCGATGGGCGAGTTCGGCGCGACGCTGATGGTGGCCGGAAGCATTCCGGGCCGGACGCAGACGTTGTCGATCGCCATCTACGAGGCGGTACAGGCCGGCCAGGACGGCAAGGCCAATGCGCTGGTGATCCTGACCTCGGTGGTCTGCATCGTGATCCTGTTGCTGGCCGCGCGGCTGGTGGGCGGGCGTCGCCGGGAGCTGCGCGATGTGGCTTGACCTGCAGGTGCAGCGTCGCCTGCAGGCGGCCGGCCAGGAGTTCGTGTTGGACGTATCGCTGCAGTGCACGCAGCGGCAGGTGGTGTTGTTCGGGCCCTCGGGCGCGGGCAAGAGCCTGACCTTGAAGGCGGTGGCCGGGCTGCTGCGGCCGGGCCAGGGGCATGTGCGCGTGCAGGGGCAGACCCTGTTCGATGCGGCCACCGGCGTGGATCTGCCGCCGCAGCGCCGCCGGCTGGGCTATGTGTTCCAGGATTACGCGTTGTTCCCGCATCTGAGCGTGCGCCAGAACGTGGCGTTCGGGCTGGAGAAGGGGTGGTTGAATCCACGGAACCGCCAGCGCTTCGGTGCGGTGGAGCAGTGGTTGCACGCCTTCCGCATCGACACCGTGGGTGATCTGCTGCCCTCGCAGATTTCCGGCGGGCAGCGCCAGCGCACCGCACTGGCGCGGGCGCTGGTGACGCAACCGCAGGCGCTGCTGTTGGATGAACCGTTCTCCGCACTGGATCATGACCTTCGGCAGCATCTGCGCCAGGAGTTGGAGGCGGTGCTGGACAAGACCGGGATCCCGTTGTTGTTGATCAGCCACGACCCGCAGGACGTAGCCATGTTTGGTCAGCAAGTGGCGCGCGTGGTGGACGGCCGCATCGTCGGCAATTGACCCGTGATGGACGCACCGGCGCTGGTTGGTCACATCTGATGGTAGTGCCGGTCGCTGGCCGGCAACAACGGAATCCTGAGCAGCCGGCCAGCGGCCGGCTCTACCGGTTCAAGGTCCGTGCGGTCCGGTGGTCATGGATCAATACAACTCGCAGTGGGTGCGGCCTTCGCCCCGCAGTGTGTCCCAGTATCCTTCACCACCGATGGCATCGATGGCCTCGCGCACCGCGCCTTCCAGGTGGCTCTTGTTGCCGCACAGGTACAGGTGCCCACCGCGGGCCAGGACATCGCGCACTTCGGCGGCACGCTGCTGCAGCACATGCTGCACATAGACCTTTTCGGCGCCATCGCGCGAGAACGCGGTATGCAGGCCGGCCAGCACGCCTCGCGTGTGCCAGTCCTGCAGCTGGTCGCGGTACAGGTAGTCGTGCTGGCGGTGCTTCTCGCCGAACACCAGGTGCACTTCACGTTCGCAGGCGTTGGCCTGCAGTTCCTGCATCAGGCCCATCAAGGGTGCGATGCCGGTGCCGGTGCCGACCAGCAGCAGCGGTGCCTGGCCGGTATCGGGCAGGTGGAAGCCGGGGTTGGAACGGCAGTACACCCGGGCGTGGTCGCCGCCGTGCAGCAGGCTGCCGGTGGCGGTGCCGAAGCGCTCGCGGTCGCGCAGGGTGTAGCGCACTTCGCGCACGCACAGGCTCAGCTGGTCGTCGCAAGGGTGAGAGGCGATGGAATAAGCGCGAGGCAGCCGCGGTGACAGCAGCCCGCGCAGCCTGGCCAGAGGAACGCTGTGCGGGGTGGCGTGGTCCTGCAGCACGTCCAGCAGGTCCAGGCCGTGCAGGTAGGCGTCCAGCTCGCGCTTCTGGCTGACCTTCAACAGACCCTTCAGTACCTCGCTACCGCCGAGCCTGGCCAGTTCGCGCAGTACGCCCTTGCTCAGCAGGCGCAGCTCGCGGTCGTGCAGGGCGGCCACGGCCGCGGTGTCGCCATACCAGGCAGCCAATGCCTGCAGCAGGGCGGGATCGTTCTCGGGTACCACGTGCAGGGTGTCACCTGCGCGGTAGGCCATGCCACTGCCGGCAATGTCCAGCTGCAGGTGCCAGGCAGCGGGGTCGCTGCTGTTCAGGCGGCGACGTTCGAGAATGGGGGCGGCAAACGCATTGTCTTCGCCATAGGCGGTGACCTGCAGGCGCAGGTCCTGGCCAGCGTTGAGGTCGCCCTCCAGCACCTGGCCGAGCACCGGCCGCCATTGCTGGAAGAACTGCTCGTAGCCCAGGTCGGCGTCCACCCGATGCAGCAGCGGCTGCGCCTGGCGCTCGCTCAGTGCAGCATCCAGCGCCTTGGTGAAGCCGCAGAAGCTCGGGTAGCCGGTGTCACCGAGGCCGAACACTGCATAGCGCAGCCCAGCCAGCGTCGGGGTCTGGCGCAGTGTTTCGAAGAACTGTTCGCCATTGGCCGGCGGTTCGCCATCGCCGAACGAGCTGGAAATCGCCAGCAGCACGTCGCCGTGACCGAGACTGGCCACCTCGATGTCGTTGAAAGGGAGCACCTGCGGCGCGTGCGGCTGCAGGTCCGCGCCCAGGCGCTGGGCCAGGGCGCGGGCATTGCCCGACTCGGACGCGAAACCCACCAGCAGGCGGCTGAAGGGCGTACTGGTCGGGAGGGCGTTCACGCGGCCTCGTAGAAGTCGTCGAACTTTTCCTTGCTGAACTCGACCAGCTCGTAGTTCTGCATCAGGTCGTTCACCACGCGGCGGATGCTGATGTAGGAGGTGATGTTGCCGTCGGCGTCGAACAGCGGTTGCACGGTGGTGTCGACCACGTAGAGCACGCCGCCCTTGCCGAGGTTGGGCACGATGCCGGTCCAGGTCTTGCCGGCCTTGATGGTGTCCCACATGTCCTTGTAGACCGCCTTGGGCACATCCGGGTGGCGCACGATGCTGTGCGGCTGGCCGATCAGTTCCTCGCGGGCGAAGCCGGTGAGGGTGCAGAACAGATCGTTGGCGTAGGTGATGTTGCCCTGCAGGTCGGTGGTGGAGATCACCATGACGTTCTGCATGGCGTTCAGCAGCTGGGCGTTGTCGGGGGTGTAGCTCATCGCAGGGTCCTTGTGGATGCCGGTAACGCCGGCGTGTTCGGGTCCTGCATAGAGATACGCCCGCACGGCAGCGGGCGGTTTGACATTGGTCAAGCGGGTGGCGCGAAGGGCTGCGACCGGGTGTCGCAGGGAGCTGAGCCCATGCTTGGCTCGCGCGGCAAGCGGGAATGCCAGCTGCCGGGCGTGGGCTCGGCTCTACAGAAACGGCGGGCGCGTCAGCCCATCAGATAGCGCAGCAGTCCGGCCGAGGTGACGCCGATCAGCACCGTCGGCAGCATCGAGAGCCGCGTGGCGGCCAGCAGGGTGATCGCCAGCGCGGCGAGGTCGGCCGGCTTGTCGGCGACGAAGTCCGGGGCGATCACCGAGATCAGCACGCAGCCCGGCGCGGCTTCCATCACCGTCACGGCGCGTTTGCTCAACGTGCGGTTGCGCAGCGCGAGGAAGCCGACGATGCGGGTCAGGTAGGTGGCGGCAGCCATCAGCACGATGGTCAACACCGAGGTCCAGTGGATCAGTCCATTGAAGATCATGCCGGGTCCTCCGCCAGCAGCCAGGCGGCGGCCAGGCCGGCCAATGCGCCGCTGGCCACGTACCACGCGCCCGGGATCAGCAGGTAGGTGGCGGCGGCGACGACCAGGCTGACCAGCCACGGTCTAGCCGCCTTCATGCCCTGCCACATGCCGCGCAGCAGCACCAGGAACACGGCGGGGAAGGCCATGTCGAAGCCGTAGGCGTGGATGTCGCCCAGCATCGGGCCAACGATTGCGCCGAGTGCGGTGCAGGCCACCCAGACGGTGTACAGGCCGGCCGACACGCCCAGGTAGTAGGCCAGGCTGAAACCGAGGGTACGGCGACGCGCGTCGGCCACACCCAGCGCCCAGCTCTCGTCGCACATGAAGAACAGCGCCGGCAGCACACGACGGCGCGGCAGGTGCTGCAGCAGTGGGGCCAGGCTGGCGCCCATCAGCAGGTGGCGGCTGTTGACCAGCGCGGTGATGGCCACGATGAGTGCGATGTGCGGTGGCGAGGTCCACAGTTCGACGGCGGCGAACTCCGAACCGCCAGCGAAGTTGAGGCCGGTCATCAGCGGTACTTCCAGTGCGCTCAGGCCCTTCTGGGCCGCCTGCGCGCCGAGCACCAGGGCGAACGGAATGAAGCCGATCATCACCGGTACGGCGGCGCGCAGGCCGCGCAGGAATTCGGCACGCGGCGCGGTATCGCAGGTGTCTGGCAGGGGGAGGGTGGTACGGGCGTCCATGGAACGGCACGACGAGGTGGGGGTGGCCCATGCTAGCGGTCCGATCACGAAATCGGGTTGCGTTGATGCCACTGGATTCTGGATGATTGATATTCCATGCGGCCAGAGTCGACCAGGACGAAATTTCATGCAGTACCAGCTGGACAACCTTGATCGCCGCATCCTCGACGCCCTGCAGCGCGACGGCCGCCTGCAGAACCTGGAGCTGGCCCGTCTGGTCGGGCTGTCGCCGTCGGCCTGCCTGCGCCGGGTGCGGCTGCTGGAGGAGGGCGGTTACATCGACCGCTACGTGGCGCTGTTGAACGAGGCCAAGGTGGGCCGCGGCTTCACCGTGTTCGTGCGGGTGTGGCTGCGCGGGCAGGACGAGGACACCACCAATCACTTCATCAACAGCATCAAGTCTTTCCCGGAAGTGCTTGAATGCCATCTGATGGCCGGTGACTGCGATTTCCTGCTGCGGGTGGCGGTGGCCGACCTTGATGCCTACCGGCAGTTCCAGATGCAGCACCTGAACCGGATCGCCGGCGTGCAGAACACCAAGACCGAGATTCCGATGCAGCGGATCAAGCAGACGACCCAGCTGCCGCTTTGAGGGATGGGGTTTGCGGCCGGGTTGCACCCGGCACCCGCCGGTAGTGCCGGCCGCTGGCCGGCAACCTCAGAAGCAACGGCCGAAGCAACAGCTTGCATTCCGTGGGATGGCGGGGTGGGTCTGGTTGCAGGGGACGCCGTAAACCCTTCCATGGGGGCTTGGCCGCGGCATCCATGCCGCGGACACCCCTGCAACCAGACCCCCCCCGCCTTCGACAGTTTCCCGCGATCTGCCGGAACGGCATGAACTGCTCTTGGTGGGGGTCGACCTTGGTCGACACGTTTGGGTCGGCACGGGGCGGATCCCGTTGCTGCGCAACGGGCTCTGACCCCAGGGGCAGATGGTCATGTCTGTTCGATTCATTGATTCCTGATGCGTGACTGGCCCCACGGAGCCTGCCCCGGCGTCAGCCGTGGCGGCGGTCATCGAAATGACATGTGCCCTCGGTACGGTTTGAGCCCGCTTGCGGGTCGCGCGCGGGCCGGGGTTCCGGTTGTGGTGCGCGACCGTTGCAGCTGCTGTCGCTGCCGAGGGTCATGTGTTCTACGTCAGGGGGCTGAATGGACACCATGCGGTCAGAACTTGGAAGGTGGCCATCGCCGCATGGCTGCTGCTGTCCTTTGCCGCTGCCGCACAGGACGCGGTTCACGCCTACGACATCCCTGCGCAGCCGCTGGAACAGGCGGTCGAGCGCTTCAGTGTCATCAGTGGGTGGTCGGTGATGTACCCCGGCGACCTTGCTTCGGGCCGCAGCAGCCATGCGCTGCGCGGGAGCCTGGCGCCGCTTGTGGCGCTGGAGTCGCTGCTGCAGGACACCGGGATCGAGGCCGAGGTGATCGGCGAGCAGCGTGTGGTGCTGCGCCGGGGCAAGCCCTCGGCCGCGGAACCCGATGTTGGCGCGGGGCTGCCCGAGGCCGAACGCCGGCGTCGCTACGGCGGGTTGCAGCAGCGGCTGCGTGCGGCGTTCTGTGACGACCCGGAGATTGCGCCCGGCCGCTATGCCGCAACGCTGCGCTTCCGCATCGACGGCGCGGGCCAGGTGAGCGAGCCCGAGCTGCTGTCCGGCAGTGGCAGTGATCGCCGCGACGCACGCCTGCTGCAGGCGCTGCACGGCCTGGTGCTGGCGGCCGAGGCCGCCGCGCTGCCACAGCCGGTGACGCTGCAGATCCGTCCTTCCGGCACCGACCACGACTGCGGCCGGCGCGCGCCCCTTCCATGACTTCAAGGATTCGAACATGAGCAACGGTACGGCTGGGGCGGTTGATCTGATGGACCACCTCCTGGGTGCCTACGACGAGCTGAAACGCCGGTTGGTGCGCAAGCTCGGATCGGAAGAGCTGGCCGGCGACGCGCTGCAGGACACGTGGGTGCGCCTGAGTGCGCGCCGTGACCGCCTGGACGCGGTGCAGAACCCTGCGGCCTACCTGCTGCGGATGGCGATGAACACCGTGATCGACCGCCAACGGGCAGACCACCGCCTGCTGAGCCTGGAGGAGGTGGATACGCTGATGGACATGGCCGACCCGGGGCCGGGGCCGGCGCAGGCGGCCGAGCTGGACTTCGCGCTGGAAGACATGGTCGGCCTGCTGCAGCGCATGCCCGAGCGCCGTCGTCGCATCCTGCTGGCAATCCGCGTCGATGGCCTGCAGCAGCGCGACGTGGCCGACCACCTCGGTGTGTCGCTGCGGTTGGTGCAGCGGGAGCTGAAGGCAGCCCAGGACTACCTGGCCGAACGCAGCGGGCAGGGGCGCCAGGTGCGGTTCTGAGCGACGGCATCCGTCTACACTTTGACGCCGAGCAGAACCCCGCAGCGTGCGGGTCCGGCATGAGACCCATGGATCCTGACGACCGCCCGCAACGCCCGCTGGATGCCGTTGAGCGTCAGGCCCATGCGTGGGTGGTGCGGCTGACCTCGGGCGAGGCGACCGCTGCCGATGGGCGCCGGTTCCGTGCATGGTGCGAGTCCGACCCGCGTCATCGTGAAGCGTTTGGCCGTGCGCGCCGGCAGTGGGAGCAGGTGCGGCTGGCCGGCGAGCGACTGCCCGCCGGCGCGCGCCAACCGGTCGCGCCGACGCCGGCCCAGCGCTGGAGTCGGCGCGCCTTCCTGGGCGCTGCGGTGGCAGCGCCAGCCAGTCTGGTGGTGGCGGCGGCGCTCCGCCCGCCGCTGGGATTGTGGCCCTCGGTGACGGCGATGGCGGCCGACTTCCACACCGGCACAGGTGAACGACTTCAGATCGCGCCCTTGCCGCAGCTCAAGATCGAACTGGATACGCAGAGCAGCCTGCGCCGCCGCGCGCACGCGCAGGGCGAAGGCTTCGAGCTGGTGCAGGGCCAGGCCGCGATCGAAACCGGCGCTGGCCTGCGCCTAGCGCTGTTCGCGGGCCCGGGTTGCGTGATTACCGATGAAGGTGCGGTGCGCCTGGACGTGCGCAACACCCACGGCCAGGTACGGGTGACCTGCCTGCAGGGTAGCGCCCGTATCGAGCACCCGCAGGGCCGCCTGCAGCTGCAGGCCGGCCAGCAGACCCGGTTCGACGAGCGCCTCAGTGGCGTCGTGGCCGAGGCCGTAGCTTCGGAAGTGAGTGCCTGGACCGAAGGCATGCTTGTGTTCCGCCGCGCACCGCTGGGCGAGGTGGTGGACGAGATCAACCGTTACCGGCGGGGCAAGGTACTGCTGGGTGAATCGGCATTGGCGCGCGCGCCGGTCAGTGGCCGCTTCCGCATCGATGATCCGGACGCGGCACTGGAGCAGCTGCGACTGACGATGTCGCTGGATCTGCGTCGCTTTCCGGGTGGCATCGCCGTCCTTGGATAGATGACGACGCTGGCCGTGCGCGCCGCGCAGGGCTGTTGCAAGCGAGGAGAGGCCAAGGATGCGCAACGAGACCATCGGTGTGCTCGATCTGCGTCGCAATCTGTCTGCATTGCTGGAAACCACCCAGCGAAGGCCCTTGATGGTGCATCGCTATGGTTCGCCCTGGGTGTGCGTGGTGTCCGACGCGCAGTGGCAGCAGCAGGCGGTGCTGCTGGACTTCAATCCGCAGTCACACCCATTGGCGATGCTGCTGCGGTTGCAGCAGCAGGAGATGCCCCTGGTCGAATCCGGGGCGCTGCCGCCTGCGGCGCTCGCACGCGCACTGCTGTTGGCGGACATCCATGGCATCGACGATCTCACGCAGCTGCATGAGCAGGTGCTGCATCATCGGCTCTGGCACTGGTTCGTGGCGGGCGCCCATGGGGTGATGGACGGGTGGCAGCTGCCCGCACTGCGCGTCGCGCTGGCGTCATGGTGCGATGACGTGGACATGACCGATGCACTGGTCGCATTCGCTGCCCGCAGCGACGTGGCGGTACTGGCCCGCCGTTGTGGGGGTGACGCACCGCGGCTGCAGCGCGAAGCCTGCAGGCGGATGACGCTGCGATGACGTTGCCGATGAAGCGCCACCCCGTGCACAGAGTTGCATTCGCGGTGTCGCTTCACCTGCCTTGCTGACGTCTTCTCCAGAGTACGACGCACCACGCGTCGCGGAGCACGGGCGGCGCAGATGGAAGACAGTCGCAGGATCAGCATGCTGGAGCTGGATCGCCACCTGAGCCAGTCACTGGAACAGGCACGGCACACGCCACTGAACGTGCAGCGCTACGGGCGCTCGTGGGTCTGGGTGCTGTCCAGTGACGCCTGGGCGGATGCGGCACGCTGGGCGGCACTGGACAGCAGTGCGCATCCACTGGCGGCACTTCGAAAGGCCCTCGACCTGCGGCTGTCGCCCTGGCCCGACGCGGCCATGAGCGCGCTGCCGCTTGGCGCAGCCGATGCGCGGCTGCTGCAACGTGCGGCCCTGCTGGTGATCGTGCGTGACCTCAACAGTGCGCAGCGTGTGTACGACGACCTGCGCTACCACCAGGCGTACCGCATGTTCATCGGTTTCGACCACGGCACCGCGTGGTCGCCGACGCAGTGCATGCGCCTGCTGCAGGCGTGCGTGCATCCGTTGCTGCGCGAGTGCATCGACCAAACACTGGCCAGCGTGCCGCCGCACCTGCTCGAGGCGGCACGCGTGCCGGCTGCACGTGCGCCCGCACAGGCAACCGCGCAGCGAATCGCAGGCGGATGTTTATCGTACTGACACATGCACCGCTGACCATGGTGCAGCGGTCTCTTCCAGGATGACGAGGGCGGAACAATGGCAAGGCAGGCAGGTGGTCGCAGGGCTCGGCAGCAGGGCTTCAGCCTGATCGAGATCATGGTGGTGGTGGTGATCATCGGCATCCTTGCCGCGCTGATCGTGCCGCGGTTGATGGACCGTCCGGACCAGGCGCGTGTGGTGGCGGCGCGCCAGGACATCGCGGCGCTGATGCAGGCGCTGAAGTTGTTCAAGCTGGACAATGGGCGCTATCCCAGTGCCGAACAGGGCCTGCAGGCGCTGGTGAAGCCGCCGCAGGGCAGCGGTGCGTTGCCGGTGACGCCGTATCTGGATCGCCTGCCGAATGATCCGTGGGGCCATCCTTACCAGTACCAGGTTCCAGGCACTCATGGCGACATCGATGTGTTCTCGCTGGGTGCGGACAGCAAGCCCGGTGGCGACGCCGGGAACGCAGACATCGGCTCCTGGCAGCTGTGAGGCGTGCTGATGGCAGCCCGGACGCGTTCGATTTCATGCATCCACCAGCGTGGCGTGGCGGTGATCGTCGCCTTGCTGGTGGTGGCATTGGTGGCCGTGATTGCCACTGCGCTGTTGACCCGGCAGTCGGCGCAGCAGCGCGCGCTGCGCGGCGACCAGTTGCGCGCACAGGTACGCATGGCGGTGGATGCGACGCTGGAGCGTGCGGCGCAGCAGCTGCGTGAGGATGTCAAGGAACAGCTGACCACGGTGCGCAGCGGGCGCTGGGCGCGCCCGTTGGAACTGCAGGCGCCATTGCCGGTGCAGCTGCAACTGGTCGATGCGCAGTCGATGTTCAACCTGCGCAACCTGCTGGCACAGGGCAGGCCGGACCCCGAGGCGCGGGGCGCGTTCGTCGCGTTGTGCGCCGGGCAGGGGCTGGGCCAGGGCACCTGCGCATCCGCGGTGGACCACATCCAGGCGCGCCTGCGCGACGGCGATGTGCAGGCGCAGGCACCGCTGCCGCGCGAATCACTGATCGAACAGGCGCTGGTCGGCGCTGACCCGGTGGCGTTGCAGGCGTTGGTGCGGCGCACAGTGGTGTTGCCGGCGCAGACCCTGGTCAACGCCAACACCTGCGACCTGAGCGTCCTGCAGGCGGTCGCGCCTGCGGTGGAACCGGCAAGGCTGCAGGCGCTGCTCGCTGAGCGCGACGCCGGCCACTGGCTGCTCAACCGCGGTGACATCGCCAACCGACTCCAACTGAGCAACGAACAGATGGCCGTGCTTCCGCTGGGTATCCATAGCGAGTGGTTCCTGGCCGTGGGCCGGGTGCAGGCTGACGGCAGCGCGGTTGATTTTCGCGCGCTGCTCTGGCGCGAGTACCGCGACGACGGGGTACGTGTACAACGGGTGTGGACGAGGATCGGCGCATGACGGTGCAGCTTCGGGTGCGCCTGCCGCCGTTGGCGCACCTGCGCGCCGACAGCGCGGTGGACTGGGCGCAGCTGCACAAGGACGAGGTAGTGGCACACGGCCGCGACACGCTGGCCGCGCTGGGTCTGCGGCATCCGCGGGCCACAGTGCATGCCTGCCTTGATCCGAACGACCTGATCCTGCTGGAACTGCAGCTGCCGCCGCTGTCCGGGCGCCGCCTGCAGGCGGCGTTGCAGGGCGAGGTGGAGGCCATGCTGCTGGATGACCTGCAGGAGGTGGCGCTGGCCCACGGTGCGCAGGCGGCAGACGGTACGGTTCCGGTGGCCTGGCTCGGCCAGCAGGCCATCGCGCAGGCGCAGCAGCTGCTGGCCTCGTGTGCGCTGCAGCTGCAGGCGTTGTATCCGACGCCACTGCTGCTGCCCTGGCAGCGCGGCCACGCCACGCTGCAGGTCAGCGGCGAGCATCTGCTGGTGCGCAGCGGGCGCGATCGGGGACTTGTTCAATGGTATGGCGGACGTGACGCGTCTGCGGTGATGCAGGCGTTGGCCACCCGCCTGCAACAGGCCGGCGTGCGGGCCGTGCAATGGATCGACAGCGTACCGCCGGCGTGGCCGGACAGCCTGCCGGGCACCGCAGTCGCGCATGAACGGCAGGCCTGTGGCCCTTTGCCGGGGTGGTCATTGCCGCTGCCCGGCGCAGGCCGTCAAGCGCCGCGACTGGCGATCGGCCTGGCACTGGCGGCGGTGCTGCTGGCTGCACTTGGCCTGCAGTGGCAGGTCTCGCGTTGGCGGGTCGAGGGTGAGGCGCTGCAGCAGGACATGGCACGGCAGTTCAGCGCACGCTTTCCGGAGATCACCGACGTGGTGGACCCGGTGTTGCAGGCAAGGCGAGCGCTGGCGGTTCCGCCGCCAGCGCCACCGTTGCCGGCGCTGCAGCGTCAGGTCGCCAGCACGCTGCATGCGGTTCCGGAGCTGGCGGGTCAGGTGCACAGCCTGCAATACCAACCCGGGCAGGTGTACCTGGAGCTGGACGCCGATGCCCAGGCATTGGCCGACGATCCACAGCGGCTTGAGCGCTGGCAGCAAGCGATGCAGGCGCAGGGGCTGCAGCTGGCGCGCGATGCCGGTGGACGCCTGCGGGTGAGCGGAGCGGGACAGTGACGACCCGAACCCTGCGGCTGGGCCAGGGGCTGGTGGGCCTGCAGCAGCGCTGGCAACGCCTGCCACCGCGCGACCGGCTGATGCTGTGGGTGATGGTGGTGGCGCTGCTGGTGGCGGGCCTGTGGTCGTTATGGCTGGAGCCCCTGCTGAAGCAGCGCACGCACTGGCAGGCCGAACTGCCACGGCTGCAGGCGCAGTCCCGCGCACTGGCGCCGCTGCTGCGCGCGCGTGAGCGCCAGCAGCTGGCGCAGGGCCAGCATCCGACCCTGGCCGGGCTGCGTGACCAGATCAAGGCTGCCGGTCTGGCCGACGCCCTGCATATCGAAGCGCGCGACGGGCGCTGGCACCTGCAGGTACGGGCCGTACCCGCCGATGCGCTATGGAACTGGCTGCTGCCGCTGCTGGCCGACCCGGCCATCGAGTTGCAGCAGCTGCAATTGACACGCACAGGGGATGCGAACATGCCGGCGGCACGGATTTCAGGACACATCGTGATGGTGGCAACTGCGGGTGCCCATCCATGAGGGCGATGCGCAGCCTTGCCTGCAGTGCCGCATTGGCGCTGATCGTGTGCATGGGCCACGCGCCGGCACCCGTGCTGGCGCAGGACACCCGCGATGAACCGGTGCAGTTGAACCTGGTCGACACCGACATCGGCGGCGTGCTGCGCATGGCCGCGCGCTTCACCGGGCGTCAGTTCCTGGTCGACCCACGCGTGACCGGCAAGATGACGGTGGTTTCCGATGGCCCGGTCAGCCGTACCCAGGCCTACCAGTTGCTGCTGGGCGCATTGCGCATGCGTGGCTTCGCCGTGGTCGAGAACGGCGGCGTCAGCCGGGTGGTGCCGCAGGCCGATGCCAAGTTGCTCGGTGGACGGGTGGGCAGCGGTGGTGCAGGGGGCGAGATCGCCACGCGCACCTTTGCGCTGCGCTATGAGAATGCGGCGGCGCTGGTGGCTGTGCTGCGGCCGATGATCAGCCCGGACAATCCGATCACCGCCAATCCAGGCAACAACACCCTGGTGATCACCGACTACGCCGACAACCTGGATCGCATCGCGCGGGTGATCGCCAGCGTCGACACGCCCGCCGGCATGGACACCGATGTGGTGAAGCTGCAGCAGGGCATTGCGGTGGACGTGGCGGCAATGGTCGCACCGCTGCTGGATGCGCAGGGTGCCGAGCCGGGCCAGAAGGTGGTGGTGATGGCCGACCCGCGCAGCAACAGCGTGCTGCTGCGTTCCAGCAGCCCGGGCCGCACCCGCCTGGCGCGGCAGCTGGTGGAAAAGCTGGACCGTGCCCAGGACGAGTCCGGCAACCTGCATGTGGTCTACCTGCGCAACGCCCAGGCCAACCAGCTGGCCGGTGTGCTGCGTGGCGTGGTAGCCGGACAGAGCGATGCACCGGCAATGGGCAGCAACCAAGGAATCACCCCGCTGCCGGGTGACGCCAACCGTCCCACGCCCACCCAGACGTCGCAGCCGCAGCAGGCCAAGCCCGGGGGCAATGCGCTGGAATCGCAGCGGCTGGACCCGAGCCGGGGCGACCCGATCGATGCAGGAAGCACCGGCTTCAGCCAGAACGGCATTTCGGTACAGGCGGACGTGGCCACCAACACCCTGCTGATTTCGGCGCCGGAGCCGGTGTACCGCAACCTTCGGCGGGTGATCGACCAGCTCGACCAGCGCCGTGCGCAGGTGCTGGTGGAAAGCCTGATCGTGGAGGTCAACCAGACCGACGCGGCCGAGCTGGGCGTGCAGTGGATGCTGGGCAACGGCCGTACGTTTGGCGGCACCCATTTCGGGGGCGCTACCGGCGGTAGCGGGCTCAATACCGGTGCGCGTACCACGCTGGACGTGCTGCCCAAGGATGGCCTGAAGATCGGCGTGATCGACGGCACCATCAATCTGCCCGGTGTCGGCCAGATCCTCAACATGAAGGCGCTGGCCACTGCGCTGCAGAGCAAGGGCGGCGCCAACATCCTGTCGACGCCGAACCTGATGACGCTGGACAATGAGGCAGCCAGCATCATGGTCGGCCAGACCGTGCCGTTCGTCAGTGGCCGCTACGTGACCGACGGTGGCGGCGGCAGCAACAACCCCTTCCAGACCATCGTGCGCGAAGACGTGGGCCTGAAGCTGCGGGTGCGCCCACAGATTTCCGAGGGCGGTACGGTGAAGCTGGACATCTACCAGGAAGTCAGCAGCATCGACGCGCAGAGCGCGAACAGCACGGCCGGCATCATCACCAACAAGCGCGCACTCGATACCAGCGTGCTGCTGGACGATGGCCAGATCATGGTGCTCGGTGGCCTGCTGGAAGACAGCGTCAGCCACGGCCGTGATGCGGTGCCGGGGCTGGGGAAGATCCCGGTGCTGGGTGCCTTGTTCCGCAGCGACTCGCGCAAGCGCGCCAAGACCAACCTGATGGTGTTCCTGCGTCCGCACGTGGTACGCGACCCGGCCGCAGGACAGCGCCTGACCCGCGACCGCTACGACTACATGCGCAATGCGCAGGCCGGCGCGCAGCCCGTACAGAGCTGGGCCTTGCCCGCGCTGTCGGCGCCGCAGCTGCCACCGCAGGACCTGTCGGTACTCGGCCAGGGCAATGCGCGCGATGGCCACGGCCAGCCGTTGCAGAACACCAGCCTGGCAGCGTTGTATCCGGCCGGTGACGGCGATGCGCAGCTGGTGCAGTTCGCACAGGGGCTGGAGCCGAGCCGTGCCAGCCAGGGCGTGGCGCAGGTGCGGGCGCTGGGCCTGCAGGCCTACGCGGAGGCGACGCCGGGCGAGAGTGGGCAACGCCTGCGCGTGCGGCTGCCGCGTGATCCGGTGAAGTTGGACCCGGCATTGCAGCAGCTGCGCGGGCTGGGCTACACGCCGGAACTGGTGATCGGGCCGTGAGCGCCGTTTTGCCGCTGCCGTACGCGTGGGTGCGCAGCCACGGCGTGATGCTGACCGAAGCCGGTGGCGAGCCGGTGCTGCTGGGAACGGACGATACCGCAGCGTGGGCCGTGGCCGAGCTGCGCCGGCGGCATGGCCCGCTTCCGTTCCAGGCATTGGATGCCGCGACTTGGCAGCAGCGGTTGGGTGAGCAGTACCGTGACGGCGGTGATGCCGCTGCCGTGGTCGGTGCCGCCGAAAGCGAAGTCGATCTGGACCGGCTGTTGCAGGACATGCCGGAGGTCACCGACCTGCTGGATGCGCAGGACGATGCACCGGTGATCCGCATGATCAATGCGCTGCTGGCACAGGCCGCGCGCGATGGCGCCAGCGATCTGCATATCGAGCCATTCGAGACCCATTCAGTAGTGCGCTACCGGGTGGACGGCACCCTGCGCGACATGGTGCAGCCACGGCGCGCATTGCACGCGGCGCTGGTGTCGCGCATCAAGATCATGGCCCACCTGGACATCGCCGAGAAGCGGTTGCCGCAGGACGGGCGCATCGCGATCCGCGTGGGCGGGCGGCCGCTGGACATCCGTGTTTCCACTGTACCGACCGGGCATGGCGAGCGCGCCGTGCTGCGATTGCTGGAAAAGGATGCCGGCCGCCTGCAGCTGCAGCGCCTGGGCATGGCCGATGACACCTTGGCCACGTTCACCGGATTGATCCGCCAGCCGCATGGGATCGTGCTGGTGACCGGGCCGACCGGCAGCGGCAAGACCACGTCGCTGTACGCCGCGTTGGGCCAGCTCGACAGCAGCACCAGCAACATCCTCACCGTGGAAGATCCGGTGGAGTACGACTTTGCCGGCATCGGCCAGATCCAGGTCAATGCGCGCATCGGCATGAGCTTCGGCACCGCACTGCGCGCGATCCTGCGCCAGGATCCGGACACCATCATGATCGGCGAGATCCGTGACCTGGAGACCGCACAGATCGCGGTGCAGTCGTCGCTGACCGGGCACGGTGTGCTGGCTTCGCTGCACACCAACGATGCGGTCTCGGCGGTGACCCGCCTGGCCGACATGGGCGTGGAACCGTTCCTGCTGGCCTCGTCGCTGCGCGGTGTGCTGGCGCAGCGGCTGGTGCGGCGGCTGTGCACGCAGTGCCGGCGTGCCGAGCTGGATGGCGAAGGCCGGACCGTATGGCGCGCAGTGGGCTGCACGGCCTGTGCCAACAGTGGCTATCGCGGACGCACGGGCATCCATGAGCTGTTCGTGGTGGACGACCGGGTACGCGCACTGATCCATGAAGGGCAGGGTGAGCCTGCGCTACGCGAGGCGGCGCGGCGGGCCGGCATGCGGACCCTTCGGCAGGACGGCCAGCGCTGGGTCGACAGCGGGGTGACCACGCCGGAAGAGATCCTGCGCGTCACCGGCGACGATTGAGGCCTGCATGGCACTGTTCGACTACCAGGCTGCCAACGCGCAGGGCCGCATCGAGAAGGGTCAATTGGACGCCGACAGCCCGCGCGGTGCTCGCCAGCTGCTGCGTGGGCGCGGTCTGACACCCGTGCAGGTCAGCGCGGCACGGAGTGCAGGCACTGGCTGGGGCGCTCGCCGCCTGTCGGCCAGCGAGCTGGCCTGGGCCACGCGCCAGCTGGCCAGCCTGCTGGCGGCCAGCCTGCCGTTGGAAGCTGCATTGAGTGCGGTGATCGAACAGGCCGAGCGCCCGCACGTGGCCCAGGCACTCACCGCTGTGCGCGCCGACGTGCGCGCCGGCCAGCGCCTGACCGTGGCACTGGCCGCGCGGCCACGCGATTTCCCGCCGATCTATCGGGCGCTGGTGGGTGCAGGTGAGGATTCCGGCGATCTGGCGCGGGTGATGGAGCGTCTGGCCGACTACATCGAGGAACGCAATGCGCTGCAGGCCAAGGTACTGACCGCCTTCATCTACCCGGCGGCGATCAGCCTGGTATCGGTGGCGATCGTGATCTTCCTGCTCAGCTACGTGGTGCCGCAGGTGGTGACCGCATTCGTGCAGGCGCGGCAGACGCTGCCGATGCTGACCCAGGTGATGCTGGCCGCCAGCGCGTTCGTGCGCAGCTGGGGCATGTGGGTGGGGCTCGGCATCGCTGCGCTGGTGGTGGCATGGCGGTTGGCGTTGCGCCGGCCGGAACTGCGCCTGCGCTGGGACGCGATGCTGCTGCGGCTGCCGATGGTCGGGCGCTTCGTGCTGGGCGTGAACAGTGCGCGTTTCGCCTCGACGCTGGCGATCCTGCTCGATGCCGGCGTGCCGCTTCTCCGTGCACTGGAGGCGGCGCGGCAGACCCTGGGCAACGCGTTGCTGGCGCGCTGCGCCGATGATGTGTCCGCGCGCGTACGCGAAGGCGCTGCGTTGGGTTCTGCATTGAAAATACAGAAAGTGTATCCGCCGATCCTGGTGCATCTCGTGGCCAGCGGAGAGAAGACTGGCTCGCTGGCGCCGCTGCTGGATCGCGCCGCGCAGACCATCTCGCGCGAGATCGAGCGTCGCGCGATGGCGCTGACCGCCCTGCTGGAACCGACCATGATCCTGGTGATGGGTGGCGTGGTGCTGACGATCGTGCTGGCCGTGCTGATGCCGATCATGGAAATGAATCAGCTGGTGCAGTAGATCCACGCCATGCGTGGATGGATCAACCGACGCGCGCATGGGCGGCACATCCACGCATGGCGTGGATCTACTGGTGCCTGGATTTCTCCACACAATCCTCCACACCTTTTTCCGATCTTCCACAGGTTTCTTAAGCGGCCTGTCATCGGCGCGGACCAGCATGGACCCGTCGCCGCAGAGTGGGCTGGGAGGCCCTCGGCGGCAGCAGGCGTGTAGTGACCGTTCCTCCCTTGGCGTTTCCCTTCGCAGTAAACCCTTCAGGAGAAGATCATGACCAAGTACAAGACCCTGGCCGCGCTGGTTGCCACCGCGCTGCTCGCTACCGTGGGCGCCGCCTCGGCGCAGACCGTTACCGGCGGCGGTGCCTCGCTGCCGGCCGACCTCTACAAGGGTTCGGCCGACAGCATCCTGCCGGCGAACTTCACCTACGCCGTGACCGGTTCGGGTACCGGCAAGAAGGCCTTCCTGGAAAACAACTCGGCGCTGTTCTCGACCACCGGCACCGTGCACTTCGCCGGCAGCGATTCGGTGCTGAGCAGCACCGAGCTGAGCAACTACACCACCAACTTCAACCAGGCGACCAACGCCAACCGCTACGGCGCGCTGATCCAGGTGCCGTCGGTGGCCACCTCGGTCACCATTCCGTTCAACAAGGCCGGTTCGGCGGTGGACCTGAGCGTGGCGCAGATCTGCGGCGTGTTCTCGGGTGCGATCAGCGATTGGTCGACCATAGATGCCAACCGCAGTGGCCCGATCCAGGTGGTGTACCGCGCGGAAAGCAGCGGTACCAGCGAAATGTTCAGCCGCTTCCTGACCGCGGCTTGTGCCGCTGAGAACGCTGAAACCTCGAAGCTGGTGGGCGGCAAGTTCGCCATCAAGTCGACCTTCGCCGACCTGTACAAGCGCGATGCCAACGGCAACCTGCCGGCGTTCCTCGTGGCCGCCCCGGCCACCGGTGGCACCTCGCTGTACAACACGGTCTACGCTGCTGAAGGCCGTATCGGCTACGTTGGCCCGGACGTGATCCCGAGCCTGACCGATGCGACCAAGGTCGCCAAGGTCAAGGGCTTCTCGCCCGACCAGGTGAGCGTGCAGGCCACCCTGGACACCGTCGCTCCGCCGACCGGCACCGATGCTGAGAACCCCGCCAACTGGGTGCCGGTGTTCGGCAACCCGTCGGCTGGCTATCCGATCGCCGGCTACACCAACCTGGTGATCGGCCAGTGCTACAAGGATTCGAGCGTCGCCACCAGCCTGCGCGGCTTCCTGGCCCGCCACTATCCGGCGACCTACACCGTCGCGTATGAGAAGTCGATCACCGACCACGGCTTCATCCCGCTGACCAAGGCGTGGCGCGATGCGATCCGCAACCGCTTCGTGCTGGCCAGCAGCACGGCCGGCCTGAACAACCCCAGCACCTGCGCCGGCATCGGTCGTCCGCTGTAATCCGCAGCACCGGTTGAATCCTGCTTGACGCGACGGTGCCGCCGCCGCAGTGTTTCGCTGTCGGTTTCGTGCCACGTGAACCGTCTATCAGTGGCAGGGCATGCGTTGCGCGTGCCTCCCCGATCGTCGCCGCAGCCGCGGGCCACCAGGTTGATGAGGTTCCGATGTCGCACCCGCTCCCGTCCGTTGTTCGTCCGGCCGCGTCGATGCGCCGCAATCATCCGATGGCGTGGGCCATCGCAGTCGCACTGGGGAGCATGGTGGCCCCGGCCAGCCAAGCGCAGCAGGCGTTCAGTCCGGGCTGGTTCGCCGAACGAGGCGCGGCCCAGGGCAGCGCGGCACAGAGTGGCCGGATGCCCAACGGCGTGCCGATCCAGTTCCAGTTGCCGGCCCAGCAGCAGGACGCAGCACGGCAGAAGCTGCAGCAGTCGATCGACAATCTTGGCACGGCGGCGCAGGCGATTGCCCTGCAGCAGCGCCTGCAGGAACAGGCGCGGCAGGCGCGCCGCGAAGCTGGCTTCATCGTTGCCGATGGCCTCGGCAAGGACGGCCTGAGCGTCGACCAGAATCCGCTGACCCGTGGCTGGCTCAATGCGCGCGAGGCGATCCAGTCGCAGGGCAGCGACGGGCGGGTGCAGGTCACGGTCGAGCAGACCGCGGACAAGGCGATCCTGAACTGGGAGACCTTCAACATCGGCGGCAACACAACGCTGAACTTCCTGCAGCACCCTGACTGGGCAGTACTGAACCGCGTCAACGATCCGCAGGCGCGGCCCAGCCAGATCCTGGGCCAGCTGAAGGCCAATGGCACGGTGTTCGTCGCCAACCGCAACGGCGTGGTGTTCGGCAACAACAGCCAGGTCAATGTACGCAATCTGCTGGCGGCTGCAGCACGGATCAGCGATGCACAGTTCCGCGACAATGGCCTGTACAGCCCCGACGCCAGCAGCAGCACGCTCAGCGATGCATTCGGCAAGGTGATGGTGGAGCAGGGTGCCCGCATCGCGACCCATGAGCCGACCAGTGCGACGCGCGGCGGTGGCTACGTGCTGCTGGCCGGGCACAGCGTGGAGAATGCTGGCCATATCGAGGCGCGCAAGGGCCAGGTGCAGCTCGCTGCGGGAGACAGTTTCGTGATCCGGCGCGGCGTGGGTACGGCCACCAACACCAGCTCCACCACCCGGGGCAATGAGATCGCGCCGCGCTTCATCGCCGGCAGCACGGCTGGCAGCGTACGCAACACCGGCCTGCTGCGCGCGCTTGAGGGTGACGTGACTCTGGCCGGGCGCAGCGTCGAGCAGGCCGGTGTGGCCGTGGCCAGCACCACGCTCGCACAGCGCGGCACCGTGCATCTTCTGGCCTCGGCCAGTGATGCCGGCAGCAGCGTCACGCTGGCCGATGGCGCCACTACGGCGGTGCTGATCGAGGACGATGGCAAGGCCACGGTGCTGGATACGCAGCGCGACAGCCTCATCAAGGAGTCGGCAGAGCAGGACGCGATCCGCGCTGGCGCGCGCTCGGCAACCTTCGACAATCTGTCCCAGCACAATGATCGCCGGGACCAGTCGCGGGTGGAGATCGTCTCGGGTGGCAACATCCATTTCAGCAGGGATTCGCTGACGGTTGCCACGGGCGGCCAGATCATCGCCGATGCGGCGGCCCGCAGCTACGTAGACGACGCCGCACGCGTGGACGTGTCCGGCGCAGTGGGCGTGCAGGTGTCGATGGAAAGCAACAATGTCCAGGTCAAGGTGCAGGGCAACGAACTGCGCGATGCCCTGGACAACCGCGACAGCGGCAAGCTGACCAGCAGTGAAGTCTGGGTCGATCGCCGCAGGCTGGTCCACGTTCCGGCCGGTACCGGGGGCTACGAGGGGGAGCGCTGGTACGCTGCAGGCGGCCTGCTGGAGGTGGGTGGCTACCTCGACAACCAGGGGCACTCGATCGGCGAGTGGGCTGCGCAGGGAGGCACCGTCCTGTTGGGCGGCAGGGAAGTGATCACGAACGGTGGCTCACGCATCAACCTTGCCGGCGGCAGCCTGGATGTGCAGAGCGGCGTGGTCCGGCAGAGCTGGGTGCGCGGCGTCGACGGCCAGGTCTACCGCCTTGATGAGGCGCCGGCGGAGATGCTGTTCGATGGCCTGTACAGCGGCCATGAAGTAAAGCAGGAGCGCTGGGGCATCACTGAGACCTTCCGTGATCCGATCGTATTCGCGGCGCAGCGTGTCGATAACGGATACACCGTCGGCCGCGATGCAGGTCGGCTGATCGTCTCCGCACCGACCGCAGTGCTGGATGGGAAGGTTGAGACGACCACCTTCCAGGGCGCGCAGCAGAACCGCAGGCCGGAGGCCGCGCTGGATGGCTATGCGCAGGCGCAGACGGCAGTGGCGCGCAATGCGCAGCTGTACCTGGGGCGCTACGACGGCCAGGGCCGCAGTGGTGTGTTCGGCTCGGATGTGCGCCTGGATGACAAGGCTCCGGCGAAGGCGGCGTGGTCGCTGCTGGCTCCGGTCAACGAGGAGCGGCGTGACACGGTGTGGTTGGATATCGCAGCGCTGAGTGCCCAGCAGTGGGGACGGATCGACCTGGCGACCGCCGATCGCATCCGCATCGACGGCAGCCTTCGGCTTCAGGCAGGTGGACAGCTCAACCTGACCGGCAGCGAGGTGGAACTGGCAGGCGACATCGGCATTGCCGGCGGCCAGCTGTCGGCGGGCAACCTGCTGGATGTCCAGGGGCGGCCGACGGCGCTGCTGCACGATGGCCGCGCCCGCACCGCCATTGCCGGCGGCACGCGGATCGATCTCTCCGGTGAATGGAGCAACGCGTCACTGGCGATGCCGCTCGACGCCAGCGGTGCCTGGACGGATGGCGGCCGCCTGAGCCTGAGCAACAGTCATGACGTGGTCGTGGGCGCCGAGGCAACGGTGGACGTCGAGGCCGGCGCCGCGCTGGACCTGCGCGGTAAAGGCCGCATCGGCAAAGGGGGCAGCGTCAGCCTGCAGGCCAACAGCAGCACGGTTACGACGGACGGCAGTGGCCGGGTGCAACTGGGCGAGGGGAGCCGGTTCAGTGGCCGAGGACAGGGCAGTGGTGCCTTCTCGCTGGGAACCGGTGGCCGCGTTCGAGTGGGCGATGCGGACCCGGCGGGCGCGTCGCTGCGACTGGATCCCGGCCTGTTCGGCAGTGGCTTCGCACAGTACGACATCAACGGCCACCAAGGCGTGGCGGTGGCCGACGGCGCGCGGCTGGTCGCTGCCCTGCCAGGCCTGCGCCTGACCCAGGACGCGCAGATGGCAACCGATCGGGCGTCCGCACTGGCGGCGTGGGATGTGCCGCTGTACAGCGCCGATCCATCGAACGGGCGCGTCAGCCAGCGCGCCGGTGCGAGTATCAGCCTGCGTTCGGACCGCAACAGCGTGGGCGGTGACCTGCGCGTCGGCAAGGATGCGCTGGTGGCGGTCGATCCAGGGCAGACGATCTCGCTGCTGGGTGCAGGCAACATCGATGTTGAAGGCACACTGCTTGCGAAGGGCGGCCGTATCGTGATCGACGATGTGCGTCCGCAGAATGCGCTGTACGCCGGGCAGCGCACCGAACGCACCTGGCGTTTCGCCGAAGGCGCGCTGCTGGATGCCGATGCAGACGCAATCTCGTTGCCCGATCCCAGCGGCCGTCTGCGTGGGCAGGTGCGCGCGGGTGGACGCATCGAGATCGGCGGGGCGCTGGACTGGGAGACCGCAGCATTCGTCGACAACCGACCACCGGAAGCGTTCGTAGTGGTCGAACGCGGCGCGCGCCTGCAGGCGCGGGGGGCGTCGGCCGAGCTGGATATCGACGGCCAAGGCCGTGTACGCGTGGACAGCGACGGCGGGCAGATCGTGCTGCGCTCGGCCAATGCGCTGTATCTGGAGGGCGGAATGGACGCGGCCGCCGGTGGTGCCGGCGCACGCGGTGGCACGCTTGGGCTGGCCTTCGGCGGCAGCATCCATGCACGTGGCGCCAGCGAGGAGGTACTGCGGGCACGTGCGATCACCCTCAGCCAGCACAGCGCACCGGTGCAGCCACTGCCGGCCGCATTGGAGTATGGCCACGCCGCGTTGTCGGTCGAGCAGCTGCAGGCGGGCGGCTTCGACAACCTGTCCGTGTTCGGTGACATCCGCGCCGTTGGCGATGTCGACCTGCGCCTGGCCCAGAGCCTGCGCATCCATGGCCAGGGCACTTCGAGCCTGGGCATGGCCGTGGCTGCCGGGCCGTCGTCGGCGTTGCGGCTGAGTGCGCCCTACGTCCGCCTGGCGCAGGCGCGCTGGGGCCAGCTGGCGGGCGAGAACCTGCAGGGCACTGCGGCGGTCGCTTCGGCCGGGCCGGACGATCACGCGCTGGCGGTGCAGGCCGCGCTGATCGACATCCGCGACGTCACCTGGCTGCCCGGGTTCGACCACGTGGCGCTGGAAAGCCGCAGTGACGTGCGCCTGACCAACGGCATTGCCAGCAGTGGCAACACCAGCGCGTTGATGACGGCCGGTTCGATGGACGTCACCGCTGCGCGCCTGTACCCCACCGCAGGCGCGGTCGGCACACTGGTGGCCGGCGCTTCGGCGCAGACCGTGCAGACCGCTGATTACTGGGCCGATCCAGCTGCCGTGCTGCGAATCCACGGCACAGGTGCGGCCACGCAGCCGGCGCCGGAATCGGCGCTGGGCACGCTTCGCCTGGTGGCCGCCACGGTGCAGCAGGGCGGCAACGTGCAGGCGCCGATGGGCACGCTGCAGCTGGGCGGCCTGATCCAGAACGGAACCATCGGCAGCCGGGTGGAACTGCTGCCAGGCAGCGTTACCTCCACCAGCGGTGCCGGCCTGTCGCTGCCCTATGGTGGCACCGTCGATGGTGTCGACTGGCGGGTAGGCACGCGCAGCCTGAGCTCGCTGGCGCCGGCCGGCATCTCATCGATGGGGGTGACCCTGAAGGCCAACGAGATCGAGGTGGCGTCGGGGGCACTGCTGGACATGTCCGGCGGTGGTGAGTTGACCGGTGCCGCCTTCGTGTCCGGGCGCGGCGGCTCCGTCGACGTGCTGCGCACGGCGTTGGCCGACGCCAATCCGCGCTACGCGTTCAGTGCGTCGGGCAACCCGGTGTACGCGATCGTACCGGGACGCGCCGAGGCGTTCGCCCCCAGCGGCGAAGAAGGATTCGCAGCTCCGGCGGTGGGCCAGCAGATCACCGTGCCGGCTGGCGTGCCCGGCCTGGCGGCCGGCACCTACACGCTGATGCCGGCAAGCTATGCGCTGCAGCCCGGTGCATTCCGGGTGGAGCTGGGCGCTACCGGCACCTCTGGCATCGTGCAACCGATTGCGACCGGCACCGGCACCTGGCGTGTGTCCGGGCAGCAGCGCACGGCGCTGGGCGCGGCAATCTCGCCGTTGCTCACCGACATCCTGCTGACGCCCGCCGCAGTGGTACGCCGGCACTCGGGCTACAACGAAACCTCCTACAACAGCTTCGCGCAGTCGGTGGCCGACCGCCGCGGCGAGTCGCGTGGCTGGCAGACCATCGATGCGCTCGGGTTGACCCTAGCGCTGGGCGAAGGTGCAGGTCGTGCAGACACGCCTGCCATCCGCTTCGCCGGCACCGCGCGGTTCGGCGCCGCCACCGACAATGGGCGCGGCGGCACGCTGGCAGCCACGTTGGCGAGCCCGGCGGTCGGTTCACTGGAGATCGTTGACGGTAGCGCGCAATCGCAGGCCCGTGATCGCGGCGCCACCTTCAGCGACGACGCGCTCAATGCCTTCCTGCCTGCGCGGATGATCATCGGCGGGCAGTTCAGCCAGGAGGCCTCGCAGGTGGCGGTGACCGGCCAGGCGCGCAGTGTGGCGATCCGTTCCGGCGTCACCCTGAACGCACCGGAAGTGCTGGTGGCAGCGGCCTCCGGTGGCAGCGGCGTGCTGGTCGAGGCCGGTGCGACCCTCGATACACTGCCGTTCGCAACCGCCAACGCGGGTGCCAGCGCGACGCTGCCTTACCAGGTCTCCGGCGGCCTGCTGGCGGTGTCCAACCAGCGCCTGAACCTGATCACCGGCACCACGGGCGTGGAGGCCGGTCCGGTGGCGATCGACATCGGGGGGTGCCAGGCGGCGTGCGACGGCCAGGCCCGGCTGGTTTCCGATGGCAGCATCGCGGTAGCGACCGATGGCACGCTGCAGATGCGCGACTCGGTCAGCTATGGCACCCGTCAGCTCGGCCTGAGCATGGCGGCGCTGAACCTCGGCAGTGCCGAAGCGATCGCACAGGCCGCTGCGGCAGGGGCACTGCCCAGTGGCATGACCATGAACCAGTCCGTGCTGCAGCAACTGCTGCGCGGCAATGATGCCACCGGCGCGCCGGCGCTGGACACGCTGAGCCTGGTCGCGCGGGAGTCTGTCAACGTGTTCGGCAGCGTCGACCTGGACGCGCGCGACAGTGCCACCGGCCGCAGTGGCCTGCAGACGCTTGTGCTGGGTGCGCAGGCCATCCGCGGCTACGGCGCGGCGACCGACCGTGCGCGCATCCTGGTGGACACGCTGGTCTGGGACGGCGCATTGGCGGCGAGCCAGGCGCCGGGCAGCGACGCGTCGGTGCCGCCGGCCGATCCGATGGTGGACCGGCTCGGCGCCGGGCAGCTGGACCTCGTCACCCGCCAGCTGCAGCTCGGGCGGGCACCATTCAGCCGTCCCAGCTCTGAAGTACCTGCGAACCGGCAGGTGCTCGGATTCAGTGCGCTGAACCTGAGTGCTTCGGAGCAGCTGTCGTTCTCCGCGCAGGGCACGCTGGACGTGTTCCAGCAGCGCGGCGACTATCTGGCCGACAAGGGCTGGCAGTACAGCGGAGGCAGCCTCGGCATCGATACCCCGTTGTTGACCGCCGATCCCGCCGCGCAGCTGCGCGTGCGCACTGGCGGCGAGTTCCGCCTGCAGGGGGGCACCGGCAAGGCGGGTGGCGATGCACTGGGCAGTGAGCTGAGCATCGACGCCAACCGGATCACGCTGGACAGCACGATCGCGCTGGCGTCAGGACGGCTGTCGGCGAGCGCACGCCAGGGCATCACGCTTGGCGGCCGGGCGGTGCTGGACCTGGCCGGGCGCAAGGTCCCGCTGTACGACGTGGACAAGTTCAGCTGGGGCGGTGATGTCCTGCTGTCCAGCGACACGGGTGACATCCGCACCGATGCTACCTCCCGCATCGATGTTTCTGCCCGCAACAACCGCGCCGGGCGCATGACGGTCACCGCAGTGGCCGGCCAAGCCGATCTGGCCGGTGTTCTGCAGGGTGCCGCCAGTGGCCGCTACGATGCCGGCGGCACGCTGGTGCCCTACGACGGTGGCGAACTGGTGGTGCGGGCACGCCAGCTGCAGGACTTCGCCGGCCTCAACCAGCGATTGACCGCCGGCGGTGTCGTCGGCGGCCGCAGCTTCCAGATCGGTGAAGGCGATCTTCGGATCGGCGACGAAGTGAAGGCGCGCCGGGTCGACATCAGTGTCGACGCGGGCAGCCTGACCGTGGCCGGCCGCATCGATGCCAGCGGCGAGCAGGTCGGCAGCATCCGCCTGTACGCCCGCGACCAGTTGCAGGTGGACGGCACGCTGGACGCGCACGGTACCGGCCTGCGCGTGGACAGCCATGGCAAGATCATCGACAGTCCGAACCGGGCCACCATCACGCTGGGCAGCGCCGAAGGCGCCGTGGGTCTGGGCAGCGCGGCGCACCTGGACCTGCGTGCCGGCAGCGGCGTGGCCGTCGGCGACGGCGCTGGACAGAACGACGGCATGGCGCGGGGCTCGCTGAAGATCGATGTGCCGCGGGTGGGCAGCAACGACGCGGCGATTGCCGCGGCCAATGGCCTGCGCATCGATGGCGCGGCCGACATCCAGCTCAATGGTGTCCGCCGCTACGACGATGCGCCCCTGGCCAGCACCGCTGATGTGCGCGGCAACCGCGCGCAGCTGGTTACCCAGCAGTGGCTGGACCAGGTGGTCGATCCGCACAGCGTGGCGTGGGTCGATGGTGCGCTGGGCAACCCGGACCTGCAGCAGCGCACGCGCGCGCTGGGTGATGTCCGCCTTCGTCCCGGTGTGCAGGTGGTGGCGCGGCGCAGCGACGCCAACCCGGACGGCGACCTGACCATTGCCGGCGACATCGATCTGTCCGGCTACCGCTACGGGCCCGACGCCAACCGCGCCGATCCATCGCGGCGTGGCTTCGGCGAATCGGCCTCGCTGGTGCTGCGGGCCGAAGGCAACATCAACGTCTACGGCAGCATCAACGATGGCTTCGCACCGCCGCCGTCCACGCCGGATGAGGGGGGCTGGCAGCTGTATGAGGGTCGCAATGGCAGCGCGGGGCACACCCCCTTCGGCAGCGGCCTGGTGGTGCCGGTGGACGGAGTGAAGCTGCAGCCCGGCACCGAGTTCCAGGCCGGCACCCGCCTGAACTACGACGTGCCGGTCGAATCGGTAACGCTTCCGGTTGGTACCGTGCTGCCCGCGCCGATGGTGATCTCGCAGAATCTGCGCCTGCCCGCGGGTACTGTACTGGGTGCGGCAGTGACCACCGACTCCGGGCAGACGCTGGCCGCGGGCACCGTGCTGCAGGAGCCGCTGGTGCTGGCGGCAGGTGCGCGGCTGGGAGCCGGCTTCCGCCTGCGCAGTGCGGTACAGGTGGCGGCACAGGAGTGGCCCGCCGGCGCGGTGTTGCCGGTTGCGCTGCGCCTGGCACGGGAAGTCGCGCTCAAGGTGGGCGCGTACATTCCTTCGTTGACCAAGGTGGAACTGCCCGGCGACGCGCCAGTGAATCTGCGGCCGGCCGATGCCAACGGCAACCAGGGGCGCAACTGGGCGCTGGCGCCGATGCTGGCCGAGGGCACCACCTCCTGGGACTTGACCGTGGTTGCCGGTGCCGATGTCGGGGCGGCCGATCCACGCAGCCGGCGCTGGGGCAGCGAAGGCAGCGTGGTGCTGGCCGATACCCACCAGGGCTCGATCGGTACGGTCAAGACCGAGATCATCTGGGTGGGTGATCGTGCGTTGACCGAGCGGGCATCGCTGGACTGGATCGGCGACACGTCCTATGCGGGCCGCCCGATCGCAGAGCTGGCCGACATGTTCGGCTTCACCGAAGATGAGTTCTGCGCGATGTCGGCCGACTACTGCGGCCCGGCACCCCGCCAGGTGGCCGCGCAGGGCTCGCTGGATTACTGGGGTGACGAGTCCTACGTGGGCACCCCTGCGAAGGACTTCGCCGCGATGTTCGGCATGACCGAAGACGAGTTCTGCAGTACCGCGCCCACCTACTGCGCCGGCGGCGGCACGCAGACCGAAGTGACCACCTACGGCAAGCGCGCGGGCACGCCGGCGTGGAGCGTGCTGCGCACCGGCAAGGGGGACATGGAACTGCTCGCTGCCGGTGACGTCGTGATGAAGTCAGGCTTCGGTGTCTACACCGCCGGCACTCCCACCGCGCTGGGTGGGGGCCACGACGCTGCCTTCAATTCGCCCCGTGCAGCGGCTCCCTGGAACACCGCACTGCTGGGGCCGAACCTGGTGCCGGGCAGCTATGACGCAGCGATCGCAGGCTACCAGGCCTGGTATCCCGATCATGGTGGCAACCTGCGGGTCGAAGCCGGGCGCGATATCGTCGGCGACGCCTGGACCGCGCGCGCGGAGTCGGGCACCAGCGAGCGCGACTGGGCGCTGTACTCCAGTGCCGCGGTCGGCAATTGGCTGTGGCGGCAGGGAACCGGGAGCACCACCGGCGTGGAGCCGGTGCCGACCAGCTGGTGGGTGAACTTTGGTACCTACACCAACGTGTCCGCTGCCGCTGGCGCCTCTCCGCGGATGGTCGGCTTCACCGGCTTCGGCACCTTGGGTGGCGGCGACCTGACGCTTGAGGCCGGGCGAAATGCCGGCGTCCGCGATCCGATGGGCGACGCGCTGGGCTCGCTGAGCGCACCACGCTCGGGCGCGATCATCGCGGCGGTGGGATCGACCGGCCGCGTCAGCAATGGCCAGCTGCACCTGACCGGTGGCGGCGACCTGCGGTTGCGCATCGGTGGCGCACTGAATCCGAATCTGCAGGCGACGATCTCCAGCCTCAATCCCTCCAGGGCGGGACAGAATCTCGACCTCAACGGTACCTTCAGCAATCTGCGTGGCAGCCTGCAGCTCGATGCCGGGCGCATCGGTGCAATGGGCGTCACCCTGGAAAACTACGCGACGCTGCGTCAGCAGCGCGCGGCAGACCTGTTTGCGCCCGACGCCGCCCGCGCAATGGGCGGACCGGTGCTGGTGCTGGGCGATGCGGTCGCGCAGCTACAGGCACGGGGCGATGTGGTGCTTGGCGGGGTCGCCGATGCAGGCCGGGTTCCGCTGGCCAACTACAGCGCGGTGCTGCAGGATGATGGCGCGCGCGCTGCAGGCAGCACGTGGTTCTCCCTGTGGACCGCCAGCACGGCCGTGGATCTGTTCAGTGCCGGTGGTGACCTCGCGCCAGGCCTCGCCGGGCCGGATAACGTGACCGGCAGCAATCTGTGGCGCGAGCAGGTCCAGCTTGATGTGCGTGGTGGTGATGATCTGCTGAATTACTGGCTCTATCCCTCGCGCTTCAGCGCCATTGCTGCGCAGGGCGACATCAAGCTGGACCGGATCAGCGCCACGCCGGGGACGCAGGATGTGATCCTGCTGGCACCCTCGGCAACGGGACGGTTGGACGTGCTGGCCGGTGGCAGCATCTTCGCCCAACGTGGCGCGACCCAGATCGCGCGCTCGGGCGCGGATGCGCGCCTGCCGGGACCCTTCGACCCCGCATTCCTGGCCCAGCTGGGGGATTCCGGCGGCAATGTGACCCGCTCGCGGCACAACCTGTCGGTCGACGGCAACATTGCATCGCCGGACGCGTCGCTTCCGCTGTTTGCGTTCGGTCCGAATACTCCGCTGTCCTCCGTGTCTGCGGCCCTGGCGCCGAGCCGTTTCTACGCGGTGCAGGGCGACATCATCGGTCTGGCCACCGGCGCCCGGCGCACGCTGGATCCCAACGTGGGGCAGCGCACCCAGCTGAACTGGTTCGAGGCCGCCGGCGCCGTGCAACTGCGGGCAGGCCGGGACATCCTCGGGGTGTCGATGACCGCGTTGAACACCGCGCCCACCGATATCACGGTGGCAGCGGCGGGCCGCGACGTCGTGCATCTGAACGCGACCATCGCCGGCCCCGGCAATACCGAGATCAGTGCCGGCCGCCAGCTGCGCCAGGAGGATGCGGGCAGCATCGTCAGCCTCGGTGGCATCGTGCAGGGCGACACCCGTCCCGGCGCCAGCATCGCGCTGACGGCCGGCAACCAGCAGATCGATTTCGCGGCCCTGCGTGCCCGCTATCTGGACCCCGTCAACCTTGCCGATCCCGCGCAATCGCTTGCGTCGCAGCCGGGCAAGGCAGTCAAGGTCTACGACCAGGAACTGAAGCAGTGGCTGCAGCAGCGCTTCGGCGTGGCTGCTGACGGCGACGGGGCGCTGGCTGCCTTCGATGCGCTGCCGCAGGAACAGCAGCACATCTTCCTGCGCCAGATCTATTACGCCGAGCTGCGCGAAGGTGGACGGGAATATACCGATGCAGAAGGACCCCGCTTCGGCTCCTACCTGCGTGGGCGAGAGGCCATCGCTACGCTGATGCCAGACAAGGCTGCGACCGGCGCGACGATCGACCGTACCGGCGACATCGTGATGTACGGCGGCTCCGGCGTGCGCACCGAAGCGGGTGGCAACATCGAGCTGATGGCGCCGGGTGGGCAGATCGTGATCGGTGTGCAGGGCGTGGTGCCCCCGGCCAGTGCCGGACTGGTGACCCAAGGGCAGGGCGATATCCGGCTGTTCGGCCAGGACAGCGTGCTGCTGGGCCTGTCGCGGGTGATGACCACGTTCGGCGGCGACATCCTGGCGTGGTCGGAGCAGGGTGACATCAATGCCGGTCGTGGTTCGCGCACGACCCTGCTGTACACGCCACCGCGCCGCGTCTATGACGGTTGGGGCAATGTGATCCTGTCGCCGCAGGCCCCGGCCAGCGGTGCTGGCATCGCGACCTTGAACCCCATCGCCGAAGTGCCGCCGGGCGACGTCGATCTGATCGCACCGCTGGGCACCATCGATGCGGGCGAGGCCGGTATACGCGTCTCCGGCAACATCAATCTGGCCGCGCTGCAGGTGCTCAACGCGGCCAACATCCAGGTGCAGGGCGAGAGCAAGGGTCTGCCGGTGCTGGCATCGGTCAACGTCAATGCGCTGGCCGCGGCCAGTGCGGCAGCCAACAGCGCCAGCCAGGCGGCACAGGACGTGATGCGCAAGAGCCAGGACGACGCACGGCGCAACCAGCCGTCAGTGATCAGCGTGCAGATTCTGGGCTTCGGCAGCGGCACCAGCAGCGTAGCGCCGCCGGCCCGTGGCACTACCGCCAACAGCGGCTACGACGCCGACAGCGCATTCCAGTTCCCGCAGGCCAGCCGCGACGACGGCACGCAGCGCCGCTAGGTGCCGACCCTGATCGGCACGATCGCGGCCGGCAGTAGATCCACGCCATGCGTGGATGGGACTGACCAGGAAGAACGGACGGCATCGGGCCAGCCGCCAGGGAATGGTGGCGGCCCCAGCCAGGACGGCACGGAGGGCAGGGAGCGGCCATCGGCGGTGAGGACCACCGACACGGCGCCGCCGGGCGCAGGATGGCACCCGGCGGCAGGCTCGGCAGTAGGTCCACGCCATGCGTGGATGGCTGGGCCAGCATCAGTGCCGACCAACGGTCGGCACCCACCAGGGCAGGCCGGGCAGTAGAAGCCGCTCGGCAGTAGATCCACGCCATGCGTGGATGCTTTGCCTGGGAGGAATCCTAAAGCTCCAGCACCCGCCGGTAGCTCAGCGGCCCACGCCCATCGCGCAGGCCCAACCGCAGTTCCAGCCCGGTGGCCGGCAGCACCTCGCCTTCGCTCGGCAACAGCGCCCACCCCGCGCCCGGCTGCCAGGCGCGTATCTCGAACCGCTGCACATCCCTGGCCACCGCAATGCCTTTCGACGGCTCAGGCGCGGGCAGGGGGTATCGATCCGTCGCCGCGCCACTGGCCCGCCACAGCGTATTGCCCTGCCGCCACCAGCGCACCCGCTGCCAGCGTAGTCCATCACTGCCGACACTGCGGGTGATCTCCAGTGCGAAGCTGCCATCCGGGTGCCGTTCGCTTACCAGGGACGGAGGCAGCAGCCGCTGCGGTTGATCGGCCGGACGCACTGCACCATTCATCAGCGCGTCGTCGGCACGCATCTCGATATCGCGCTGGAACTGCTGCAGGATGCGCAGCGCCGTCGTGGTTTCTGCATCGGCCCGGCGCAGGCGCTGGTCGCTGCTGGCCACGCTGTCCAGCGCACGCCAGCAGATCAGCGCCAGCACACCCATGATGGTGATCGCGATCATCACTTCGATCAGGGTGAAGCCACGCGTGACCCGCTTCATTGCATGGTGGTCCATGGCAGCTGCATCCGCGCCAGCGACTGCTGCGGTGCATCTTCGGCCACCACGCTCAGTTCCAGTTGCGGCTGGCTGTCGCTGCCGGTGCCGAGATGTTGCAGCACCAGGAACGTGCTGTGCCCCTGCACGCAGCGCTGCCGTGCATCCTGCGGCGGCTGCCCAGTCAGGCGCAGCTCCTGCCAGCGGTCCTGCGCGCACATCAGTGCCAGCCGACGGTCGCGCAGGCGCGATTGATCGTCGGTAGCCACCGCCACCGAACGCATCACCGCCGCCAGTGCGATTGAAACGATCGCCAATGCGATCAGCACTTCGATCAGGGTGAACCCGTGACTGTTCCGCTTCACTGCACGACCTGCAACTGTCCGCTGCCATCATCACGAAGACGCAGCTGGCGGCCCTGCAACGACAGCGTCAACTCCCACGCCACGCCAATCCATTCGGGGCTCAGTTCAATCGGCGTGGTCGGCTGCACCGCGATGCCCGCCAGCTGCCATGGTTGTGGGCGCAGCAGGTCGTCGCGCTGCACATCCACCCAACCGGTGCCTTCGCGGCGGCTGAAGCGGTAGCCGGCGGCGTCGGCCTGCCAGCGCAGGGGGCGGCCATCGATCCGGGCCTCGTCGCGCGCCACCTGCAGGCGCTGCGCCAACTGTTCGGCTTCCTGTCGCAGCTGCCGGCCCGGGTCGAGCAGGCTGCCCAGGCCCAGCCCGATACCCGCCGTGCAGATACCGATGATCACCAGCACCACCATCAGTTCCAGCAGGGTGAAACCACGCGGCACGCGCTGCATCGACGTTGCCTCCTGTCCGGGTCGATGCCTGCCAGCGTAGGCCCGCATGATGAAACAAAAGCGTCAGCCGCACCTGCTAGCGTGGGCAGACATGAACGTGGCGATGGTGCGGAACATGGACGGCAGGCGCTGGGATCGCAATCGCATGTTGGCCCTGCTGGCGGCGGCGCTGCTGCTGGCGGTGGTGGCCTACTGGAGCGTCACCCTGTCTGCGGTGGCGCCGGCGGCCGTGGCCAGCGAGGCGAAAGCCGAGGCGCCGGTGCGGCCGATGTTCGATGCAGTGGCCAGCCTGCCGCTGGTGCGCCTGTTGTCCCCCGGCGCAGTGCAGACCGAGGTGGTGGTGCTTGGCGTGTTGGCCGGCGACCACGCACCGCTGGCGCTGCTTTCGGTGGATGGGCGTCCTGCCGAAGCGTACGCGCCGGGTCAGCGGTTGGGGCCCTGCACGGTTCTCGCCAGCATCAGCGCCAACGCGGTGGAGCTGAACCAGGCGGGGCAGTTGCGCAGCCTGCCGGTTCCCGAGCTGCCGCCGGTACCAAGCGATGGCATCGTGCCGGCCGGTCGGCAGAGCGGCACGCAGTAGCGCCGAGCCTGCGCTCGGCGGCTTTCGCGCCGTGGCATCGCCGATGAATGCAAAGACAGCCGAGCGCGCGCTCAGCCCCACAGCTGCGGAGGCTCAGCGCGCAGGTCGCTGCGGCACCACCGAGCGACCGAACGCATCGCCCATGCGCTGCCGCGTGCCTTCCAGGTTGTACTGCATCAGCTGGTTGCCGGGCTGCTGCATCAGGCGTTCGGCTTCGGGGAGCGCCGCCGACTTCGCCGGCCTTGTCGCAGGCGCCAGCTTGCGTTGCAGACAGTCCCAGGCCGGAATCCGCTCGCCGTTGACCAGTACTTCGATGCAGGGCGCAGCTTCTTCCTGCTTCTTCGCCTCGTCGGCGCGACCCGATGGCAGCGCCAGCAGCAGGGCGAGGGCGAGGGCAGCGCGCAGGTCCGGCATCAACGATTCACACATCTCGAATCTCCCGCAGCAATCGATGTCCTGAAATGAAGACGGGTGGCCAAGGCAGGGTCCGCCTGCGTGCGTTGCGGCGCTTTCAAAAGATGACAGTGCTGTCACAAAACTGTTGGCGGCTTTGACGCGATGTACACGTCCTGTTGGTAGATCCACGCGCCGCTCCCTGGCCCCTCCCTTCGATACGACGCGATGCCTTCGATGAATCCTGTTCCGTGCCGAGCCGTTCGCCTTCCGCTGCGCCTGCATCCGCTGGTGCTGGCCCTGGCCGCGATGCCGCTGCCGCTGTTCGCGCAGGAGGCAGCACCCGCGCCCAGCGTGAACATCAACGAATACGTCGTGCGCGGCAACACGGTGCTCGATCCGCGGCAGATTGAACGTGCGGTGGAACCGTTCCTCGGCCCGGGCAAGACCCTGGCCGATGTTGAGAAGGCGCGCGATGCGGTCCATGCGCTCTACCAGCAGGCCGGCTACCAGTCGGTCTACGTCGAGCTACCCGAGCAGCAGGTCAGTGGGGGCGTGGTGCTGCTGAAGGTGCAGCAGACGCCGATCGGCCAGCTGCGCGTGGTCGGCACCCGCCACGAGTCGCCCGAACGCATTCGGGAACGTGTACCGGCGCTGGCCGAGGGCAAGGTGCCTGACTTCGACCAGGCCCAGAAGGAATTGACCGCACTGAACGAAGGCGGACGTCGCCAGGTGATGCCACTGGTGCGCGAAGGCCAGGTGCCGGGCACGATGGATGTGGACCTGCAGGTCGAGGAGAAGTCGCCGTGGCGTGCCAGTGCGTCACTCAACAACGACCATAGCGCCGACACCGAGAAGCTGCGCCTGAGTGCATCGCTGGCCTACGACAACCTGTGGAAGCGTGGGCACAGCGCCAACCTCGGCGTGTATCTGGCGCCGGAAGACACGAAGCAGGCCAAGGTGTTCTCGGCCTCGTACACGATGCCGTTCGAAGGTACGCCGTGGAGCCTGGAAGCCTCCGGCTACAGATCCGACAGCCGCGTGTTGAATGCAGGTGGGCAGGTCGGTACCGGCACCGGCACCAATGTGATCGGCAACGGCCATTCGATCGGCCTCAAGCTCAACTACCGCCTGCCGGGCAGCAGCCAGTGGTGGCGCCAGCTCAGCCTCGGCGTGGATTTCAAGGACACCGAGGAAGACACGCAGATGGGCAAGGAGAGCCTGAAGACGCCGCTGAGGTACGCGCCGATCACTCTGGCGTTTGTCGGTGTACGCCAGGGCGAGCAGGATCAGTTGAGCATCAACACCCAGCTGGTGGCCGGTACGCGTCGCTTGTTCGGCTACGGCAGTGACGCCACCGCGTTCGGGCAGAAGCGCTACTGGGCCGACCCGAGTTTCGTGGCGTTCAAGGCCGACGTGGCCAACACGCATACCTTCGGCAGCGACTGGCAATGGTATGCGCGCGGCTCGCTGCAGGTAACCGATGCGCCACTGGTGTCGGCCGAGCAGTTCGCCGCAGGTGGAATGTACACCGTGCGCGGCTACCTGTCGGCCGAGGCGATCGGCGACTACGGCGGCCTGGCCAGCCTGGAATGGCGCACGCCTGCGTGGTCACTGTGGCGCGGCACCGACCTGCGCGTCTACAGCTTTGCCGACGCGGCCTATCTGCGCCTGCGCCAGCCGCTGCCCGAACAGCGCGACAAGTACAACCTGGCCTCGGTCGGCCTGGGCGCGCAGCTGCGCCTGGGTGAACACCTGCAACTGCGCCTGGACTACGCCTGGCCGTATGCCGATGGCCCGGTCACGCGCAAGGACGACCCGCGCCTGCATTTCAACATCAGCACCAGTTACTGACCCTTCCCTTGAACATGCGTTCTCCGGAGACCCTTCGCATGGACCGTTTGCTTTCCCGAGTGTTGTTGCTGCTGGCGGCGCTGGTTGCGCTGCCGGTGGCTGCGGCCGATGCCAATTGGTGGCAGGCCGAATGGAAGTACCGCAAGCCGATCACCATCGACGCCGGCCCGCAGGGCGCGGGCCTGGCCGGTGACCCGGGCCGCACGCCGCTGCTGCTGCGCCTGCATACCGGCAACTTCGGCTTCGACGGAACCCAGGATGCGGGCAACGACCTGCGCTTCGTCTCGGGTGATGGCCGTACCGTGCTGGCCCACCAGATCGAACAGTTCGATCCCAGGATGGGCCTGGCCCTGGTCTGGGTCGACGTACCGGCAGTCAGCGCTGCCTCGCCGCAGACGATCTGGATGTACTACGGCAATGAGAAGGCACCGGCCAGCGGCAACGGCCAGCAGGTGTTCGATCCGGACTACACGCTGGTCTACCACTTTGCCGAGGCCAATGCGCCGGCACGCGACACCACCGCCTATGGCAACAATGCCGGTGCGGTGGTGCCGCCGTCGGAAGGCTCGGTGATCGGCCGTGGCGTGCAGCTGGGCGCCGGTCCGCTGCCGCTGCCGGCCAGCGCATCGCTGGCTCAGGAAGCGGGCGCGCCGCTCACCGTTTCAGCCTGGATCAAGCCGGGCGGCAACACTGCGGCGCAGGCGATCTATGCGCGTCGCGACGGCGCATCCGAGCTGGTGCTGGGCATCGAGAACCGCGTGCCGTTCGTGCAGCTCAATGGCCAGCGCAGCACGCCCGCGCAGCCGGTTCCGGAAGGACAGTGGGCACACGTTGCACTGACGGCAGAGAAGGGCGCGTTGCAGCTGTACCTCAACGGGCGCGTCGTTGCCCAGCTGAGCGGTGCGCTGCCGGCGCTGGGCACGGCTCCGGTGGTGGGTGCCGATGCGCCGGGGGCGGTGCAGCCACTGGCCAACTTCGAAGGTGCGCTGGATGAACTGCGCGTCTCGCGCGTGGCACGGCCGGCCGCGCTGCTGCTGGCCGATGCCACCGCACAGGGTGCCGATTCGCGGCTGATCAGCTACGGCGCGGACGAGCAGTCAGCCGGGCAGAGCCACTTCGCCTTCATCCTCAAGGCGATGCCGTTCGATGCCTGGGTGGTGGTCGCGATCCTCGGCCTGATGATGCTGCTGTCGTGGGCGATCATGATCGCCAAGGGGCGGCACTTCGGCCGTACCAGCAAGGCCAATGCGGTGTTCACCGAGAGCTTCGGCAAGCTGTCCGGCGTGCCGCTGCGCACCCTGTCCGACATGGACCGCCAGGGCAAGGCGCCGGCCGCGATGCACGATGGCTCGTTGTGGCGCATCTACCAGGTGGCCATCGATGAAATGCAGCAGCGCCACCAGCGCGATGGCAACAGCGGTTACCTCAGTGGTGCTACCATCGCGGCGATCCGTGCCTCGATGGATGCGGTGATGGTGCGTGAGCAGGAGGCGATGGCACGGCGCATGAACTGGCTGTCGACCACCATCGAGGGGGCCCCGTATGTGGGCCTGTTCGGCACCGTGATCGGCATCATGCTGGTGTTCGTGGTGGCGGCGATGGCTGGCGCGGTCGACATCAACTCGGTGGCACCCGGCATGGCCGCAGCGTTGCTGTGTACTGCGGCTGGCCTCGGCGTCGCGATCCCGGCGCTGTTCGGCTACAACTACCTGGGCGCGCGTGCCGAAGCGATCGGCGCGGACATGGCGGTGTTCATCGACGAGTTCGCCGCGCGCCTGGCTGAAGAGCAGGACGGGCGCGGCCCGGCCGCGGTCCAGGGCTGAGGAGCGCGCCATGGGCCAGAAGGCGAAGTTCGGCATCAAGAAGCGCGAGAAGGGCATCAACGTGACGCCCTTCGTCGACGTGCTGCTGGTGGTGCTGGTGATCTTCATCCTGACCAGCAACGCCTCCGTCCCCGGTATCGAGGTCAACCTGCCGAAGGCCAGCAACGCCGTGGCGCTGGAGAAGCCGAAGACCAAGGCGATCACCATCGACCCCAGCGGCCAGGTGTTCCTGGATGCCTACCCGGTGACGATGGCCGAGCTGGAAGACCGGTTGCGTACCGAGCGCGCGACCACGCCGGATTTCCCGGTGATCGTGCGCGGAGACGCACAGGTGCAGTATGCCCGCGTGGTCGAGGTGCTGGACCTGCTGCGGCGCCTGGAGCTGGCCCAGGTGGGCCTGGTCACCGGCAAGGCGCAGGGCTGAGGCATGACCGCCCATCAACCCCCCCGGCCGGAGCCCGGCATGCGTGGTCGCCCGTTGCTGGTGACCGTCGCGCTGGTGCTGGTCGCGTTGCTGGTGCTCGGCGTCGCGCTGTGGTGGCTGTTGTTCAAGGACACCGCCAGCACCCGCCGGCCGGTGGTGCAGCCGCCGATGCTGGCGTTGCCGCCACCGCCTCCGCCACCCCCGCCGCCACCGGAAGAACCGCCGGAACCGGAAACGCCGCCGGAAGAGACGATGCCCGAACCGGAGCCGCTGGATCAGCCGACGCCGGCCGAAGAGCCGACGCCGACCCCGGACAACAGCGATCCGGTGACGATGAACGCCGACGCGCAGGCCGGTGGCGACAACTTCGGCATCCAGTCCGGCAGTGGTGGCGGTTCGTCCGGTGTCGGTCGTGGCGGTGCCGGCAACGCCACCTATGGGCGCTACCTCGGCTACCTGATGCAGCGGGCGATCTCGCGCGACGACAAGGTCAAGCGCCTGGCGTTCCAGTTGCAGGTGAATGTGTGGCTGGCCAGCGATGGTCGCCTGGAAAAGGTCGAGCTGGTGCGTGGCAGTGGCAACGAGGAGGCCGACGCGGCCGTGCTCGATGCACTGCGTCGCATCGGCAAGGTCGACCAGGCACCGCCGCCGTCGCTTGATTTCCCCGCCCGCGTCCTGATCCAGGGCCGCCGGCCCGGGGCCTGATTCCCCGACCTCCATGATTTCCCTTCATTCGATGAGAACCGTGATGAACGACCACGTCCGCGCACGAACCGATTCCCGCCGCCCGCGGCCGGCCCGACGGGCGCTGCTGTGCTGCGCCGTGCTGCTCAACCTGGCCGCCCCGGCCGGCGCGATGGCCGCCGAAACCACCATGGTCAAGCTGATCAAGGGGTTGATCGCCAGCGGTGCACTGAAACCCGAAGACGGCCAGGCATTGCTGGTGCAGGCGCAGGCCGAAGCAGCAGCGTTGCAGCACACCGCGGCCGCCGGGACACCGGCCGCCAGTGGTGGCGTGGCCCTGGAGGCCGGTGACGTGCGCGTGCCGTACGTACCGCAGAGCGTGCGCGACGGCATTCGTGACGAAGTGCGCCAGGAGGTGATGACGCAGGCCAGGTCCGAGGGCTGGGCGGCGCCGAACGAAGTGGCTGAGTGGACCAAGCGCATCAAGGTCACCGGTGACATGCGCGTGCGCAGCGAGTCGCGCTTCTTCTCCGAACGCAACAGCGACATCGTCAGCAACTGGTCGTCGATCAATTCCGGCAACGGCTTCGACACCAATACCAACACCAACCTGCAGCTGCCACCGCTGCTGAACACCCGCCAGGACCGCCGCAACCTGTGGCGCATCCGCGCCCGCCTCGGCATCGAGGCGACCATCGGCCAGCACACCACGGCTGGCGTGCGCCTGGCCAGCGGCAGCAGCAATGGCCCGGTGTCAACCACCGAGCAGCTGGGTGGTGGCCTGAGCAAGAAGGACGTGTGGCTGGACCAGGCCTGGCTGGCCTATAGCCCGGCCGACTGGGTGACGGTGCGCGGCGGCCGCTTCGGCAATCCGTTCTGGACCAGCGATACGCTGTTCTCCAACGACCTGAACTTCGATGGCCTGGCCGCCAACCTGCAGTACGACTTCGACGGCGGTGACCTTGGCCTGTTCGGCAATCTGGCGGTGGTACCGCTGGAGTACACCTCCGACAGCGCGCCCAGCCAGAGCCGGGTCAAGACCCCGAACGAGAACAAGTGGCTGTCCGGTGCACAGGTCGGCGTGAACTGGCGTTTCAACGATGACAACGCGCTGCGCGCGGCGCTGGGTTACTACGACTTCAAGAACATCAGCGGCCGCCTGTCCTCGCCGTGCGCGCTGTATGCGGGCGCGGTGGGCTGCGATACCGACTGGTCGCGCCCGGCGTTCATGCAGAAGGGCAACACCCTGATGCTGATCCGCGACATCGCACGCAACCCGCTGGATCCAGCCAACACGCCCACCCCGCAGTACGTCGGCCTGGCCTCGGCATTCCGCCTGGCCACGCTGAACCTGCGCTGGGATACGCAGCTGGCCCAGGGCATCGGCCTGCGCCTGGACGGCGACTACATCCGCAACCTGGCCTACGACAAGCAGGCGATGTTCAGCCGCGCCAACAACGGCATCGTCAACAACTACGGCGCCGGTGGTACCGCCAGCATCGACACCTTCCGCAGCGGCGACACCGCCTGGATGGTGCAGGCCACCTTCGGTGCCACCGACCTGAAGGAGAAGGGCCAGTGGCAGGCGCTGCTGGGCTACAAGCGCATCGAGGCCGATGCGCTGCCGGACGCCTACAACGACCCGAACTTCCACCTCGGAGGCACCAATGCCCGCGGCTACTACGTGGGCGGCGCCTACGCGCTGGACGCGCGCAGCTGGATCAGCGGCAAGTGGATGGCGGCCAAGGAAGTGTCCGGTGCTCCACTGTCGATCGATGTGTTCCAGCTGGAGTTCAATACCGGGTTCTGAGTGACGGCGTGATGTGGATCACGTAGTGCGTGGCGGGGGCGCAGCGATGCGCCCGTCTAAGGAAAGGAGACCACGCGCTGCACATAAGGAGGAGTGGATGAGCCGTCGCAAGCTGTTCGAGAGTTCCGAACCGTCCAGCCGATCGCTGGGCATCGGCCCGGCCTATGTCTCGGTGGAGGGGCTGCGCCAGCACCTGGCGGAGTTCCTGCTGTACGCAGGCCGGCCGGTGGTGATCATGCGCGGGCGCAGCGAAGTGGGGTATTTCCTGCCAGCGCGCTGCTGGCGCCAGCGTGAGGATGATCCGCTGGCCGCCGCCGCCGCCGACCAGCTGCTGGACGCGGCCGGGTTCCAGGCCGAGGATATCCAGCAGGTAGAGCAGGAATTCAACGCGATGCGCCAGCGCACCGTACTGCATTCACGGCGCTGAGCCTTTTGCAGAGCCGGGCATGGGCTTGGCTCTACAGTAGATCCACGCCATGCGTGGATGGGGTTACGCAGCACCCCCGTGCTCACTGGTGATGCGTGCACCCTCGCGCATCACCAGGGTCACCGGGGTCTTCTCCACCACCTCCAGCAACCGCTGCCACTGCGCATCACTCAGCTCGGCGCTGGCATGCAGCACGCGGTGCACGTGGAAACGTCCATCCTCGTCACGTTCCGAGCGCAGCTCGGCATGGAACTCGCCCAGATCCCAGCCCTTGCGCTGCGCATACATGCGCAGGGTGATGGCGGTACACGCCGCCAGCGAGGCCAGGTACAGGTCGAACGGCGCAAAGCCCTTGCCCTGGCCACCCAGCGAGGCAGGCTCGTCCGCATCCACATCAAAGCTGCCGTTGCTGATGTGGTGCAGATAGTCGTCGGCGGTCGAAACAATGCGTGCGTAGGCCATCACGTTCTCCATCTGTCTGTGGCGTCGAGCCACGCTCGACTGCGCCAAAAAGGGCGGCCCCAGCCAGGACCGGGGCCGCCACCCCATCACTCGGTACGATCGTACGAGAACTGGATGCCCGCGGTACCACCGGTTGCGATGAAGAGGTTCATGAAATCCGGGACCGTTGCCGAGCGGGCCCAGTCGCGCTGCAGTTCGCAGAGCACCTGCCATGCGTGGATGAACGAGCCCGCGGCTTGCCGCCCACGGCCGCGCAGCCCACAATCCACGTCCGGACCGTCGCCATCACGCCCATCATTCCCCGGTCCGGCCTTGGCACCTATGTCTCCCAATGCCCTGGCGCTGGTCGAGCTGCTGATCCGCGAGCGCCGCGCGTTGTCCCGCTTCATCGCACGCTATCTCGACCCGGCCAGTACCGAGGACACCCTGCAGAACCTGTACCTGAAGGCCAGCAGCGTGCCCGGCGATCCGCCCATCCTGGAGCCGCGCGGCTATCTGTACCGGATGGCCTACCATCATGCGCTCAACCGCAGCCAGGCCGACGCCCGCGAGCGACGTGCCATGGCCGAGTACGCCGTCGACATGGCCGAGGCCAGTCGCGATGGCGAGGCACAGGCGCTGGACCAGGCGCAGCTACGCGAGATCACCCAGACCATCCTCGCCCTGCCGGTCCAGGTGCGCGAGTGCTTTGTCCTCAATCGATACCTGGGCCTGAGCGAGCGTGAGATCGCTGCGCGCCTCGGCATTTCCAAGAGTCTGGTCGGCAAGCATGTGCTGCGTGCAGCGTTGCTGATCCAACAGCATCAGCAGGGGGCGCGGCGATGAGCGGCGATTACCGTGGGCAGATCGCGCCCGCCGTTGTCAGAACAGGAAAGCGCACCCGTTCGTGGTGCGGCAGGCCACAACCATGACCACGTCCGAACCCTCGCCGCGTCAGGCCAGGCAGGCGTTGCGCTGGGTGATACTGCGCAGTGCAGGCCCGCTGCCGGAACGCCAGCAACGAGCCCTGCAGCGCTGGCTGCAGGCCGATCCCCGCCACGCGCGGGCCTGGCGCCAGCAGCAGGCCTTCTGGCAGCGGTTGGACGCTGCCGGGCCGGAGGTGCTGGCAGCGCTGCCCGAGCTGACCGCAGATCGGCAGGGGCTGCGCCCGATCGCACCGCGCCGCCGTCTGCCCTGGCTGCTCGCCAGTGCTGCGGCCGCAGTGCTGATGGTCGCGGCCGCACCACACGCGTTGCTGCTGGCGCGCAGCGATGTGCGCAGCAGTGATGCGCCGCGCGTGGTGCGGCTGGACGACGGCAGCACGGCGGTACTCGATGCCTGCACCGCACTGGCATTCACGTTCGATGGCCAGCAGCGGCGCGTGCAGCTGCTGCGAGGGCAGGCCTGGTTCCAGGTGGCGCATGAGCAGCGACCGTTCCAGGTCGAGGCCGGCGGTGGCCAGATCCGCGATATCGGTACGGCGTTCAGCGTGTCGATGCAGGGCGCCACCATCACCACCGACGTCAGCGAGGGCGTGGTCGATGTGCGCCCGGGCGATGGCAGCGTGCAGCGCCTGCGCGCCGGGCAGGTGCGCGCGTTCCGTGACGGGCGCTGGTTGCAGCCGCTGCGGGAGGCCGCGCCGGAGGCGATGGCGCCGTGGCGCCGTGGTGAGGTGGTGATCGACGGTCTGCCTGCCGCGCAGGCCATCGCCGATCTCGGCCGCTACCGGCGTGCCCCGGTCTGGGTGGTGGCCGGGCAGGGCACACGCGTGCGGGTCAGTGGCCTGTTCCATCTGCAGCAACCGGACACGGCCATCGACGCCGTGGCCGCGCAGGCGGGACTGCGGGTGCAGCGCTTGCCCGGTGGTGCGTTGCTGGTGTGGTGAGGCGCCCGCGGAGCACGCATGAACAGGCTGCATGAAAAAACATGAAAAAACCGTGGGCAGTCGTCGTACCCCGCTGTCTATAGAGGTATAGCCAGAGCGAAACCGCGTTTCTTCTCAAGCCAGACACACCACCGGGCACCGGTCGTGACCGTGGTCCCGCCCCGCTTGAGGAGTTCCTGTCCATGCCGTCCACGGCATCCGCCTGTCATCGTCGCGCTACCGTCCTGTCCTTGGCGATCTCCACCGCATTGTTGCCGTTGGCCTGGGTGCCGGTGGTGCAGGCGCAAGCAGCGGTGGCCGCACCGCTGCGCACTTACGCCATTCCGGAACAACCGTTGGCCGATGCCGTGCGCAGCTTTGGCCGCCAGGCCGATGTGCAGGTGGTCTTCCGCAGTGACCTGGTGGAGGGCCGTCGATCCAGCGCGGTGAGCGGCGAGTACAGCCAGATGCAGGCCCTGCAGCAGCTGCTGCGCGGCAGTGGGGTGCGTGCCCAGCGCGGCATGGATGGCACCTGGAGCCTGCGCGCCGCAGCGGAGGCGGGGGAAGGGGACGGGGAAGGGGTGCGGGTGACCGAAACACTGGACGTGGCCGGTCGCCTGCAGTCGGAAGGGGGCGAGGCCCGCGATCGGCGCGGCTACGACGATGTCTTCGCGCTGGATCTGACCACGGCGTACTCGGGGCGCGACCGGGTGGAGCGCTACCGCGGCTCCAATCCGGCCGACGTGGTCAAGGATCTGGTCGGTGTGTTCAGCGGTGATGCGCGCAACAGCGGCGCGCTGGACATCAACATCCGCGGCATCCAGGGGCCGGGGCGGGTGCCGGTCAGCATCGACGGTGGCGAGCAGGCGCTCACGGTCTGGCGCGGCTACAACGGCGTCAGCAACCGCAACTACATCGATCCCAACCTGATCGGTGGCATCCAGGTCATCAAGGGGCCAGGGCTGGTGCGCGATGTGCACAGCGGGATTGGTGGTGCGCTGGTGATCAAGACCATCGACGTTGACGACATTGTTGCTGCCGGCGAGCGCTTCGGCGGGGAGCTGAAGATCGAAGGCAGCAGCAATGCGGTGGCGCCACGCCTGCCGCGGCTGCATACCGGCGAGGATTACCGCACGGTGCCGGGGTTCCCGCAGGGCTCGCCCTCGGCACCTTATGCCGACAGCACGCTGCTGGTGCCGGTGAAGTCGCGCGGTTCTGAAACCCATGTGTTCGCCGGGGAAGACCAGGCCTGGCGGCTGGCGTTGGGCCTGCGTGGCGAACACGTGGACCTGATGGCGGCCTATGCCTGGCGCAAGCGGGGCAACTACTTTTCCGGCACCCGGGGCGCGGCGTACTACGACCGGGATCCGCGCGAGCAGTTCGAGTACAAGGGCCTGGACTACATCACCACGCTGGCGCGCTACTTCAAGCCCGGCGACGAGGTGCCCAACACCTCCAGCGAGCAGGAGTCGTGGTTGCTGAAGGCGACCTGGCAGATCAGCGACGACCAGCAGCTGCGCGCGACCTGGCGGCGTACGCTCTCCCACTACGGCGAGATCATGCCCTCGCGCATCCTGTCAGCGCCCGACTACGGTCGCATCCAGTGGCCGCTCAGCCGCGTCGATGCCGGTGCCTGGAACCTGGAATACCACTGGCAGCCCGCCGGCAGCCGCTGGCTGGACCTGCGTGCCAACCTGTAGCGCACCGAAACCACAAGCGATACGTACACCGCTGGCGGCTTCCCCAATTTTGCCAGCAACCCCGACTGGAACCCCGGCAGCAGCCCGATCCTGCGCAATACCGCGCTGGCCAATGCCCGCAACGACCGCACCGGCCTGACCCTGAGCAACCGCTTCGCGTTGCATTCCACCCTGGACCTGACCGTGGGCGGCAACTGGCAGTTCGAGAAACTGCGCTCGGCGGACCCGTACTTCGGCGTCAGCGATGGCTGGCGCATGTACCCGCGCGCGGGGCGCCGCCAGGAAGGCGAGGGCTACCTGGTGCTGGACTGGCGGCCGATGGATTTCCTCTCCCTGAGTGCCGGCGTGCGCTACGCGCGCTATTGGGCCTTCGATGATTTCCTGCAGGACCACCCGGAGCTGATGACCACCTCGGTGTTCCCCAAGGAGGCCCGCTACCGCGTCAACGAACTGCCCGAACGCCCGGCCAGCCTGCAGGGCGAGATCGACGCCATCGAGTCGCAGCGCGCGTTCTGGGACAGCATCGGCATGGGCTTCATTGTTGATGATCTGCTGAAGGGCCTGCTGAGCAGGTATGAGACGCCGGTTGCGGTGGACCACGCCATTCCGTGGCTGCCGGATGCGGACGGCAATTACAGCCGTGCCAGCAACCCCTGCCTGAATGGCGAGGTGGCGGCCATTCCCGGGCTGTTGCCGGTGCAGGGGTCGCAGATCCTGTGCAGTATCCAGAGCGGACGGCCGCAGACGGTGTCCGGGCGCAATGAGCGCAGGCGCGACCATACCTGGCTGCCGACCTTCTCGGCCACCGCGCATTTCTCGCCCAATGCGCGCGCCTACGTCCGTTATAGCGAGGCGGTGCGTTTCCCCAGCATGTTCGAGAGCACCATCGCGTTCTCCAGCAGCCTGAACCCGCTGTACCCGCTCAAGCCCGAGCACGCCTACAACTACGAAGTGGGCTATGTGCACAACCTGTCGGCGCTGTTCGGCAACACCGCTGATGCCGACGTTAAGCTGGCCTACTACGTGCACAAGACCCGCAACGTGATCGAGCGCGACGGCAATTTCCTGTTCGACAACCTGGACAAGCAGCGCATCCGCGGCGTGGAGCTGCAGGCGCGCTTCGACAACCGCCGCTTCTTCACCGACCTGGGCATCACCCGCACGCTGGAAAACAAGGTCTGTGATGAAAGCATGGCGGTGCAGCTCGACGCACTCGCCGGCAAGGTGCCCAACTGCGTGCAGGACGGCTTCGTCAGCGGCTACCTGCTGACCCAGGCCATTCCCCGCTTGTCGGTGAACGCGTCGCTGGGCACCCGGCTGTTCGATGAGCGCCTGGAGCTGGGCAGCCGCATCGTGCATTACCAGCGCCACCAGAACCCGGACCTGCAGGCCTACCGTGACCGCCTGTACGCCGGCAGTGGTGGCCTGATCTGGCAGAACGTGCCGTTCACCTGGGGAAACATCACCACCGTCGATGCCTACGCGCGCTGGCGCATCAACGACCATGCCAGCGTCGAGCTGGTCGGCACCAACCTCGGCAACCGCTACTACGTCGACCCGGCCACGCGCTCCACGCTGCCGGCGCCAGGGCGCACGCTGAAGCTCGGTGTCACTGCACGCTTCTGATGACCTGCCTCGTTGTTGTACCCGTTGTTCCCTCAACCCAAGGAGTAGTTCCATGAAGATGATCTCCCGTTCCGTACTGGCCATGGCCGCCACCTTCGCCCTGGCCGGTGCCGCCCAGGCCGCCGACATCGTCGGTGCGGCCAGCCCGGCCACCGATTCGCAGCTGTACGTCAAGGTCGGTGCCTCCGAAGTCAATGGCGGCCCGCACAGCGCAGGCAAGGCCGGCATCGGTGTCGGCACCGTCTCCAACGCCAAGCCGGTCGATTTCCAGGGCCTGGCCGCATACTCGGCCCCCACCACCGTGGGCAACGTGACCGTACGTACGCTGGCCATGCCGATCACCGGCACCCCGGGCAATCATGCCGGCATGGGCCACTTCAACTTCGTCAAGGTGGGCAGTGGCGATGTCTGGTTCGGTGAATGGTCCAAGGATGGCGCCGCAGGCGGCTTCAACAATCGCCAGGTGTACTTCGCTGGCGACCGTGCGGGCACCACGTTGCCCAGCGGCACCGCCACGTACGCGGTGGCTGGCCTGAACAAGTTCAACGGCAGCAACCTGCTCAGCGGCACCTTCGCCGCGAACTTCGGTACCGGCAAGCTGACCGGCGGCCTGACCGGTGGTGGCCAGACCCTGGCGATCAGCGCCAACATCAACAGCGCCGATGCGTCCTTCGCCGGCACCGCTGTGGCCAACGGTTCGGTCACCGGCAACAGCCAGGGCCAGTTCTTCGGCGCCAACGCCGCCACCCTGGCCGGTATCGCTACGTTCGCCGGCAACAGCCAGTACGACACCGCCTTCGGCGGCAGCAAGAACTGATTGCCACGCCCCTGACGGGGCAGGGCAGGGACAAGCCGCGATCCGCCAGTCCCTGCTTCGGCCCGCTGCATGCACCGCCACGGATCGACCATGCGCCACCCCATTTCCCTTGTGTTCCTGCTGCTTGTTGCCGCCGACGTGCGCGCCCAGCAGGACGATCTGCGCCGCGTGCTCGAACAGGGCAGCGAACTGCGCCACCAGCAGCAGGACCAGCAGCGCCTGCAGCAGGCCGAATCGCAACGGCCGACGCTCACCATCGATGGCCAGACCGTGCGGGTGGAGCGCACCGTCGATGATCTCGGCCAGGCCCTCTACCTGTCATTGCAGCATCAGCAGTGGCCGGCCGCTGCGGCGTTCCTGGCCGAATACCTCGAGCTTCCGGGGCACGATCCGCTGCTGCGCCACTACGCGCAAGGTGCGTTGGCCCGCGTGGCCGGTGACCATTCGCGCGCCGCACAGGAGTACGAAGCACTGCTGGCAGCGCAGCCGGACTTCCTGCCCGCCCGCCTTGAACTGGCGCGCGTCTATGCCGAAGACCAGCGCGACCGCGAGGCGGTGGCATTGTTCGGTGCAATCAAGGCCGGTATCGACAGCAACGATCCGGCCACCGCGGGTGTGCGCGCACGCGTGGACAGCTATTTGGACGCGTTGCAGGCACGCGGGCGCTGGAAGGGTGCGGTCGCCGCCGGGCCTGCATGGAGCGACAACATCAACCGCAGTTCGGCCAGCCGCACCTGCCTGTTCGGTGTCGGCGACACCTGCCTGATCGAACGCACGCTGCCCGAAGCGCAGCGCGCCACCGGCCTGGACTACGACGCCAGCCTGGAACGGCGCTGGGCGTTGGCAGGCCATCATGGCCTGTACGTGCGTGGGCTGGCGTTCGGCCAGGCCTGGCGTGGCTACAGCGCATACAACGAGCTCAACGCCAGCGTGCAGGCCGGCTACAGCTGGCGCAGTGCACGGCACACCCTGCAGCTGGCGCCGAGCCATGACTACCAGGCGCTGGGCAACCACGCCCTGCAGGGCGGCAGTGGTGTGCACGGCGAATGGCAGTACGCCCTGGACGCGCGCAGCCTGCTCAAGCTGGAGGCCGACTGGAAACGCCAGCGCTACCGGCAGCCGGGCCTGGCCGACAACTACGATGGCGAACTGGCCGCGCTGTATGCCACCTGGTTCCGCGCGCTCAACCCGCGCTGGACCCTGTTCGCGGGCGTGGACCTGACCGACAGCAGCGCAGCCGACCCGGCCAACGGCTACCGCCAGCACGGCCTGCGGCTGGGCGCGGCACGGCAGTGGAGTGGCACCACGGCCACGGTGTTCGTGTCGTTGCGTCACCGTGACTATGGTGCCTGGAGTCCTTTGCTGGAGGCGCGCAGGCAGGACGACGAACAGAACCTGATCGCCATCGTGCGCAGCGAGCGGCTGGCGGTGGGCGGGCTGGTGCCCAGCCTGAGCCTGCGCTACGCCTGCATCGACAGCAACGTCGGTTGGCTGTACAGCCATGACCGCAGCCTGCTCAGCCTGAAATGGGAGCGTGCGTTCTGAACGCACCGCTGCCATGCCGGAGTGAATGCGCCGCGGCTGCGATCTTCATCGATCATCACGCGCCCTTGTAGCCCGGTTCGCGCATCCTACGGCCGTTGCGGCGGAGGTGGGCCGCGTGTATCGAGGAGCGCCGGTCGTGCTGGAAGCGGGCAACAAACCAGAAGGCCTGAAAGGGTTGAGAGTACTGGTGGCGGAAGATGAATTCGCCATCGCGATGTTCCTGGTGGACTACCTGGAGCTGAAGGGCGCGCAGGTGGTGGGGCCGGCCGGGGATCTGCAGGCACTCGGCCGGCTGCTGGATGACAACCCCATCGATGTGGCCCTGCTGGACATCAACCTGGGCGGTGAACAGGTGTATCCGCTGGCCGACCGGCTGGCCGAAGCGGGTACGCCGTTCATGCTGACCTCTGGCTACGATGACAACCTGCCCAGCCGCTTCGCGGATGCGCCCCGCTGCACCAAGCCCTATCACATCGAGGCCCTGGTCCAGCAGCTGGCGGGACTGGTGGCGACGCCGCAGGCCCCTGCGGGCATCGCCTGATTGCGCGGCATGTCGCGCCGCACCGAAGGCCTCCGGGCCGTTGAGCGCCCGGCAGGCATGCCGCCGTCGCTGCAGGCCCATGCGCGCCATGACGGCATGGCCGCCCGCATTGCCCGGCACGACTGGTCAGGCACGCCATTGGGTGCGATCGAGCAATGGCCGCCGCACCTGCGCGCCACCGTCGACCTGATGCTTGCGCACGGCTTCCCGATGATTGTGCTGTGGGGCGAGCAGCTGGTGCAGCTCTACAACGATGGCTATGCCGAGATCCTGGCTGACAAGCATCCTGGCGGACTGGGCCAACCGACGCGCGAGTGCTGGCCCGAGGTCTGGCACATCAATGGCCCGATCTACCAGCGTGTGTGGCAGGGCGAGACCATCACGTACGAGGACAAGCTCTATCCGCTGGCGCGGCGGGGGCGTTTGGAGGATGTCTGGTTCACCATCACCTACAGCCCCATACGCGGAGAGGACGGGTGCATCAACGGCGTGCTGGTGACCATGTTCGAAACGACCGCTGCGCACGTCGCGCAGGCGGCCCGCGAACGCGAGGAACAGAAGCGCCGTGAGAGCGACCGCCGGTTGGCGCTGGCCTTCAAGGTGCTGCCGGTGGGTGTCTGCATTGTCGACGCCGACGGCAACCTGCAGCTGTCCAACGACCAGATGCGGACCTATCTTCCCACCGGCAAGGTGCCCTCCACGGATCGCCCCAACCACTATAGGTGGCAGGGGGTGCATGCCGATGGCTCGCGCATCGAACCCCACGATTTCGCCATCGCCCGCGCCCTGCGGGGGGAGACGATGGTCCCGGGCCTGGAGTTCCAGTTCATCCATGACGACGGGCGCGCGCGCTGGACACGCGTCGCCGCCGCACCGCTGCGTGATGCCGATGGCGCGGTGAGTGGCGTGTTCGCGATCGCAGTGGACATCGACGATCTCAAGCGTGCCACCGAGCGCCAGTCGGTGCTGCTGGCCGAACTGCAGCATCGGGTGCGCAACATCATGTCGACCATCCATGCCATTGCCTGGCGGACCCGCGTATCGGTCGGCAGCGTGGACGAGTATGCCGAGCGCCTGTGCGCGCGGCTGATGTCACTGGCGCGCACGCAGAGCCTGTTGACCCGCGGCGCCAATGTAGGGGTCTGCCTGCGCGGCATGCTCGAGGAGGAGATCGCGGCGCAGGCACCGGCGGCCGCCGCCTGTCACCTGCAGGGCGAGGATGTGCTGTTGCCACCGAAGGCGGCCGAAGTACTGTCGCTGGCCATCCATGAGCTGGCCGCCAATGCGCTCCGGCACGGCGCGTTGGCCCACGAGGACGGGCGGGTTGATGTCTGCTGGCACCTGCAGGTGCAGGACGGGCAGCCGTGGCTGGGCCTGCACTGGTGCGAGCGCCATGCCGAGGTGGAGGGGTGGGAGATGCCACGCCAGCGTGGCCTGGGCCGGGTCCTGATCGAGCAGCGGGTGCCCTATGAACTGGCCGGCAGCGGCGAGCTGCGCTTTACCCCGCAAGGCCTGGATGCCTGGATCCGCTTCCCGCTGCGCGATCGCGACAGCCTGCTGCAGACCGACGCCCCGGACACCGGGCTGCCTGGGTAAAAGGGCATTTATCTCCAATTTGGCCAAATTGGTTATAGTGGTTCCCATCCGCCCCGCCTGGAGCCGTGCCATGACCCTGCCGCTGGATCTGCCTGGCCTCGAAAAGGCCCCGGCCTCGTCGGTGAAGACCCGCGGCTGGCCGAGCCTGATGCGCACCGTGCGCGAAAAGCAGGCGCTGGTCATCACCAACCACAATCACCCGGAAGCGGTGATCGTGGACATCCGCACCTACCAGGAACTGCTGGCCAAGGCCGCTGGCGGCGATGCCGGTGAGCGCAACGAGGAACTGCAGCGCCTGCGCAACGAGTTCGACCAGACCCTGGCCGGGCTGCAGCGCGGTGAAGGGCTGGGCAAGGTGCTGGGCCAGCCGATCCGGCGCGGCCGCAAGGTCACCCTCGGCCGCCCGCTCTGATCGATGGGACGCATCCTGGCGCTGGCCGGTGTCAATGGCGCCGGCAAGAGTTCGCTGCTGGGCACCTGGCTGGACGCCGAAGGGCTGAGCTGGTTCAACCCGGACGCGTTCACCCGTCGCCTGGTCGACGCCGGCTGGTCGCTGCCGGAGGCCAACGCCGAGGCATGGCAGGAAGGCACCCGCCGCCTGCGCCAGACCATGGCCGATGGCACCGACTTCGCCTTCGAGACGACGCTCGGCGGCAACACCATTCCGCGCCTGCTGCGTGAGGCCTGCGAACGGCATCAGGTGGCGATCTGGTTCTGTGGGCTGGCCGATGTTGAGCTGCATATCGCCCGTGTTGCTGCGCGGGTGGCCGCCGGTGGCCATGACATTCCAGTCGAGAAGATCCGCGCGCGTTTCGATTCCGCGCGCGCGAACCTGCTGGAGCTGCTGCCGCACCTGGCCGAGTTGCACGTCTACGACAACAGCGCACCGGCCGACGCGCAGGGTTGCGTGGTGCCGCTGCCGGTATTGGCCATGGCTGCAGGCGAACTGCAGTACCCGATTGCCGTAGCCGACCTGCTGCACACGCCCGGCTGGGCCAAGCCCATCGTGATGCGTGCAATGGAATCGAACACCCCGCGCTAGATCCACGCCATGCGGGGATGCCTTGGCTGTGGTTAGACTGGCCGCACACCCAAGGAGGATGACATGCACGGACCTGCGATGTTCCGCTCCACTTCGACCTGCCTGGCGCTTGCTGCGCTGGCGCTGTCCAGCCTGACGGCGATGGCCGCGCCGGCCGCGTCCAAGCGGGTGGTGGCGCCGCCCAGCCTGGTACAGGCGTATCGGGCCGCCGAAGCCAATCTGCGGCTGATTCCCGGCGATGACATTGAATCCGAGTTCCGTCCGGTGTGGACCGCTGTTGCCGATCTCGATGGCGATGGCCGTGCCGAGGTCGTGTATTTCTACACGTCCACCTACACCGGCGGCAGCTTCGCGCAGAGCAATGTGGTGGCGGTGATGACGGCGCTGACAGCGAACGATCCGCGTGGCCAGGAGAACCCGAAGAGCCTGTCGCCGGTGGAGGCAGAGGACTATGCCGCCATCCGCAGGTATGGCTATGGCGATGATGCCGGCATCCAGATTCCGGGCGCGGTGCAGTCGATCCGAATCGAAGGCAACCGGATCATCGTTGCCTTCACCGTTACCGCAGGCGCAACGGTCTGCGAAATTCCCCGCGATTTCCGCCACGTCTGTCCGCCGGACGGAAACTACACCTGGACGCTGCGTTGGACGCCGGGGAAGCTGACCCGCATCAAGACGTAGCGCCATGCAGCGCCGGGCGTATCCACCCGGCGCCACTTGGCCCATCGATCCACGCCATGCGTGGATCGCATTCTGCACCCGGCCTCAGGCAGGCTTCACCTGCTCGGGCTCGGCAACATCCGGCAGCGGCGGCAAGGTCGGGTCCACCGTCACCGGCACATCGCTCTTCAACAGCGCGGCCGCTTCCTTGTCGCTGCCGACGGCCGGCGGTGAACCGCGCAGCGGCAGGCCGGCGGTTTCCTTCACGAACAGCATGGTCACCAGGCCGATCACCGCCGCGCCCATCAGGTAATAGGCCGGCACCAGCGGGTCGCCGGTACGCTCCACCAGCCACGCGGTCACCAGCGGCGTGGTGCCACCGAACAGCGACACCGACACATTGAAGGCGATCGACAGCGCGCTGTAGCGCACCGGGGTGTAGAACAGCGCCGGCAGCGTGGACGGCATCGAGCTGGTGAAGCACACGAGCGCCAGCCCCAGCAGCATCAGGCCCAGGAAGATCAGTCCGTCATTGCCGCTGCCCACCAGCAGCAGGCAGGGCACCGCCAGCACCAGCAGCGCGATGCAGGCGCCAATGATCATCGGCCGGCGGCCCAGCCGGTCACTGAACAATCCGCCGACGATGTTCAGCGGCATCATCACCAGCATCACGATGATGATCAGCAGCAGGCCCTTGCTCTCGGCATAGCCCATGGTGACGCTGAGGTAGCTGGGCATGTAGGTCAGCAGCATGTAGTCGGTCACGTTGAACACCAGTACCAGGCCCATGCACACCAGCAGCTGGCGGCCATGCACATGGAACAGCGCGCCCAGCCCGGGCCGGTCGTGCTCGCGCTTCTCGGCTTCCTCGGCGAAGGCGCGGAACGCCGGGGTTTCCTCCAGCTTCATGCGCATGTACAGGCCGAGCAGGCCCAGCGGGCCGGCCACCAGGAACGGAATGCGCCAGCCCCAGTCCAGCATCTGTTCGCTGCTCAACACCATGTGCAGCGCGGTCACGGTACCGGCGCCGGCGATATAGCCGCCCAGCGTGCCGAACTCCAGCCAGCTGCCCATCAGGCCGCGGTTGCGGTCGGTGGAGTATTCGGCGATGAAGGTCGCCGCGCCGCCATATTCACCGCCGGTGGAAAAGCCCTGCACCACGCGTGCGAGCAGCAACAGCACCGGTGCCCAGATGCCGATGCGCTCGTAGGCGGGAATCAGGCCGATCGAAAAGGTGCCCAGCGCCATCAGGACCATGGTGAACGCCAGCACTTTCTGGCGGCCGTAGCGATCACCCAGCGGGCCGAACACCAGGCCGCCCAGCGGCCGTACCAGGAACGCTACGGTGAACGTGGCGAACGCGGCGATCACCTGCGCGGTGGGATTGCTGGAGGGGAAGAACACCTGGCCGATGGTGACCGCCAGATAGCCGTAGACACCGAAGTCGAACCACTCCATGGCATTGCCAAGTGCGGCCGCGCCGACGGCGCGCTTGAGCATGGGCTTGTCGACGACGGTGATCTCATCGACCTTCAGGTGGCGGCGGCGTTTGAACCAGCCGAAATGGGCGTGTGCCTCGGGGGTGTCCTGCATGGGGCTCCCTTGTAAGTGGAAGAGGTGAATAGACGGTGGGCTAGGTCCCGGAAATCGGAAACGGCGATGCAGGCGCAGGTGGCGCAGGGGCATCGGTGAGTGGCGTGGGGGCCGGGGAATGTGTGCAGGCACGACGCCACGCGCACGGCAACGCACCGCCGCAACGGCGGAAACGCAGCAACAGGATCACTGCGGTCGCGCAGTCAGCGGCCGGAGGTCACAGCAGCGTAGGGAGGGCAGGCCAGAGCGCCTGCGGGCGTCATCCGCCAGGATCCAGCGCGAGGCGGTGGAAGGGCAGGGCGGGAGCCATCGTGGCAAGCGAAGCGCCGGTCGGCAGTGCTTTCCACGTAACAGGTGCGCCCGTCACGTAGTGGGTCATGTCGATCATCCGTTCATCATAACGGCATCGGCGTGAGCATGCAGAGAAGCGGCCTGATCTGCACGCTGTGTTCCATCACGCCTGTTCATCCGCGCAGCGTGCAATGACATGCGTTGAACGAACTCTGGCCGCAGCGCTCACGCAACGCTGTCTACGGTAGCGCTGAACGCAATCGAGAAGGAGCATCGCATGACCCGTCGCATTCCCGAAGGTACGCTGATCATCGTCGCCGATGGTGGTTCGGCCCGCGTGTTCACCAACGTCGGCAACGAACATCAACTGGCGTTGAAGCAGGAAGGCGAACTGCGCCTGCAGGACATCAGCGAGCAGGGTGTCTCCGGGCAGGGGCCGGCCGGTGCGGTGCCGAAAGACATGTCCATTTCGCAGCTCAACGAGGCGACGTTCGCCAAGCAGGTGGCGGAGCAGTTGAACGAAGATGCGCTCAACAACCGCTTTGCACACCTGGTGCTGGTGGCAGACCCCACCACCCTGGGCCGTATCCGCCCGCTGCTGCACAAGGAGGTCCAGGCCCGCCTGCTGGGCGACATTGCCAAGGACCTGACAAACGCCCCGCTGGCGGATATCCAGAAAGCGTTGGCGGCGTAACCGGCATGCCGTTCATGCGTGACTACCTGGCGGCGGAGCCCGCTGGCGCGGACGTGGACGCGCAGGCGGGCTGGCTGCTGCTCGAGTTCGGTGCACCCTGGTGTGGTCACTGCCAGGCCGCGCAGCCCGCACTCCAGGCGTTTGTCGACGCCCACGATCCGGTGCATTGGAAGATCGAGGATGGCAAGGGAAAGCCGCTGGGGCGTGCTTTCAAGGTAAAACTGTGGCCCACCGTGGTGCTGTTGCATGACGGCCAGGAGGTGGCGCGGGTGGTGAGGCCGATCGACAGCGCCGACCTCGCCACCTTGCAGGGCGCATTGCCGGGCTGAGGGCAGCAATCGCTGCGTGCGGTGCGCACGGCGCCGAGCAGGTTCGGCTGCGTCGCGGTCTAGTGATAGGTCACCTTTTCCGCTTCCGCACGCGGCTTCTGCAGCAACGACCGACCATGCTGGCTCAGCATGACCATCGCGTCGGCGATCTCTTTGGCGTTGTAGCCCATCGGTGCGGGTGGCTTCGGCTCGGGGCCGTACTGCTCGCCGATGAGGATGGCCATGCCTTCGGCACTGTTGAGGGCATGTTCGATACGCTGGAACAGCGATTCCATGGCCGGGCTGAGCGGACGCGTGTGTTTCATGCGGAAACTCCTTGGGAAGCGAGGGCCACCGCAAGGGTGGCGGGCGATGCGTGCTTGGAACTCCCGGAAGGAACAGAGAAAACCGGAGGGCCTGACGGCCACACGCAGCGCCCGCCGCAGTTACGACGAGCTATCTCTGTCCTTCTTTTCGGGGGTTCCAATCCCGGCAGCGGGATGTCCGCTGCGGCGCCATTCTGGGCAGATCGAGGCGCTGCGCACCAATTGATGGTTCGTCTCGCTTTGTCCCGCTCCGAAGGCGCGGTCTTTCAGAAGTGCATGTGTGGACATCCACTGCCGTATTGGCACCGATCTGGAAGCGGGAAGCCGGAAGCCTATGAGGCGATTCGTCGTCCGGCCATGCAATTATGTGCAAATCATCGTGCCGGTTCCGGCGGCCGCACTGCAGCATGCGACAGGGCAGGGCCGGTGCTACTCTCTGACCACCACCTGAATCGATCCAAATGCCGATGCCCACGCTGGACCGTCGTCTCCTGATCGCTGTCGCCGCCACGGCGATGTTCGCTTCCGGCCTGGCCAGTGCGGCCCCAGCCAGAACCGCCGCCGACAAGGCATACGCCTCGGTCGATCCGTTCATCGGCACCGGTGGCGAGGGCCACACCTACCCCGGCGCCACGGTGCCGTTCGGCATGGTCCAGCTCAGCCCGGACACGCGTATCCAGCCGCGTGAAAAGGCCTATGGCTGGGCGGCGGGCTACCGCTATGACGACAGCAGCATCGTCGGTTTCTCGCATACGCATTTTTCCGGCACCGGTCATTCGGACCTGGGTGACGTCCTGCTGATGCCGTTCACCGGCAATCCCGGGCTGGAGCGCGGCGATCCGGAGAAGCCGCGCAGCGGTTACGCCTCACGGTTCCGCCACGCTGACGAGAAGGCCGAGCCGGGCTACTACGCAGTCACCCTGGATGACTACAAGGTGCGTGCCGAGCTGACCACCAGTGCGCGCGTGGGCGTGCATCGCTACGCCTTCCCCAAGGGCACCGACGCCAAGGTGCTGCTGGACATGCGTACCAGCATGTACGACTACCCGGGCAAGGTGCTGTGGTCGCGGGTGCGGGTGCGCGCCGATGGCACGGTGACCGGCTTCCGCGAAACCCGAGGCTGGGCGCCGGGCCGCCAGCTGTACTTTGCGATGCGCTTCTCACGCCCGCTGGCCGGGCATGAGCTGCACAACACCGAGCAGGACATCGTCTACAAGGGCTTTCCGCCGCCGGGCGAAAAGGACCCGGCACAGCGCGCCCAGATCGAGGGTCGTCAGCTGGTTGGTACGTTCGCTTTCGGCAAGCTCGATGCACCGCTGGTGGTGAAGGTGGCGATCTCGCCGGTCAGTGAAGCCGGTGCCATCGCCAACCTCGACGCGGAAGTGGCCGACTTCGATTTCGACCGCGTCCGTGCACAGGCGAAGCAGGAGTGGACGCAGGCACTGTCCGTGCTGGACATTGACGCGCCGGAACATGCGCGGCGCAGTGCCTATACCGCGCTGTACCACACGATGCTGGGGCCGACGCTGTTCATGGATGCCGATGGCCAGTACCGCGGCGCGGACAATGCCGTGCACAAGGCCGATGGCTTCACGCACTATTCGACGTTCTCGCTGTGGGACACCTACCGCGCGTTGCACCCGCTGCTGACCTTGGTGCAGCCGGGAAAGCGCAACAGCGACTTCATCAACTCCATGCTGGCCCACCACGAGCACAGCCCCTACGGCATGCTGCCGGTGTGGTCGTTCCACGGCCTGGAGGACTGGTGCATGATCGGCTACCACGCCGTGCCGGTGATCGCCGATGCCTACGTGAAGGGCATTCGTGGCTTCGATGCCGACAAGGCGCTGAAGGCAATGGTCGAGACCGCCAATTACGGCCCTTACGACGGCATCGCGCAGTACCGTGAGCTGGGCTATGTGCCGATCGACGAGGAAGGTGAAGCGGCCAGCAAGACGCTGGAGTACGCCTTCGACGACTGGACCATCGCACGCATGGCGCAGGCCATGGGCAAGGCCGATATCGCGGCGACCTTCGACAAGCGCGCAGGCAACTGGCGCAATGCCTTCGACAAGGACACCGGCTTCATGCGCGCGCGCAAGCGCGATGGCAGTTTCCGCACGCCCTTCGACCCCAGCGCCAGCGGCTACGGCACCGACTATACCGAGGGCAACGCATGGCAGTATTCGTGGTACGTGCCGCAGGACGTCGCTGGCCTGGCCGCCGCGCACGGGGGCAGCGACAAGCTGCTCGCGCGCCTGGACGAGGTGTTCAACGCCAAGGTGGATCCATCGATCTTCGAGCACATGGAAGACATCACCGGCCTGATCGGCTGGTATGCGCACGGCAACGAGCCCAGCCACCACGTGGCCTACCTGTATTCGTACGCCGGCCAGCCGTGGCGCACCCAGGCGCGGCTGAAGCAGATCATGGATACCCAGTATGCCGACCGTCCCGATGGCCTGGCCGGCAACGATGACGTCGGCCAGATGTCGGCGTGGTATGTGTTCACCGCGCTGGGCTTCTACCCGGTGGCACCGGGCTCGGGCGAGTACATCCTGGGCCGTCCGTTCCTGCCCAGGACCGCGATTCGTCTGCCGAACGGCAAGACGTTCACCATCGTGGCCGAGGGGCTGGATGACGCGCACACGTATGTGGGCAGCGTGACGTTGAACGGCAAGCCGCTGCAGCGTACCTTCCTGCGCCACGACGAGATCCTGGCCGGTGGCGAACTGCGCTTCAGCATGCAGGCCGAGCCGAACAAGGACTGGCCGGGGCAGGGCGCGCAGGCGCCCTATTCGATGAGCCGGTGACGCGCACTCGGTAGGTGCCGACCTTGGTCGGCACGCTTCACGGGTGACCAGGAACCTGTGGAGCCGAGCCCATGCTCGGCTCAGGCATCGTGCCAGGAGCAGCCGAGCATGGGCTCGGCTCTACAAGGGCGGTTCAACAGCGCTCATCGGAACCGCAACCCCACCCGCGCACCGCCGATCGGGGCGGTATCAATCATCAAGGTCGCGCCATGCCGTTGCGCGATCTCGGCCACAATCGCCAGTCCGAGCCCGCAGCCGTCGCCCTCGCTGCTGGCCCGGTAGAAGCGTTCTGTGACGCGCGCGCGTTCGGCTTCGGCGATGCCGGCGCCGTCATCGTCCACCCATACCTGCACGCCGTCGGTTCCCTGCCGAACGCCGAGGGTGATGACTCCGGGCGTGGCGCCGTAGCGCAGCGCGTTGTCCAGCAGGTTGCCCAACGCCTCGCGCAGCAACTGCGCATCGCCCTGTAGCTGCACGCCGTCGTCGGGTCCGTCGTAACCCAGGTCCACGCCCGCAGCCAACGCACGGTCAGCGTAGCGCTCGACCACGCCACGCGCCAGCGCGGCCAGATCCAGAGGCTGCAGCGGCAGTGCGCTGCCCTGTGGATCTTCCGAGCGGCTGAGCATCAGCAGCTGGTTGACCAGGTGCTGCAGCCGTGCCAGCCCGGCCAGCGTGCCGGACAACGCCAGCTGCTGGGCCTGCGGATCCTGGTGGCGGAGTGAGCTCTCCAGCTCCACCTGCATTGCCGCCAGCGGCGTGCGCAGCTGGTGCGCGGCATTGCTGACGAAGCGCCGTTGCGCGGCCTGCATGGCGTCCAGTCGTTGCAACAGCGCGTTGTAGGCCTCCACCGCCGGCCACAGCTCGCGTGGCGCCTCCTGCGCGGGTTCCAGGGGCGCCAGTGGGTCCGGGCGGGGGCTGGCCAAGCGCCGCGCCACCTGGTTGGCATGGCGTGCGGCCGCGCCGGTCCCGGACCAGGCCAGCCACGCGGCAAGCGTGAGGATCGCAGCCTGGAACGGGATGCTGGTCAGCAGCAGCTTGCGCTCCAGCCGGTGGCGCTTGCGCAGCGTCTCGGCTACGCGCAGCCGGATATCGTGGCCCGGTCCGGCACTGACGAGGACTTCGACCATGCGCACCGGCTGCCCGCGCAGGCGCGCATCGTAATAAACCGCGTCGTCGCTTGATGCGGCGGTGGCCGGGCGCGGCAGCGCTTCGGCCAAGTCGCCATACAAGCGTCCACCCGCAGCATCGACCACTTCGCCATGCACTTCGTCGGCGGTGTCCCAGCTGAACATACGTGACACCGCGGGCGTGATCTCGATTGATGCATGACCCTCCTGTACCGTCACCAGCTCGGACAGGGACATCGCCGAGTCCAGCAGCCAGCGGTCATAGACCTGACCGGCGTAGAAGCGCGCCAGCGCGAAGGAACCCACCGCGCTGCACATCAGCAGCACCAGCAGCGGCAGCCACAGGCGGCGCAGCAGCAGGCTCCGCAGGCTGTGCACGCGCTCAGTCACCGCTGGCCTCCAGGCGATAACCCAGGCCACGCAGCATGCGGATGCCGACGCCGGCACGCGCGTGTTCCAGCTTGCGGCGCAGGCGACTGACATGCACTTCGATCACCGACAAGCTGGCCTCGTGGTCCCAGCTGTACAAAGCGTCGAACAGGCGCTGCTTGGTGACGGTGCGGCCGGGATGCTGCATCAGTGCTTCGACCAGCGACAGCTCGCGGGCGGTCAGTTCGATGCGCTGGCCGTCCACCTGCGCCTCATTGCGGATGCTGTCGAAGCACAAACGGCCCAACCGCTTCTGCGCCGGTGCGTCGCTGCGGCGACGCGACAGCGCACGCAGGCGGGCTTCCAGTTCCCCCAGTGCAAATGGCTTGGCGAGATAGTCGTCGCCACCCCGGTCGAGGCCGAGGATGCGGTCCTCCACGCCATCGCGCGCCGTGAGGATCAGCACCGGCAGGGTGACACCGTCGTTGCGCAGGCGCGAGAGCAGGTCGAGGCCATCGACGTCGGGCAATGAAAGGTCGAGCACCATCACGTCATATGGCGCGCTGGCCAGTGCAGCGGGTGCATGCAGCCCGCGCGAGAGGTGGTCGCACAGATGACCCGCGCCCTGCAGGGCACGGATCAGTCCATCGGCCAGGGCGGCGTCGTCTTCGATCAGCAGGATTCGCATTGCAAGCTTCGTGCAAGGTTGGGGCAAGTTTGGCGCAAGTGCGTCACCTTACCGTGACGCGCATGAACTTCTTCCCTTGCCTTGCGGCTGTGTTGGCCGCCCTCCTGTGCGCACCTGCGGCGTCGGCACTTTCCCTGCAGGAGGCGCAGCGCGCCATGGAAGCACACAACCCGGACCTGCGTGTGGCGGCACTGGCGCTGCGTGGCGTGCAGGGCGACGCGCAGACGGCGGCGCTGCGTCCAGCGACCGAGCTGTCGATCGGCACCAGCAAGCTCAGCCCCAGGCACGGCGTCGGCCCGGGCCGCTGGCAGGACAAGCGGATGGACAGCACCGTGGGCCTGGGCTGGACCTGGGAACGCGGTGGCAAGCGCGCGTTGCGTATCCGCCAGGCCGATGCGCTGCTGGAGGTGGCCGGGCTGGAGATGCTCGATGCGCGGCGTCGCCAGCAGGTGGCGCTGCATGAGGCCTACTTCGGCCTGAAGCGCGCGCAGGAGCGGGTGCAGATTGCCGAGGCCAACCGCCAGAGTTCGGCCGAACAGATGGCGGCAGCCGACAAGCAGGTTGCCACCGGGGCGATGGCGCCGGTCGACCGCGCGCGGCTGGCGGTGGACGACCTGGCGGTGGCCGACGCGGCGCGCGAGGCGGCCCTGGATCTGCGCGATGCACGGCATGCGCTGGCCCTCCTGCTCGGGCGTGACGACAGCGGTGACCTCAGCGCCGATGATCCCTGGCCGGACCTCGCAGGCGTTGCCGCAACGCGCGCGTTCGATCCGCAGCAGCGTGCCGATCTGCGCGCAGCGCGTTCGCGCCTGGCCGCGGCCGATGCCGGTGTAGCACTGGCGCGCAGCGAGCGCCATCGCGATGTCCAGCTGGGTGTGGAAGCCGAACGCGAGCCGACCGACATCAGCGGTGTGACCTGGGGCGTGTCGTTGACCATTCCACTCGGTGGCCCATCGCGTGCACGCGGCGCGATGCAGCGTGCCGAGGCCGACCGTGATAGTGCGGCGCTGGAACTGCAGGTGCTGCAGCGCGAAGCGCGCGCCGAACTTGACCTGCTGCAGGCCAGCGCGCAGTCCGCCGCGCAGCGCCGCAGCGACTACGAAGGACTGCAGTCCGACGCCGCGCGCAAGGCGGTGCAGGGCATCGAACTGGCCTACCGGCGCGGCGCCGCCAGCCTGACCGATCTGCTGGATGCGCGCCGCAGCTGGCGCGAATTCGAGGCCGCGTTGATCGAAGCGCGTGCCGACCATGCCATTGCCCTGGCGCGCTGGGAAGCGGCCACATCCGTTGTTGAAGGAGAGTCCCGATGAAGTCCACCGTCGCCCGTCGCCTGCGTGCGCGACATGCCGTGCTGCCGGCCCTGCTGGCGCTGGCCCTGCTGGGCGGCTGCGGCCGCGAACCGGCGTCGTATACCGAGGACGCGCCGCAGGTCAGTGCCGGCCAGATCCAGTTTCCAGCCGGCAGCCGCCAGCTGGACGTGCTGCGCAGCGAGGCGGTGACCGCCGGCGCCAGCGCCAGCCTGCAGCTGCCGGGCCGGGTGGCCTGGGACGAGACACGCTCCAGTGCACTGCGCACGCCGTTGCCGGGTCAGGTGGCGCGCATCGAGGCGCAGCCGGGGCAGAGAGTGAAGGCAGGGCAGGTGATCGCCTGGATCACCTCGCCGGAGTTCGGCCAGGCCCAGGCCGAGGGCGCGCGTGGCCGTGCCGAACTGCAGCAGGCACGCAAGGAGCTGGAGCGCACCCGCGAGCTGCACGCCGCGGGTGTGGCGTCGGGCCGTGAACTGGATGAAGCCGAAGCGAGCTTTGCCGGCAGCCAGGCCGATCATGCGCGCGCGACTGCATTCGCCCGGGCCTATGGCAATGGCCAGCGCGTGGACCAGCTCCTGCCGCTGCGCGCCCCCATCGATGGCGTGCTGGTGGAGCGGCGGATGAATCCGGGCATGTCGGTCAGTCCCGACAGCGAGCAGCCATTGGCAGTGATCGGCGATCCGGACCGCCTGTGGCTGCTGCTGGATGTTCCTGAAAGCCTGGCAGGGCGGTTGAAGGCCGGCATGCAGGTGAGCGTGCCCGGCGCCGATGGACAGCCGCTGCAGGCGACCCTGCAGCACGTGGATGACTTCATCGACAGCGAACGCCGGGTGGTGCAGGCGCGTGCCGAGCTGGACAACCGCGCACGTGGCTTCAAGGCCGGGCAGTACGTGCGCGCCCAGGTGGCGTTGCCGTCCGAGGGCGGTGTCTCGCTGCCCGACGCCGCGGTGTTGCTGATCGACGGAAAGCAGGTGGTGTTCGTGGAGGAAGGCAAGGGCCGCTTCGTGCGCCACGCGGTGCACGCCGAGGAGCTGGGTGACGGCCGCCTGTGGGTGCGTGAAGGCCTGGCGCCGGGCAGCAGAGTGGTCGTCGAGGGTGGCCTGCTGCTGCAACAGCTGGTGGACAGCGCGCCGGCAGCCGTCAGCACCGGCACGGGGCGCGCCGCGCCATGATCGATCGCCTGATTGCCTATTGCCTGCGCCAGCCGCTGATGGTGATGCTGGCGCTGCTGCTGTTCATCGGCGCTGGCATCGCCGCGTTCCGCGTGCTGCCGGTGGAAGCCTTCCCGGATGTGTCCGACACCCAGGTGACGGTGGTGTCGCTGCACCCGGGCCGTGCCGCCGAAGAGGTCGAGCGCGAGGTGACGATGCCGCTGGAAGTGGCGCTGTCTGGCATTCCGCATTCGGTGCGGGTGTTCTCGCACACCCAGTTCGGCCTGTCGATGATCATCCTGACCTTCGACGACAAGGCCGATGACTACTTCGCACGCCAGCAGGTGCTGGAGCGCCTGCAGGGCGTGGAGCTGCCAGAAGGGGTGACCCCGGAGCTGGAGGCGATGAGCTCGGCGGTGGGCGAGATCTACCGCTATGTGCTGAAAGGCCCGCACCTGACCCCGACCCAGCTGCGCACCGTGCAGGAATGGACGATGGAGCGTAGCCTGCGCACCGTTCCTGGAGTGGCCGATGTGATCAGCTTCGGTGGCTTTGCGCGCACCTTCCAGGTCAAACCGGATTTGGACAAGCTGCGTGACCGCGGCATCAGCCTCGGTGAGTTCGCCGAGGCGCTGGAGAAGGGGAGTTCGAACGCGGGCGGCGGCTATGTGGAACGCGGCCAGCAGCAGTTCCTGATCCGCGGCGTCGGTCTGATGCGTTCGCCGGCCGACATCGGCAACGTGGTGGTCGCGCAGCGCAGAGGCACGCCGATCCTGGTGCGCGACCTGGCCGGCATCGCCGATACCGGCCTGCCCCGGCAGGGCCTGGTCGGCCAGGATGACAACGACGATGCGGTGTTCGGCATGGTGCTGATGCGCAAGGGCGAGAACCCGTCCGACGTGCTCGATGCCCTGCATGCGCGCATCGCCGAGATCGAAGCGAACCAGCTTCCGGCCGGTGTCAGCATCGAGCCGTTCTACGACCGCTCGTGGCTGGTCTCGACCACGCTGAAAACCGTCTTCCGCAACCTGCTGGAAGGCGCAGTGCTGGTGTTCCTGGTGCTGTGGCTGTTCCTGTACAACGCCCGCGCCGCGCTGATCGTGGCGGCGATGATGCCGCTGGCCCTGCTGTCGACCTTCCTTGGCCTGCATCTGTGGGGCGTACCGGCCAACCTGTTGTCGCTGGGTGCGATGGACTTCGGCATCATCATCGATGGCGCGGTGATCGTGACCGAACACATCGTGTCGCGGCTGTCGAAGCTGCCGCCGAACGCTGACAGGAAGACGCGCTTCTCTACCGTACTCTCGGCAGCCTCCGAAGTGGGGCGCCCAACGTTCTTCTCGATGCTGATCATCATCGCCGCACACATCCCGATCTTCACCCTGCAGCGCCAGGAGGGCCGAATGTTCGCGCCGATGGCGTACTCGGTGACCTCGGCGTTGATCGGTGCGTTGATCCTCGCACTGACCGTGGTGCCACTGTTCTGCTACTGGTGGCTGCGCCGCGACCGCATGCGCGATGGCAATCCGCTGATGGACCGCCTGACCGGCTGGTACAAGCCGATCCTGGAGCGTGCATTGGCCCGCCCGCGTGCGGTGGTACTGACCGCAGTTGCGCTGCTGGTCGGCACGCTGGCATTGGGCACCCGGTTGGGTTCGGAGTTCCTGCCCGAGCTGGACGAAGGCTCGATCTGGTTGACCGCCACGCTCGACCCGAGCACCAGCCTGGCCGAGGCGCAGCAGCAGTCGCGGCGCATCCGTGAGCTGGTCGGCACTTTCCCGCAGGTATCGACCGTGGTGGCCAAGTTGGGGCGCCCGGAAGACGGATCCGATGCCAAGGGCGCCAACCAGATCGAGGCGCTGGTGGCGTTGAAGCCTGAGAAGGAATGGCCGAAGGGCGTGGACAAGCGCCAGCTGGTGAGCGATCTGCAGCGCACCTTGGAGCAGCGGATTCCCGGGCCGGAGTTCTCGATCTCGCAGCCGGTGCGCGACAACATCCTGGAGAGCATCTCGCAGATCAAGGGCCAGGTGGTGATCAAGGTCAGCGGCTCGGACCTGGATGTACTGAACCAGCACGCGCAGGCGATCCTGGGGCAGGTGCGTGGCGTGGAGGGCGTAGAGAGTGCCTTCATTGATCGTGACGGCTCATTGCCGCAGCTGCAGATCGAGATCGACCGCGATCGTGCGGCACGCTATGGACTGAATGTGCGCGACATCGACGAGGTGATCGAGACCGCACTGGGCGGGCGCCAGGTTGGTGAACTGTGGGAAGGTGACCGCAGGTTCCCGATCACGCTGCGCCTGGACGACGCCGACCGTGACCTGCAACGGTTGCGCACGGTGCCGGTGGGCATTGGCGATGGCCACACCGTGACGCTGTCCGACGTGGCCGAGTTCCGCATGGCCAGTGGCGCGATCAACATCTCGCGTGAGAACGCACAGCGGGTGAAGGCGGTGAGCATCTTCATCGCCGGCCGCGACATGGGCAGCGTGGTGGCCGACATGCGCAAGCGCGTGGACGCCAGCGTGCAGCTGCCGGACGGCTACCGGCTGGAGTGGTCTGGCGAGTTCGAGAACCAGCAGCGTGCGATGGAGCGGCTGGGCTGGGTGATTCCGCTGTCGGTGCTGATCATCTTCGTGCTGCTGTTCGATGCCTTCAAGGACATCAGCAGCGCTGCGCTGATCCTGGCCAACGTGCCACTGGCGATGATCGGCGGCATCCTGGCCCTGTGGCTGACCGGCATTCCGCTGTCGGTGTCGGCGGCGATCGGTTTCATCGCGTTGTTCGGGCAAGCAGTGCTGAACGGGGTGGTGATGCTCAGTCGCTTCGCCCAGCTGCGCGAGCAGGGCATGGACCTGCTGCAGTCGGTGGTGCAAGGTTCGCTGCAGCGCCTGCGCACGGTGCTGATGACCGCACTACTGGCGATGTTCGGCCTGCTGCCGATGGCCACCTCGCATGCGATTGGTGCCGAGGCGCAGAAGCCGCTGGCGGTGGTGGTGATCGGCGGCCTGCTGTCGGCGATGCTGTTGACCCTGCTGGTACTGCCCACGCTGTACTACTGGGTACACCAGCGCCGCGAGGCCCATGGCGCCTGACCTGACGGTAGCGCCGAGCCCGCGCTCGGCTGCATCTGGCCTTCGCGCGAAGAGCAGCCGAGCATGGGCTCGGCTCTACACCGGCTTCGCGTCCTGCGTGGATTCGATCAACCGCCACGGTTTCCCAAGCAGATCCACGCCATGCGTGGATGCCGTCCGCGCGACCTAGACCATCCCACCGTTGGCGCGCAGCACCTGGCCGTTGATCCATCCGCCATCGGCACTGGCCAGGAACGCCACCGCGCCGGCGATGTCTTCCGGCGTACCCAGCCGCTCCAGAGGATTCATCTTCGCCAACCGCTCGATCAGTTCCGGTGACTTGCCGTCCAGGAACAGGTCGGTGGCGGTCGGGCCCGGCGCCACCGCGTTGACGGTGATGTTGCGCCCGCGCAGCTCCTTGCTGAGGATCGCGCCCATCGTTTCCACCGCCGCCTTGCTGGCCGCGTACACGCTGTAGTTCTCCAGCCGGATGCCGACCACGCTGGTGGACAGGGTGATCAACCGGCCACCGTCGCGCACCCGTCGTGCACTTTCGCGCAGCACATTGAAGGCGCCCTTGAGGTTGATGCCGATCACCCGATCAAACAGGGCGTCGTCGGTGTCGGCCAGCGGCGCCAGCTGCAGTACGCCCGCGCTGTTGACCACCACGTCGATGCCGCCGAAGCGGTCTTCGATGGCATCGAACAGCTGCCGCACCGCCTGCGGATCGGCGACATCGGCCTGCAGCGCGATGGCCTGTGCGCCGGCTGCGTTGAGTTCGGCCGCCAGCGCTTCGGCGTCGTCGCGGCGCCCTGAATAGTTGATGGCGATAGCGTGGCCATCGGCGGCGAGCCGGCGGGAAATGGCGGCGCCGATGCCACGGGAGCCGCCGGTGACCAGGGCGACAGGGCGGGCGGGGGAGAGGGTCATGGTGGCTTCCAGTCGGGCACGCCGGAGTGGCGCAGAGCCATCTTCGCGACATTGCCCGTTCGGATAATCCTGCATAATCCGCCAACATCATCCGGATCACCGAACAATGGATCGCTTCACGGCCATGCGCGCCTTCGTCCGTATCGTCGAGCGCCGCAGCTTCACCCGGGCCTCCGAAGACCTCGGCCTGCCACGGGCCACGGTGACCGACGCGATCAAGGCACTGGAAGAGCGGCTTGGCGTGCGCCTGCTGCACCGGACCACGCGGCGGGTGGTGCCAACGCTGGAAGGCGAGGCCTTCTATGGCCGTTGCCTGCGTCTGATCGCCGACATGGATGATGCGGAGGCCGCGTTCCGTGACGCGCCGCCGCGCGGCCCGTTGCGCATTGAAGTGCATGGCACGCTGGGCCGGCACCTGCTGTTCCCGCACCTGCCGCAATTCCTGCAGCGCTACCCCGAGATCGAACTGGAGGTCAGCGAAGGCGACCGCTATGTTGACCTGCTGGGCGAAGGCGTGGATGCGGCGTTGCGGGTCGGGACGCTGGCCGACAGCGATCTGGCGGCGCGCCGGTTGACGATGCTGCGCGAGGTGACGGTCGCCTCGCCTGGCTACGTGCAGGCCAGGGGCGTGCCGGGCAGCATCGATGCCCTGCAGGACGGCCACCAGATGGTCGGCTACCGCTCCAGCGCCAGCGGCCAGCTGATTCCGCTGGAGTTCCAGCAGGGCGGGCAGGTGCGCTACCTGCCGCTGCCGGCGCGGGTGCGTGTGTCGGGTGCGGACGCGTTCCTTGGCGCTGCGCTGGCGGGCCTGGGCATCATCCAGGCACCGCGCTACCGGATGGACCCGTATATCGCGCGCCGGCAGCTGGTGGAGCTGCTGCCGGAGGCGCCGCCGACGCCGAGTCCGTTGAGCCTGGTCTACCCGCGCAATCGCACGCCGTCGCCCCGGTTTCGGGTGTTCATCGACTGGGTGGCCGGAGTGTTCGACTCGTTCGAGGATGCCGGCCAGCGGCCGGCTCTACCGACACAGTACGCGAAGCTGTCCGACCGGAGGGGGTAGTGCCGGCCGCTGGCCGGCATCACAGCGCTGCCAACGGCCCCTGCATGCGATGGAAGCTGCCATCGGTGGCGGTGAACCAGGCCAGCGAACGCCCGCCCACGAAATCGTCGACATGCACGACCGTAGCGCCATCGGCTTCCTGCCACGAAATGGCATAGACCCCGTCGCTGATCCGCTGCCACTCGCAGGCGGCTTCGCCCTGCGCACCGGCATGGGCGCCGGAGACGATGGCGTACTGCACGTGGCGGCCATCGGCGCTGTAGACATTGTCGGCGGCCAGGCCGTCATAGCTGACGCGGAAGCGGCGGCCGGCGAACACGGGAAGGTCAGCGGCGGTGTTCATCGGATCGCCACCGGGTTGATGTTCACCTGGGTCGAGCCGACGTACAGCGGCTGGCCGAGCACGAACAGGAATTCCCAGGCCTTGTCGCGCACCAGCGCCCGGCTGTCGATCAGCTCCAGGTTGTAGATGCCGCGCTTGGCCAGCATGTACTGGTTGATCGGAAACTCCTCGGCACCGTCCGGGTTCGGGTAGACCTCCGAGGCCCAGGTGTCGCCACCGAAGGCGACGATGCCCTGGTCGGCCAGCCACTTCGCCGCCTCCATGCCGATGCCCGGTTCCACTTCCAGGAACTGTTTGTCGTCCTTGCCGATCAGTTCCAGCCAGCCGGTGTTGAACAGCACCACGTCGCCCTTGCGCAGGCTCAGGCCCTGCTTCTTCAGCACGGCCTGGATGTCGGCCACGGTGAACTCGGTGCCGCCGGGCACGATCGCCTTGCCGTAGTACGCGGTCATGTCCAGCACGACGCCACGGGTGACCATCGGCGGCACCTTCTCGACGCCGAGCTTGCGCACCCCGTCCACGGTGACGAAGTCGGCGGCCTTGTTGCCGTTGTAGTAGACGTTGTCGATGCCGATATGGCCGATACCGTTGAGCTGGGTGCCAACGCCGGTCCAGGCGTTCACCAGTTCATCGTTGAAGGTGAACCTGTTGGGGCCCAGCGACTTGCCAGCCTGCTGGCCGACCTGCACGTTGTACAGGCGGAAGCTGCGGTGGCGGAACGCGGGCAGGTTCTTGTCCACCGGCACCGCCAGCGGATAGGTCTTGCCGGTCCTGACCAGCGAGACCGCGTGCTTGACCACGTCCGCGGTCAGCAGGTTGGCCGCGCCGATCTCGTCGTCGGCGCCGTAGGCGGAGGGATACCAGTCCTCGGCGGTGGCCTGGAAGGACAGCGGCAGGGTGGCCAGCGCAAGCGCGGCCAGGGTCTTCATCTTCATGGCAAAGCTCCGGTAACTGTCAGGCCGTCGCGGCGGCGCGGGCATGGGCCGGGAAGTGCGGCAGCACGTACTCGGCGATTTCGTGGAAGGTTTCGGCCAACGGCCGTTCATTGCGGCGGAACTGCAGGCCGATGTGGTCGACACCGGCTGCCTGCATGGCGTGCAGCTCGGCCAAAAGGGCGTTGCGGCCGCCACGCAGGCCGAAGCGCCAGCGCTGCAAGGGGGCATCAGCATCGGCCACCAGGTCCAGGTGGATGAAGCTGGCATACGGCTTGTTGCCGGCCACGGCGCGCCAGGCCGCCACGCGCTGCGCATGGTCCTGTGGCGTGCCCGGGTAGGCCAGGCAACCCTCCATGTGCTGGCCGATCCATGCCGGTTGCTGCTGGGCCAGGCCGGCCACGAACAACGGCAGGGCCGGGCCACCTGCGGGCAGCACGTCCAAGCCCTGCGGCAGGTGCGCAGCGGCGCCTTCGCGCAGCAGTGCGATCTGCTCGCGGAAGCGGCGGCCACGGCTGTCGAAGTCGCGGCCGAACAGCGGGTACTCCACCGGGCGGTCGCCACTGGCTACGCCCAGCAGCAGGCGGTCGCCGCTGAGCCGCTGCACGCTGCGCGCCGACTTCAGGGTCAGCAACGGCTCCCGGATCGGCAACACCACCGCACCGGTGCCCAGCAGGATGTGCTCGGTGATGCCGGCCAGGTAGCCGAGGTAACTGAATACCTCGAACACCTGCGCCGCATCACCGAAGGCCGGGTCGTACACCGGCACGTCGCGTACCCAGAGCGCACGGAAGCCGAGGCGGTCGGCCAGCCGTGCCAGTTCCGCATGGCGCTGCAGGTCCGGTTCGCCGGGCAGGCGTCGCGCGGCGCGTCGTGCCTGTTCGCCCAGCGGCGTCCAGTCATTGTCCAGCGGTGCCTCGATGCCGATGCTGAAGCCACCGGCCTGCAGACGCGTCAACGCACTGCCCATGGCGAGGCGCCTCAGTCCCAGTCCGGGGCCAGGCCCGGCGGATCGACTTCGCGGCCGTTGCGGTCAAGCGCGGCGATCGCGGCCATGTCATCGGCATCCAGGTGCAGGTCCTGGGCGAGCAGGTTGCTGGCCAGGTTCTCGCGCTTTGTCGAGGACGGAATGACCGAGTAACCCCGCTGCAGGGCCCACGCCAGCGCGACCTGGGCCACGGTGGCCTGGTGCTTGTCGGCGATGCCGGCCAGCACCGGGTCCTTCAGCACCTTGCCGTAGGCCAGGGTCATGTAGGAGGTGACCGCGATTCCCTGCTCCTGCAGGAAGGCGGTCAGCGCCGGGTTCTGCAGGTAGGGGCTCAGTTCGATCTGGTTGGTGGCGATCTCGCCGGTGCCGACCACCTCGATGGCCTGCCGTGTCAGTTCGATGTTGAAGTTGGACACACCGATCTGGCGGGTCAGGCCCAGCGTCTTGGCTTCAGCCAGTGCGGTCATGTATTCGCGCAGCTCAACGCCATTGCCCGGCGCCGGCCAGTGGATCAGCAGCAGGTCGACGTACTCGGTGCGCAGCTTGGCCAGGCTGTCGCGCAGGCTCGGGATCAGTTTGTCGGCAGCGTAGTTGTCGACCCAGATCTTGGTGGTCAGGAACAGCTGGTCGCGTGGCACGCCGGATTCGGCGATGGCCTGGCCGACCTCGGCTTCGTTGCCGTAGATCTGCGCCGTGTCGACGGCACGGTAGCCGACGTCAAGCGCGTTGCGTACCGAGTCGATGACGGTCTGGCCGCTCAGGCGGAAGGTGCCGACGCCAAAGGAAGGAACGCTCATGATGGACTCCAGGGATTTCGTTGCGAGCCGGCGGCTCGGGACAGGGCGAAGTGTGGGCGCTTTACATTTGTTGATTAAGCCGTGTATATGGGAAATGCTTTTGCGGCGAGGTAAATAATGAAAACCACCTTGGATGAGCTGAAGGCCTTCGTGGCGGTGGTCGATGGTGGCTCCATCACGGCGGCGGCCGAGGCGCTGGAGCTGACCATCTCGGCCACCAGCCGCACCCTGGCGCGGCTGGAAGACAAGCTGCAGACCACCCTGCTGCGGCGGACCACGCGGCGGCTGGAACTGACCGAGGAGGGCGCGGCGTTCCTGGAGTACGCGCGCACGATCCTGGCCACGGTGGACGAGGCCGAGGAACAGATGGCGGCGCGGCGGCTGCAGCCGGTCGGGCGCCTGCGCGTGGACGCGGCCACGCCGTTCATGCTGCACGTGATCGTGCCGCTGCTGGAGGGCTTCCGTGATCGCTACCCGCAGGTGGAGCTGGAGTTGAATTCCAACGAGGGCATCACCGACCTGATCGAAAAGCGCACCGATGTGGCGTTCCGCATCGGCGTGCTGCGCGATTCCACCCTGCATGCGCGACCGATCGGTCACAGCCGCATCCGCGTGGTGGCCAGCCCCGAGTACCTGCGACGGCACGGCACGCCGACGCGCGTGGAGCAGTTGCGCGAGCACGACCTGCTGGGTTTTACCCAGCCCAGTTCGTTGAACGAATGGCCACTACACGATGCCGATGGCGGGCCTTTCGTGATCGAGCCGGCGATCGCTTCATCCAGCGGCGAGACGCTGCGGCAGATGGCGGTGGCCGGGTTGGGCATCGCCTGCCTGTCCGACTTCCTGACCCGTCAGGACCGGCGTGATGGCCGCCTGGTGCAGCTGTTGGCCAGGCAGACGCAGGAGGTGCGGCAGCCAATCAACGCGGTGTACTACCGCAACACCGCGCTGGCTGCGCGCATCACCTGCTTCGTCGACCATGTGACGCAGACGCTGGGGCAGCGTCCGTTTGACGAATAAGGAGGGGTAGAGCCGGCCGCTGGCCGGCTGCCGGGAGTGCATCAGTAGATCCACGCCATGCGTGGATGGTGTTTTCCGTCCGGCCAGCGGCCGGCACTACCGTTGGCTGTGTTGCATGTTTCAGTAGATCCACGCCATGCGTGGATGGCGTGTTCCAACCGACCCGCAGCCGGTGTTAGCGGTTGTGCAGCGCCCGCCGATTGCCGATGTGTGCTGCCGCCAGCATCATGCCGCCGCACGCGGTGGTGACGCCATGCCAGAGCAGTGATTCCTTCAGCGGCAGGTACAGCGAGGCTGACAGTAGAAGGATCGCGCCGACGCACGCCAGCCGCAGAGGCCGCCCGCGCCCGTGCCGGTGCAGCCCGGCCGAGGTGCTCGCCAAGGCCAGCGACGAGGCCAGCAGCGCGAACAGCCATTCCCAGCGCGACATCATCAGCAGCACGGTCATCGCGCCATGGCCGGGGTGCTGGAACGAACGCAGCGCCATCATCGCTGCCGGCACGAAGGCCAGCAGCAGGGGCAGGGCGATGCAATGGGCGGCGCAGGCCAGGGACAGCCAGGCACCGGCAAGATCGAAGCGGGGGTGCCAGCGTGCCGAAGTTGGCGGCTGGGCCAGGGCCCTTGCGGGCGTCGTGGGGATGTGGTCCATAATGTTACATAGTAACAATTGGAGTGTCCCCCATGAAGCTTTCTGCTGCTCTTTTCCTGCTGCTGGCCGCCAGCGCCGCGCAGGCCCACGATATCCGCCAGCACGCACCGCACGTGCACGGCCAGGCCAGCGTCGATGTTGCGCTTGACCAGCAGACGCTGGAATTCGCCCTGAAGGCCCCCGGCATCGGCATCCTTGATTTCGAGCGGCCGCCGGCCAATGCGGCCGAGCAGTCCGCGCTGGCGCGTGCGACTGCGCTGCTGCAGGGCGGCAGCTGGGTCACCTTGCCTACCGCCGCGGGCTGCCGCCTTTCAGGCAACGATGCCAAGGCCGAGGGATTCGATGCGACGGCTGCCGCACCGCCATCAGGTCAGCATCGGCACGCGGGGTTCAGCGCAACGCTGCAGTACCACTGCGCCAAGCCTGCCGAGCTGCGGGCCATTGTCGTGCGCCTGCCCGCATTGTTCCCGGGCCTGCACGAAGTAATCGTCAACAGTGCCACCGCCCATGGCCAGAACCGCAGCGTGCTGACCCCGGACAACCTGCGCGTGGTGCTGGCTCCGTGAGCATGCGACCGGTGATCGCGCTGGATGGCGTGCAGTTCGGCTACGGCCGGCAGCTGGTGCTGGACGTGCCGCGGCTGTGGATCGAGCAGGGCAGCAGCGTGCTGCTGCGCGGGATCAGTGGCGATGGCAAGAGCACGCTGCTGGGCCTGCTCGCGGGCGTGCTGCTGCCCTGCAAGGGCAGCATCGAGGTCGCCGGTCACGCGCTGCAGGCGATGCGTGGTGCCGCGCGGGACCGCTTCCGCGCCGACCACCTGGGTGTGATCTTCCAGCAGTTCAACCTGCTGCCGTTCCTCACCGTGCGCGACAACATCGCGCTGGGCCTGCGCTTCTCGCGCCTGCGCAGCGCACGCATCAGTGGCCCGTTGGATGCCGAGATCGCCCGCCTGCTGCAGGCCCTGCAGCTGGACCCGGCGCTGATGCAGCGGCGCGCAGGCACGCTCAGTGTCGGCCAGCAACAACGCGTGGCGGCAGCACGCGCCCTGATCGGTCGTCCGGCATTGCTGCTGGCCGATGAGCCCACCTCGGCGCTTGACCGCGACGCGGCAACCGCGTTCCTGAAGCTGATGTCCGCGCAGTGCCAGGCGGCCGGCACCACGGTGCTGGTGGTCAGCCATGACGACAGCCTGCAGCCCTTGTTCGACCGCACGATTTCACTGTCCGAGATCAACCAGGCAGGTGCCGGCCATGCTTGAGCTTGCCTGGGCCAGCCTGCGCAGCCGTGCGTTGAGTGTGGGACTGACCGTGCTGGTCATCACCCTCAGCGTGGTGTTGCTGTTGGGCGTCGAGCGTGTACGCACGCAGGCGCACGAGGGGTTCGCCAGCACCGTATCGGGCACCGACCTGATCGTCGGTGCGCGTTCGGGGCCGGTGAACCTGCTGCTGTATTCGGTGTTCCATATCGGCGACCCGACCAACAACGTGTCCTGGCAGTCCTACCAGGAGCTGTCCGCCTTGCCGCAGGTGAAGTGGGCGGTGCCGCTTTCGCTGGGCGATTCCTGGCGCGGCTACCGCGTGGTCGGTACCAGCGATGGCTATTTCGAGCACTACCGCTACGGCGCCGGGCACGCGCTTGCGTTCGCGGACGGACGGCCGTTCGATGATCTGTACGACGCGGTGATCGGCGCGGAGGTGGCACGCGCGCAGAAGGTCGGCCTCGGCGATGAGATCGTGCTGGCGCACGGCACGGGCGCGGTCACGCTGGCCACGCATGCCGACAAGCCATTCCGTGTTGCCGGCATCCTGCAGCGCACCGGCACGCCGGTGGATTCGTCGCTGCTGGTTTCGCTGCCGGCGATCGAAGCGATCCATGTCGACTGGCGATCGGGCGTGCAGCTGCGCAGCCAGCGCGTCAGCGCCGAGCAGGCGCGTCATCTGGATCTGACCCCGACCAGCATCACCGCCTTCATGCTCGGCCTGAACTCGCGCATTGCCACGTTTTCGGTGCAGCGCAGGATCAACGAGTATCCCGACGAGGCGATGCTGGCGATCCTGCCCGGCGTCACGCTGCAGCAGTTGTGGCAGTCGCTGGGCATGGCCGAACGGGCGCTGCAGCTGATCAGCGCGATGGTGGTGGCACTGGGCATGGTCTCGCTGGTGGCGCTGCTGGTCTCGACCCTGCAGGAGCGGCGGCGCGAGATGGCGATCCTGCGTGCCACCGGAGCACGGCCGGGTTACATCGCTGCCCTGCTGGTGGTGGAGGCGGTGGCGACCAGCGCGGTGGCCTGCGCGCTGGCGCTGGTGCTTCTGGTTGCCGCCAGCATTGCCGGGCGCGGCTGGGCGCTGGCCAACTTTGGCCTGTCGATCACCCATGTCTGGCCGGACGGCCGCGAGCTGGCCTGGGTGGCAGGCGTGCTGGCGATCAGCGCTGTGGCCGGGCTGGTGCCGGCGTTGCTGGCCTACCGGCGCACGCTGGCCGATGGCCTGTCGCCGGGAGGCTGAGCATGCGCTGGATGCTGTCGCTGCCGATGGTGTTGGCCCTGGCCGCCTGCGAGCGGCCGGTGGATACCGGTGTGCAGGCCTTGCCACCCTCGCCGGTTGTCGACCGCGCTGACGCTGCGGATGCGGCAGAGCAGGAACTGGACTGGTTGCAGATGATGCCGAAGGACGAGCTGGCCGCGCTGGAGCGGGGCGAGGGCCCGGAGGTCGAGCACAACGGCAACCGGCGCATGCCGCAGTTCGGTACGTTCCGTACGGTGGATACGGTGCTGCAGCGACCGGTTCGCCTGCCGGGTTACGTGGTACCGCTGGCCAACGCGCAGGACGGGCGGCTGACTGAATTCCTGTTCGTGCCGTACTACGGCGCCTGCATCCACGTGCCACCCCCGCCGCCGAACCAGATCGTGCACGTGGTGCTGCCACGCCCGATCGACATGCCCGACATGTACTCGCCGTTCTTCCTGGCCGGCACACTGCGTGCCGAACGGTTGGATGACGATCTGGCCGGTTCGGCCTACACCATGCGTGATGCACAGCTGAGGCCCTATGAACCGTAGCCACCTGCTGCTCATGCTGGGATGCCTGTGGCTGGCGGGCTGTACGGCGCCGGGCAGCGACGCCGTGGTGGTCACGCCGCAGGACAGAGCGGCACCCTCGGCCACGGGCGAAGCCCCCATCGACCGTTGGGACGCGTTGCGGCCCGACGAAGTGACCTACCAGCGACCGCCCCCTCAGATCGGCCTGTCACGCAATGGGATGGAGGGCGTGGGTGGCCTGATCGACGACACCGGCTCGGGCACGCCGCCGGGGCAGGAGATCGACCATTCCAGCCCGGACCGCGCCAAGCAGTTCGGCTCTTCGCGCGTGGTCGACGCTGTCGATGGTCGCGCGGTGGATCTGGATGGCTACGTGGTGCCGCTCGGCACCAACGATGCCGGCCTGGTCGATGAACTGCTGTTCGTGCCGTTCTACGGGGCCTGCATCCACGTGCCGCCGCCGCCACCCAACCAGATCATCCACGTGACCCTGGCGACGCCGATCGCGTTGGGCGATCTGTGGGATCCGTACCGGCTTGCCGGCCGCCTGCAGGTGAAGCGTTTCGACGCGGACATCGCCAGCGCGTCCTACGATGCTGCGGCGGCCACGCTGACGGCGATCCACAACTGATGCCGCGGCGCTGGATCATGGCTGCCGGGGTGCTGCTGGGCGCGGGGGTGCTGCTGTGGTGGCAGCGGCAGCGCGCACCCATCGCGCCGCCTGCGGTCGCGTTTCCGGCGCCGACGTCCAATGCCAGCCAGCGCATCGAACAGCGCCTGGGTGACGACCACGCATTCCGCAACGACGTGCTGTTCCTGCTCGCGGCAACATTGCGCGACCGCTGCCAGCCGGCGCAGGCGGGAGTGTTGGCGCGCATGGCCAATCGTGCATCGCTGCCTGTGCTGGCGGCAGTCAGCGCGGTGACCCAGCAGGATCCATCGCTGGACCGGCCGATCTACCAGTACATCCAGCATCGCGCCGACGCGACGCCGTGCGGGCAGACGCTGCAGATGCCGTTGGCCGGTGGACGCCGCATGGCCGTGGACATCGAACAGTACGCGCGCACGTTCCCGGACAGCTACTTCGACCCGCAACGCAGCAGCGAACCGCGGGATTTCTGCGGGCTGTCGTTGCAGCAGCGCGCCGGCAATGCCTGCAACAGCGTGGTGTACTCGGTGTTGCCTTTGGGCGGCACCGATTGGCGGTGCAGCAGCCTGCGCGCACAGGCCCGTGCGCGGGTGCGCGGGCTGTGCGAGGACGAACTGCGGCGCCAGCATGGCGGAACTAGCGGGGAACTGGACATGGCTGTGGGGAAGGGCATGCAGGCGGCGGTGGTATCGGCGGTTGCCGCGCTGCCGGAAGACTGTCGGTGATGATCCCTGACACCGGGCACGACCCGGCATGAGGGCACGACAACATGAACATTGCCCGGGCCCCAATCTGAATCGGCGGCGCTGTTTTCATAACTATACAGGACATCCTGTATAGTTATGGCCGTTTTCCGCTCCCCATCAGGTTTCCCCATGGCTTTGTCCCAGCCCCTGGCCGGTGCTCCGGCCCTGTCGCGTGCCCGTCGCTGGGCGCTGTTGTTTACCGTCGCCGCCGGCCTGCTGCTGGTCACGCTCGACAACTCCGTGCTCTACACCGCACTGCCTACGCTGACCGAGGAACTCTCGGCCAGTGCCGGCCAGGCGCTGTGGATCGTCAACGCCTATCCGCTGGTGATGGCCGGCCTGCTGCTGGGTGCGGGCACGCTGGGCGACCGCATCGGTCATCGCCGCATGTTCCTGATCGGCCTGGTGGTGTTCGGCGTCGCCTCGCTGGCCGCGGCGTTCGCCGACACCGCAGCTCAGCTGATTGCCGCACGAGCCCTCCTGGCAGTCGGTGCCGCAGCGATGATGCCAGCCACGTTGGCGCTGATCGGCCTGAGCTTCCACGAAGAGCGCGAACGCAACATCGCCATCGCGATCTGGGGTTCGGTGGCCATCATCGGTGCGGCGCTCGGCCCGATCATTGGCGGTTGGTTGCTGCAGCACTTCTGGTGGGGCTCGGTGTTCCTGATCAACGTGCCGGTGGTGGTGGTCGCGTTCGTGGCCACGCTGCTGCTGGCGCCGGAAGGACAGGGTGACACCTCGCGGCCATGGGACCTTGTGTCCTCGGTGCTGGCATTGGCCGCACTGTCCGGCCTGGTGCTGGCGATCAAGTCGCTGATCGCTACGCCGCCGTCGTACGCGCTGGGCGCAGGCGCGCTGCTGTTGGCCGTCATCAGCGGTGCGGCGTTCGCGCGCCGCCAGCAACAGCTGCCGTACCCGCTGCTGGACTTTGCGATTTTCCGCAATCCTGCGTTCCTGGCCGGCACGCTGTCGGCAGTGTTCACCCTGTTCGCGATGGCCGGCCTGCAGCTGGTCACCACCCAGCGCTTCCAGCTGGTGGCAGGCTTCACGCCGCTGCAGGCGGGTCTGCTGGTCTCGGTGGCGGCAATGGGCAGCCTTCCGAGCGCGCTGCTGGGCGGCAGCATCCTGCACCGGGTGGGCCTGCGCCCGCTGATCTGTGGTGGCCTGGCCGCAGGTGCGCTGGGCGTCGGCATGGTGGCGTTCGGCTTCCCGCACGGCCTTGGCTGGGTGGTGGCTGGTATGGCCATCACCGGCTTCGGCATGGGCTCGGCCATCTCGGTGGCATCCACCGCCATCCTCAACAATGTGCCGGCACACCGCGCAGGCATGGCCTCGTCGGTCGAAGAGGTGTCCTACGAATTCGGTGGCCTGCTGGCGGTGGCGATGCTGGGCAGCTTGAGCGCGGCGATGTACAGCGCGTTCCTGCCGGTCTCGGCCGATATGCCGGTGCTTGCCCGCGAGGGTTTCACCCAGGCGCTGCATGTCGCGCGCGAGAGCGGGCAGGGTGAGTGGTTCGCACTGGCTGCGGCCGCGTATGACCGTGGCTACCAGATCGTGCTGCTGGTGATCACGACGGTATTGGCAGTGGGCGCGGCGATCATCGCGCGCCTGCTGCGCGGCCGCATCGGCGGCCGCGAGGGCGCGGCCGATCGCGTAAAATGAAACGATGAGAACCAGCAAACGCGACCGCATCCTCGACGCCGCCGTCAACGTGATCAATCGTGATGGCGTGCGAGCGGTGACCTTCGAGTCGGTGGCGGCCGAGGCCAAGCTGACCCGCGGCGGCCTGCTGTACCACTTCCCGTCGCGCGAGGCACTGCTGCGCGGCATCGACGAGCACCTGGTGCAGGCCTGGGAGTCGTCGATGGAAACGCTGCTGGGCAAGCGTGCGGACGAAGCCTCGGCGCTGGAGCGTTACCAGACCTTCGTGCGCGTCTCGGCGCAGAGCGCTACCCGTGCCGAGCTGATGTTCATGCTCGAATCGGCCGACCCGGACGCCGATGAGCGCCCGTGGGGCCCGGCGGTACGCCGCTGGGCGCCGTTGCCGCCGTCGGCCGGGCTGAATGACCCGGCCGCGCTCGACAATTTCGTAGCACGGCTGGCCGCCGACGGCCTGTGGATCTACGAGGCGATGTACGAAGGGCAGCTGGATGAAGGCGTGCGCGCCCAGGTGGCCGAGCGCATCGCCGGGCTGCTGGCGAAGTCTGACGGCACGTCCCGTTGAGCGGCCGGTCGGCGCGCAGACATCGCCCGTGGTAGAGCCGACCGCTGGTCGGCTGCCCTTCGGTCAGGCCATGAAAATGCCGCTTCGATCGTCCGTGGTAGAGCCGACCGCTGGTCGGCTGCTCTTCGGTCAGATCACGAAAATGCCACATCGGTAGAGTCGATCGTTAGTCGACTGTCCTTCGGTCGGACAACGAACATCCCGCGCGTCGCGCGATAGTCGACCAGCGGCCGACTCTACCCCCTCACCCTTTACCCAGCCTGGGCGGCGCTCGCGGCCAACCAGGCCCTGGGCGACGCCCCCAACCGCTTGCGGAACGCCTTCGACAACGACGCGGTATCGGCAAACCCCACCTCGACCGCCACCTGCTTGACTGCCACGCCGGCCCGCAGCTGCGCGCAGGCCAGGCTCAGCCGCCAGTCCAGCAGATAGGCGGCCGGCGTCGCCTGCATCACCTCCTTGAACACTGCCGCGAATGCGCTGCGCGACATGCCGGCGATCGCGGCCATACGGGGCAGCGTCCATTCGTCCTGCGGTGCCTGGTGCATCGCCACCAGTGTGCGTGCCAGCCGTACATCGGACAGCCCCCGCATCAGCCCATGGCTGACGCCGGCCGCATCCGGGTGGTCCACCACCCAGCGCAGGATCTGGATCAGCGCCACCTCGAACAGGCGATTGGTCAGCAGCCGTGAACCGCAGCGCTGGCGATCGGCCTCGGCAAACAGCAGCTGCAGGGTGTCATCCAGTTCGCCGATGGCCGCCAGCGGTACTACCATTACCGGTGGCAGCGACTGCACGATCGGATTGCGCGCACCGCCATCGAAATCCAGCGTGGCGCAGGTGAAATCCGGGCCATCCAGCGGCGCGTTGAAGAACACATGGTGCAGCGGCTGCGGGTACAGCAGCAGGCTGGGTGTGTCGATCTTCAGCCGGGGCAGCGCGCTATCGCCGTCGGGATGGCGGACTTCCATTTCACCCTGGCGCAGGATGTGCAGGAACGCACGGCCGGGTTGCGGCTCGAAGACATGCTGCCCGCACAGCGGGCCACTGTGGAACAGCGCCGCCTGCACCCGGAAGCGTTCCAGCAGGCAGGAGAGTCGATCTGGCGCAGGGGCGGCGGCGGGCATGCTCATGGACGTATGGACAACATGTATGGCGAATTACGACTGATGCGTCCGGCGAGTCTACCTAGGATGAGCGGGTCGTCCAATCCCGGGCGCTTTCCCAAGGAGATCCACCATGTCCCGTGTCCCCCTGATCGATGCCGCCAACGCCACCGCCGACCGCCAGGCCCTGCTGGGCCAGGTCCACGCCGCCTTCGGCGCCACCCCGGCCATGTTCCGCGCCGTGGCCAACTCGCCAGCCGCCCTGCAGAGCATGTGGGGTTCGTTCGGCGCGCTGGGCGGCGGTCGCCTGTCGCCGCTGCTGGGCGAGCAGATCGCCGTGGCCATCGCCAACCGCAACGCCTGCGAGTACTGCCTGGCCGCGCACACGGCATTGGGCCGCAAGGCCGGCGCCAGCAGCGAGCAGATGACCGCCGCGCAGATCGGCCAGTCCAGCGACCCGGCCACTGCGGCGGCGCTCGACTTCGCGTTGAAGGTGGTCGAGCAGCGTGCGCAGATCGCCGACGGCGACGTGCAGGCGCTGCGCGCGGCTGGCTTCGATGATGAGCAGATCGTGGAGATCCTCGCGCATGTGGCGCTCAACCTGTTCACCAACTACGTCAACGTAGCGTTCGACGTGCCGGTGGACTTCCCGAAGGTCGCGCTGCGCTGAGTGCAATTGCTCCGGGCAGCAGAGTGCTGCCCGGACTCAGGCCCGCAGCTCAGTGGCTACGCCGGCTGGAAGCTGAAACCGCGTTCGCGCAGCGCTCTGATGTAGCCGTTCCCGTCGAACGCATCTGCAATATCGAGCATCGCAAGCGTGGTTGATCTTCCCGCAGTTACGGTTTCCACTGCGCTGAGCCAGGCCTCGCGTCGAAGCGTGTCCAGCTCGTTGCTGCCAGTCGCTGTCACGTGCATATCCATAGGCACGTCATGCCCACACATGCCAAGTGCATCGCCCTGCGCCCAGGCCTTGGACTGAACACGGGCGGTATCGTGAAGGCGACGGAGTCGTTCGACCTGCACCGCAAACCGTGTCGTGTCATCCAGTGCAGGATGCGGTTTACCGCAGTCGTCAGCTGCCGCGATGTCGATAGCCAGTTCAGTGCGCGGCACGAAGTAGCGGGCTCCACCCGCGCGTCCTATCCTGCGCAGCTCCTTGCAGAATGCCTTCGGCGACTCCAGCTGATGCCTGGCCATGACGGCCTTGCGCAGCGCTCTGGCCGCGAAGTGGGGACGCAGGCGTTCCAGCTCGATTGGATCGATTCCGCACTCATTCAATGCCGCTTGCCATTCTGCATGGACGTCCGCCGGCAGAACATCCTTCAGGGTCAGGTTGTCGGGATTGTGGTGGATGGTTTCGGCTTCAGACACCGCACGGGCCAGTGTGAACAACGCGCTCAGTCCCGAGCCCTCCCATCTGCCGGTGATGTCCACCTTCGGCCGGCCCAGAATGGTGTGCGCAACCGCGGCAATGCGTCCTGCTTCGCCCGTCACGCATCGCATCGATCCGGGTAGCGCGGTGGGGACGGGCAGGATCCACAGGTGGGCCTCTTCACGCCTTGCCTGCCAGAGCGCCGGACCTTCTGCACGGATCGTGGGGGGGGCAGGGCATCCGTTACCTTGGTTCCGCGGCTTCCGGAAGCCGGCGCACCTGCCAACGTACGGTGCACGGAAACATCAAGGGAAACCGACAGCAGTGAACGTGGTTGCCGGGCAGCCGACATGGGAACTCCAGAAAGGACCATGATGAGTGTCCTCGATGGTGCGTGGCGCGCCGATTGCTGGCTATCGGACTACGACGATTTCGCCTTGGCTGGGCGAGGGGCCCGGAAGCCGTTGCGGTAGAGTCGACAGTTAATCGACTGCTCGTCCTTCAGGTGCCCGGAAACCTCGCGCCACGAGTGATAGTCGACCCTACGCAGCGGAGATTACCGGTCGTCCGCCTGCAACCGGTCCGGATGGGTATACACATTGAACCCGCTCTCCCGCGCGAACCCGACCAGGCACAGGCCGGCACTGCGGGCCAGGTCGATCGCCAGCGCGGTCGGTGCCGAGACTGCAGCCAGTACGCTGGCACCGGCGCGCACCGCCTTGCTGACCATTTCGTAGCTGGCCCGGCTGGAAATCACCAGCAGGCCGCCTTCGATGGCGTGTTCGTTGTGGTGCAGCGCACCGATCAGCTTGTCCAGTGCATTGTGGCGTCCGACATCCTCCCGCAGCCAGCCGATGCGTCCACTGGCATCGGCCCAGGCCGCGGCGTGGGTGGAGCCGCTTGCCGCATTCATCGGCTGGTGCTGCGTCAGCGTGGCCAGCGCGCGCTGCAGAGCGGCGGGCGAGTAGCTGCGTCGCTCGCGGATCTGCGGCAGTGGGCGCAGCACTTCTTCCAGCTGGCGCGTGCCGCACAGGCCACAGCCACCACGACCGGGCAGCAGGCGTCCATTGGACGGGTCCAGGTCGGCACCGGGTGCCTCCTCAGCCACGGTCATCTGTAACTCGATGCCTTCCAGCTGCGGGCGGATGTCGATCGACAGCAGCTGCGAGGGGGTGTCGATCAGGCCTTCGCTGAGCGAGAAGCCGAGCGCGAAGTCTTCCAGGTCGCACGGTGTGGCCATCATCACAGCAAAGGCGGCGCCGTTGTAGCGCAGCGCCACCGGCACTTCTTCGGCCACCACATCGACCTGCTGCTGTTGCCCCTCGTTGCGCCAGCGCTGTAGCGGGCGTTGGGCGGTGCCGGCAGGTGGGGTGTGTGGCGGGATCGAATCAGGCATGCAGCGCGTCCGGACAAGGGAGAAACGCGGGCGGGCCACCGCCTGCGGTTTCGAGGATAGCGCAGTGGTCGCGCGCAGACGCGGCTGTAACCGTTGCCATGGCAGGTTGTGCTGAAAACCGCCTGTACCCTCTGGCGAAGCCGCGCAGGCCGTGCTTGACTGTGCGGCTGGTCGTGCCATTGACTGCGCCGCCGGACCGCGTTGTGCCGATTGTTGCTGCGTTCCTTCCGTAAGGTTCCCGAACATGTCCGAGCAGAAACCGCCGCGTTACAAGCCCTACAACCAGCCTGCCGGCGGCTGGGGTGCCGCCGGTGCCACCGCCAAGGTGCTGCTGCAGCAGAGTGTGATCGGCAAGGGGTCGAAGGCGCTGCTGGCGATGAACCAGCCCGGTGGCTTCAAGTGCCCCAGCTGCGCGTTCCCCGATGCCGACGAACGCAGGAAGCTGGAGTTCTGCGAGAACGGCGCGAAGGCACTGGCCTGGGAGGCTACGGAGTTCCGGGCCGGCCGCGAGTTGTTCGCCCGCCACACCGTCACGGAGCTGATGGCGCAGACCGACTACTGGTTGGAGATGCAGGGCCGGCTGACCGAGCCGATGCGCTACGACGCAGCCACCGACCACTACGTGCCGTGCAGCTGGGACGATGCCTTTGCACTGATCGGTCGCCACCTGCAGGCGCTGGACAGCCCACACCAGGCCGAGTTCTACACCTCCGGGCGCACGCCCAACGAAGCGGCGTTCCTGTATTCGATCTTCGTGCGCGAGTTTGGTACCAACAACTTCCCGGACTGCTCGAACATGTGCCACGAGCCGACCAGCCGCGGGCTGCCGCCGGCCATCGGGGTGGGCAAGGGCACCATCGTGCTGCAGGATTTCGAGCACGCCGAGGCGATCTTCGTGATCGGCCAGAACACCGGCACCAATTCACCGCGGATGATGAGCAACCTGGTCGATGCGCGCAAACGCGGCATCCCGATTGTGGCGGTCAATCCGATGCCCGAGCGCGCGCTGATCCGCTTTGCCGAGCCGCAGGACGTGGTGCAGATGGCCACGTTCGGTTCGACCGAGATCACCAGCGAGTTCGTGCACATCCGCATCGGCGGCGACCTGGCCCTGATCAAGGGCATGATGAAGGTGATGTTCGAGCGCGAGGCGCAGGGCGAGCGCGTGCTCGACCATGATTTCCTGTCAGAACACACAGTGGGCCTGGAGGCGCTGCGCGAGGATGTGTTGGCGCAGGACTGGGACCAGATCGTGCAGGTATCCGGCATCTCGCAGGCGCAGATACACCGCTATGCGGAGATCTACATCCGCTCCAAGGCCACCGTGATCTGCTACGGCATGGGCCTGACCCAGCATCAGTACGGCTCGCGCCTGCTGCAGCAGGTCGCCAACCTGCTGATGCTGCGTGGCAACTTCGGCAAGCCCGGTGCTGGCATAGGGCCGATCCGTGGTCATTCCAATGTGCAGGGCGACCGCACCGTCGGCATCGACGAGAAGCCCAAGCCGGCCTACCTGGACCGCGTGCAGCAGGTGTTCGGCTTCGATCCGCCGCGTGAGCATGGCCACCATGTGGTCGAGTCCATCGAGGCGATGCTGGACGGCAGCGCCAAGGTGTTCATCGGCCTGGGGGGCAACTTCATCCATGCGGTGCCCGATACGCCTCGCGCGTATGAAGCGATGCGTGGGCTGGACCTGACCGTGGGCATCGCCACCAAGCTCAATCGAGGTCATCTGGTTCATGGCCGCGATGCGCTGATCCTGCCGGTAGTGGCGCGCTCGGAGCGCATCGTCACGCCGGCCGGCGAGCAGTTCGTCACCATCGAAGACGCGATGTCGAACGTGACCGCCTCGCGCGGCGTGCTCGAACCGGTCAGCACGGAGGTGCTGCCCGAGGTCGAGATCGTCTGCCGCATGGCGATGGCTGCGCTGCCGCACAGCAAGGTCGACTGGGCGCGCTGCATGCACGACTATGCACCTATTCGCGAACTCATCGCTGCCGTGTACCCGGAGATCTACACCGGCTTCAACGCGCGCATCCAGCAGCCGCACGGTTTCCATCTGGACATTCCGCCGCGCCGCCGCGTGTGGCCCACGCCCAATGGCAAGGCCAACATCCTGGTGATGCCCGGCCTGGACGTGGACGATCCGGTGCACGATCCGGACATGTTGCGGTTGGCCACCGTGCGCTCGCATGATCAGTACAACACCACCATCTACAGCTACAATGATCGCTATCGCGGCGTGTACAACGATCGCATGGTGCTGTTCATGAACATCGAGGACCGGCTGGCGCGCGGTCTGGAGAAGGAGGCGCTGGTCAGCCTGGAGACGATCAGCCGCGATGGCGTGCAGCGGCGCGTCGAGGGCCTGACCGTACTGGACTACCCGATGCCGCGCGGCGCGCTGGCCGGGTACTACCCGGAACTGAACCCGTTGTTGCCACTGGACTACTACGACCGCATCAGCGGCACGCCCGCTGCCAAGTCGATTCCGGTGCGGATGAGTGCAATGGCGGCGGCGACTGCGTGACACGCGCATCGGCTATCATCGGCAGGTGAACCTGCCTGGCCTGCTGCTGCGATGGATGCTGCTTGTCGCCCTGGTGCTGAATGCACCGGCGCTCGCGCTTGCCTCATCTTCGTACAGCGGGTCGGCCAACCAGGATCACTGCGCTGCACCGCACTCGGCCGCGATGGCGGCAGCCGGCTGCTGTGATGATGCGGTCCCGGCGGCCTGCCAGAGTGGTGAGTGTGAATGCCCGCCGGCCTGCCTTGGCATGCTGGCCATGTCGAGCGGTATGCCCGCCTCGCCGTGGCGCGAGGCGCCGGTAGCCGCCAGTACCCGGCAACGCGCACCGCCGCCGATGCCGGACCCGTTGCGGCCCCCTATCGCGTGATTCCCTGCAGGCCTCAAGCGCCTGCCGTAGTTGCTCGACTTTTCTCGACTCTGCCTGTGCCTTCGATGCGCGGGCGACGGGCCGCGTTGCCCGCCTCTGCAAAGGAATCACGCAATGAACCGTACTCTCTCCCTCGGCCTGCTGCTGGGTACCGTGTTGGCCACGACCGCCTGTGCACGTGCCGCCGAAGAATCCGCCGCCGCACCGATCGCCAGCGCAGCACCGGTGGCACCGATCCAGGCCAGCCCGGCCAAGGTCGATCCGGCCTTGCCGGTGGTCATCGTGCACAAGACCGCCAGCTGCGGCTGCTGTGGCATCTGGGTCGACCACCTGAAGGCCGCCGGCTTCCAGGTGGAGGTGCATGACACCGACGACATGAACCCGATCAAGGTTCGCCTGGGCGTGCCGGTCGGCAAGGCGTCCTGCCATACCGCCGAGATCGGCGGGTATGTGGTCGAGGGCCACGTTCCGGCCGAGGACATCAAGCGCCTGCTGGCCGAACGCCCGGCCGCGCGCGGGCTGGTGCTGCCCGGCATGCCGGCCGGTTCGCCGGGCATGGAAATGCCGGATGGCTACGTGCAGCCGTATACCGTCGAGCTGGTGCGCACCGACGGCAGTACCGAGCCGTTCGCCCAGCACGGACAGGGTGGCTGATGGACGACGGGTGCCGGTCGTTCTGACCGGCACTCTTCGACGCATCCTGTGTAGAGCCGAGCCCACGCTCGGCTGTGTTTGGCCGGCAAGCCGAGCATGGGCTCGGCTCTACGGGATCAGCGTGCTGCGGCCGTTTCCTTGGCCAACTGCGCGTCGAACTTCTTCTCGGCCGCATCCGCGTAGGCCTTGCAGTTCAGTGCCTTGTCGCTGGCCTTGCTGCCAGCGGCATAGTTCCAGTTGCTGGCGCCCGGATGCGGGGTCAGCAACAGGTCGCAGGGCAGGCCGCGCACCGTAGCGAAGCTGCGCCGGTAGTCCTCGACCAGGTGGGGATAGCGGGCGTTGCCCTGCAGCTGGTAGCCCGGCGCACTCAGGCTGTCGGCGTAGGCGATGCGCACCGGCTTGCCATCGCGGGTGTCGGTCCAGGTCCAGGCGGTGCTGCCCGGGGTGTGCCCCGGCATGAAGTGTGCGGTGAACGCGATGCCACCCACCGTGACCACTTCGCCATCCATGATGATGCGGTCGGTGCTGGCCGGCGGAAAGGTGATGCTGTCGCCAAAGTGCAGGTCGTTGCTGCCGCCGCGCGCCAGCAGCACCGCTGATTCGGCGTTGGCTACCACCATCGCACCGGTACGGCGCTTCAGTTCTGCCACCGGGCCCGCATGGTCGGCATGCGCATGGCTGAGCAGGATGAAGCGCAGGTCCTGCGGCGCCACGTCGCGCACCTTCATGTTGCTGATGAGGTGGCTGGCCATCTGCGGCATGCCGCCGTCGAGCAGCACCGCGCCGTCGGCGGTCTGCACCAGTAGCGCGGTCAGGTCCTCAGTGCCGATCTGCCAGGTATGGTCGGCGATCTGCAGCGGCGCCATCGGCTGCAGCCAGGATGGGTCTACGGTGTAGGCCTGCAGCTGTGGCAGCGGTGTGTCGGCGGCAGTGACATCAAAGGCAAGTGTGGCAGTCAGGGCAAGGGTCGTCAGGCAACGGCGCATGGCGGAGAGGGGTCTGGATAGGGTCGGATGAAGCTAGCACGTACCCTGGACGGCCCGTTTCGCGAATAACTCATGGCTGCCATAAGGTTCGCCGCAGCCGATGCCGGGATTGTTCGCTTGCTCTGGACTGTGAATCCATCTCCACGGGCTGTTGCGCACAATCGGCCGGGGCTAGCCTGTTCCCAGGCTCAAGGAGGTGGACCATGCATGTGCTCATGGTGATGCTCGGCGGCGTGCTCCTGCTGGGCGTGTTCCTGCTGTTTGGCCGTCTCTGGAGCGTGGGTACCTCGCAGCTGCCCACGGCGCTGATCGCCTTCATCGCTACCTGGCTGCTGGTGGCCGTGGCCAACATGTGGGTGGGGGTCAGCAAGGCCGGTTACGCGGTACGCGAGGAGTTGCCGATCCTGTTGCTGGTGTTTGCCGCGCCGGCGTTGCTGGCCGGTTTCCTGTACTGGCGCCTGGCGCGCTGAAGGAGTTCCATGCGTACCCGACTGCGCTTGCCCGCGCTGCGCCACCGCGACGGCCACCATGCCCGCGTGACCTACGAAGAACTGTTCTTCGATCTGGTCTACGTATTCGCGGTCACCCAGCTCAGCCACCATCTGCTGCACCACCTGGACCTGGCCGGTGTACTGCAGACGCTGGTGCTGTGGTTCGCGGTCTGGCTCGGCTGGCAGTACGCGTGCTGGGTCAGCAACTGGTTCGACCCGGAGGCGCCGCGCATCCGCGGCCTGCTGTTCGCCACCATGCTGCTGGCGTTGTTGATGTCCTCGTCCATTCCCGAGGCGTTTGCCGATCGTGCGTGGATCTTCGCCGGGGCGTACGCCACGATGCAGGTCGGACGCACCGCATTCGTGCTGCTGGAGGTCGGCCGGAGCCATCCGTTGGCACCGAACTTCCGCCGCATGCTTGCCTGGGTCAGCGTGTCGGCCTGCTTCTGGCTGGCCGGCGCGGCGGCCGAGGGCAACCTTCGCCTGGCATTGTGGGCGGTGGCGGTGGCCTGCGAATACATCTCGCCGATGTTCGGCTTCGCGTTCCCGGGCATGGGCCGTTCGCACACCCGCGACTGGACCATCGAGGGCGGACACCTGGCCGAACGCTGCCAGCTGTTCGTCATCGTCGCACTGGGCGAGACGTTGCTGGCAACCGGGGGCGTGCTCAGCGACGTCGAGCATTGGAGCCTGGAAGTGGTTTCAGCGGTGTTGGCCACCTTCGCCGGCACGATTGCCATGTGGTGGCTGTACTTCGGCATCTCCAGCCGCGATGCCACAGAGGCCATCACCCACGCCGAAGACCCCGGGCGGATGGGCGCCAACTTCCACTACGTGCATGCATTGCTGATCGCCGGCATCATCGCCACGGCGGTGGGCAATGATCTGGTCATGGACCATCCGGGGGTGGCCGTCACCCCGGTTTACGTGACCGTGATGGTGGCAGGCCCGCTGATCTATCTGCTGGGCAGTGCCCTGTACAAGCGCGTGGTCTATGGGCACGCGCCGCGCTCGCATCTGCTGGGCGCTGCCGCGCTGCTGGTGCTGTGCCTGGTGTTGCCATGGACGCACCTGCTGGCCGCCGGATGGCTGACCAGCCTGGTGCTGCTGGGCGTGGGCGTGCTGGATGCGCGGCTGAAGCGGCGCACCCGGTCGTTGCCGGGCTAGAACCCGCCGCCGGTCTTGAAGCCACCGCCACCGCTGATACCGCCGCCGCTGTGGAAGCTGCTGCCGCTGGAACTGGAACTGGAACCGGAACTGGAGCTTGAGCTGGAACTCGAACGCGAGCTTGACCTCGAGCTGGAACTGCTGGAACCGCCCGAAAGCAGGTCGAACAGGCTGCCAGAGGAGCGGGTGGTGCTTTGGCCGCGGGTGGTGCTGAAGAAGGATGCGGCGACGGTGGCCGGCGCGGCGGACCGGTAGCTCGGCGCCTCGTAGGCCTGGCGTTCGATGTCTGCTGCTGCCTGGTAGCTCCTGCGCGCAGCCTGCAGGCTGTCCAGGCGCTTCTTCAGCACGGCCATTTCACGGGTGTGCTCAGCCACCATGCCGTCGATCTCGCCCAGGCGCAGGCGACTGCCATGGATGCGTTCGAGCACGGCATCGTCCTCGCCGGAGGCGGTGGCGGCGACGCGGCGGTACAGGTCGTCCATGCTCTTGGCAGACAGCGTGCGCGCCAGCGCGGTGAGCAGGGCGCCGCCTTCGGCATCGGTCCAGCTGCGGAAGCCATCGATCTGTGCCTGCTTGGCATCCACGGTCTGCCGATGCAGCTGCTCGGCCAACAGTGCCTGCGCCACTGCGCTCTGTGCCGCCTGCAGTTGCTGGCGCAGCGGGTCGCCACCGGCATGGGCGAGAGCGGCGTCGCGGGCCTGCTGTACCGGCTGGCGGGCCGCCTCGATGTCGGCACGGGCCTGTCCGGCATGTTCCTGCAGATAGGGCGGAAGCTCCACCAGCGTGGCGTACTCGCGGCGGGCACGGTCGAAGCCGCACAGCTCGGCCAACCAGCCATCGACGGTGCGCACCAGCGGCCAACCGCGATAGGCCGTGCTGCCGAAGCCGCGTCGATGCAGGTACATGAAGATCGGGTCGGCCTGGTAGGCGCCGGCCTTGGCGTCACGCTCCGACTGCGCGGAGGCGGCCATCCGCTCCACCGTGTCAGCGCGCGCCACGGCCAGCTGCAGATCGTCCTGCAGGGCCCTGTAGGTGGGTTCCGCTTGCAGCGCGGTGTCCACCTGATCCTGCAGGGCCTGCCAGCGTCCACCGGCGGCGTCGCGCGCGGTAACGGCCTCCTGCGACCGCTGCTGCAGCGACTGCTCGATGTCCAGCAGCGCCTGCAGTTCGTCGGCCAGCACCGCCGCTTTGCGGTCACGGCGCTGCAGATCGGCGCTGGACTGCTGCAGCAGGTCCCGGGCCAGCATCGGCGGCGCATCGGTAGCGGCCTCGGCCTGCAGGCGGGCCAAGGTGTTGAAGTCGTCGCGGACCCCGCCGTGCAGCGCTTCCTGTTCCTTGATCAGTTCCCGGCACTGGTCGCCACGCGCGGCCAGTTGTGCCTGCACCTGGCCGATATCGGCTTCGACATCAGCAATGGCCTCGTTCAGATCTCTCATGTCAGTTCCTTACCCATCACCATTCGGTGATGTAGCCGCCGGTGGTGGGCATGCGGAACCGCGGCGACAGGCTGCCGCGCGGCTTGCTGCCGATCTGGTCGTCTTCGATGATGCCGTTGTCCTGCTTGTCGGCGGCAACGCGGTTGTAGGTGGCCTCGGGCACGCGCACGGCGAACAGCGAGGTCCATTCGTCCTTGCCGGTTTCCTCGTTGCGGATCAGCAGTTCGGTGGCCTTGCCGGCCTCGTCCAGTGCTTCGGTCACCAGGTAGTAATTGCGGCCACCGTTGGCCTTTTCGTTGTAGCGCCAGACGCCGGTGCGTTCATTGTCGCGGTTGACGATCCGGTAGACCAGGGTCTGCGACAGCAGCGCCACCAGCTGGCTGGCCTCGTCCAGGGCCGGCCCGGCTTCGGACAGCGTCTCGACCCGGATCAGGCGGGCGGCCTGCTCCAGTGCACGCTCGAAGCGCTTGCGGTCTTCGCCGGTGACGCCGGTGGCGAGGCCATCGGCCTTGAGCTGGGCGAGGCGCTCGTTGAGCGCGGCCAGTTTGTCGGCGCTGCCGATCAGGTCCTTCAGGGTCGCTACCGCCTGGCCGGCTGCGGCGATGTCGCCCGCGCGCAGTGCCACGTCGCCGCCGGTGTAGGCGCGTGCGCGCACCTGCTCGGCATCCGGCGCGAGGCGTGCTGCCTTTGCAGCGGCGTTGGTGGTATCCAGCAGCTCGCTGGCCTCGATCGCCTGGCCGAAGGTGTTCACCCGCTCGGTCAGCGGAGGCAGGGTGTCCTTGGCCTGCGCCAGCAGTTGCGCCGCTGCCAGTCGGTGCTGTTCCACCTGCGCGGCCGCCTGCTCGCCGGTGGCGCTGCCACCGCTGCTGAGCCGGGTGAGCTTGTCTTTGCGCACAAGGGTCGGCAGCGTTGCCATCGCGGCGGGAACGTCGGCAAAGCGCCGCTGTGCTTCGGCCAGCGCGGTCTGTGCACCTTCGGTCAGCGGCTGCAGGCGCTCGCCGCTGGCGGTGGCACGTGGCAGCAGTCCCTGCAGGGCCTGTTCCTGTGAGGCCAGCAGGGCGCGCGCTGCGGCAGCCTCCTGTTGCTGCGCGGCCACCTTGTCGTTCAGCAGCTGCACGTTCTTCTGCACGTTGCTCTCGTGCACGAACGCGCCGAAGCTGCGCGCCATCACCAGCAGGACACCGAGCATCAGCAGCACCAGGGCTACCATCAGCGCCCATTTCAGCAGCCGGCTGCGGTCGATCCAGCGCCGCGCCAGCCAGGCCTTCCAGCCTCGCGGCGCGGTGTAGAGGTAGCGCTGCTCACGCTGGGCCTGGATGCCGGCCTCGAGGATCTCGTCGGAGACCTCGATGCCCTGCGAGCGGTACAACTCAAGCAGGCGCTGCTTCAGCGTCGCCTTGTCATGGCCGCTGTCGGCCAGCGCCTTCATTTCGGCATTGCGGTAACGCAGCTGGTCGACCACATCCATGGTCAGCAGCGCATCCTGCAGCTCGGCAGGGGCCATCGTCGCACTCACCTCAGCGCGACTCCGGGCTCGGCGGTGCCTGCAGCAGGGCAGCGAAACGCTGCTTGCCCTGTTCGACATACTCGGCGATCTCCGCCGAATCGCGCGTGGCCTGTCCACGCAGCTGCTCGATCTCCTGCAGCGAGGTCTCCTGGAAGCGCACCACCGCATCGACCAGCTTGCGCACCGAATCGACGCCGATGGTGGCGCCGTAGCCGGCCTTCAGGCCCTCGTGCAGCACGTCGTCGCCAATGTTGGCCACCGCTTCCAGGCCCTTTGAGGTGCCCTCGGTCATCGCATTGAGCGCCTGCGTGGACTCATGCAGGCCCATCTGCGTGGTGAATGCCAGGTTCAAGGCGGTGAAGCTGGTCTCATTGGTGGAGAAGAACACCACCGAGCGCTCGTTGACGCGGCGCTTGACCTCATGCGACTGGTGCACGCGCAGCATGATCGCCTCGGAGGTGGCGTAGTTCACCTGCAGGTTCTCGGCCAGGTCCTTGGCCAGCTGGTAGCGCGACTCCTCGGCCTGGTTGTTGCGCAGGGCCTCGTCGCGGGCCATGACCAGGCGGCCGGTGTCGGCGGCATCGGCGGACGGGTCGGCCGATTCCACGCGCTGCTGCGCCTGCTTCAGCGCCTCGCGCGCATCGGCCAGCGCCTGCTCCTGCAGCTTCAACAGCTCATGGGCCTGGATCTCGGCATCCTTGATCGACAGGCGGAAGTCGCCGTACATCTCCAGCACTCGCGACTCACGCTGCAGCTGCTCGGCCGAATCGCGGCTGACGTCCAGGAACGTACGGCGGATCTTCTCGAACCGACTCGGAATGTCGCCGCGGGTGACCTTCATCCACAGGTTCTGCAGGCGCTCGCCCATGTCGATCTTGCCGTCACGCACCTGCTCGACCATGCTGCTGGCGTCATCACGGATGCTGTCGAAGGCGCGGATGATCTCGGTATAGCGGTCGGACACCTTGGCCGAGCTGATTTCATCACGCATCACGGCATTGAAATGGCCGGACTGCTGCAGCACGCGGGCAATGGCCACCACGCGGCCCTGGTCGAGGGTGGACAGCTGCGAGACCAGCGCGATGGCCGGTGCGTTGTTGTCCTGGGGGGCGGCCAGGCCCAGGCTGCGCAGCGTGGCCATGGCGCGGTCGAGGTACTTGATCGGCGCGGTGGCGGCCGGCGTGGCAAGGAGGGTGTTCTCGGGCATTTCGACGGCTCCGGTCAGGGCAAGCGATGAGGAACCTGCCATGCGGAACGGGCAGGTTGCTGCGAAACGAAGGGGAGGGGAAGCAGCAGCCGTGTGGTGCACGGCAGGCGGGCCCGGTCAAGGGACGACGGCCCGGCAAGGGCGAGGGTGGTGTCCTGTTCACGCATGGCGCATTCCCTGCAGATAGCCCCCCTGGCGATTCCTCACCCATTGTAGCGGTGGTGATGGGCAGGTGAAGCCCCACCGATGGCAGGGTGGAGTAGCGTTGGCGCACGCTCATCCGTTCCGGCAAGCGAGGGGTCCGTGCAGAACGTACCGCAGTGGTTGATATGGGCTGGACTGTCTGCCGCCTTCGCGGCGATGACCGCGCTGTTCGCCAAAGTCGGCGTCAAGGGCGTCGACTCGGACCTGGCCATGGCCATCCGCACCCTGGTGGTGGCAGCGGTAGTCCTGCCGCTGGTGGTGGTCACCGGCAAATGGTCCAACCCGTTGCTGCTGCCGGGGCGCACCCAGCTGTTCCTGGTGCTGTCGGCGCTGGCCACCGGAGCGTCGTGGCTGTTCTACTTCCGCGCATTGCAGAGCGGTGAGCTGGCCAAGGTGGCGGTGGTGGACAAGTTCAGCGTGGTACTGGTGATCGTGCTGGCCTATCTTCTGCTGGGCGAGCGGCCCAGCCTGCGGGAGTGGAGCGGCATCGGCCTGGTGCTGACCAGGGTGATCGTGCTGGCCACGAAGAAGTAGCTGCGTTCAACCGACCAGAGGGGAGAGCAGGATGCAGGGTGAAGCACACGGTACGTTTGAAGTGGATCTGCGGGCGATCGGTGGCAATAACGGCCCGATCGCGGTGATGTCGATCAACAAGACCTTTGCCGGCGACCTGCACGGCAGCAGCGTCGGCCAGATGCTGGCCTTCCGCACACCGGTGCAGGGCTCGGCCGGCTACGTGGCGATGGAGCGGGTGACGGCCACGCTGGCCGGGCGCCACGGCGCGTTCACCCTGCAGCACAATGGGTTGATGACCCGTGGCACGCCACAGCTGAGCGTGGTGGTGGTGCCTGATTCCGGCAGTGACGGCTTGCTGGGCCTGGTCGGCACGCTGGAGATCACCATCAGCGAGGGTCGCCATGACTACCGGCTCCTGTACAGCCTGCCGGAAGAGCGCTAGCGCAGTTCCGCTGCCATCGCCGCGAGCCGGGCGACGGTGTTGAGATTGCGTGCCGTGCCCTGTGCCGAACCGGGAATACGCAAGCGCGAGTCGGCCATGCCGGCACCGTAGTGGATAAAGATCTCGCGCGTGCCGAGTGCGAGCTGTTCATCGCGCCGGCCGGTCACGCCGTCCAGCGGATCGGCAGGCAGGCTGCCGTCGAGGAACAGCGCGACCACACGGTTGCCGGCGGCCTGCGCAAACGGGTTGCGTGCCACCACGCCTACGATCTCGTTGGCCGAGCGCACCAGCACGCCCACCGGCTTGCCGGCGTACGCCTGCAGCCGTTGGGCGAGGGCCTCCCGTACGGTGGATTCATCAAGCCCGCTGCGGAACACCACATTGCCGCTGGCGATGTAGGTGCGGACATCGGCGAAGCCTGCGTCCTCGCACATCGCCACCAGTTCGCGCATCGGCAGCTTGCCGGTGCCGCCGACGTTGACCGCGCGCAGCAGCGCGACGTGGACGTTCATGGCGTACCCGCCTGCAGGCGGTCGTACATGCGCACCAGGTCAACCAGGGTGCGTGCGCCCATCTTGCGCATCACCTGCGCACGGCGCACCTTCACCGTGATCTCGCTGACGCCCAGGTCGCCGGCGATCTGCTTGTTGAGGCGGCCGCGCACCACGCCATCGACCACCTCGCGCTCGCCGGCATTGAGGGTGTCCCAGCGCAGCTGCAGCGCGCCGAGTGCCTCGCCCTCGCGGCGGCGCTGGCGGTCGATCTCGATGCCCTTGTGGATGGCATCGAGCAGTTCCTGATCACGGAAGGGCTTGGTGAGGAATTCGATGGCGCCGTCCTTGATCGCGTTGACGCCCATCGCGATGTCGCCGTGGCCGGTGATGAACACCACCGGCAGCTGCAGGCCGTGGCTGCCCATCGTGCGATGGAATTCAAGACCGCTCTGGCCGGGCATGCGCACGTCCAGCACGAGACATGCCGGTGCGTCTTCCAGCGCGTGTTCGAGGAAGGCCTGGGTGGAGGCGAAGGCCCGCACCTGCAGGCCCATCGAGGCCAGCAGGTCTTCCAGTGCTGCGCGCACCGACGGATCGTCGTCGACCACATAGACGATGGGTGCCGGATCGGGGTTGGCGGCAGTGGGCTTACGCATGGTGGGCGTCCGTGGCAATGGGCAGGTCGAACACAAAGCAGGCACCGCCGCCTGCCGGTCGTTCGGCACGGATCTGGCCGTCGTTGGCTTCGATCATCGAGCGGCTCAGGCTGAGACCCAGCCCCAGACCGTGCGACTTGGTGGTCCAGAAGGCATCGAAGACGCGTTCGGGATGGTCGGCGGGCAGGCCGACACCGCGATCACGGACGCTGAGGCTGACCCGCTGGCCGTCGCGCCGGGTCAGCAGGGACAAGCGCCGGTCGGCGGTGGGCACGGTCTCCATCGCGTCCACCGCATTGAGGATCAGGTTGCCGATCACCTGCTGCACCTGCACGCGGTCGGCCTGCACCGGTGGCAGTTCGGCGTCCAGCAGCAGCGCCACGGCCACGCCATGCCGGTCCAGCTCGCTGCGCGACAGCGCCAGCATTTCCTCCACCGCCTCGTTCAGATCGAAGGCGCGTCGCTGCGGTGCCGCGCCCTGGGTCAGGCCGCGGATGCGGGCGATCACGTCGCCTGCGCGGTGTGCATCGGCCAGGATGCGGGCCACGGTCTGCCGGGCCTTGTCCACGTTCGGTGGGTCCTGCGCGAGCCAACGCTGGCAGGCTTCGGCGCTGCTGGCGATGGCCGCCAGCGGCTGGTTCACTTCATGCGCGATGGAAGTGGTCAGTTCGCCTACGGTGGACGCGCGCGCCACACGCAACAGGCGGCCCTGCGCCTCCTGCACGGCGGCCTTGGCTGCTTCCATGTTCAGGGCAAGGTAGGTGGTGATGCCGATCACCAGCATGCCAATGACCGAATTGACCAGGCCGATGCGATAGGTGCCGAAGCGGGTCAGGAAGAAGCTCAGCCCGGTCAGCGCGATGCAGGTAATGGCCAGGGTGATCAACCCGCGTGCGCCCAGCACGCGCGATGCGGCCAGGATGACCGCCGCGTAGAAGCAGGCAGCGGCAACTGCGTAATCGGTGACGGTGTCGATCAGGAAGATCGCCGCCATCACGACGATCAGGGCCAGCAGCACCAGTGGGCGGCGGGGCGACAGCGATGGCATCGGGGAAGCTCCCTGGCGTGGGGTGAAAGGATAGCAAAGCCGCCATCGGTGGATACCGGCCTTGGTCGGCACCGGTCAAAGCGATGCCTGGTAGTGCCGGCCGCTGGCCGGCATCTGCAGGGTGCTTCCGGAGATCATCAGGTTGCCGGCCAGCCGCCGGCACTACTCCTCCAGGCTGGCGTTCCAGAACCCCTGCAGCACGCCGGGCGTGGTCGCCAGCGTCGCCAGTACCGCATCCAGTTCGCCGGCATCCACCGTGGTGGCATACAGCACCGCTTCGATTTCCACGTCGCGCTCGCCGAACGGGCGCTGGTCCACCGCGCGCACCGGGTACTGCGCCTGCTCAAGCAGCAGCAACAGCTGATCCAGCACCTCTGCCTGTTGCTCGCGCTGGCAGACCACGTTGATCGCATAGGTCGCTTCGCTGAACGCTTCCGGCAGCGGCTGCCGCTGGATGCGGTTCACCACCGGCCGCAGCAGGGTGTTGGCGGCCAGCACGAACACCGCGGCGAGCACTGCTTCGGGCAGCAGCTTGATACCGGCACATGCTCCCACCGCCGCCGATCCCCACAGGGTAGCGGCGGTGTTCAGGCCGGACACCTGCGCGCCGTCCTTCATGATCGCGCCGGCACCGAGGAAGCCGACGCCGGAGATCACATAGGCCACCACATGCAGCGGTGACGGCGGGCCGCCGTACAGGTCATGGAAGCGCACGGCCAGATCGACGAACACCGCCGCACCCACCGCCACCAGCGTGTTGGTACGCAGGCCCGCGGTGCGTTGCCGCAGCTGGCGTTCCAGGCCGATGACCGTGCCCAGCACGAACGCCACCGACAGGCTGATCAGCGAGCTGAGCGTGGCACCGGCGTCGAACGCCGGCAGGTTCGGATTGATGTCCATTGTGTTTCTCCCTGGACAAAGCGGCGGGCGCTTACTGCCAGCCGTAACGACGGATGTAGAACCGCTTCAGCGCAGTGGTCAGCACCGCGTAGCCGAACAGGATCGCCACCAGGAACGGCCAGTAGCCGGCCGGCAGCGCCTGCAGCTTGAAGTAGCCGGCCAGCGGGCTCATCGGCAGGGCCACGCCAATGGCCATGATCAGGCCGGTCATCAGCAGCAGTGGCGGCGCGGCGATGCTCTGCAGGAACGGCACCTTCGGCGTGCGGATCATGTGCACGATCAGGGTCTGGGTCAGCAGGCCGACCACGAACCAGCCGGACTGGAACAGGCCTTGGTCGGCCGGCGTGCGTGCATCGAACACGTACCACATCAGCGCGAAGGAGCTCAGGTCGAAGATCGAGCTGATCGGCCCGAAGAACACCATGAAGCGGCCGATGTCCGCCGGGTTCCACTTCAGCGGCTTGCGCACCAGCTCCTCGTCCACGTTGTCGAACGGAATGGCGATCTGCGAGATGTCGTACAGCAGGTTCTGCACCAGCAGCTGCAGCGGCAGCATCGGCAGGAACGGCAGGAAGGCCGAGGCCACCAGCACCGAGAACACATTGCCGAAGTTGGAGCTGGCGGTCATGCGGATGTACTTCAGCATGTTGTTGAACGTGCGCCGGCCCTGGATGACGCCTTCCTCCAGCACCATCAGGTTCTTTTTCAGCAGGATGATGTCGGCGGCCTCCTTGGCGATGTCCACCGCACTGTCCACGCTGATGCCGATATCGGCTGCGCGCAGCGCCGGTGCATCATTGATGCCGTCGCCGAGGAAGCCGACCACCTTGCCCTGAGCACGCAGCTCGCGCACCAGGCGCTCCTTGTGCAGCGGCGTCAGCCGGGCGAACACGCAATGGTGGTGCAGCGCCCGCGACAGCGCGCCGTCATCCATGCGCTCGATCTGCGGCCCGGTCAGGATGGTGTCGGCGTCCAGCCCCACCTGCGCGCAGACACGCGCGGTCACCAGTTCGTTGTCGCCGGTGAAGACCTTGACCTCCACGCCATGCGCGGCAAGCGCCTGCAGCGCCTGCGCGGCCGATTCCTTCGGCGGGTCGAGGAACGCCACGTAGCCGACCAGGGTCAACCCGCACTCGTCCGCCTGCGAGTAGGTGGTCTGGCTGGCTGCGGTCTCCTTCATCGCCACCGCCACCACGCGCAGGCCCTGTTCGTTCAGTTCCTCGGTGGTCTGCCGCACCCGCGCCAGGCGGCGCTCGTCCAGCGGCATGTCCTGGCCGTTCTCGCGCACGGTGCTGCACACCGCCAGCATCTCTTCCACGGCTCCCTTGCAGATCAGCTCATGGTGGTCCTCGCGCTCGGAGACCACCACCGACATGCGGCGGCGCTCGAAGTCGAACGGGATCTCATCCACCTTGTGGTAGTCCTGCGACAGCCGCAGCGAGCTCTGCAGCTCCACGTGCTCCAGTACCGCACGGTCCAGCAGGTTGATCAGCCCGGTCTGGAAGTGGCTGTTGAGGTAAGCGAACTTCAGCACGTCTTCCGAATCGTGGCCGAACACATCGGTGTGGCGCTCCAGCGCGATCCTGTCCTGGGTGAGGGTGCCGGTCTTGTCGGTGCACAGCACTTCCATCGCGCCGAAGTTCTGGATGGCATCCAGGCGCTTGACGATCACCTTGCGCCGCGACAGCAGCACCGCGCCCTTGGCCAGGGTGGAAGTGACGATCATCGGCAGCATTTCCGGCGTCAGGCCCACCGCCACCGACAGCGCGAACAGGAACGCCTCGGTCCAGTCGCCCTTGGTCCAGCCGTTGATCAGCAGCACGAACGGCACCATCACCAGCGCGAAGCGGATCAGCAGCCAGCTGACACTGTTGACGCCGGCCTGGAATGCGGTGGGCGCACGGTCGGTGGCGGTGCTGCGCTGGGCCAGGGTGCCGAAGTAGGTGCGGTTACCGGTGGCCAGCACAATGGCGGTGGCCGTACCGGACACCACGTTGGTACCCATGAACAGCAGGTTGTGCTGTTCCAGCAGGCCGGCCAGGCCATCGCCCGGGTGCGCGAATTTCTCCACCGGCAGCGACTCGCCGGTCATCGCCGCCTGCGCCACGAACAGGTCCTTGGCGTTCAGCACGCGGCAATCGGCCGGAATCATGTCGCCTGCCGACAGCACGATGTGGTCGCCGGGCACCAGTTCACGGATCGGCAGGTCCAGCAGGCGTGCAGGGCGACGGCTGTGCAGGCGCGCGCCGAAGTACTGGTCTGCCACATCCGCAGCCTCGGTGCCGGGATTGCGGCGCAGCACGCGCGCAGTGTTGCCGACCAGTGCCTTCAGCCGCTCGGCCGCTCGGTTCGAACGACCCTCCTGCACGAAGCGGATCAGCGTGGACAGCAGCACCATCGCACCGATGACGATCGTCGCCTTGATGTCCTCGGTCAGCCAGGACACCGCCGCCAGCACGGTCAGCAGCAGGTTGAACGGATTGCGGTAGCACTGCCACAGGTGGCGCCACCACGGCAGCGGCTTCTCGTGATCCACCTCATTGGGGCCGAGCGTGGACAGTCGCTCCTCGGCCTCATGGGGACTGAGGCCATCGGCATGCGAGCCCAGCGTGGCCAGCAGCTCGGCTTCGTCCCGCTGGGCGAGCGTGACCAGGCCGGTGGTGAGCGCGAACGGCGCCGCTTCGGCGCTGCCCGGACCAAACCCGACTTCGGGCATCGCGCGGCGGCGGAACAGGTTGCCTGCGCGACGGCTGCGCAGGAAGGCGTTGAACCAGGCGTTGAGCAGGCTCATGGGACGCTCCTCGAATGTCAGAGCCGGCCGCAGCCGGAACACGAACGGAATGGGTGACACAGATCAGGCGTGGCGCATCGCCAGCACCGCCGGTGACCATGGCTGCATGTGCAGCCGCTGGCTGCCACCGATGCACAGCGGCTTCATCGCATCGCGCAGGGGATAGGGCAGATGACGCAGCACAGTGATGCGCTCGCTGATCGGCAGCAGCGACAAGGCGTCGGCTACCACGCGCGGCGAACCGAGCGACAGCGAACGGGCAAACATGACCGGGCCGTATTGCAGCAGCTGGCTGCGCAGGGCGGCAACATCGCGCTCGCCGATCAGGCGGCGCAGGGTGATGTAGAGGATCTTGTAGGACATGGGGGCGATCTCCAGGCAGGCGGCGCCTGGCGGTCCCCCGTCACTCAGGCAGGCAGGGACCGGCGGGCAGGCGCCAGGAACAGGCAACAGGCGGTGATCCGGGGTGCGGCGCACCCGGCAGGGTCGGGGTCCATCTGCGTCTCCATGAGGGGAAGTTGGCAGCCAGGGTTGCCCTGGCCAGTGGTGCTATTGTCCGCCCCTGAATGGGACAGGCCTAGAGACTCGTGGGTTAGCCCGGCTATACCTTGGTATAGCCGGGCATGCACAGCGCCAATCGAGGGTTCAGTGATGGATCAATGCGAAGCGCTGGTCTGCTTGCACACGTCGTACTCGCCACGGGTCAACGTCTTGTCACGGTCGGTATCGCAGGCATGCAGCCGTTCGGCCCAGTCCGGTGCTACCGCATCGACTTCCGCCAGGGTGACGATGCCGTCCTTGTCCTTGTCCAGCGATTCGTAGGCAGGGATGAGCCTTACTTCTGTCACGTCCTCGGCGGCGGTGGCCTTGCTGGCCTCCTAGGGATTGGAACAGGCGCCCAGCAGCAGGCCCGCAGATAGCGAGAGAGCGATGGGAAGGCAGCGATAACCGGTCATGGCGTGCTCCTGGGGAAAGGGCGAACCACCGGTGCGGTGGTCACCGCCGGATCTTCTGCGCGGAGCTGTAAGCGGGCTGCGAAGAATGGGGCCGTGGACCGTTGCCGGTGGGTCGCCATTCACCTGGCCGCGCAGCAGCGATTGCGCGGAGTCGAAGCTACCCTCGAACGGTGGGATGCCGGCCAGCGGCCGGCACTACCATCTGCTCAGAAACGGTCGGCAAAGGCGTCCGTGGCCCGCACCAGCGCATCCACCGTGGCCGGCTCGTTGGCGCTGTGGCCGGAGGTCACCATCTCCAGCCGGGCTTCCGGCCAGGCCTTGGCCAGATCCCACGCACTGCGCGGCGGGCAGATGATGTCGTAGCGCCCCTGCACGATCACGCAGGGCAGGTGGCGGATGTGATCGATATCGCGCAGCAGCTGGTCCGGCTCCAGGAAGATGCTGTTGCGGAAGTAATGCGCTTCAATGCGGGCCTTTGCCAATGTGTCCAGCGGGTCGTCGGTGGATTGCGCATCCACGTCGTGCTGCAGGGTGGCCGCGTTGTCCTCCCAGCCCAGCCAGGCCTGCGCGGCTTCGATCCGGATCGCCACATCCGGGCTGTCCATGCGGCTCCAGTAGGCTGCGATCATGTCGCCGCGCTCGGCTTCCGGAATGTAGGCCTCATAGCGGTCCCAGCGCTCCGGGAAGATCCAGCGCGCACCGCCGTTGGCTTCGGCGAACCAGCGGTTTTCCATTTCGCGGCCGAGGAATACGCCGCGCACGATCAGGCCGGTGGCGCGCTCGGGATGTGCCTGTGCGTAGGCCAGTGACAGGGTCGACCCCCAGGAGCCGCCATAGACCAGCCAACGCTCGATGCCCAGGTGCTCACGCACCTTCTCGATGTCGGCCACCAGGTCCTGCGTGGTGTTGTCGCGCAGCTCGCCGAACGGGGTGGAGCGGCCGCTGCCACGCTGGTCGATCAACACAATGCGGTAGCGTGCCGGATCGAAGAAACGGCGATGGGTGGGTGAAATGCCCGCGCCTGGGCCGCCGTGCAGGTACACCACCGGAATGCCGTCCGGTGTGCCGCACTCTTCGACATGCAGCGTGTGCAGATCGCTCACCGGCAGGGTGAACTCGCGGTAGGGTTCGATGGCGGGGTACAGGGTACGCATGGCAGGTGTCTCACAAGCTGGGGCGGCCAGCATAGCGCCGCCACCTGCGGGCTGCAGCGACGGACTCCTGCGCGGCGCTGGAAATGGGTTGGCCGATGCGCATAAGCTTCCGCGATGCAAGCGACCACGACCGGGACGTCAACCTTCAACTTCACCCTTGGCAGCGGCGCGCGCGAGCTGCTGAAGTGGATCGCACTGCTGGCCATGACCGGTGATCACGTGGCCAAGGTGGTCTTTGGCGGCTACGTACCGGTGGTCAGCGAACTGGGGCGCATTGCCTTCCCGCTGTTCGCGCTGGTGATGGCCTGCAACCTGGCCCAGCCCGGGGCCGACCTGCGCAAGTCGATGCGTCGGCTCGCGCTGTGGGGGCTGATCGCGCAGCCAGTGCACGCATTCGCGTTTGGTTCCTGGCTGCCGCTCAACATCCTGCTGACCTTTGCCCTGGCTGCGGTGGCCGTTCATGCGCTGGCGAACCATCGGCCCGTTCAGCTGTTGCTGGCTGCCGGCGTGCTGCCGATGTTCGTGGATTACCAGTGGGCGGGTGTCGGCTGCGTGCTGCTGGGATGGATCGCGTTCCGGCATCGCGCGTGGTGGCTGCTGCTGGTCGGGCTCGCAGCGGTGTGCTGGGCGAACCACAACGGCTGGGCATTGCTGGCCGTACCGGTGGTGCTGCTGGCCGCGCGGGTGACATGGCCACTGCCGCGCTGGCGGTGGGCGTTCTATCTCTACTACGTCGGGCACCTGGCGGTGCTTGCTGCGTACGTGCTGCTGCGCGCCTGATTCGTCGCTGCAGGGTGGCGGCTATCGTCCCTGTCCGATGGAACGTGCTCGATCCTGCTTCCACGATGCGGTTTCCGGCCGCGTCTGCGGTCGCGCAACCACGCAAAGGAGCACTCCATGAGCATTGAACAGATCCTGTACACCGCCCAGGCCACCGCCGTCGGTGGGCGCGAGGGCCACGCCACCTCATCGGACAGGATGCTCGATATCGCGCTGTCCACGCCGGCAGAACTGGGTGGGACTGGCGGGACGGGCACCAACCCGGAGCAGTTGTTCGCCGCAGGTTACTCGGCGTGTTTCCTCGGCGCGCTGCGCCATGTCGCTGGCCACGAGGGCGTGAGCATCCCCGACAATGCTTCGGTTACCGGTCGCGTTGGCATCGGCCCGGTCAGCACCGGCTTCGCCATCGACGTCGCGCTGACCATCTCGTTGCCGGGCGTAGACAGCGAGCAGGCACGTGATCTGGTCAGCAAGGCCCACGTGGTATGCCCGTACTCGCATGCCACCCGCAACAACATCAACGTCGCGCTCATCGTAGCCTGAGCCAACCGCCGCAGCGGGACGCGCCCGCTGCGGCCTTCGGGTTTACCCCGGCGCCATCCAGTCCAGTGGTGATGCTGCGAGAAATGCCTGCACCGTGCTGTACAGCGCGTCCGACTGCGCAGCGCTCCCATCCAGCCGGAACTCACCCAGCACGTGCAGGGTGCCGGCGCCGTCGTCATCGTTGCGATGCCCGGCAAGCAGCACCGGCACACGCGCCAGTCGCGCAAGCCGCAACGGTGCGGGTTGGCGATGGCCCGGCAGGGCGGAATGTGCCATCAGCAGTGGGTCCAGCAGCGCGATGATCGTGGCGCCGCGTCGCAGTTGCCGCCAGCCCTGGCCGGGCCTGGGCGATGATCCGATGTCCAGGCGATGGCCCTGGCCCTGCAGTGCCGCCAGGATTCGATGCTCGGCCGACCCTGGAGCGTGCGGGCTGCGGATGAAATAGTGCGCAGGCGCACCGGGTCGATCCAGTACCGCTGCGATGGCCAGCTCCACATCACCGGTGGGCAGCAGGCAGACGACACGGCGCCGGCCCGCGCCGGACGCCCAAAGTGCCTGAGGGTCCTTCCAGGCGATCAGGCGCGCATGCCGCTTCACCGCGTGGAAGGGGAGTGTGCGCAGGTGGCGCAGGCGCATTCGTCGCAGCCACGCGTGCGCCAGCACGATGCTGCCCAGCCTGCTCGCCGTGCCGGCGGGCAGGCCGAGCCGTTGCAGGACGCTACAGGCGCTCTGGTAGCGACGGGGCTGCAGGCTGGGCCCCAGCGCAGCAGAAATGCGACAGGCGACGCGCCGTTGTTGCGACGGCGACAGCAGGCGCGCGGCGACGACGCCCAAGCGCAGGCTGGCCTGATCGAGTGCGTGCCGGCTGAGCAGCCGCAGCAGCCACCAGCGTTCGCCCATGCGTCGTGCCCACATCGCGGTCTCTCCGTGTCCTGGGGTTCGGGACGGACAGGGTCGCGGCGGGTGGGACGGGCAGAAACCGGACAAGTACGAATTGTGAGGAGCGTGAAGATTTGGGCGGAATACGACACATCAAACGTCGAATTTGGACATCGTCCTACATCGATAGGGCGGGCGCGACTGCATGCTGAGCGTCCCCGATCTGTCTGCGAGCCTCCAACGCCGCCTCCTGCCATGCCGTCGTCCCCTACCACCGTCGCAGCGTCCCCGTACCGCCTGCACGCCCGTGCAGGTGCGGGGCCGGCTGATGGCGGCGAGCTGCAGGCACTGCGACGCTACCCACGTCGGCTGATGCTGGCGTGCGGGGCGGTACTCAGCCTGCTCTCGATCAGCGTGCTGATCACCCTCATCGTGGTCCAGGTGAACGCCTACGAGGCCCGTCGCATCGCCGATTTCCGCCGTGCTCACAATGCATTGCAGATCCAGCTGGCGCGGCAGGATGCCAGCTACGCCCGCCTGGCCAACATGGCCGAGTACGCCTGGGGCCACGACGCGCGATTGGGCCAGGCCAGTTCCGATGCGATGTACCAGGCGTATCTGCAGGGCGGCCAGCGGCTGCTGGTGGTGGCCGACGACAGCAGCCGGCCGCAGATGGCGCTGGGCCTGCAGACACTGCAGTGGCAGCCGCAGGAGCTGAAGCGTTACCTGCAGCTGAGTGCCGCCGTCTCGTTGATCCAGCGCCTGACCCGCACCTCCGATGAAGGCGAGCCGGTGGGGGCTTCGTACTTCTTCGACCCCAGCGGGCAGTACCTGTCGCTGGACAACGGCCTCACCGAGCGCAGCCTGGCGGACGCGCTGGGCATGCGTTCGCGCGAGGAGATCTTCGCGCACCTGCGGGCCCCGGCGCAGCTGCTGGCGCCGGCCTCGCTGCATGACCAGGTGCCGTTGCTGGAGAGCCTGGCGCGCAGCGACGCGCCGCAACGTACCTTCGGCCGCCATCCGATCAGCGGCGAGCCGTCGCTGGTCTCGGTGTTCCAGGCCAGTGCCGGCGACGCCCCCATTGCCACGTTCGTCGCGTACGAGCCCTTGGCCCGCTTGCAGGACCTGCTTCGCCGCAACAGCCAGGGCCACCTGATGTTGCTGGACCGTGACGGCCTGCGCGTGCTCTCCAGCCACGAGGATGCACGTGATGTCAGCGGCGCCGACGCCGACTGGGTTCTGCTCGGCAATGCCACCCGCGCACGCTTCCACAACGGGCGCTTCACCCTGGCGCTGGCGGTGAATGGCACGCCCTGGACGCTGGTGGAAACCTACCGCTGGCGCGACATCCTGCGCGGCATAGCGCCGATGCTGCTGTCGGGCGGCGCCTCGTTGATCGCCGCGCTGGCCGTGCTGTGGATCTTCCTGCTGTGGCTGCACAAGCGCATGTACATGCCGGCGCTGCGCCAGGTCAAGGCGATCTACGCGCGCGACCAGCGCCTGCGCCTGCTGCTGGACTATGTTCCAGTCGGGGTCGCGCTGCTGGATGCCCGCAGTGGTGAGGTACAGGACCTCAACAGTCCCCTGCAGCGGATGGACCGCGCCAGCGGTGGCCGCTTGATTCCACAGCTGCGCGCCGCGGTCGAACAGGCTGATCTGGCCGATGGCCCGGTCATCCTCGGCGGCGAGCTGCCGCTGGCCAGCGATCCGCAGCAGCGTCTGTTCCACCGTACTCATGTCCACTGCGGCGGGCACGCGTGGCCGGGCGGGGTGCTGCTGATGGTGGAGGACATCAGTGAGGACATGCGTGCCCTGCTGGCCGAGCAGGCGCAGACCGCTGCCGCAGAATCGTGCAGCCGCGCCAAATCGCATTTCGTGGCGGCGATGAGCCATGAGATCCGCACGCCGTTGCACGGCATCATCGGCCACCTGGAACTGCTGGCGCGCGCGCCCCTGCCCGCAGAGTCGATGGAACGGGTGCTGCGCCTGCGCCAGTCCGCCGATTCACTCATGGACATCATCACCGACGTGCTGGACCTGTCGCGCATCGAGTCCGGCCAGTGGACACTGACGCCCGAACGCTTCTCGCCTGCGGCGATGCTTGAACGGGTGGCGCTGCTGTTCGCACCGATGGCCAATGCCAAGGGCCTGCAGCTCGATTGCGTGGTGGGTGCCAACGTGCCGGAAGGCGCGGTGGCGCCGATGGCGGCGATCGAGCGGGTGTTGCGCAACCTGGCCAGCAACGCGTTGAAGTTCACTGCGTCCGGGCGCGTGCAGCTGGGCGTAACCTGCCGTCGCGAGGACGCGCTGGCGTGGCTGCGCTTCGAGGCGACCGACTCCGGCATCGGCCTGAGCCAGGCCGAGTGCGATCGGCTGTTCAAGCCGTTCGTGCAGGCCGACACCACCATCCTGTCGCGGTTTGGTGGTTCGGGCCTGGGGTTGGCACTGTGCCAGCAGCTCTGCGAGCGCATGGGCGGCCGCATATGGGTGGAAAGCACCCCCGGGGTCGGCAGCCGTTTCGTGTTCGAAACCCCGCTGGCGACCTCGGTCACACAGGCGGCGGCGGTGCCCCTGGCGGGCCGGGTGGTGGGCCTGCTGGCTGCGGCCGGCCCGTGGCGCGCGGAACTTGAACGGCGCATCCGCGGTTGGGGAGCCCAGGTCGTCACTCCGCAGCTGCTGGCGACGGCGCCGTGGCTGGATATTCCCGAAGGGGCGGTGGTGGTGATGTTTGAGCCTGCTCCAAGCGAGTGGGAGGGCGTGCAGCGCTCGGGCCGTGCGTGGGTCCGGGTCTGCCGTGAAGGCCCGCTGCGTCCGCAGTGGCAAGGGGAGGGGCAGGTGGTGTCCTGCTATGCCAGCGAATCGCTGTATCAGGCTCTGGTTCAAAGCGAGCCAGAACCGCCAGTGAATGTCGCAATCGGATAAATTGCATGGGCACCCACGTCAGGATCAATGTCATGGCAGGTTCCGGAACCGCGCCCACCGCAGGAAGCTCGGCTGCCGCAGCGCGCCTGGACGACCTGCGCCGCCTGCGCAAGCGCCTCCTCATCGGCGGCGGCGCCCTGATCACCGTGCTGGTGTTGCTGGCGGCCATCGTCAGCTCCATCGCCGACGTGGAAGAGTTCCATGGCCGCGAACGCCAGTCGTTCATGGAAGCCCGTGCCGCGCTGGACTACTTCCTGTTCCAGCGTGACCGCGCGTATGCCACGGTGGTCAACGGCAACGACGTGCTCTGGCGCGACCAGCGGGCGGTCCTGCAGCACGCCGGCGGACCGTTGGCCGAGCGCTTCCAGGCGCAGGACCAGAAACTCCTGGTGCGGGCCGAAGGCCGCACGGCGGTGCCGTGGCTGGTGCTCGGGCTGCACGACAACCCGCTGCCGGCGGATGAGCTCAGTGCCTATCTGGGCATGATCGAGGTCTACTCCGCCTACACCGCCGATTCGATCACCTCGCAGGAGGCTCCCGGCGCGGTGATGGTCTACGCCTACGAGCCACAGGGACGGTTGCTGGCTGTGTCCAACGTGCGTGATGAGGCGCAGCTGCTGCAGACGCTTGGGGTGGCGACGCGGCAACAGGCCTTCGCACGGCTGCTGCGCGACGAACCCGACGTACGGCGGTTGGCAGCGCGCCCCGGCCCGATCCGCTCGGCGTCGCGTGAAGGACGCCTGCGCTCACATTTCGCCGTGAATCCGTTCAATGGCCAGGCATCCCTGGTGGGAACCGTGACCATGGCCGAAGGCACCACCCCGTATTTCAGGCGGGTCGTGTTCGAGTCCATCGATACCATCCGTGCACGCCTGGAAGCGCGCGAGGAAGGCCGCTACCTGGTAGCCACCGGCGACCATCGCGTGGTGCTGAGCAGCGGCGGGCTCACCGCTGACGAGCAGGCGCTGGCACTGGCTGCCGTCGCCAGCGGGCTGGGCACCAAGCCAGTGCGCCACTACGGGAACGGCCGTTTCATCCTTGCCTGCGCGCTGCCCGGCGTGGACTGGACGCTCAGCCACGTCTATGACTGGTCCGACATCTGGCAAGCGCAGGGCAACTACCTGCTGTTACGCTGGATCAGCGCGCTGTTGATCATCGTCCTGCTGTGGTGGCTGCTGCGCCGCATCGACCGGCGGGTGTTTGCGCCGGCGCTGGCCGATGCGTCGCGTGTCTACGAAAGCGAGGCACTCAGTCGCGCCATCATCGGTACTGCACCGATTGGGCTGGCGCTGCTTGCCCGCGACAATGGCCGCCCACTGCTTGAGAACGAAACCGCGCGGCAACTGGTGCGGGCCGTTGAGGAGGATGATGCCGAGGAAGGTGAAGTGCCGCCGTTGTACGCGCGCCTGGCCGAAGCCGGGCGGGGCGTGCAGGGTGACGAATCATTGGACCTGCACTGGTCGGCCGAAGAAGGCAATGCCACCCAGCTGCAGATCAGCCTGGCGCTGGCCAGGTACCACGATCAGGCGGTGTGGGTGTGTGCACTGCGCGACGTCACCGCGCAGGTCGAGCTGGAAGAAAACCTGCGCCGCGCGCGCGAGGATTCCGAGGCCGCGCGCGAGTCCGCCGAAGCCGCCACCCGAGCCAAGTCGGCGTTCGTGGCCACCATGAGCCACGAGATCCGCACGCCGCTCAACGGCGTGCTGGGCCATCTGGAGCTGCTCGGCCGGTCGCCGCTGCAGCCGAGCCAGCGCGAGCGCCTGGACCGCATCCGGTTCTCCGCAGACGCGCTGATGCGGATCATCAGTGACGTGCTGGATTTCTCCAAGATCGAGGCCGGGCAGCTGGATGTCGAGCTGGCCCCGTTCCCGCTGCGGCCGCTGATCGAGAGCGTGGCCCTGCTGTACGCACCCGACGCCCTGCGCAAGGGCGTGCGCCTGTACTTCGCGGTGGAAGCACCGGCCGGCCAGGACTGCATCGGCGATGTGCACCGGCTGCGCCAGATTCTCAACAACCTGGTCAGCAACGCGGTGAAGTTCACCGCCTCCGGCCGCATCCTGCTGCGTGCGGAACTGCTGGTCGACGGCAGCGCATCGCAGCTCCGGGTGCAGGTGGTGGATTCCGGCATCGGCATGACCGCCGAACAGGCCGAGCAGTTGTTCCAGCCTTTCCAGCAGGCCGATGCCAGCGTCTCGCGCCGCTACGGCGGAAGTGGCTTGGGCCTGGCCCTGTGCCAGCAGTTGGCGCACGCCATGGGCGGCCAGGTGTCGGTGCAGAGCACGGTGGGCGTGGGCAGCAGTTTCACCCTGTGGCTGCCAGTGCGCACGCAGGCAGCGACGACGGCGCGGCCGCAGCCACTGCGTGGGCGTCGCATCACCGTACTGTCGTCGTCACCGGAATGGCGCGGCGAGTTCGAGCGCCTGCTGGCGCAGTGGGGTGCGGCTGTCACCGTGCTGGATCATCCGCAGGCCGAAGCCGCTGGCGATGTGCTGCTGGTCGTCGGCGATCACCGCCCGTGGGACCGCGAGGAGGAACGGCAGCTGGCCGCCGCCCATCGCCATGCCGTGCTGGCCTACGCACAGGGTCCGTTGAATCCCGAACTGCGCGGCGGCTATACCGAAGTCACCTGCTATGCCAGCGATGCGCTGTTGGCGGCGATCGGGGCCGACGAAGGCGCCGCGCCTGCGCCACAGGCGAACCCGGTGCCAGCGGTGAACGCACGTGGACGGGTGCTGCTGGTGGAAGACAATGCAGTGAACCGGGAACTGATCCAGCAGCAGCTGGAGGAGCTGGGCTTTGCCGTCGATGCCGCCGAGGACGGCCAGGCGGCCTTGGCGTTGTGGCAGGACGGCGTTTACCTGGCGGTGCTGACCGACATCAACATGCCGGTGATGGACGGCTACGCGCTGGCGCGTGAACTGCGCAGCCGTGGCCACTCGCTTCCGATCCTGGCCATCACCGCCACCGCGCTGGCCAGCGAGCGTGAGCGCTGCCTGGCGGCCGGCATCGACGATCTGCTGCTGAAACCCTTGAACCTGGACCGCCTGGAAGCCGGGCTGACCCGGGTGCGTGTGGATGCAACGCCCGCCATGGACGCGGCTCCGCCCGCAGCAACCGTGTCGCCCGCGATCCGCCGCATCTTCGTTGAAACCGGCGACAAGGACCTGCGTGCGATTGCACAGGCCCGTGCAGACGGCGACGCGCTGCGCCTGCTGGAGCGCGTGCATGCCTTCAAGGGCGCACTGCAGATGCTGGGCGAGAAGACGCTGGCCGAGCAGTGCGGCGTCATCGAACGTGCGTTGCGTGACGGCGAGACGGTCGATGCCGAAGCACTGGATGCCCTGCAGCACGCATTGCAGGTGCGCCTGGACCAGTACCGGCAGACGCTGGAGGCGGCCCCGTGATTCCCGCAGCGCGCCAGACCGCCTCAGCTGCCGAGCAGGTTCAGGCCCAGGTCAACGGCAAACTTGTGCAGCTCGGCGTCATTGGTGGCGTTGAGCTTGCGCATGGCATTCACTTTCTGCGTGCTGACGGTCTGCTTCCTGCGGTCCAGCCGGGCAGCGATCTCGGCAACGGTCAGCCCATTGACGAACAGGGCCACGACTTCCTTCTCGCGCGGCGACAGTTCGGTCACGCGCCGGGCCTCCTTGCGCTGCAGCAGCTCGGCCACGCTCGGCGAAAAGTAGCGGCGGTGGGCATACACGGCCATCACCGCGGCCTGCACGTGATGCAGGTCGTCGCCCTTGCTGAGGATGCCGGACACGCCCAGCACGTCCAGCCGGTTGAGCAGGCTGGGCTGGTCCAGGCCGGTCATCACCACAATGCGCAGCTGTGCGAAATGCTGCTGCAGGTACGCCAGCAGCTCCAGGCCATCGCCATACGCACCGCCCGGCATCGCGTAGTCGGTCACCACCACATCGCAGTTCTCCCGTTCCAGCAGTGCCACCAGCGCCGTGGAGTCTTCCACCGCACCGATGCAGTGGATGGCCGGCGCCTGGTCCAGCGCGCTCTGCACGCCCAGTCGTATGACCGGATGATCGTCGGCGAGCGCAACACGGATGGCGAGCTGGATCATGAGGGGAACTGTCCGGTCGTAAACGGGATGGCTGGCAGCGCAGCAGGAAACACGAACCGCTTCAAGGAGAACGCACCATGAGTATCCGCATCGTTATTGCCGATGACCATCCTGTCATCCTTGCTGGCGTACGCGAAGCATTGGACAGGGTAGCCGACATCAAGGTTGTAGCGAGCGTAGAGGATTCTACGGCATTGGTCGAGGTGATGGACCGCCTTCCCGTGGATGTAGCGGTCACCGACTTCTCGATGCCCGGGGGCCAGTACGGCGACGGCGTCGCCCTGGTCGGCTTCCTGCGCCGCCGCTTCGCCGCCGTCCCGCTGGTGGTGCTTACCGCCGTCGGCGGCCGGCAGGTCCTGAGCAGCATACGCAGGGCAGGGGTGAACTGCATCGTGGCCAAGACCGACCCCATCGACGAATTGGCCGAGGCGATCCGCTGCGCCAAGCAGGGCGTGCGCTACCTCTCTCGCGACGTGCGCCACCAGCTGGGCGATGATGATGCGCCGCCGGCGGTGCTGACCAAGCGCGAGGCCGAAGTGGTGCGGTTGATCGCCGAAGGCAAGTCGCAGAAGGAAATCGCCGCACAGCTGCAGCGCAGCCGCCAGACCATCAGCACGCAGAAGCACTCGGCCATGGTCAAGTTGAAGCTTGATCGCACGGCAGACATCTTCGAGTACGCCGTGAGCGAAGGCATGGTTTCTGCATCACAGGGTGCACGGCTGGCCCGCGGAACCGGCAGCAAAGAAGATGACTGACGCCGTGCAAATCAGACGTCGTCCGATAGAACTGGCCGCTGCACTGGATAGGGTGATGGGGACCCCTCACTCTCATTCCGGAGCCGCCGTGTCGCGTCTGCTCGATGTTCGCATCGCCGCATTGATGTCCAGCTTCTCCCGCTTGTCGCCGCAAGGGCAGAAGCGATTCCTGGATCTTCTGAATGTGTATCTGTATGCCTCGCCCGCACAGCGCAGGCAGCTGCGCAGCACATGGCCGGACGTGGTGATCGAACCCTGTGGCTGCCATGAGGACACGCCCGCAGCCCAGGTGCGTACTGGCACCCGCTAGCCGCATGCACTTCGGCCTGGTCACTGCCAACGGATTTCGGCCCAGCGGCGCAGGTCGCTCTCGTACACGCCAGACAGGCAGCACCCGGTGAGGTTCCAGCCCTCCCTTGCACAATGTGAAATCGACGTGAAAATCGTACACGTCAGACAGATGTCATGGCGCCTCGCAGGCATCGTTGGGGCACCACGCTACTGCCGCAGGCTTGGGCAGTGGCGTGGTTTCCCTCAACTGAAACCGCGAGAGACCATGATTTCACGCAAGCTCCTGTGTGCCGCCACCCTGCTGTGCCTGGCCCCGTTCACCGCCAGTGCCGCCGAAGCCCATCTGACCCCGAAGTCCAACGGTGGCAGCGGCGACATGCCGTCGGGCTACAGCAAGCTGTTCTTCGAAGTTTCCGACAGCGACTTTGCTGCGGAGCTGAAGCTGCCGGCCATCCCGCGCCATCTGGACCAGGTGGTGCTGACCTCGATGGCCCAGCGTCAGACAGCGATGCTGAATGCGACCGGCACCAGCGTTGCCGATCTCGTCTACATCCCCGTTCCTCGCCTCAGCAATTTCGCGCTCCAGAAGACCAATACGCTGGGCCGCTGGATTGCCACTGGGCGAGGCATGAGTGAGACCCGCATCGTGCTCAACAATGGAACCCATGAGCAGGCGCCCGCGACGGACAAAACTTTGATCGACCTGCACGTGACCAAGGCGGTGAGTAGCGTCGGACTGCCGCCGCAGGCACCGGCACGTGCCGTGCTGGGCCTGGTGAACTACACCCAGAACGATGTGACGATCAAGGGTCCGGAAGTCGCCGGTGGTGTGCAGACCTGCGCTGTTGCACAGACCTGCGCGTTCGTCTTTGATGGCGCCGATGGCCAGTGGCACGCCCGTCGAGGCCGTGCGCACTTCCAGCCGACTGTAGCGCAGCTGCCGAAGCTGCAGCAGCGCTGGACGGATATCGTGACTGCCGGTCCGGCCCAGGACGTGACCACGCCGCAGCACCTGACGCTGCCGGTCGAGGCAGTTGATGGCGACATCATCGAGTTTACCGATCTGTCGAACTCGCGCTTCTACACCATCAATGGGCAGGCGACCAACAAGGCAACCTATCGCTACAACGCCAGCGAAGCCCGCTGGACCTACGCGGCCAACTGATCCGCGAGGGATGGCGCAGGACCTTCAGGTTTTGCGCCATCTTCCTGCAGTTTTCAAGAGAGAATCCGATGAAGACCTCCCTGTTGGCGCTGTGCGCCACCGCTGCGTGTGCACTGCCGTCGGTGGCCACCGCTGAAACCGAAGCCGGCTATTACGCTTCCCTTCGCGTCATCGACGCCCACCATCAGGCCCGCAACATGGACGCCAGTGCGCGTCCGGGTATCGGCCAGTTCGTTGCCGGCGACCAGAAGCAGAACTTCACCACCGGTTCGCTGTCCTTCGGCCGTGCCTATGGCAATGGCTGGCGCACCGAGGGCGAATACGTGGCCCGCCGCAACGACACCTACACCAGCGGCTCCAGCATCTTCGCCACCAGCTTCAACCAACATGAGGTGCGTTCGCAGCGGCTGATGCTCAACGCCTACCGCAATATCGCCTTCAACGATGCCTGGTCGGTGTACGGCAGTGCCGGGCTGGGCTTGTCGCAGATCGAGTCTGGTGGCTGGCAGGGCAATGAAGGCCGCCAGTACGCCAAGGCCACGCGCACCGGCCTGGCCTGGTCGCTGGGTGCCGGTGTTTCGTTCGCTGCCAGCGATGCATTGGTTGTGGACCTGGGCTACCGCTATGTGGACCTGGGCAGCACCGAAAGCGGCTGGAACACCTTCGGCAATGCGCGTGGCCTGCAGGACGAGAAGATGCAGCTGGATCTGGTGTCGCGCGAAGTGACGCTGGGCCTGCGCTACGCGTTCTGAACCAATCTCGTCGCGGATTGCCGGGGGGCGTTTCTCGTCGTTGTCCTATGCCTTGGCATCCGCGACATCTCTAGCATTCCCTCTCGAAGGGAATGCCCTTCGGTCAAGCCCAGGCATAGCGCGGCTTGAGCGCTGTAAACCAATCTACCAATGGAAATTCAACATTATGAACAAGCTTGCAATTGCACTTTCGGCCGCGCTCTCGCTGGGCGCCGCAGGTTCGGCCAGCGCCGCCGACGCCAACATCACGTTCACCGGCAAGGTCGTCGCGTCGACCTGCGCGGTCGAATTCAGCACGGGCTCCAGCACTATTGCGCTGCGCCAGATCAATGCGGGTGCCTTCAAGACCGATGAAACGGTAGGCAGCACCCCGTTTACGATCACGCTCAAGGCTGGCACCAGCCCTGCAACCTGCGGCGAGGACAACGCTCGACTGGTGGTCGACACAAGCGCCAGCGATCTCTCGTCGGACGGCATGATCACGGATACCACCGGCGGCACCGGTTCCCGAACCAGCGCGCGCGTGAAGCTGCTGGATGCCGATAATGCAAACAGGGTGATCGACCTGAGCGATATCGCGGACAGCAGCCTGGTCCGTTCCAAGACCGCCGGTGAATTCAAGTACAACCTGATTGCGCGCTACCACAACCCGACCAGCGCAGATCTGACCGTTGGTGATTTCAGTGGCCGCCTAGCCTTTGATATCGACAATTACTGAGCAGTCCGGGCCGGGGGCGACTGGCCCCCGGCGCCACTGCACCCCAGAGGACGCCTCCGATGCATTTTTCCCATCGAACACTGATGTGCTGCGCGCTGGCCGTGCCGGGACTTCTGGCTGGCTTCAGCGCTGAAGCAAAGGTCGTGGTTGAATCCAACCGCGTAGTCTACACGGAAGGGACCCGAGAACTCAGCGTGCGTTCGCAGAATGCCGGAAGCGGTCCAGTGCTGGTACAGGCATGGATCAGCGCGTATGGCGCACGCACGCCACCTGCGGAGAGCAGCGCGCCGTTCGTGATCCTGCCTCCAGTGGTCCGCGTTGATGCAGGAAAGCACCAGGTTTTCAGGCTCCGCTTTCTTGGCGATGACCTGCCCGCAGATCGTGAGAGCGTGTTTTCTCTCAATCTGGCAGAAATACCCGCCAGCCCAGTAGGAGATGAGGCCTCGAGCGGAGTGCTGAACATTGTTCTCCGCAATCGCCTCAAGTTGTTTTATCGCCCCAAGTCGATCAGCAGGCTTGACGCTGCCGGTGCCATCGACAGTCTCCGTTGGTCGCTTGTTTCCGAAGGTCAAGGTTGGGTGCTTCAGGCAAAGAACGATAGTCCTTTCCATGTCAGTACGGTAAAGGCTTCGGTAACCGTGAATGGCAGGAGCGCCGCTGCCGGAAGCATGGACATGCTGCGCCCATACGCCACGCATCGGTTCCCACTAACGGGCACGTTGTCCACCGTTTCATCGGGAAGCGTGACATTCAAGTACATCAACGACCACGGTGGCGTTGTTGAACGCACGATGCCGCTGACTACGCACTGACCCACCGGTTCCCCGCTGACCGCCATTCACCTGGGCCTGGCCCGGGGACGGCAGCGCCTTGCCCGAATACTGGACCATGACCATGACTCGACATGCCAAGCACAACTCGCTCTGCCGTCGCCCGTTGGCGGCCGCAGTGGTGGCCGCGCTGCTGCCGATGTCCGCATGGGCCGCGCCGAAGGTGGAGTTCAACCCGGATCTGCTGTTCGGCATGGGCAGCGAACACGTGGACCTCAGTCGTTTCGAGCGTGGCGATCTGCTGCCGGGCACCTACAACGCGGATATCAGTATCAACGGCCAGGTCGTTGATCGACGGGACATCGTGGCCCGCATTACCCAGGACGACGAAGTGCGCATCTGCTTTGATGCGGCGCTCTTCGAACTGATGGGCCTGGACGAGAAGCGCCTGGAGGCCGAGCGCGCCTCTGGTGACGGTGCTGAAGGCACCCTGCTGCCGCTGCCGGCCGAGTCCAGTTGTGAACGCCTGGACGCCTTCATTCCGAGTGCAACGAGCGAGTTCGACGTTGGCGAGCAGGCGCTGCTGATCAGCATTCCGCAGATCTATCTGGCCCGCACCCAGCGTGGCTGGGTGGACCCGGCCAGGTGGGACCAGGGTATCACCGCTGCCATGTTGGGCTACAGCATCAGCCACGATCGCTATCGCAGCGATAGCCGGGAGAGCCAGAGCACCAGCATGACCGTTGATGCCGGCCTGAACCTGGGGCAGTGGCGGCTGCGTCACAGTGGCTATCTTCATCACAGCAAGGACGACGGCATGCGCTACTCGGCAGGGCGAAGCTACCTGCAGCGCAATCTGTCTTCACTGGGGGCGCAGTTGACCGTCGGCGAGTCGTCCACCAGCGGCGATATGCTGCAGGGCGTGAACTACCGCGGCGTGAACATCACGACCGACGCGCGGATGTTGCCGGACGGAGCAAGCAACTTCGCACCTGTCGTGCGGGGCGTGGCACAGACCAATGCGCGGGTGACCATTCGGCAGCGCGGGTTCGTGATTCACGAGACCAGCGTCGCGCCGGGTCCCTTTGAGATTGACGACCTGCAGATCTATGGTTCCAGTGGCGACATCGAGGTGGAGGTCACCGAGGCCGATGGCCGCATCGAGCGCTTCGTGGTGCCGTTCACCGCCATGCCGCAGCTGCTGCGCCCTGGCCAGCAGCGCTATAGCATCACCGCCGGTGAATTGCGCGACGACCAGTTCGTGCACAAGCCGCGCTTCATTGAAGCGACGCCGCGCCGGGGCGTGAGCAACCGGTTCACCGGCTATGCTGGTGCCACCGCAGCGTCGGGCTATACCGGGTTGGTGCTGGGCGGTGCCTGGTCGACGCCCATCGGTGCATTCTCCGGCGATGTCACCTTCAGCGACGCGCGGATTCCGGGCATCAACGGCGTCGAGCGCCGCCGTGGCCAGTCGTATCGCGTTGCGTACAACAAGGCGCTGTTCGACGACAACACCAACATCACAATGGCGGCCTACCGCTATTCGACCAGCGACTTCCTGACCCTGGCCGACGCCATGCGCCTGCGTGGCAATGTAGGCCAGGAGGCTGGCTATGACATCGTGGGGCGCCAACGCAGCCGCCTGGACCTGACCATCAACCAGCGCCTGCAGGACGGCAAAGGCCAGCTGACGTTCACCGGCAGCACCAGTGACTACTGGGACCAGAACCGACGCCAGACCAGCTTCTCGCTGGGCTATGGCAGCCGCATCGGGCGCGCCAGCTATACGATCAGCGCCCGTCGCACGCTGGAATCGTCGCTGTTCTCCAGCGACGCGGCGAAGGCCACCAACAGCGTGTACCTCAGCGTCAGTGTGCCGCTCGGCGTGCCGGCCAGCGCGCCGCGCCTGGATGTGAATGCAAGCCGCGACAGCAGCGGGCGCAACGGGTACGGCGTGGGCGTGATCGGATCCCTCGGCGACACCGGCCTGGGCAGCTACAGCGCCTCGCTCAATCGCGACGGCGACCGTTCCAGCTACGGCGTAAGTGCCAACTATCAGCTGCCGGTGGCACACGTCACCGGTTCCTTCAACCGCTCAACGCAGAGCAGCAGGCTCTCGCTGGGCGCCAGCGGCGGCCTGGTGGTGCACGGTGGCGGCATCACGCTGGCCCAGCGCCTGGGTGAGACCGTTGGCCTGGTGCATGTGCCGGGTGCTGCGGGCGCCAAGGTCGACAGCTCCACCGGCGTGAAGACCGACTCGCGTGGCTATGCCGTGGTACCGCACCTGAGCCCGTTCCGCCGCAACGAGTTGGGCGTGGACCCCAGTGACCTGTCACTGGACGTCGAACTCAGCGCCGGTTCCGTGTCTGCCATCCCCAACGCGGGTGCGGTGGTGAAGATGGTGCTGCCGACGGCCGTGGGCCGTAATGCACTTATCGAAGCGCGGCTGCCGGATGGCACTGCGTTGCCCTTCGGCACCGATGTGCTCAATGCACGGGGCGACGTGGTGGGCGTGGTGGGGCAGGGCAGCCGGCTCTGGGTGCGCGGCCTGGATGAGCAGGGCGAGCTCTTCATTGCACATGACGCGGGGAACGCGCAATGCCGAATTCCCTATGACCTCCGTGCAGCTTCGAACGCGGATCTTCTGGTCGCCACCTGTGCATTGCCGGCAAATGATCAGACTCAGCTGGCAGCAGATTAAATCACTATTGGCTTGGAGGAATGTGGATCATGAAGTCTCAACTGCACAAATGGGCGAAACGAATGCTACTGCCCGCGGTGGTGGTGGCCGCGATGGGCGCAGCCGCACCGGCCATGGCCCGCTGTGACTTTGGTAAAGATGCCCGTGTGACGCTCACTGGCCTTCGGCTCACGGTGAACGGCATCCAGAATGGCAGGCCGCTGTCGCCATGGTACAGCCTGTCTTCCAGCAACGACGTGGGCGGTTGCACCTCTGGCAATCTTGCAACGCTGCACATGACTGGCAGCGCCACGACCCTGGGGAGCTATTCGGAGGGCCGACTCACCTACTCAATCTATGACACCGGCGTTCCTGGTCTTGGCTTCATCCTCGCATTCCGCAATGAGGCTCGGCTGGACGACATTGACTATCAGCCCGTCTTGGCAAGCGCAACCAACTCAAATGTGCGCTTCTATGACTGGCTGACGTTGGACCTGAGAGTCCGCTTCATCAAAGTGGGTGACGTTCCCGAAGGAACCCTGACTGTACCGGAGGTCGCGGCAGCGAACTTCACGCTGCGCGACTACACGTCTGTGGGTACCGGAGGCCGTCTTATGCTCGCGGCAACCTCCATTGAAGGTATCCACAGGAAGCTTTGCTACCCACGCAACACTTCGGTGAATATGGGGCGTGCGATCAAGACGGAGTTCTCTACCCGGTATAGTCACAGCTCACCGCGTTCTTTTGATCTTGTGCTGGACTGCGAAGAGAAAGTCGGCGATGTGCAATTCTACCTTGAAGAGAGTGCCGCCAGCCCGCTGCTTGATCGTGAGCGGGGGCTTGTTGCAGTCAGTGGCGGCGCTGCGGGAATCGCGCTTCAGATGACCGAGGTGGGCGGAACGCCGATTCCGTTCGATTCGGTCAGGCCCTTTGGCCACAGCGGTGCAGCGGGTGAGCTGCGTCGCAGCTTTGAAGCCCGGTACGTGCAGATCGTTGGCAATGCGAGTGACATCGTGCCCGGCGACGCGAACGCGGCCATTGCAATCGTGATGGCTTACCCATGAGCAGGCGGCTGAGACGGTGCCGTTGCGTCGCCTGGGCAATGGTGGCATGCCTGTTGCTGGCCTGCACCGAGAGTGCTGTGGCACAGGTCGCATTACCTGGCACGCGCGTCGTCATGCGGGCCGAGCAGGCCGGGGTGACGGTGCCTCTTCGCAACCTGGGCATCACTCCGGTGCTGGTGCAAGCCTGGATTTCCGAAGGTGACCCGAACCAGAGGCCGGAGCAGTCCGATGCACCGTTTGCATTGGCGCCGCCGTTGATGCGGCTTGATCCGGGGAAGGACAAGCCGCTGCGCATCAGGGCCCTCGCAACGCGCGCGCCCACCGATGCACGCGAGCACCTGTACTGGTTGAACGTGCACACCATTTCATCACGTTCGGAACTCGCGCAAGGCGATCGGCTGGAATTGCCGGTGCGCAGCATCTACAAGCTGCTGTACCGGCCTGAAGGCCTTCCGGCGCCAAGCGTGAAGCGGGCAGAGGCGGTCGCGGTGCAGTTGCGGCGCGAGGGCGCGGCGCGATCCCTGGTCGTGACCAATCCGACGCCGTACTACCTGAACCTGGGCGACGTAACGTTGCTGCACGCGTCGGGCGATACCCGCTTGGGCAACCCGCATGTGGCACCGTTCGGCAGCGTCGCGATTCCGATACCCGGCGATGCCCCGGACGGACGTTTGAGTGCCCGTTTGAACTGGATCGATGATGACGGCCGCCTGCTGCCGATCGTCCGCGAACTGGACCACGGGGGGTAGTGGATCCGCAGGCGTGCGGCAACCGAGGCTATGAAACCACCGGGCCGCGCCAGACTTGCGCAGCCGGCCTGCAGGAGGGTATATCGTTTGGCATCACGGCTTGAGGCGGCACGTTCCCGGCTATGGACCCATCCACTGGCGAGGTGCTGAACGTGGGGCATTCGCGGCGGCCAGTTGCGCGTCTCGGGCTTTTGCTCGTCCCCAGTGTACTCGTGCCGGGCATCGCCGTCGCGGCCTCCTGCAGTGGTGGTGGCGGCCATACGGACTTCCACCCCCCCGCACTGGTGGAGTTCACCGCGCGCGACGTTCCCGTGGGCGCCGGCCTGACGCCGTGGCTGCCAGCCAATGGCGGCGCGTCCACCGGCGAGTTCCGCTGCGACTCGAACGCCCCCATCGACTACCGGATGGAGACGCACGGCGGGTTCATCCGTGAGCGCTATCACGAAAGCGGCGCAGAGTATGTGGTGTATGAGACCGGCGTTGCGGGGATCGGCATGGCGTTCCTGGCGGAGTACGAGGGCAGCAGCCGCGGACGCCCGTCAGCGATGGGCTACGATGAGGTAGTGCTGCATGCAGGCGACAGCGGAACCGGGCCGGTGGGGGCGCGGCTGAAGGTGAAGTACATCCGCACCGGCAACATTGCCAACGGCAGCGCAACCAGTAACCGCGAAATGGTGATCGAGTCGCGGCTTTACGAAGGCGGCGTCGGCCCACTGCGGCAGCAGCTGTGGATAGCTGCAACCACCCTGAAGGTTCAGGACCGTCCCAGCTGCCGCGTGCGCACGCAGGAGGTCAACATGGGGTTCGTACCGGTGGCGGCGTTCACGGGCGTGGGATCCATCGCAGGCGAACGTAGCTATCAGCTGGTGCTCGACTGCGAAGCCGGTGTCGGGCGGGTGGACTATCAGGTGGTTCCCACCACGGCGGTGCTGGATGCCTCGCAGGGCATCGCCGAGGCCAGCGGCGGGGTGGTTGGCGTGGGCTATCAGTTCCTCAACGGCGATGGTTCGCCGATGCGCTTCTATGGTTCCGATGAGTTTGGCCGGGGCTCGGCCAACGCCGAGATCCTGCGCAAGACCTTTGGTGTGCGCTATCGGCAGACCCTTCCGGCCATCACGCCCGGCCCCGCCAACGCGGGGCTGACCTTCAGCCTGACCTTCCCCTGAGGCCTCATGCGCGATCACGTGCAAGCAATGACAGGATTGCGCGCGGCCTGCTGGACCAGCGCCTTGTGGCTGCTGTTCCTCGCGCCGGCCGCGCAGGCCGACGTGACCGTGGAAGGCACGCGAGTGATCTATGCGGCGGGGCAGCGTGAGGCGGCGCTGCGATTGAAGAATGACGGCGAACGCGCGTCGCTGGTGCAGGCATGGGTGGCCGACGGAAACCTTCAGCAGACCCCGGAAGCCTCCGCAGCGCCGTTCGTGCTTGATCGCCCGATGTTGCGGCTGGGCCCCGGTGCATCCCACGCACTGCGGATAAGAGGCATCGCAGCGCAGCTGCCGACGGGCGACCACGAGCACCTGTACTGGCTGAACGTGGTGGATGTACCCGCACGCGAGGCCAAGGACGGTGACAACGTAGTGCAGGTGGCCATCCGCTTCCGCATGAAGCTGTTGTACCGCCCGCAGGGGCTCGGGGCGCCGGTGAATCCTGACGGCCAGGTGAGCATGGCAGCAGGCGCGGGCGGGCTGGCGCTGCGCAATGCGGCACGGCACTACTTCAACCTGGCGGGTATGACATTGGTCTCCGCCTCCGGCGAGCGGGCGGTGGACGCGTTCTACCTGGCCCCCGGTGAGAGCCGGATATTGCCGCTGCCCGAAGAGTTTAGCGGTCCGCTGACGGCGGTGCGCTATGAATGGGTGGACGATGATGGCGTGCTGCATGCGGTGACCCGGCCGCTTTGACGGCGCTGAGGGCGTGGACATGTCGGCATCGGCGTGGCCGTGGCGGTGATGCGGATTCGGGGCGCTGGCAGTTGGGGATGTGCCGGGCCTGGTTGGGAAGCATGTCAGTGGCGCGCGCGGGCCCTGAAACACGGGCGTCTGTGGGTATGCGACAATGCCGCCCGCTGCATGAATGTCTCCGTCTGTGCACCACGGCGCTTGCTGATGGCAAGCCGGTTGTGCGCATGATGGGTTGCCACCGGAAAAGGGTGGCCGGGTGTGGAAACCCGTTTAGCTATGCGTTGTTTACGCTTGCCAGCCGGCGTCGCCTTGCGCGGCGCCGGCTGGCATTCCGTTCGCGTTCCATGGCGGGCGGTACGTGGGGTGCGCGCAAGCGTACCCACCGGGTAATGACGCTTAGCTACCGGTTTCCACACACGTACCGTCCCGCCGCCTTTGTTAAGGGCGGTGGCACCGTAGCCTTGTACGGAGACCTGCCATGAACCCATCGGATATTCCCCCTCTGCGCGCCCAGCATGCCCCGGCCAACGCCGATGAGAGCGAAGAGGAGCGCGCAAGGCCCGACCCCAACAACCTGATCGCGCTGCTGCACCAGATTGGTCGCGGTGTAGCCGCCGACGGCCAGCCCTGGCCCGAGCGCCACCAGCTGCCCGGCCGTTGCCTGGCGCTGGCCGACAGCGACGGCGCCTTGGCGGGCCTGCGCATCGTCAACGAGATCCTGCTGGCCGCCGAGCGCGCCCGCCAGAATGGCGGCCCAGAACACTACGTGGGCGACCGCGTGATGGAAGGGTTGAAGCTGGCCGCGCTGGCGCTGACCAACCACGCCATCTATCGCCTGCACCCCGAATAGATCCGCACCATGCGTGAATGTTGTTCATGTAGAGCCGAGCCCACGCTCGGCTCACAGGACAAAACGCAGCCGAGCACGGCTCGGCTCTACAGCAGAGCCACGCCATGCGTGGACGCTACCGCTGGTGCCTCATCGGCCGCCACGCGGCAACCGCGCCCGCACCCCACGCGACCCACGCGCCCAGCGCCACGTAGACCAGCGCCTGCAGGCCGGCCGCAAGCACGAACGGTTCGGCGCGCTGGGCCATCGGCAGGCACACGCCACCCAGCACCAGCAGGCCGGCCAGCAGCCATGCTGCCGAGCCCATCGACGAACGTTCCGGGGCGACACGGGGCACCATTGCGCACGCGGCCGCCACGCAGAACGGCAACAGCAGCGGCATGGCCTGCCAGGTCACGCCCACGGCCAGGCTGGCAACGGCGATGACACCCCAGCAGATTCGCTCGCGCGCAGCCGGATGGCTGGCGCGTGCCAGCGACTTACCCAGGGCATGGATTGCAACCGCGATCGCACTGCCCAACAGCAGCCCGGCCACCACATCGCTCCAGTAGTGCACGCCCAGCCAGACCCTTGCCATTCCGGAGATCACCCCGGCGGTCAGTGCGATGCCCAGCACTGCCGCGCGCTTGAAACTGCCAGCGATGTGTTGGCGCGCCAACAACCACAGTGCGGCCAGCACGAAGAAGCAGGCAGCGCTGGTGGTGTGCCCGCTGGGCAGGGAAGGGCCGGCGGCACCGGCCAGGCTGAGCGTGGCGTCGAAGCTGAAGGGGCGTGGCACCGGTGCGAAGACCTTGATGCTCTGCACGACCAGCGTGACCAGCATCAACGCCATCAGCATCAGGCGCGTTGCCTGCGCGCCGAACGCCACCCACAACACCGGCATCGCCAGCAGATAGAACCAGAATTCGCCCAGGGCGTTGCCCACCACCGCCAGCCCACGTACCGGCCACTGCTGGGTGCGTTGCACGCGATCCACCTCGGCCTGCCGGAACGCCGATACCGGCGCGAAGCGCTCGACGGGCTGCACTTCGCTGGGGGGCGCCGCATGCAGCTGTTGATACGCGCGCTTCAGCTGTTGCGGGAACCGGGTGCGCAATGTACGAGCCTCGTCACGGCCGACCCAGCGCGCCTGGATGATTTCCTGCCCGAGGTGCGGCGCATCCAGCAGGTTCACCGCATTGCCCTGCACCTGGACCGGTTCGAGGGCGCGGCAGGCGAAGATATGCACGCCCGCCTCGTCGTCCAGCAGGTCGGTGGTGGCGACGACAAGCCCGGTTTCTTCCAGTGCTTCGCGGATGGCAGTGTGCTGCGGCAACTCACCATGTTCTGCTGTTCCGCCGGGCAGCTGCCAGCGCGAGGTGACATCCTGCACCAGCAGCATGCGCTCGCCCCAGCGCATGACGCAGACCGAGGCGGCGCTGGCCAGCTGGGGTGCCAACAGCAGTGTTGCGAGCAGCACATTCCGCAACGAGGCGGCGAAGGAAGGGAGGGCTGGAAGGGGCATGGCACCATCGCGTGAGGAGGGTCACGCCGATGGTGGAGGCCCGCTGGGAAGGACACTATCGGATTCGTACGAATCCGATAGTGCGTTTTTGTGGATCCACGCCATGCACGGATGCATGCCGCAGTGCCAACCAAGGTTGGCACCAACCCGGACGGTGGCAAGCTCCGGTAGATCCACGCCATGCGTGGATGCTGTTGGCGTGGACCTGGCTCGGCTCAGAAATCCATCGTCGCCGACAACAACACCGTTCTCGGCGCTCCCAGCGCCAGACTGGACAGCAACGGCATGCCCCAGTACGCCTTGTTGGTCACGTTGTTCACCGTGGCCCGCAGCGCAAGGGGCCACCCGGCTAGCGTGGTGCTGTAGCGCGCGCCCACGTCAAACAACGTCCGTCCCGGCACCGACAGGCGGTTGTCGGCACTGATGTACTGCTTCGACATCGCCGTGGCATTACCTGTCAGAGTCAGGCCTTCCAGCGCGGGCACATCCCACTCCACGCCCAGCTTGGCCTGACGCTGCGCAACCGCTGTGGCCATGCGGCCTTCATTCACGCCGCCAGCCGTGCGGGTCAGTTTCGGCTGCACATAGGCCACGCCACCGAGCAGGCGCACGCCGTCCAGTGGTGCTCCGAAGAAGCCCCATTCCACGCCCCGGTTCCGCTGTTCGCCGCCAAACGAGAAGATATTCGTGACCGGGTCGGTGTAGCTGCTGGGCCGCTTGATTTCATACAGGCTGAAAGTGTGCGCGAAGCGGCCCAGGTCCAGCTTCAGGCCCAGCTCCTTCTGCCTGGTGCGGAACGGTGCGAACACTTCACCGGCATTGGCAGCGGTCATCGGCGCGGTGGCGCCCTGGCTGAGGCCTTCGATGTAGTTGGTGTAGAGGGAGATCGTGTCGGTCGCCTTCACCAGCAGCGCCGCTGCCGGGGTGGTGGCGCTCTCGTCGTAGCGTGAGGTGCGTGCACCCGTGGCCACGTTGAAGGTCTCGCTGACCACCTGCTGGCGGCGCACACCCAGCGTCAGCTGCACACGTTCATCGGCAAAGGACAAGGTGTCGGCGAAGCCGATGCTGTCCAGCCGCAGTTCGGTATGCGAGATGTGCGGCGCTACGAACGGCGCGGCCGGGCCCCACACCGGGTTGTAGAGGTTGGTGGTCCAGTCCCAGCCGGGCACGCTGCGGCGGCCATAGTCGTTCTGAGTGTGCTGGTAGTGGGTCACATTGGCAGCCCACTGGTGGCCGACGCTGCCGGTACGGAAGCTGCCGCGCAGGCCGGCGTCACCGGATTGCTTCTTGATGTCGAACGCGAGCTGGCCGATCACGGTGGTGAAGTCACCCGCCGGGTTGAGGATCTGCGCGCTGATCGAGCCGTTGTAGCGGTAGTCGGTCCTGCTGGTGCCGTACGCAAGGTAGGCCATCAGGCTATCGTTGATGTCCAGTTCGCCGCGCAGCATCGCGCCCTTGTCCTGGCTGTCCACGTAGGCCCAGTCCGGGTTGATCAGCGTATCGCCACGCGGCGGCCGCGGAATGGCGACGCCGGGTGCCAGGCCGACGCCACGTGCGGGGCCATCAACACGGTCATCGGCGCTGTACAGATCGGCCGACAGCCGCGTACGTTCGCCGCGCCAGTCCAGTGCCAGCGAACCGAGCTGTACCTTCTTGCTCTGCTTGCCGACTGCGCCGTCACCATCACGGTAGGCACCGTTGAAGCGGATGCCGAACTGCCTGTCGGCGCCCAGGCGACGGCCCATATCCAGGTGGGTGCCGAACTGCGCGTCGGAGGCGAAGTTGGCACTGACCCGCAGCAACGGTTGATCGCCGGCACGCTTGGGGACCAGGTTGACGCTGCCACCGACCGAGCCGCCCGGCGGCATGCCGTTGAGCAGCGCAGACGGGCCTTTCAGCACCTCGATGCGTTCGAACATTTCCGGCGAAGTGCGGTAGTACGGCGCCATGCCGCTGAGGCCGTTGAAGGTGGTGTCGCTGGTGCTGGAGGCGAAGCCGCGGATCGCGTAGTTCTCGCTCCATGCGCCGGTGACGCCGTTGCTGAAGACGGTGGGGTCGGTGGCGGCGATGACGTCGGTCAGGTCCTTGGCCTGGCGGTCGCGGATGAAGGACTCGGTATAGCTGACCGTACTGAACGGCGTGTCCATGAAATCCTTGTCGCCGAGCAGGCCGATACGGCCGCCGGCGGCCACCTGACCGCCGGCATAGTCGCCGGTCACGCGGCGCTGTTCCTGTACCTGCACCGAGGGCAGGGTGGACGGCGCGGTTTCGGCCAGCGCGGCGCACGATGCCATCAGGCCAAGCGCGAGCGCCGATGCGCGGTAGCGCCGGGCCAGGCCGTGCAGATGCGCTTGGCCGCATGACGCGGCGGCAGCGCGGTTCTGCGGGGAAGAGGAGGGGTACGTGGTCATGCCAGGGTCCTGTGAATCTTGGGCGCGAGCGCGCCTGGCGCGCTGCCATCGGCAAGCACGGGAAGAGCGCGCAGCGCAGGGTTGTCGGCTGGGTGGGGACCTGGCGGGAAGTGAGCCTGGGGCTCGGTTCGGGCGGCGCCATGAGTGCGAACCAGACGCATTCCGAATTAGTTGAGTAAATTAAACTAAATAGACCGAAGCGGACAAGAGGGTCCCTTTGCTGGCACCCTCGGCAGGGTATGAACACGCACCGTATGAGCCCGCACCCCGATCCAACGGCGCCGACCCGTGGCCGCCCGCCCACCATCACCCACGAGCGCCTGGCCGACATCGGCATTCGCCTGGGCCTGCCCAACCTGACCATGGCCAACGTGGCCGCCGAACTGGCGGTGACCCAGGCCGCGCTGTACAAGCGCGTGGCGAACCTGGAGGCGCTGAAGCGGCTGGTGGCCCAGGCGGTGTTCCAGCGCTGGCAGATTCCGCGCGCCTCGGCCGATGCGGCGGGCGGCCTGCAGGGCTATCTGATGGTGTTCGTGGAATCGTTGTGCGAGGTGGTGAAGGCGCATCCCGGGCTGCCGCCGTACCTGCTGCGGCGCACGGTGGCGACCGCGCCGATGCTGGAGAAGATCGCCTCCCACCAGGCGCACGTGGCCGAAGTCTTCGGCCTGCCGATGGACAAGGCACGCTGGCTGCTGGCCACAATCGCGTTCTACTGCATCGCCGGCGCCGACACCATCTACGCGATTGCGGATGACGAAGAGGGCCAGGTGATCACCGAGTTCAAGCAGGGCATGCGGGCGCTGGTGATCGGGTCGTTGCAGATGCTGGATGCGGACGGCGCGCTGTAACGTCGAGCCAGGCCGGACAGCCCTCCGGGTGGGCACTTCATGCGCCCAGGGAGGACATCTGGAATTTGTCCTATGCATGGCCCAGAGCCGTACGTCTAGGCTGGGGGCTGGACCCCTCCAACATCTTCCGGAGCCCTCAATGCATGCCCCTTCCCGCGCGCCGTTGCCCCAGCGAGCGCTGCTGTGGCTGAAGAAGGAGGCCTTGCCGCTGCTGATGCTGCTGAGCCTGTTCCTGGCTGCACGCGACACCTTGGCCAATCACTACGTGGTGCCAACCGGTTCGATGCAGCCGACCCTGCAGCCGGGTGATCGTGTGGTTGTCGACATGCGGGCGCACGGCCTGCGCCTGCCTTTCACCGGGCTGAAGCTGATGGGCGACAACGTGCCGCAACGCGGGGAGGTGGTGGTGTTCGCTTCCCCGGCCGATGGCGTGCGCATGATCAAGCGCGTGGTCGCAGTAGCCGGGGACCGCGTGCGCTTGCAGGAGGGACGATTGACCATCAATGGCCAGCCTTTGCAGATGACTGCCATGACTGACGTGGAACGGTTCGGCAAGCGGCAGGCCCGACTGGATCTAACGCATGGCGGAGGCCCGGACATTGCCGATCTGCGGGTACCTGCCGGCAAGGTGCTGGTGCTGGGCGATCACCGTGGCAACAGCCTGGACGGCCGCTTCTTCGGCTGGGTCGATGCGGACCGGATCTACGGCCGCGCCGTGGCGGTGTACTTTCGCCGCGGTGAGGGCGTGGTCTGGCAGCGCCTGTAGTTGGGCCCGGTGAAGTGTCCGGGAGCGATGAGCGCTAGCCCTCGGGGGAATTGCCGTGTTCCCATCCACGCATGGCGTGGATCTACAATGCGGCCATGCCAGCTACGCCCACCCTTGAAGATCTGCGCCGCTATGCGGTGGCGCGCACCCTGTTCAAGCCGACCACGCTGCTGACCGCGATCCGGAAGCTGGGCTTCGTGCAGGCCGACCCGATCCGGGCACCGGCACGCGCGCAGGACCTGACCCTGCGGCACCGGGTGAAGGACTACCGCGCAGGTGATCTTGAACGTCGTTATGCGCGCCTGCCGGTGGAAGAGGACTGCCTGGTGAACTACGGCTTCCTGCCGCGCGAGCATCTGGCGTTGATGCACCCACGCGCGGCCAAGCGCGAGTGGGACGCCGAGACCCATCGCCGCGCTGCCGAGGTGCTGGCGTTCGTGCGCGAGCGCGGCAGTGTGCACCCCCGCGAGGTTGACCAGGCGTTTGCGCATGGCCGGGTGACCAACTACTGGGGCGGCACCAGCAATGCCAGCACGCACCTGCTGGACGGCATGCACTACCGCGGCCTGCTGCGCGTACAGCGGCGCGACAGTGGCACCCGCATCTATGCAGTGGCCGCGCATGCCGAGCCAGATGCCAGCGAACAAGCGCAGGTCGAGCGCGCGGCCGCGCTGATCGACCTGGTGGTGCGCAAGTACGCGCCGCTGCCATCGGCCAGCCTGACCTATCTGGTGCGCCTGCTGGGCTATGGTGCACCGCATCTGGCCGAGCAGACCCGCAAGGCACTGGCGCTGGCCAAGCAGCAGCTGGCCAGCTGCACGCTGGAGGGCACCACCTGGTACTGGCCGGCGGACGAGAATCCGCGTTCGCGCCGCTATGCACCGGACGAACAGGTGCGCCTGCTGGCGCCGTTCGACCCGGTGGTGTGGGACCGCCGTCGCTTCGAGCTGCTGTGGGGATGGGTGTACAAGTTCGAGGCCTACACGCCTGCACCGAAGCGCCAGTATGGCTACTACGCACTGCCGGTGTTGTGGCACGACCAGGTGGTGGGCTGGGCCAATCTCAGCGTGCGCGAGGGTGAGTTGGTGTCCAGCGTGGGCTATGCCGGCAAGTCGCTGGCCCGCGACAAGGTGTTTCGTGGCGCGCTTGAAGACGAACTGCAGCGCATGGCGGAGTTCCTGTAGCGCCAAGCGGCGCATGGGCGCCTATCGCTCCTGTCAGCCGCCAACCTTGGTTGGCGCTGGCTTCCACCGGTATCCACCAAGGTGGGCATCTACCGGTCAAGCGGCGTCCTTGCGCTCCGCATCCTCCATGCCGGGGCTGACGCGGCGGCCGATGTCCTTCAACCGTGCCAGCTGATCCACCATCGACGGTGCATCATCCAGGCTGCCGACGAACGTCCAAAGGTAGGTCATCACCGCGTACACATGGCCCGGGGTAACTCCGTCGGTGGTGGCAAGGCGGCCGATGGTCAGCGCGAACAATGCCGCAGCAGCCAGCCCGATCACCACATAGGCGCCGGCTTCGCGATCGGACAGCAGGATGCGCAGGCGCGACAGCGTGGTGTAGTGGCGGCGCAGTACCGAGGGGCTGACCCGGTCGACCAGGCGGATCTCGTGTTCCAGGCGGTTGTTCAGCCGGCCATGCAATTGCTCGTTGCGGCGTGCGAACGACGGCAGTACCAGCAGGGCCCCGAGCAGGGTGACCAGGCCAGCGGCACCGACCATCGGTTCGATCGCCAGCAGCATGGCCACCGCACCGAACATGGATGCCAGCGCGGTGGCGATGATCGGGACGTGCTTTTCAAAGAAGTCGACGAACTCGCGGGCCAGCACCACGCGTGCCGCCGAGGTGGACGTGGCCTGGCCCAGGCGGCGCTGTGCCTGCACCACGCTCACTGCCAGATCGGCATAGATGCGGGTGAAGGTGCGGGTATCGACCGCTCGACGGGCGGCGCCGACCAACCAGAACAACAGCACCACGCCGGCATAGGAAACGGCATGGCCGATGTTGCCGCTGATGATCGCGTCCACCGCGAAGCCGGCGAACAACGGATAGGCCAGCAGCAGGGTGTTCTCCAGCGCCACCAGCGAGAACGTGCCGGTGAGCTGCCAGGGATAGGTGCGCAGGATCGCCTTCAGAGTGGCGGCCGCACTCTGCTGGCCGATGCTGCCGGCGGCTGCCGCTGGATCGTTGGGGTGTTTCATGGGATGCCTGGGTGGGTCGGGGACAGGGCAGGGGACGGATGCCTGCCATCTCCCGGGTTGCGCCCAGTATCTGCGGCCCTTTGGAGCGGGCATGGAGGATCGATGGAGATTGCGTGGAGAAACCGGCGCCGTTCAGCGAAGCGAATGCCCATCAAAGGTGGGCCGCTACCAGGGCAGCGTCTGCCGCGTCCTCAACGACGCGCATGCACCGGCCAACGGAGCTCGAACGCGCTGCCGCCGCGTTCGGTCGGGCGGCACTGCGCCGTTCCGTGATGGGCCACGGCAATCGCCCGCACCACGGCCAGGCCTAGGCCGGAGCCTCCGCTTTGTCGCGATCGCGAGACATCGGTGCGCTGGAACGCCTCGAAGATGCTGTCGCGAAGCTCGTCGGGCACGCCGGGGCCGCCGTCTTCCACTGTCACGGTGCAATGGCCTTCGGCCAGCGTGACACGAACCCGCAGTGGGCAGGGGACGGCATGGCGTCGTGCGTTTTCCAGCAGCGCCAGCACCGCCTGGCGGATGCGGGCCGGATCGCAGTCCGCCAGTGACGGCCGTGCCTCCAGGGTCACCGAAAACCCGCTTTCGGCCAGTGCGTCGGACATTGCTTCCACCACCGCGGCCACCTGCACGCTGACGTCGCTGCGCTGCAGGCGCAGATCGAGGTGACCGCTCTCGGCCAGGCTGACCACGCGCAGGTCTTCGATGATGCGGGTGAGTCCTTCGAGCTGGGTGAGCATGCTGTTGAACTGCTCGGGGCCCGGCTCGAACACACCCTCGGCAATACCCTGCAGGCGGCCGCGCAGGATAGTCATCGGCGTGCGCAGTTCGTGCGCGATCGCCGCGTTCCAGAACACACGGTTCTCGGACATCCGGCTGAGCCGTTCGGCCATCGAGTTGAAATCACTGACCAGCGTGGCCGCTTCGGCCATCGTGGTGTTGCCGCCACGTGCACGCGCTTCCAGATCCCCGCTGGCCACCCGGCGCAGGCTCTCGGCCACCGAGTTCAACGGGGTGATGATGCGCCGGGTCAGGCGCGAGGCGACCAGCGTGGCGAAGATGACCACCACGGTGGCGGTCAAGCCGATCCACAGCCATTCCAGCCCGGACGGCATGATCGTTTCCGGCGCGTCGTACCAGCGCGGATAGAACACCTCCAGCAGGTAATAGAACAGATAGAAGCCACTGATCGAGAGCACCGTCGAACACAACGAGGCGACCGTGATGGAGAGGGTGATCTGGCGGCCGATGCTCTTGCCTTTGGGATTCATCGATCAGTCCAGGAAACGGTAGCCGACGCCACGGATGGTGGCGGGAATGCCGATCACGCCCACCTCTTCAAGCTTGCGCCGCAGCTTGCTGACGTGGCTGTCGACGGTACGTTCCTGCGCATCACCTTCGGGCAGGCAGGCATGCAGCAGGTCCGCGCGCGCATGCACCTGGCGCGGCGCGCGCGCCATATGCACCAGCAGCCGGAACTCGGTGAGGGTGACGCTCAGTGCGTGCACCTGCTCGCCGGTGCGCACCGTCACCTCGTGGCTGCGCAGATCGATCTCGAACGGCCCCTGGCGGATCAACCCGTTGGGTTCTTCGGCGGCGGTGGGGGCACTGCGGCGCAGCACGGCCTGGATGCGTGCAACGATCTCAGCGGGATTGAATGGTTTGGCCACGTAGTCGTCGGCACCCACGCGCAGGCCGGTCAGCCTGTCCACGTCCTGGTCGAGCGCGGTGAGCATGATCACTGGCGTGTTGCCGCGCCGCCGCAGTTCGCTTAATACCTGCCAACCATCGAGCCTGGGCATCTGCACGTCCAGCAGCACCAGGTCCGGGCGCAGCTGGCGATAGCTGGCGAGCGCCGCCTCGCCGTCGGCGGCGCGTGCGCTGCGCAGGCCGGAACGGGCCAGGTAGGCACCGAGGATATCGGCGATTTCGCCTTCATCTTCGGCAATCAGGACCAGGGGCGCGGGTCGGCTACGGAGTTCATGTCTCATTGCGTGCTGCGGGTTCGAGGGCAGGGCGGGAAGGGGCTGGGTCATCGGTGGCGCTCCATGGCCTGTGCTTCCTCGTTGGCTGCCCAGGCCAGTGTGGCCAGCACCAGCGTGCGCTGCAGGCTGGGTTCCACCGCAGCCGCGCCGCGCAGCTGCTGCTGCATCAGGGTGGACACCGCCGAGGGTAGCTTGCTCCAGCGCGAGGCCATGGGGGTGGCGTCCACCCGGGCCTGCAGCCGTGCAGCCATGCGCGCGATGGTGTGCAGGCGCACTGCCAGCAGGGCGGCCACCACGGTGGTGGCAAGGGCAAGCAGCAGATGCAGGTTGACGTTGGCGGCCGGGTGCGTTGCCGCCCAGACCGCCAGGCCGATCAAGGCCAGCGATGCGAGGGACCCGGTGCGGCAGGTGCGGCCGGGCCCATCACTGCCGAACCCCACCAGTGCGGCGGCCCCGAAGCCGGCCAGCAATGGCAGGCCCGGATACGGCGCGACCCACATCCACGTGCTGGTCGATGCCAGCACCAGTGCTATCAACCATGGCGAAGGCGCACACCATGCCAGGTAGGCACGGCGCACATCGATGGGTGGCAGGTCCGGGTAGGAAAGGGACACGGCAAACAGGCGGTCGGCGAGGCCGACGAGGCTAGCGACCGTTGATGGAGATTCGGTCGAGATTGTGTCGAGATTGCGTGGACGCGGAGCTATCGCGTTCAGGCGTGGCGCTGGTGCCTGAACGGCCGCGGCGCCTCCATGCAATCTCCACGGTGGCTCCAAGAAACGTCCATCAGTGTCTTCCAGACTGCGGCTCCGGCGGTCGCATTGGGTGACTGCCCGCAACCGGGCGTTTCGATGAGCAACCGCAGGACCTGGATGATTGGTGCCGCCGTGGCCACGTTGGCCGCCGGTGCTGGATGGTGGACGTTTGCAGGCGGCGATGATGCCGCGCTGATCACCGCGCCGGCAAGGGTGGCGGATCTGGAGAAGACCGTACAGGCGGTCGGCCGGGTCCATCCGAAGGAGCTGGTGGCGGTGGGCGCGCAGGTGTCCGGCCAGGTCAAGCGCCTTCATGTGGTGCTGGGCCAGCGCGTGCGGGCCGGCGATCTGATCGCCGAGGTCGATTCACAACCGCAGCGGATCGCGCTGCGAAGCGCCGAGGCAGCCACCAATACGCTGCGTGCCCAGCATGCGGCCAGCCTGGCGCGCTATGCGCAGGCCAGTCGTGCTTACCAGCGCCAGTCGCAGCTGGTGGCATCGCGCCTGGTGTCGCAGGAAGGCTTCGAAGCCGCGCGCGTGGCACGCGATGCGGCGCGTTCGGAGGTGGCCTCGTTGCAGGCGCAGATCGACCAGGCTGTGACCCAGGTCGAAACTGCACGGATCAATCTGGGCTATACCCGCATCGTCTCGCCCAGCGACGGCTACATCGTGGCCATCGTCACCAAGGCCGGGCAGACGTTGAACTCGATGCAGACCACGCCAACCATCGTGATGCTGGCGCAGATGGATACGATGACCGTGCGTGCCGAGATCGCCGAGGCGGATGTGGAACTGGTCGCACCCGGCCTGCCGTTGTGGTTCTCGACGCTGGGGCCGAGCGGGCGCCGTTATGAATCTCATCTGCAGCAGCTGGAGCCAGCGCCGACCTCGATTGCCGAGGCCGCTTCCGGCAATGCGGGCGGCTCTGCGCAGACGCCGAAAGCGGTGTACTACGCCGGGCTGTTCGATGTAGCCAATCCTGGCCTGAAGCTGAAGCCTTCGATGACGGTGAAAGTGACCCTGCAGCTGGCGCGGGTCGCCAACGCGCTGCAGGTGCCATTGACGGCACTGGCCGAGCCGGATGACAAGGATGGCAGCCGCGGCACCGTGCGCGTGGTCGATGCCAAGGGCCGCGCTGAGGAACGTGCGGTGACGACCGGCCTGCGCACCGCCACCGCCGTGCAGATCCTGTCTGGCCTGAAAGCGGGCGATAACGTGGTGGTTGGACAGGCGCCCAGCGGTGGCGACGCCGAACGCGCCAGCCTGCTGGGGATGTGAGCATGGCCCATGCACTGCTGGAACTGGAGGGCGTATCGCGCGCCTATCGCTCGGCCGCCGGCGAGGTGGTGGTGCTGAAGGAGGTCTCGCTGCGCATCAACGCCGGCGAGTTCATCGCCATCATTGGCCCCTCGGGTTCGGGCAAGTCCACGCTGATGAACATCCTGGGCTGCCTGGACCGGCCGACCGAGGGCAGCTATCGCGTGAACGGCGAGGCCACCGAACAGATGGCGCCGGACGCGCTGGCACGCCTGCGCCGTGAGCATTTCGGCTTCATCTTCCAGCGCTACAACCTGATGGAGAACCTGAGTGCCACCGAGAACGTAGCGCTGCCGGCAGTCTATGCGGGCGTGGACGCACAGACGCGCACTGCGCGCGCACGCACGCTGCTGGAAGCGCTGGGGCTGGGCGAACGCACCGGGAACCGGCCGGGTCAGCTGTCCGGTGGCCAGCAGCAGCGCGTGTCCATTGCCCGCTCGCTGATGAACGGCGGCGCGATCGTGCTGGCCGACGAGCCGACCGGTGCGCTCGATCACGCCAGTGGCCAGCAGGTGATGGCCGAGCTGAAGCGCCTGCACGCGCAGGGCCACACGGTGATCCTGGTGACGCATGATGCGGCGATCGCCGCCAACGCGGCGCGGGTGATCGAGATCGCCGACGGCCGGATGGTGGCCGACCGCGCCGAGCCGGGATTGCTGGCTGCGGCCGCAGGATGCGGGACCGAACGCGGCACGTCGCCGGTCGCCGAGCGCCGCGCACGCAGGGACGCGGTCCGCGAAGCGGCACGCATGGCCGCGCGTTCGATGCTGGCCCATCGCCTGCGCACGCTGTTGACCATGCTCGGCATCATCATCGGCGTGGCCGCGGTGGTGACCGTGGTTGCGCTGGGCAAGGGCGCACAAGCGCAGGTTGAATCCCAGATCAACGCGCTGGGCGCCAGCACCCTGGAGATCTTCCCGGGCGCAGATTTCGGTGACCCGCGCTCGGCGGAAGTCGAAACGCTGGTGGTGGCCGACGCGGACCATCTTGCGGCGTTGAGTTATGTGGACAGCGCCAGTCCGAACCTGACGGGATCGGTGGCGGCACTGCAGGGCAGCCGTCGTGCCAACACCCAGGTGCTGGGCGTAGGGGCCGACATGCCGCGCGTGCGGGGGCTGCGGCTGAAGGCCGGCCGCTTCTTCACCGACGCCGAAGTCGATGCGCACCGCGCAGTGGGCGTGGTCGACCAGAAGGCGGCGAAGGCGCTGTTCACTGGCAATCCCATCGGCAGCACGGTGCTGCTGGGTGGCATGCCGGTCGAGGTGATCGGCGCGGTCGGTCCCAATGCGTTCGCCGGTGGTGCAACCCCCACGGTCTACGTGCCGTACACCTCGGCGGCTTCCCGGCTGCTGGGCAGCCAACGCCTGGAGAGCATCACCGTGCGCGTACGCGACAACGTACCCACCAATGCCGCCGAAGCCTCGCTGGGCGCCGAGCTGGAGCGCCTGCATGGCCGTCGTGACTTCTTCATCTACAACGCCGACCAGATCCGCAAGGCGGTGATGAAGTCCAGCCAGACCCTGGCCGCGTTGGTTTCGGCGATCGCGGCGGTGGCGCTGGTGGTGGGCGGCGTAGGCGTGATGAACATCATGCTGGTGTCGGTGAAGGAGCGCGTGCGCGAGATTGGCGTGCGACTGGCGGTGGGGGCGCGGCAGAACGACATCCTGCGCCAGTTCCTGATCGAGGCGGTGCTGATCTGCCTGTTCGGCGGTGTGCTGGGGGTGTTGCTCGCGTTCGCTGTGGGTGCGCTGTCGAGCCTGTTGTCGCTGGGCGTGCCGTTCCTGTTCTCGCCGGGGCCGGTGCTCGCCGCACTGGCGTGCTCTTCGGCCATCGGGCTGGGCTTTGGCTACTTTCCGGCACGCACTGCCGCGCAGCTGGACCCGATCCAGGCATTGGCGGCGGAGTAGGGGCGCACCCGGTGACATCGTAGCCGCCATCACGGCCGGCGTTGCGGTAGAACGGCAGCAGCCACAGGTGGCTGATGCCGGGTTCACGGTGACCAGCCTGCTGCGCGGCAAGGCAGCGGTCGGTGAACCGGATGGCACCGCATCATTACGCGGCATCCACGGTCCTTGGATGCCTGGGCGCGCACACTGAACGCTCACCCGATGCGCCGAGGAGACTTCCCGCATGGCCCGTCGCAAGATGCTTCGCATTGCCACGTTCAACGTCAACGGCATCGGCACACGCCTGCCGCAGCTGTTAGACTGGCTGCACAGGGAATCGCCGGATGTGGTTGCCCTGCAGGAACTGAAGGCGACCGACGCCGCGTTTCCGGCTTCGGCATTGGAAGAGGCTGGCTACGGCGCGCTCTGGCAGGGCGAGGCGCGGTGGAACGGCGTGGCGCTGCTGGCACGAGGGACCACGCCGGTTGAGAGCCGCCGCCGATTGCCGGGCGAGCCCAAGGACACCCAGAGCCGCTACCTGGAAGCGGCGGCGCATGGCATTGTGGTGGGTGCACTCTACCTGCCCAACGGCAACCCGCAGCCCGGGCCCAGGTTCGACTACAAGCTGCGCTGGATGGAGCGCCTGATCCGGCATGCGCGCAGCCTGGTCGAGCAGCCGCACCCTGCGCTGCTGCTGGGTGATTTCAACGTGATTCCCACCGACGCCGACGTCTACGACCCCAAGGCCTGGCGCCGCGATGCGCTGTTCCAGCCAGAGGTGCGCGAGGCCTTTGAACGACTGCTGGCGCAGGGCTGGACCGATGCGGTGCGGAAGGTGCACGGCGACGCCACGATCTACACCTTCTGGGACTATTTCCGCCAGCATGCCGAGCGCGACCGTGGGTTACGCATCGATCATCTGCTGTTGAACCCCATACTGGCGGGGCGACTGAAGGACGCTGGCGTCGACCGCTGGGTACGCCTGCAGGAAAAGGCCAGCGACCACGCGCCGGCCTGGGTGACGGTAAGCGCGTGATCAACGCGCGGCTGGGTCCTCGCGTCGCTCGCGGCGTACCCGTGCGCGGGTGCGGTACAGGCGGCTGTCCGCTTTCTGGATGGTGTCGGCCACCGGCTCGCCGGGCGTGTTGATGGCCGCACCCATCGAGAACGCGCTGGGCGCGAGCGCGGCGTGGTCCTGGTACCAATGCTCCAGTTCGCTCAACCGGCCGTCCGCAGGCGCGACCAGTACCACCATGAATTCGTCGCCGCCCAGTCGCACCACCGTCTCATCTTTGCCCAGTGGTGAGCGCAGGAACGTGGCGAACTCGACCAGGACGGCGTCGCCACGCCGGTGGCCCTGGGTGTCGTTGATGTGCTTGAAGTGGTCCAGGTCGAACATCACGCATGCCCAGCGCTCGTCAATGAGTTCATCCAGCCGGTGCAGGTAGCGCCGGTTGTAGCACTGGGTGAGGGGATCCTTGAAGGACATTTCGCGCAGCTGCTGCTCCTGCATCCGCAGCGCGGTGACGTCCTGAGCATGTCCCAGCACGTAGGGCGGGCTGGCTTCGTTGTCGAGCACGTTGTGATACGCCCAGTAGTGGCGCGTTCCGTCCGCGGCGATCAGCTCGATCACACCAGCGTCGGTGTGGTTTGCCTGGATCCGAGCGAGGTAGGCATTGAAGCCCGCGCGTTTTTCCGGCGGCATCAGGTCACACAGGCTGCGCCCGATCATCTGGCTTTCTTCGAAACCCAGCGATTGCACGGCCGCCGGATTCACCGAGGTCAATGTTCCGTCCAGCGTGTGGGTGCAGATCAGGCCCAGGCTGTAGTGGAACAATCGGCGGTAACGGGTTTCGCTCGCTTCCAGCGCGTCCAGCGCGGCTCGTTCGTCCGTGATGTCCTGGATCGCCCCGACCAGGCGCGGGTGGCCGTCGACCTGTTGCCGGCTGCCGACCACGCGGGTCCAGATCGCGCGCCCGTCGGCCGTGGTCATCGGCAGCTGCACTTCCCAGGACGTGCCTTCGTCGATGCAACGCTGCACTGCTGCCCGGATGATGTTGCGGCTGTCTTCGCGATAGAACGACAGCGCGGTGTCGAGCGTCGGTTCAAAGTTGCCGCGCACGCCGTGCAACTGCTTGGTCTCGCGGGTCCAGCGCACTTCGTTGGTGACCAGGTCCATCTCCCAGCCGCCCACCCGGGCGGCGCGGTTGGTGCGCTCCAGGAAGTCCTCACTGCGTTTGAGCTCACGATGCAGCGCCTTGGCCTGGCCCACCTGCGCCATCAGCATGCTGCGCTGCTCCAGTACCTGGGTGGTGACCCGGGCAAGGTGCACCATCAGCTCGCGCTGGGACGGAGACAGCACGCCGGGCATCGGATCGAGCAGGCACAGCGTGCCGATACGTGCCCCGTGCGCTGAGCCCAGAGGGATGCCAGCGTAGTGACGGATGCGCGGCCCGCCCGTCACCAGTGGATTGGTGGAAAAACGCGGATCCTGGCGTGCATCGGGTATCTCGAACAGCTCGTCGTGGCGGATCGCATGCGTGCAGAAGGAGATCTCGCGGGCCGTTTCGGTGACGCCCTCCAGCCCGATATTGGCCTTGAACCACTGCCGGTCTTCGGCCACCACGCTGATCAGTCCCATGGTCATGCCGGTCGCGGCGCGGGCGGCGGCGACAATGGCATCGAACACCGGCTCCGGGGGCGTATCCAACAGGTGCAGTCGTTCGATTTCGAGCAGTCGTTCGGCTTCGTCCATGGCGCTTTTCAGGGCTGGGTGGCGAGGGCGGTTGCGGCGGCTGTCTGAGACCACGGTAATGCATGCGGCGTTATGTATCGCCATGGCAGGGTGATGCTGGCGTGACGCATCGCGGTCAGAGTTTGCGGGGCCCGCGCGAGGGCCGCACTGAAACGTGACGGTGGTGGCGAACATGCCAGCGCCAGGGGAAGTCCACCGCGCGGGTGATGCCGATGCGGGGCCCGATCACCGGATCTGCCGGAGGCGGCACGCCATCGCTGGCGATGACAAGGCCGTGGCTGCCTGTCACCAGATCGGCGCCGTCGAAACTGCGGTCCAGCCCGAAGGCCTGCGAGAGCTTGCCGGGGCCGCTGGCCAGATCGTGGTCGCGGCGTGCGGCGGGACGCCGCGCCCGCATCTGGTCCAGCCCCTCGAGAGGTTCGATGGCGCGAAGCAGTACGGCGACGCCTTCGCCGATCTCTCCGCAGACAACGTTGCTGCCCCAGTGCATACCGTACGTGAAGTAGACATAGAGGTGGCCCGCCTCACCGAACATGCTGACCGTGCGCGGCGTTGCCCCGCGATAAGAGTGCGCGGCCGGATCGTCGCTGCCGGCATAGGCTTCAACCTCGACGATGCGGCCGACGCGACCATCGTTGCGCACCAGCAGCTTGTTGAGCAGCTCCGGCGCAACGTCGGTCGATGGACGCCGGTAGAAGCGGCGCGGCAGGATCTGCAGGGAGGCGGGCAACCAATCCGGCACGGTGGTGGCAGGCTCGGGAGAAAGACTGTGGCACTGTGGCATCGATCAGGTGAAACGGGCGCAGACGCCGGGTCATTGCGGCGCAGGCGGTGCGGCCAATGCAGCGCGCCGGGCGGCATACACCTCCGGCGTCTGCGGCTTGATGAACAGTGCCACCAGCTCCGGATACTCGCGCTTCACCGCCGTTTCGATGCGGGTGATGCAGGCTTCGATCTGCGGGGTCTGCCGGTCATCCTCGAACTCGGCGCTGAGCATGGCCACCACCTGTTCCGGGCCCATCTGCATGGTGGTCACCCCGTTCGCGCGACGCAGGTCCGGATCGGTTTCGGCCACCGCCATGATCCGCTCGGCTACTGCCGGATGTGCAGGCTCTCCGACCAGCAGGCCCTTGGTTTCACGGGCCAGGAGGAAGGCGGTTGCGGCCAGCACGCCGGCGATGCAAAGGGAGGCGACCCCATCAAGCACCGGCATGTCCAGCACCTGCGCGGCCACCAGCCCGATCAACGCGAAGCCCAGCCCGAGCAATGCAGCGCTGTCTTCCAGCAGTACGGTGAAGGTGGAAGGATCCTTGCTGCGGCGGAAGGCTTCGAAGTAGCCAAGCTTGCCTTTGGTACGCCGGAACTCGCGCAGCGCCACCCACCAGGAAGCACCCTCGAACAGGATGGAAATGCCCAGCACGCTGTAGCTCAACGCATGGTTGGTGGCCGGCTCCGGCCGGCGGATGTGCTGGATGCCCTCGTACGCCGAGACGCCGGCGCCAGCAGCGAACACCAGCAGGGCGACGATGAAGCTCCAGAAGTACAGCTCGCGGCCATAGCCGAAGGGATGCACCGGGTCCGGCGCCTTGCCGGCACGGCGCAGCCCGTACAGCAGCAGCAGTTCATTCAATGTGTCGACCAGCGAATGCACGCCCTCACTGAGCATGGCCGAGCTGCCGGAGATGCCGGCAGCGACGAACTTGGCGATGGCAATGGCGAGGTTACCCGCGAGGGCGGCATAGATGACCAGACGGGAACCGGTGGGAGCGGACATTTCGGCGGCGGGGCGGGGCGGACGCCTGATCTTCCCGATCAGCGCGTGCCCATTGCGTGCACGGCGCGATCAGTGCCCCTTGGGATTGAGGTACAAACGCGCCCCATCCGATTCACGGTAGCCCGTCCAGCGCCCACCGCCTGACGCGCGGAAGCGCCCGAACACGGTGTTGCTGGTGTCGGTAAGCAGCAGCTGATTGCCCGACAGTACCCAACGGTTGGCCGAGAAGAAGCCATCCGGGCAGCCGGCGGGCACGTAAGCACTGTAGCCGCCGAACCACTCGATACTCTTCAGCTCGATGGAGCAGGTGTTGCCGTTCTCCTGGCCCAGTGTCCAGCTGCCGAACAGATCGCTGTCGCGCACATCGCGGCCGCCACGGTGGCGGTCGTGGCCCCAGTCGTCGTTGTCGTCGTGGAAACCGAAGCCCACGTCGATCTCTTTGCTTTCGCTGCGTGACCCGGACTGCGAGCTGCCGCTGGTGGTGGCCTGGGTGGTCACCGCGCCACTGCTCTGGGTTTGGGTGCTGCTGGATTGCGTGGTCTGGTCGGTGTGGGTGGTCTGTTCGCCGAAGCCGAACGAGGCGTCCTGAGCCAGGGCGGGCAGGGCCAGGCAGCACAACGCGGACAGGCAGGTACGGGCGAGCACGGCAGCCATTGCAGCATCCTCGGGCGGGTGAACCGCGCGAGTATCGAACCGGTGGGGCGGGAGACGGTGTGAGGGTGTGCGCTGGCGCAGCCCAGCGAAGGGTAGTGCCGGCCGCTGGCCGGCTCCCACTTGGCGCCCAGAAACCGAAGGAATGCCGGCCAGCGGCCGGCACTTCCCGCAGCCAGGCATCGCCTGGCGCTACTGATCCGGCTTCACCCTTGCCACCCGTTTCCGGTACTCATACACGTTGTCACCGCGGATACGCTTGTCCTCGGTGCCGGTGATCCGGCCGACCTGCTGGTCCGAGCCGGTGACCGGTTTGGCCTCGATCTCGGTCTCATGTTCGAAGGAGTGCGATTTGTCGGTGTTGCGGTAATAGCGGTACAGCGCCCAGTACAGCGCGGTTGCGCCGGCTGGACCTGCCGCCAACAGCCAGAGGCCACTGTCGTCGCTCATGTCGATGCCACCAGGAAGGCAATTGCGAGGGCTTCAATGACGGTGCCGGTGGCCAGGGCCGCCAGCAGCATCTTCCATTGCTGCACGGGCACGCTGCCCATGGTTTCGCCGGTACGGCCGTTCACCGCGATGTAGTGCAGCATGCCGCCGTTCTTGCCGGGCTGGTGGTAGGAGTACAACCACACCGGCAGGTACATCGAAACCCAACGAGTGCCATGCACCTCCAGCTGTTCCTGTTCCCAACGCACGCCACGGTTGTAGCGCCTCACCGAACCTTCCACCTGCGCGCGGGCGATCGACAGCAGCTGGTCTTCCAGCCGCGGCCGCAGCTTCTCCACGTCGAGGTTGCGCTTCTCAGAGGTGAAGCCGGCCAGGTATGAGGCGTTCCATTTCACCGCGTTCTTGGTGTCGAACGGCAGGATGGTGTTGATGATGTTGTTGGTGTTGGCGCGGGTATCCAGATTGCCGCGCTCGGCCGAGGATTCCAGGGGCAGGTCATCAACCGTGAAATCCACCTGGCGTTCGACCTGGTAGACATCTGCGTCGTACAGGGTGCGCTTGTTCTTCTCGCTGCCGACCGTGTATTGCCGGGTCTGGATCTCGCCCTTGCCGGCCACGGCCGCGCTGACATTGCTGTCCACGATCATGTAGGGCAGGAACACGCCCACCACGTTTTCCGGGGTGAACTGCTCCTTGAACGCCTTCAGCGCGAACATGCGGCGTTTGTCGACGAACTGGCGGATGCGCGCGACCGCATCGTCCTTCTTGATGTGGAAGGGCAGCACCGCATCGGGCACCGCACCATTGCTGATCTGTTCGTTGACGCCGAAGACGTGGCGGCACCAGTGGCAGCGCGCCGTCATCGTACTTTCGGTATTGACCGTGACTTCGGCACCGCAGCCCGTGCACTTGAACGTCATCAGCGCCGAGGTGTCGGCGTCGATGTCACGCGCGCCGGAGGCGATGACCGTACCGCGCAGCTGGTCGATGGCCTCGCCCAGCCCGAATTCCTCCTCGACGCGCGCGCCATGCCATTCGTGACGGCAGTACAGGCAGACGAGGATATCGGTGCCGGCCTTGGGCCGGATGTCGGTGGCGCCGCACTTCGGGCAGCGGTTAAGGCCGTCCTTCAGCTCGCTGGCTGAGGTATCGATGGCTACAGGATCGGGCGCTTCCACTTCATCGCGGATGGCCTGGGGCAGCTTCGAGGTGTCCAGCGGGAAGCTGCCGGGCAGGGGAGGGACGTCCTGCGGCGAACCGGGCCCATCCAACGACGCCGCCGGCAAGGGCGGCGGCGTCGCGGGCGCGGATCCGGGCAGCGGCGGTGGGCCGTTTCGGGGATCGGACATGTTCGTTGTGCGTCCTGCTGTTACAGGCCCAGTGCCTTTGCTTTCAGGGCGTCGTAGTCGCCTTGGGTGATCAGGCCCAGGTCCAGCATTTCCTTGGCCTTCTTCAGCTTGGCCACCGGATCGTCGGCAGCCGGCGTGACCGGCTGCTGCATGCCGCCGACACCGAACATGCCCGAGGCCATGCCGACACCGACCAGGCCAGCCGCACCACCGTTCTCGCCGGCCGACTGGATGCCCTGGGCGACGCTCGCCTGCAGGTTGGAATTACCGCGCGAGCCGGACAGCGCATCTGCGCGCTGGACGGTCTTCAGCAGTTCGCGGGTGTTGGCGTCGTACTCGATCGAGACAATGGCGGTCTTGACGATGGCCAGGCCGCGATCGGACTTCCAATGGTAGCCCTGCTCGACGGCGGCCGACAGGCTCTGTGCAAAGCCCAGCGAGTCCTGCTGCAACTTGGTGATGCGGTTGCCCTTGCCCGGATCGTTCGTGTACAGGCTGAAGGCCGGTGCCAGCGAACCGACCACTTCACTGAACAGCTGGCTGGCGGCGGCGTTGTCCAGGTCGGTGAAGTCGAACACCTGGCCCGGCTGCAGGTAGCTGGCCGGCACGAAGTTCTTCACGAACAGGATCGGGTCGACGATCTTCAGCGTGTACGAGCCGCGCGTGACCGCGCCCACCTGGGTATTGAGGAAGCCATCGTCCCAGTAGATTTCCGATTGGGTACCGAAGCGGTTGTCCGGCAGCTCCTTCAGCGAGACGAAATAAGCCGCCTGCTGCGAACCGGGCTGGCCGCCGAACTTGAAGCGTTCCCAGCTCTGCTTGATGAAGGTGCTGACCAGACCGTCGCCGGCGAAGATCGACTGCGAGTTGGGATCGTCCGAACGCCACTCGTAGCCGCCCGGTTCGGCGACGAACGCGGTGATCGCGCCGTCCTGGAACAGCAGCAGGCCGTAGCCCTCCGGCACGATGATCTTCGAGCCGTTGGTGATGATGTTGGACGAGCCACTGGTGTTGGAGCCGCGGCCGGCGTTGGGGCCGCGCGGCACCGCGGCGAACAGGGCCGCCGTCGAGGGCAGGCCTGTGGGCACGGTGTAGAAGTCCTTCCACTGGTCGGCCAGCACACCACCGACTGCACCCTTCACCGCCTGTACCAGACCCATGTCCAACTCCCTGTGATTCGAGGGCAGGCACCATGCCTGCCGAGCTGGACTGACTATAGAGGAGCGGCATGGGCCGCCGCCACCGCCGCGCGCGCCTCCCATTCATCATGGCGAGACGGCGGCAGCAGGCGATCAGGCCATGCCGCGCGCGATCAGGGCATAGCCGATCATCATCGCCAGGCACAGTGGCAAGGTGACGAAGGAGGCGATCATCCAGCGCAGGGCCTTGCGCGAAGCCTCGGTGGCCGCGCCGATCTGGCCGCTGGCGACCAGTGACGTGCTGCGGTTGGCGTAGACGGTGGCGACGATGCCGAACGGCCAGAAGCCGGCGATGATGCTCAGGATGGCCCACATCAGGTAGTTCCTGGGGGGCACGGGTGGCGGGGTGCGGTCCATGCGGTCGATCTCCTTGATCATGCTGCGGCCGGGAGCGCGAGTATGCCGACAGGCCAATCGCAGCGGAAGGCATGCCACCCGTGCGTGGTGCGCAATCTTCTGCTGGTCGAATGGTCATTGATCGGGGGCGGCGACGCGGCAGGCATGCGCGGTGGCCTGCGGGGCTGGGCGAGCAGGCGGTGTAGCCGTCATGGCGGCGCAACACGTGCCCGCCTCTGGTTCGGGCAGACGCGCTGATCATCAGCGTGGATGGGATTTCGGCGGCTTGCCTTCACCTGCTTTGCGGCGAGCGGCGAGCGGCGCACGGAAACGTGGGCGACAGATATCCGGCGCGGATATTCACGTCATTATCATGCTTATTTTCTGGAAACTCGCTCTCCATAATCCAGGGACGCGATGGCCGGAACACAGGGAGCGCCGCGTCACAGGCAGTGCCGCCCTGTGGCGCACGACCCAGGCCTGGACGACGTCCGCGTTGCCGACCTCCAGCAGCGATGGCAGTTCCCGGCACCGCGGGAGCGGAAAGCGTGCACGGCAACAGCGGTTCGACCAGCGGGCACGGCGTGCGGCGTGGACGTCGCAGCATCCCGCGATGATGCCGGAGGGCCTGCATCGCGAGATCGCCCGTTGCAGATGCATCGGGTCGCCATTCCAAAGGGGAGTTTCGATGCACAGGCAAGTCAGTGAGATGCTGCAGCGCGCTTATCGGCCCTATCCGTCATTGCCCGACCTGCTGGGCGCGTTCGTGAAGGAGCTGTCCCGGCACAAGGTGATGCGTGGTGGTCAAGTGCGGTTGCGTGGTGCGGTGGCAGGGGCGGCAGCGGGGTTGCCGGCGGCGTCCGGGAATGCGGAAGAGGTTTGCTTGCAGCGGGTTCCCATCCGCTATGGCGGCGAGCTGTTGGGTGAACTGCACCTGGAAAGTGAGGGGGGGCGGCTGGACGGCAGTGCGCTGGCGCTGGGGGAGCAGTTTGCCCAGCGCTGCGCGCACCTGATCAAGCGCTACGAGGCAAAGGACTGGGCCGAACAGGCGCTTAGCCGGCCACTGCTGCTGGTCGGCGCTGGCGAGGCGTTGAAACAGATGGATGAATTCGTCGAGCGCGCCGCGGCCAGCCCGCTGCCGGTCCTGCTGCGCGGCGAGTTCGGTACCGAGAAGATGGAACTGGCCGCTGCCCTCCACAGTGGCGGCCCTTGCAGGCAGGGCCCGTTCGTCGAAGTGAACTGTGTCCACCCGCAGGGCGAAGCCAGCGACTGGTTCGCGCGCGCACAGGGCGGGACGCTGTACTTCCACGAAGTCGACGAACTGCCGGTGCCGCTGCAGGGCCAGCTGTCACATCGCATGCGTGGGCTGCCTGCTGCCCATGCTGAAGCGCTGGCGGCCGGCCCGATACGGGTGATCGCTTCGACCAGCGCGGACCTGGAACAACGGGTGAGAGAAAAGCAGTTCTCGCGCGCCCTGCTGGCCGGGCTGGAGTTCCTGACAGTGGATATTCCACCGCTGCGCGAACGGGTGGAGGACATCGGTGCGCTGGCGGCGCGTTCGCTTGAGCTGCATGGATTCAATCCCCACGTGCTGGGCGACGATGTGCTGGAAGCCCTGTGCGCGCATGACTGGCCCGGCAATCTATTGGAAATGGAGCGGGTGGTGGTACGGCTGGCGGTGATGACCGGTGGCCGATGCATCCGCCGCGAGGATCTTGCACGCCACGCGCCGGATCTGGCAGCAGGCCACGTCGCCAGCGGTGCCGGGTGCGCGCCGCAACGGCTGCCCACGCTTGAGGAGATCGTCGCTCCTGAGCCCGTGCAGCCGGATACGGTGCGGGCAGCGCATGAGGGCCTGCACGACGGCCTGAAACGTGCGCTGGCCTATCTGAAGGACCATGCTGCGGAGCCGCTCACCCTGGGCGACCTCGCTCGCCAGGCCCATGTGAGCCAGTCGCACCTGGGATTCCTGTTCCGCAGCGAGCTGGGCACGACGTTCAAGCTGCTGCTGCAGCAACTTCGCATCGAGCATGCCAAGCAGCTGCTGCGGGATGGGCAGCGCCTGCGCATTACCGATGTCGCGCTGCAGGTCGGCTTCGGTGACCTGAGCCACTTCGAGAAGAGCTTCCGGCGCGCGGTAGGGGTCAGCCCGCGCAGCTACCGGCGAACCCCGCACCAGTAAAAGCAACGCCCCGGCGCAGGCGCGGGCCTGCCCGGGGCGCTGGGGTGGCAGATCCAGCGTTACCGTGCGTTTGCTTCTGCAGCGCGCTGCACGGCCTGCTCGGCGGCTTCGTCGGCGCGCCGTGCCACCTCGGCGGCAGCGTCGACCGCGCGTTGCGAGACCTCCATCGCGGCGCGGATGCCGTCTTCACTGGCGGCCATCGCGGCGTCCGCCAGCTCCTGGGCGATCTGCATCGGGGATTTGCCCGCCGGATGGGCGGGAGTGGGCTTGCCGGGAAGCGGGGTCGGGAAGGTCATCGTCGGTGCTCCTGCTGGGGATGAGGGGGGAACACCGTCGCTGCGTTCCCCCAGGATGTGGCGCAATGCCGCCTGGGCATCGGCCAGGATCTTCTGCGCCTGTTGCCGGGCCGCCAGGCGTCCGGCAGCAACGGCCGCGCCGGCTGCCGACGCGAGCGCCTCCGTTGCTGCCTGCACGCCATCGCCACCTGGCGCCGGAGCCGGGTTCACACCGCGTCCGCCCGGTAATCCAGCGTCCCTTCATCGCCCAGGTAGCCGCCGGTTCGGCGGTAGTCCTGCAGGGTGATCACATTGTCCTCCACCTGCACCAGCGCCTGCGCTCTGGAGCCATCGATCGGGAACTGCACGCTGGCACCATCCTGGCCGAGGCGGCCGCGGGAAACCGGATGTTCGTTGAGGAATTCCTGCGCATCGCGCAGCTGCCACCGCACGGCCTCGCGCAGCCGGCTGTCATCCTGCAGCAGGTCGGGATCGTTGTCGAAGCAGGCTGCCATCTGCTGGGCGGCCAGCGAGATGCGGGCGTAGCCGATCTGCCGGTTCGCGGCCAGGCTTGCGTCGATCGCCTCACGCACCTGCTCTGGCGACGGCAACTGTGGCAGTTGCGGCCCGTCCAGGAAGCCGAACAGGATCGGCAGCACCTGCTGCAACGCGCGGGTGGCACGCGCCAGCCGATGCTCGCGACTGCCGCCACCTGCGCTCACCCGCTGGTAGAAACGGAAGTAGTCGGCAAACTCGATGGGCCTGCGCGCGTGCAGCAGCGCGAAGTGGGCAGCGTCGGCCAGGTCATCGCGCCCTGTGGCAGGCATGCCGACCTCACCGGCCAGTTGGTGGAGCGCCAGCGACTCACGAAAATCCAGTTGCTGCAGCAGGGGAGCAGCGGCCGCACCGATCGCCGCCAGGAACGCGCGCGAGGCCCCGAGGTCGGTGTTGGTCAGCAGCTGGTGTTTGTCCAGTACCCGCTGCGCCTCGTTGTGCGACAGGCGTGTTTCTTCGTCAAACTCCATGTTGCGCAGGGCACCGAGGTCGCTGGCGCCAAGGCTGAGCAGCTTGATCGGGCCGACCTGCAACCCGAGGCGTGGCAACCATGTCATGCGCGAACCGTGCAGACCCTGCTGCACCCCATCGAGCATCGTGCCCTCGTCGGAGAAAGCGTAACGGTGCTCATGCGATTCCATGGCCCACTTCAGCCATTGCTCGCCACCGTCGATGAACTGAAGGACATGCCTGCAGGGTTGGCTGATCTGATTGGCCTGGGGGATGGAACGACCGGCAATGAAAACGCTCATGCGTGGCTCTCCTGGTGGCCTCACTGGGCCGGAAATTCCTTTAGGACGGTCGCAGCGGCATTGCCGACGCGATTGAAGTCGTCGGTGGCCCCCTGCATCATGTTCTGCGCCTGCGTGAGCACCCTTGCATACTTTTCGTCCCCCGTCGCCAGGTACTGGGCCATGGCCACGCCGGCCGCGGTGGTCGCGATGGTTGAGACATTGCGCAGGGCGTCGGCGGCATCCTGCACGGCGATCGCCGCAGACTGGGCCACCGACTGGTAGGCCTTGCCGGCGCCACTGGTCTTCACCACGGATGCGGACATGGTGGCCGTCTGCACCTGGTTGATCACATCGATGACCTGGGCGTTGACGTTGCTCGGGTCCATACGGGCTCCTTGATGGGCGGGTGGGGCCGCAGGCGGCCTGCAGGGTGTCAGGCCCCGGCGTCAGCGTCGGCTGCCGGGGAAGAAGAAGGAGAATCTGGCGCGGGATCCTGGGCGGGACCTGCGTCCGGATCCGGACCGGACGCGGCGTCGGGCGCAGGACCGGGCGCAGGCGCTGCCGCATTGCCTGCAAGCGTTTGGAGTGCATGCAGGCTGCTGGTGGCGGCCGCAGCGTCGGCAGTGGCACCGTGGGTCTGTGCCTGCAGGACGCCGATGGCGGTCTTTCCTTCTGCGGTGGCCGCGGCGATCACGGCCGCAGGCGAAGGGGGCGCCGGCACCGGGCCGGGCAGGGGGATGACCTGCGGCGGTGGCGGCGGAGGGGGTTCCGGAGCAGGCGGTGGCACCGGCCAGGGGGCATTGATCATCTTCGCGCAGGTCGCGGTGACCGCTGCGTTGCTGACCATGCCGGCACCCTGCTGGCGTGCGACAGCGTTGTGCATGGCGGTGCCCAGCGTCTCCAGCATCACCATGTCCAGCATGCTGAAGGACTGCGCCGGCCCCTGGGCCACCAGCAGGGTCGAGGCGGCACTGACGCTGTCGACGATCTGGCTGTTGACGGTGTTCTCACTGCTCATGACGGAACGGCTCCCTTCTGGATGATCAGGGCCAGGACCTGGGCCAGGCTTGCGCCGGCGGTCACCTGGCCGCGTTGCTGGTTGGCCACCGCGTTCTGCATTGCCAGGCCGAGGCTGTCGGCCATCGCCAGGTAGGTGGCGGACATCGCGAACGAGGGGGCGAGGGCGATCGCCACACCGGATCCGGCGCTGGTGGCGGCCAGCAGGTAGCCGGTGGCGGGCGATGCGGCCATCGATCAGGGGCCCGGCGTGACGCCGCCCTGAGCGGGGGCGCGGTGGTTGGCGTCACGCCGGGCCGACACGTCAGCGCAGACCCAGGATTTCGCGGGTGGCCACGCCGTTGGAGGCGGTATCGATCGCATACAGCGTGGACACCCCCTGGGTGGTCGACGCCTGCATGGTCACGTAGGACTGCTGCTGGTTGTTGGTGGCGTTGTGCGCGGCGTTGGACAGCGCCTGGCTGGTGGCCACGAACAGGTTGCCCATTGCGATAGCCGGCGCATCACCAAGCACCTTGGTGTTGACCTGCGAGACCGAATCGGTGATCTGGCTGTTGACGGCGGTGGGAAATGCCATGGTGGAAGCTCCTAGGGTGGACAGCACTACAGGAACGGAGATTGCCGGCACTCAATGGAATCAGCCGAGAATCTTCCGGGTGGCGGCGCCGGTGGCGCCGGTATCGACGGCGTAGAGCAGCGCGACGCCCATCGTGGTCGCGGCCTGCGCCGTGACATACATCTGCTGCTGGGCGAGCGTCGCGTTGTGGGCGGCATTGGCCAGTGCCTGCGCGGTGGCCTGGTACAGCGTGCCCATTGCCGTGGCAGACGCCACGCCCAGCGTCTGCAGGTTGGCCTGGCTGACCGAGTCGGTGATCTGGTCGTTGACGGCCGTGGGAAATGCCATGGCTCAGCTCCTTGCCTGCCGGCGCATCACGCGCCGAGGATCTGCTTGGTGGCCACGCCTGTGGTGGCGGTGTCGATCGAATACAGCGTGGCCACACCCATGGTGGTGGCCGCCTGCGCCGTCACATAGGACTGCTGCTGCGCATTGGTGGCGTTGTGGGCGGCGTTGGCCAGGGCCTGTGCGGTGGCCTGGTACAGATTGCCCATGGCGACGGCGGGCGCGTCACCCAGCACTTTGGTGTTGACCTGGGTGACCGAATCGGTGATCTGGTCGTTTACAGCGGTCGGGAATGCCATGTCGATCTCCTTGAGGTTGGCGGATCAGCTACGGAACGACAGGTCAGGAACCCAGGCCGCGAACGCGGGTGCTGAGGATTTCCTTGCTCGCCACCGCTGTGGTGGCGGTATCGATCGAGTACAGGGTGGCCACGCCCATGGTGGTGGCCGACTGCGCGGTGACGTAGGACTGCTGCTGCGCGTTGGTGGCGTTGTGGGCGGCATTGGCCAGCGCCTGTGCGGTGGCCTGGTACAGATTGCCCACTGCCACGGCGGGCGCATCGCCCAGCACCTTGGTGTTGGCCTGGGTGACCGAATCAGTGATCTGGTCGTTTACCGCGGTTGGAAATGCCATGTCCTGCTCCTGCGAAAGGGTGGAAGTGCGTGGTATCCAGTGTCACGGTGCGTCGCCTGCAGCGGCCTGGGCCTCACCGTGGGGCCAGAGTAGGAAATGGCGTCGCCGCCGGATTGGCGGAATCGACGGAGAATGCGGGGGGATCACCGTGAAGGTGCGGCGTGAATGCGGCGGAACTGATGATCATCGCCGTCGTCGCCAGCGCTTGCGGGTTGCCCTGGGGCACACACAGATGCTGCGCGTGGGTAGCGCGATCCGGCGGCGACGGGCCGTGGCCACGTCGTCGCCGGGTCCGGCCGCTCAGAGCATGTAAGGGATCTTGAACGCCAGCGTGAAGTCCGGTGCATCCGGGGTCAGCCCGATGCCCAGCAGGGTCACCAGTGTGGTGTGCTGGTTGAGCGCGTAGGTCACGCCCAGATTCAGTGATGCCGCGTTGGCGTCGCTGCCGATCACTTTCATCCACTTCCCGCCTTGGAAACGGGTGGAAGCGCGGGCGCTGATGCGGTCGCTGAAGGACAGGCTGAGACTGGTGCGCTCGTTGAACGCAAAGGCCACGCCAGCGCCGAAGTAGACCGCGCCGCCGAGCTTCACGTCACCCGGGTTGACCGTGTCGGGGTTGCTGTCGATGTCGCTGAAACCACGCGGGAACGAATGCACATAGCCGACGTTGGCGAACAGGATCGCCGGATCGGCGGCCTTGACCATCGACAGGCCCACATTGGCCTGCCACACGCCATTGCCGGTGGGCTGCTCCCTGGGTACGGCGAAGCGGATGTAGTCATCGTCGTCTCGCTCGATCACCTTCCAGTCCAGACCGTAAGGTGCGCGCCCGGTAGGGGCGGTCACGCCGGCAGTGAGAACGGTCTCCGGGCGCCAGCCGCGTTCGCCGAACAAGCGGTAATTCGCACTCAGGCCGATATCGCCCAGCCCGTTGCCATTGGTTTCTTCCTGCGCGATCGCGGCCGCCGCACCGCCGGCGCCGCCCTTCTGGTAGACGGTGCGCCGCGCCAGGTAAGGCACGTCCAGGTTGAGCGTCAGGTTCGGGCTGACACCCCAACGTGCGGCCAGGTTGTAGGTGAGCGAATCGGATTCAACGTTCTCGATGGCGATGTTGCCGAGGAAGATCGCGTCCAGCGCCAGGAAACCATTGAGGGTGAGCTGCTTGCGGTCGTAGCGGGCGTAGGTGAGGCTGTTCTCGACGGTGAAGCGGCGCGAGAACAGCGCCGACTGCTGTTGTTTCACATCATCCACGCTGCGCCGCGATTCCTGCTTCGCCTGCTGTGCCTCGGCGGCGGTACTGGCGTAGCCTTCGCCACCCGACGAAGTCTGTAGAGTCGCGCCACGCTCGACTGCCGTAGCCGTAGACAGGGCCATCGGGCCAACCTTCCCACTCAGCCGCGCCTGCATGGCCTGCACCTGCATGTCCAGTTCGCGCAGCCGCCGCACTTCCTGCGCATAGTTGGATTTGAGCTGCTCCAGCTGGTTGGCCAGTGCCTGCACGTCGGCGCCATCTTCCGCCGCGGGTGGCGCGGCGAGGGCGGTGCCCGCCAGCGCCGCCAGCGCCAACGGTGTGATCCTCATCAAGGTGTGCATGTTCGTGTCCTGCGTTGTGCAACGCTTCCCCCAACGCCGTGCCGTGGTGCTACCGGCCCGGCCCCATGCCGCGGTTCATCGCAATCGCCTGGGCCACGTTCTGGCTCAACGGCAGGTTGCCGCCCGCGGTATCCCGCACCAGCTCCAGCCGCAGCTGGTTGCTGGCGATCTGGCCGTCACCATTCAGGGCGATGCCCTGGCCGACGCTGCCGTTGCGTATCCATTGCTGGACCAGGCCCTGGCCATCCACCTGCAACTGCAGGCGTGCCTGGTTGCCGTCCAGCACCGCGGAGGCCGAGACGCCTGCACCCTGCGCACTGAGCGAATGGGCACCGTCATACGAACGGGCCGGCACCGTGCCGTTGCGCACCACCAGCGTGGTCGCATTGCGGGCGACGTTGCCATCGCCGGCCACCTGCACGCTCTGCACCAGGCCGCTGGCGTTGGCCAGGCCACTGCTATCGATGTGGCGACCCTGCGTGTCAGGCAGCGGCGCATCTGCGGCGGTCACGTGCACGCTGGGCTGGAAGCTCAATTTCGGGCTGCCGCCGCCGCGGAAGTCCATGCCCAGGGTCAACGCACCCTGCAGCACGCTTCCGTTGCTGGCCTGCCACTGCGAGACCATCGTCACTCCGAACCAGGCAACGGTATTGCCACCTACGGTGTAGCGGCCGCGCATCAGGTTCAGTTCGGGATCCGGAATTTCCTTCAGGCCACGCCCGGGCGCCGCGTCCGCTGCCTGCAGGGGCAGGGCGGGGCAGGCCAGCAGCAGGGCCATCAACAGTCGGTGGCGGAACATGGCGGAGCCTCCTTCAGAACAGGTCGGCGTGGCTGAAGCCGAAATCGACCAGTTCGGCATCGGTGATCGGCCCCTGTCGCGCGTAGAGCGCGCGGGCACTGGGTCGTTCGCTGGGTTGCAGCAGGACTGTGTTGCGATCGAAATCGCTGCCGATCACCACGAATACGGCGCGCGATGGCCAGGCAGCGAGAAATTCAGGCAGCGCCAGGCTGCGGTTGCCAAGGATGGGATCGGCCACCTCGACCACGCCGTCGCGTACCTGCTTGAGCACCACGAAGTGGCGGAATCCGCGCACGTCCATCAGCACAAGACCGGGAACGCGAAGCGTGCGCAGGCGTGCCTCATCGATGCGATAGCCGCGCCCACGCATGCCCAGCGATTCCACATAGCGCTTGATGTCGAGCAGTGAAAAACCGCGCTCGGCCACCAGCGCGGGGTCGGACACCCCCATCATCCCTTCGATCACCGTCGCCTCGTCGGTGTCCAGGTGGTAGGCATGGCGCAGGATGGTCGCCAGTGCGGCCGCTCCGCAGCTGTAATCGGTGTGCTGGCGTACCACGTTGCGGTAGCGCCGTTCCTGCATGCTCTCCACCTTCTGCTGCAGCAGCGCGCCATTGGGCAGTACGCCGGCGAAGCCGACGTCGCCCGCCCGCGCAGACGCGCCGCCCAGCAACAGCAGGCAGGCCAGCAGGCGTATCGAGAGACGGTGGCCGAACATCGCATTCTCCGGCAGCAAGGGGGAGCCCCTGTCCCAAGGGGGAGGAGGAACAGGAGCTCCCGGGAACCCGGCCATTGGCGGACGGCCGGGGTGTTGCGCTTACTCGCCGCTGCCACCACCGCCGCCGGTGCTGGGCTGGGCGACTGCCAGGGCCAGGCTGTTGGCCTGCAGGTTGCCGGTGCCCGCGGCCACGTTCACGCCGATGTTGCCCGAGGCGCCGGAGAAGGCGCTGCCCGACAAGGCCGAGGTGTTGGTCGCGTTGACGTTCACCCAGCGCGTGGTGCTGACCGTGCCGCTGAGGCTGGCATACAGGTCGGCCACGCCCAGCTCGACGAACTGGCTGGTGCCACTCTCACGCGTATCGAAGCCCAGGCCACCCACCCCCGGCCGGTTGGGGTTCATCGTGGCGTTCTGGATTTCGTCGTCCAGGTCGATGTGGCCGGTGCTGCTGCCACCCGGGTGTGGCAGCTCGCCACTCCAGGTATCCAGATAGTAGTTGGCCATCTGGTAGGCGTTGCCGGTACCGCGGTAGGTGCCGGCGCCATAGGCCAGGGTCAGGCCGCTGACGCCGCCACGCATGCCGACCTGCACGGTATCGGTGTAGGACTGCACGAAGCCGGCGTTGCTGACCGTGTTGCCGGTGGAGACCTGGTTGGAGCTGATGCTCGACTGCGCCACCGCGGTGGTCGCGACCGACGCCGCCAGCGCGTTCTTCTGCTCGTTGTTGTTGCCCGACGCAATGTTGACGCCGATGTTGCCTGACGCACCGCCGAAGGCATTGCCACCGAGACCTGCGGCATTGGTCACGCCGGAGTTCATGGTCGCGTTGCCGAAGCCGGCCTGGTTGACGAACACCTCGGCGTCGGCCATGCCGAAGCTGAAGGACGCGTCGGCGGCGGACAATGACGCGGCATTGTCCTGGGCGTTGTTGTCGCCCGATACCACGTTGAAGCCGAGGTTGCCGGAGGCACCTGCGCCCACGCTGTCACCGATGGAGGCACTGTTGGTGACCAGGCTGTTGCTGGTGGCGTTGTTGCTGATCGACTGGCGGTTGTCGATCACGGCGATGGCCGCCGAGTCGAGGTCGATGTCGCCGGTGATGTTCGGGTCGCCGGAGAAATTGATGTCGGTGCTCAGTCGCAGGTCCTTCTCCAGGTTCACGTCGACGCCGTGGTTGTTCTTTTCCTTGCGTTCGTCGGCCTGGATGGTGCTGTGCTTCTGCACATTGACGTTGACGGTGCGGTTGCGCACGTCGTTGTCGGTGTGGTTGTGCGTCTCGTTGCGGGTTTCGCTGACGGTGTGGGTGTGGTTGATGTTCGCGTTGGCGTTCTGGTTGTCCCAGCCATTGGCCGCAGCGGCGGTCGAGGCAGTGGCAATCGCCATGGCGAGCATGGTCCGTTTGACGGTCGCTTTCATGGTGCCCTCTCTCTCATCAGGTGGTGCATCGGTTGGGTGGTTGTCACGGGCGGTCCTGCACGACCAGGCCCAGCACATTGGCCGTGTCATTGCCGCTGCCCGCGATCTGATTGAGTTGCAGGACCCCGTCGAATCCCCGCAGCGCGGTGCTGGTGACACCGGCGCTGCGGGTGCCCGTCGCGACGCCGCGACCGGCGTCGTCCCGCCCCCCTGCCAACGCGGAACCCTCGGCGGCCAAGGCCGTATCGTCGGTTTCGCGTATGCCCTGTCGGGCCAGCGTCGCGCTGACGACGTTGAGCGTCGTGTTGGCGATGCCGCTGGCCTGGTTGATGGATGCGATGCCGCTGGCACCGGCCAGCGCCTTGCCATCGATGACGGCAGTGGCGTGCATCGGTGCACCCAGCACGCGGTTGCCACCGCGCAGTTGTCGGTTGCCGATCGAGACGTCGGCATGTTCGCCCGTGGCGATGCCGCGCAGGTTGGCCTGCATATTGAGGTCGCCGGCCGCCTGGTTGACCGCGATGGCGCCGTTCGCGCCGGCCAGTGCACGGCCGTCGATGCGGGCAACGTCGAGGTAGGCGAGCATGCCGCTGTAGTCATCGGCCTGCGCGATCAACGGCGTGGCAGGCAGGATCAGCAGCAGCCAGTGCGCCCGCCTCACTTGCCACCTGCCGGGGCCATGCCCTGCAGCGGGAACTGGCCGAGAGCGCCGCGCACGGTCTCGCCGATGCCGCGGGTACTGTTGCCGACCGCGCCGAGCGGCCCGCTCATGGCGCCACCGAGACTGCCGCCGACCATGCCGTCACCGTGGCGGCCGAGCGTACCGCCCAATGCCTGCTGTGTCACGCGTTCGACCGTGGTGCCTGCGGGTGCGGTGGCCGTGGCTGCCTGACCCGCCCCCATGCCTGCGTAGTCCTCATCGCTCAGCTCGTCCATCCCGTTTGCCGGGGCACCCGCACCGAGGGCCGCTGCTATCTCGCGCTGGGGTTTCGGGTCGGCGATCAGCGCCATGCCAGGGGGCGCCATGCGATAGGCCGGGCGTGCGGACACATCACGCAACAGGACGATTTCGCCCGGTTGAGCCTTCACGCCCTGGCGTGCACCGGAGGCAGAGGCGCTCGCGGCAACCGACAGCAGGGCCATGGCCAGCGTTGCCAGCAGGCCGCGAATGGGGGTGATGCCGTCCATGCCGATCTCCCGTGGTGGGTGCGGCGGAACCACGCATCAACCGTGCCAACCCTGCAAGGCTTGGCTGCCATGGCGCCAGGCGCTGGCAGGCGTGGGGTGCTGCTGCCGCGCTGTTACAGCGGCGTCGGAAAAATGTTGGGATTGCGCTGTACCAAGCGCCGCAGGGCAAGGCGGGCGCCCGACTGTCACACTGGCGTTACAGGTGCCGTCGCGGACTGCAACGATGCCGCTTCAGCCGGTGCTTTCTTGACGCGGCGCTCATTGCGCCGCCGTTTAGCGCAGCGCTAGGATCCGCCCATCAAAGGCCGCTGCGGTGGCCGTAAAGGGTCCCGGCGGAGGGCGGCACGCCGGTGATTGCCTAACAGTCCGCCGACGGTGTCCGGATGCTGGGGGAAGCATGGCGGCGGTCCCGGAGGCTTCTACATCACGTTGCGTGCTCTGGTTCGGCGAGCCGCTGGCGAACGAGCGCAGCGCGCTGGCGGCCGCAGGCTGGTACGTGCGCCGCATCCATCCCGACCCGGCGATGGCGATCGGGCTGCGCGGGCGTGATCGGCTGCTCGCTGTGCTGGATCTTCGCCATCTGGATACGCCCGCGCTGCAGTTGCTGGCGCCATGGATCGAACAGCACGTGCATCTGCCCTGGCTTGCGGTGCTGCCACCCGGCGCAGGGCCCACGCCTGCAGCGTGGCTGCCCTTGCTGCAGCGTTGCATCTCGCGGTTCACGCTGCCTTTCGGCCTGCAGGACCTGGTGGCGGCGATGCGCCAGCAGTTCGACGCGGATGATCCTTCTGCCAGCGAGGTATGCGGCGGCCAGGGGCCGCGCACACTGATCGGCGAGAGTCCTGCGTTGCATGCGGTGCGCACCGTGCTGCACAAGTTCGCGCCGGTCGAACTGCCGGTGCTGGTCACCGGCGAAACCGGTACCGGCAAGGAGCTGGCGGCTCACGCGCTGCATGCGTTGTCTGGCCGTGCGGGCAAGCCGTTCATCGCGATCAACTGCGGTGCCATTCCGGCCAGCCTGGTGCAGTCGGAGCTGTTCGGCCACGAGCGTGGCTCGTTCACCGGCGCCGACAAGCGCCAGATAGGCGTATTCGAAGCCGCACACGGCGGCACCGTGTTCCTCGACGAGGTGGGCGACCTGCCGGCGGAGGCGCAGACCAGCCTGCTGCGCGTGCTGCAGGAAGGCACCTTCGAGCGCGTCGGCAGCAGCCAGCCGCTGCGGGCCGACGTGCGCGTACTCGCGGCCACCCACGTCGAACTGGAGCACGCGGTGGCGCAGGGGCGGTTCCGCAGCGATCTCTACTATCGGCTCAATGTGCTGCGCCTGCTGATGCCGCCCTTGCGCGAGCGTGGCGCCGATGTGCAGCTGCTGGCCGAGCACTTCCTGCGCTGCTTCCGTCTGCGCCACAGCGTGCGTGCACGTGGCTTTGCGCCCGCCGCGCTGCAGGCGATGCGACGCTTCGGTTGGCCCGGCAACGTGCGTGAACTGCTCAACCGGGTGCAGCGGGCGGCGATCATGGCCGAAGGCGAGCTGATCAGCGAGCGTGACCTCGAACTGGGGGGGAGCGAGCATGCGCCGCCGGGGGCGATGCTGCACGATGCCCGCGGCCAGGCCGAGCGCGATGTGCTGCTGCAGACCCTGCGCCAGACCGGCTACAACGTCTCCGAGTGCGCGCGACAGATGCAGATCTCGCGGGTGACCGTGTACCGGTTGTGCCGGAAGCATCGGCTGGAGCTGCCGGCGCAGCGTTGAGTGCGGATCATGGTTCGCCCGAACGGTAGCGGATGCGGTACAGGTCCAACCCCGCACCGTCTGCGCGCCGCGCCGAATAGGTCAAAGTGTCAGGTTGCGAGCCATCCAGCATCGCACCGTAGCTGTCGCCGGAGGCTTCGTTCACCGGGGAGGGCAATGCATGGCCCGCGTCATAACGGCCTCTACGCTCGTAGGCAATGAACTGGCGGACCGGTGCAGTGGCGAAGTCCAGGGCGCGGGCAAACACCACCGTTCGGCCGTCGCCGAGGAAAGTGGCATCGAACTCCTGCGCGGCGGTATTGATGCCACCGGCCAGCGGCCGCGCCAGCTGCGCCACGCCGCCGATCATCGTGGCGCTGTAGAGGTCATGGCCGCCGGCACCGCCCGCGCGATCGCTGGAGAACAACAGCGTACGACCGTCCGGGGAGAGCATCGGTGCGAACTCGTCGGCCGCACTGTTCACCGCGGGGCCCAGATTCTCCGGTTCGCCGAATCGACCGTCGCGTCCAATGCTGACCCGGTACAGATCGTCGCCGCCCTGGCCCCCTGCGCGGTCCGAGCAGAAATACACGACGCGCCCATCTGCGGAGAACGCGGGATCGAAGTCGCGCCCAGCCGTGTTGAACGGTACCGGCGTCGCCGGCCGCCAGCGCTGCCCATCGTGGCGGGAGACCCAGATGTCATACCCGCCCGGACCGCCGGGCCGGTTGCGGCTGAACCACAGTGCGGTTTTTCCGTCCGGGCTCAAGGTCAGTCGAATCTCGTCGTACTGCGTGGATGCAACGCCCGGGGCAAAGCGTTCGGCGGGGCCGATGATCTGCAGCGGCCTTGATTGAGACGCGGCAGGCGACGCAGCAACCAGCAGCACCACGGCCAACAGCGGCTTCATGCCTGTCGCTCGAAGTCGCTGACCCAGTTGGTTTCCCAGCTGCGTCCCCCATCGGTCGAAGCCGCCTGTTCCCAGCGCGCCGAGCGCGGGGTAATGCGTGACCAGATCACCCGCGTCTGGATCGCCCGTCCGTCGTGCTGGTCATCGCCGAAGAAGCGCCCGACGCCGGCCTCGAAACCACCGCGCAGCGGCGCGCCGATCCGGGTCGGCTCCCGGCCATCCAGCCACCAGCTCAGCCAGTGCCGCTCAGCCGCACTCCAGGCGCGGATACCCATGCCGCGCAGTGGTGCTCCCGGCACGTCCATCAGGTTGTCGCCCACGTTGCCGAATCCTCCCAGTACCGGCCAGTTGTGCAGGGTGCCGTTGAACGCGTCCCACGCATCACTGCCTGCCAGCCGAGCGCGCAGGCGACGATGGCGCACGTTCCAATGGCCCACCAGGAAATCGAAATCGCGCGGTGCATCCGGCGGCTTCGGAAGCGGAGAGGGGGCTGCCGCAGTGCGGCGGAACCAGTTGCGCCAGTTCACTTCCCAGTGCGCGCCGGCATCGTCGGAGAACGCCTGCTCCCACCACGGCTCCTCGCCATGGATGTCATGCCAGCGGAACCAGACGTCGATGGGGCGGCCCTTGAAGTGATCACGACCACGGAAGCTGCCGCCATCGCCTTCGAAGACACCGCGCACGGGCGCTTCGATATAGGCAGGGTTGCGTCCATCGATCCACCAGATCGACCACGTGGAAGACACCGGATCAAACGCACGCACGCCCAGGCCCCTGTAGGGACCCGAAGGCAGCGCCATGACGTTGTCATCGATGGTGCCGAGTCCGCCCAGGGTGAGCCAGACCGCGCTGGCGCCGCTGAAGGCTTCCCAGCGGGTATCGCCCCGCAGGCGCTCCTTCAGCCGTTGGTGCCGGACCCGCCAGTTGCCCTGTAACCATTTCCAGTCTTCGCTGTGGCTGGCCAGGGGCCGCCCCGAGGGCAGGGCGCTTGAGGCTGCCGCCGCGGCCAAGGTGGCCAGGAACTGCCGTCGATCCATGTGCGTGACCCCTTGGCGGACGTGCCTCCATCGTTGCGGGTGCGAGGGGGATTGACCACGCAGATATCGGGGCTCAGGCTAAGCCACACTTATGGTGACCCAACGCCAGCTTCCATCGCTTGTCGCCATCCGCGCCTTCGAAGCGGCGGCGCGGCTGGGCAGTTTCGCCCGTGCCGCCGAGGAGCTCGACACCAGTGCGGCATCGGTGAGTTACCACGTGCGCCGGCTGGAGGCCCAGACCGGTACCTGCCTGTTCCTGCGCCATGCACAGCATGTGGAACTGACGGCAGCGGGTGCCAGCGTCGCGCAGGAGGCCACCCGGGCCTTCGACGCGCTTCGTGCCAGTTTCATGCGTGCCGCTGACATGGATGCGGCGCGACTGCGCCTGTCCGTATTGCCCACGCTGGGCACCAGCTGGTTGACACCGCGGCTGGGCAGTTTCCGCAGCCGCCATCGGAGCATCGTGCTGGAACTGGACCTGTCGGCAGAGCCGCAGGACCTGGCCGCCGGGCATTTTGATGCTGCCATCCGCAATGGGCATGGCGAGTGGCCCGGGCTGCAGGCCACGCCCCTGTTCCCCAGCATTTTCACCCCGTTGTGCGCGCCAGCGCTGCTGCTGGCGGCAGACGGGCTCGGGCGCCGGGCCTTGGAGGTTCCGCTGCTCGGCAGGCCCGACTGGTGGGCACTGTGGTTTTCCGCACATGGCGCGGTTCCGCCGCCGGCCGAGGAGAGCCTGGTCAGCCCCTTTGCGGTAGAGCATCTGGACGTCGGCGCGGCCATTGCCGGGCAGGGCATCGCCATTGCTTCGCCAATCCTGTTCCAGGCCGAACTGGACAGCGGGCGCCTGGTGCAGGCACATCCCGGTGTGGCCAGCGACGGGCGTGGTTTCTGGTTCGTGGCACCGACGGCGCGCAGCCGGAGCGCCAAGGTCATTGCATTCGGTGACTGGCTGGGCGAGCAGGCCGCGCAGGCCAGGCATGCGGCGCGACATCATCTGGGGCGCACGGTGGCGGCATGAACCAGAGCCCTGAACTGCTGCGACGCCTGCTGCGTGCCAAGGACCGGATGGACCATGCCAGCCACGAGGACTGGCCGGTGGCCCGCCTGGCCGAAGTGAGTGCCGTATCGCCCGCGCATTTCGCGCGTTCGTTCAAGCAGGCCTTCGGGCTGCCGCCGCACCGCTACCTGCTGAGCCGCCGCATCGAACGGGCCGTGGCGATGTTGCGTGACACCGATCTGCCGGTCACCGAGATCGCCGCGCAGACCGGCTGGAGCAGCCTGGGCACCTTCGGCCGCATCTTCCGTGACATCACCGGCGACAGCCCCGGCAACGTGCGCGAGCGCGAGCGCGCTGGCCAGGTGACCCCGGCCAGCGTGCCGGAATGCCATGCGCGTGCCGCGCAGCGACCGGACCTGAACATCGCAGTTTTGGAGAAGCGCCGTCGCCAGGCGGTTGCTAACGTGGACCCCACCTGAGGGAGGTCCCATGAGAAACACTGTGAACACGGTCGGCCTGTATGTGCGCGACCAGGATGAGGCACTCGCGTTCTACGTCGGCATGCTCGGTTTCGAAGTGCACACCGATGTGCGCAATGGCAGCTACCGTTGGCTGACGGTACGCAGCCCCGGCCAGGACGGATTCCAGCTGGGGCTGTTCGTTCCGGGCCCGCCCACCCACGATGCGGCCACCGCGCAGGCGCTGCAGCAGCTGGTGGCCAAGGGCGCCATGCCGCCGCTGGTACTGGCCGTGGACGATTGCCAGGCGTGCTATACGCGATGGCGGGCGCAGGGCGTGGAGTTCACCCAGGAGCCGGTCGAACGCTATGGCGCCATCGATGCCGGATTCCGTGACCCGTCCGGCAATGGCTGGAAGATGATCGAAGCCCGCTCTGAAGCGAGGCGCCGTCAATGAGCCGGGGGGGCTGGGCGCGGCCCGTGCATCGCTGGACCTCGATCGTCTTCACCCTGGCGGTGATCGCCAATTTCGCCGTCCGCGGGCTGGGACAGGGCGAGCCGGCAGCGTGGATCACCTATTCGCCGCTGCCGCCATTGTTCCTGCAGCTGTTCACTGGCCTGTACCTGTTCGTGCTGCATTACGCCGGGAAGCGCCGCACTGGACGCCGCGGGCTGAGGCCGACTCAGGCGGCAGCGTCGGCGGCGTAGGCCGCCAGCAATGCCGGCAGCTGGTCCATGCGCTGGAAGATCACCTTCGCACCCGCAGCGCGCAGGGCCTCCGGCGTGCTGTGGTGCGGGCCGCCCTCGCTGAACCCAAAAACGGTCGCACCCGCCGCGACGCCGGCGGTCGCGCCGGTCACGGTGTCTTCGATCACCGCACAGCGGGCCGGGTCCACACCCAGCGAAGCGGCAGCGGCCAGGTACACGTCCGGGTGGGGTTTGGTCTGCGGCATGTCCTGGCCGCTGAAGACGTGGTCACCGAAGGCATCGAGGATGCCGACCTTGCTCAACTGCAGCTTCACCTTGAACAGGTCGGCACCGGACGCGCAGGCAATGCGGCCACCGGTTGCTATGGCGATCGCACGCACGGCCTCGGGCGCCCCCTGGATCGCCTCAAGGTCCTGCTCCAGCGCACGATTGCGCTGCTGGCGGAATTCCTCCAGCCACTGCTCGGTGAACGGCTTGCCGGTGCGCTCTGCGATCAGCCCGGCCAGATGGGCCACGGATTGGCCCAGGAAGACCTCGCCCGCCTGCGCAGGCGTCAGCGGCCAGCCGCGTGCGGTCAGCATTTCCGAGAGCACGCGGGCCACCAGCGGCTCGGAGTCGACCAGTACGCCGTCGCAGTCGAACAGCACGGCATCGAAGGGGAAACGGGACATCTACTACTCCGGGAACAGCCAAAAGGGCGAAGCGCCCGCCATTTTCCCATAGCGGGACGGGCAGGGCACGCCGGCCACAGGAACGCTAGACTGCCGGGCCACCCCACCCAGCGCCTGCACGGGAATACCCCTTGAACCAAGTGCGATCCCAGGCCCGGCACCATCACCTCATCAGTGCCGGCATCGCCGGCGCGGTGGCGCTGGCCGGCAGCTGCCTGCTCCCCGTCCTGGTGTTGCTGCTGCCTGCGGGATTCTCGCCAGGCGAGTTCATCATGCCCGTCGCCGACGGGGCCGCGCAGTTGCGGAGTGCGGGGCTGATCCTGCTGGTGTCCTGCGCACTGGCCACGTTTGCCGGCCTATGGGCCAGCGAGCTGTCACCGCGACCCGCATCGATGGTGCGCACGATGGTGGTGTCGCTGGTCCTGCTTGCTACGTCCCTGCTGATCAGCCTGGCCAGCATGGCCTACCTGCTGCGAATGCTGTCCGGTGGGGTACCGGCGATAGGGCGCGGGCTTGCCTTTGCCGTGCTCATCGGCGCCCTACTGCAGTTCCTGTCTGCCAGAGTGCTGGCGTCACGATGGTTGCGTGTACAGGCATCGTGACGTTGCTCTGCCCGCCGATCAGCCCAGGTCACACCCTGCAGGCTGTGGCCAGGTGCTGGCCGGCAGCATGTTCTTCAGCGAGGTCGGTGCGTTGATCGCCACATAGCTGGCGCCCAGCAGCTCCTCCAGATCGGCAATCGTCACCAGATAGTTGTCCAGGCTGCCCAGGTTGGCCTCGTTGGGAATGATCCAGCTGATCGCCTTGGCGGTTCCGGTGTTCGGGTCACGGGTGATGATCGTCTTCCAGAAGAACTCCGGGGTCGGGATGCCATGGCTGGCCAGGAAGTAATCGTTGGCAGCGTCGCCGTAGACCACACCACCGTAGACGTCCACCGGTGCGATGTCGCGGTAGCACTCGGCCACGTTTTCGGCCTTCACCCAGATGCCCTGGTTGAAGCTGGACACCTGCGGCACGATGTTGGTCATGTAGTTGGCGCGACGGATGTAGGTCGCGTCGTAGTCCATGTGGTTGGACGTGACCAGATGGCCACGGTCATAGCCGGATCTGATGCTGGCGTAGGACGCGGTGCTGGTCTGGCCCAGGCAGCCGGCCGGCAGGTCCGGGTCCTTGTAGAAGCTGGACGGCCGTGCGGCCGAACCGGTATCGGCGGTAAGCGTGTACTCGTAGCGGGTGGCGCTGTGGATGCTGCAGTCGTAGGTCAGCACGAAGCCGCCCTTGTTGAGGGTGACCACCTGGGCCTGTGCAGCACCGGCAAAAGCACTGAGTACGATGGCAAAGACAAAGCCTGCAAGGCGCATTTCGATTCTCCAGCAGAAGATTCAGGGCGCAGCCGCCCGTCACGACCTGGCCGGGGCGAGGACATGCGGAGATGCTGCGGAGACGGATGCTGCGGATTGCGGTGGAGCCTGGCCGCGTTGTTGGGCCATCAGCCCTGCGGTGTCATAAGCGTCACAAGCTGGCGCCTTGTGGTCAATGACGAAAGGGCGAAGCTGTGATCATGCGCAAGCACTGGTGATATGTCAGATCACGCGGCGCGTGGATGACACGCGCGCGTGCTAGGCGCCTGGCAGGCCTGCCAGCTGCGCGCCAGGGCCTGCGGCGGCGGGCGCTACAGGAATGCTTCCTGTTCTTCGTCCGGCGCCAGGCATGCGGCCTTGCTTTGCTCGGTCGAGCTCGCAATGGCCGCCTCGTCGAAACCGCTGCGGCTCAACCACAAACGATTCCAGCGGACCAGTGCGTCGCTGTCGCGTGCCAGGCAGGCATAGCGGACGATCGATTCCAGGTTGTCGATGGTCGGGTACTGCTGAGCGATTTCGTCCAGTCCCTGGCGCATCAGCGGCCAATCGGGCTTCGCCGCGCGGAAGTGATCGGGCGAATACTCGGTGGCCGACCAGTACAGCCGTGCGTAGCGCATGGCCCGCTTCTTCTTTGGTGCGCTGGCCATCGAGTGCCGCGCGAAGGCTTCCATCTTCTGCGCGCTGCCGCCCCAGGCCGGCGTGAAGTACTCCATGGCAATGAGGTGCAGTGGTTCGTAGTCGGGGAAGGCCTTCGCTGCTCGATCAACGAGCGCCAGCATTTCGTCGTCATCCGCGCTTTCGCGCAGCGCGATCAGCACGTTCATCTCGTGCCAGAACGGGTCGCCGCCGGCAACATCCTCATGCGATTGCAGGTAGGCCCGCGAAACCGCGTTGTACTCATGGAACTGTGCCCAGTCTTCGTCGTTGACGGTGTTGGCGTATCCGTTGCCGCGGTAGCTCCAGGCCAGGTTGAGTGGAATCCGTGCGGTGATCAGGTGGGCCGCCGCAGACTTCGGCGCGTGCTGAACCCAGCGCGCCGCCCACGCAGACCAGTCGTTCCAGGCTTGAACCTCCTGCCGCGACGTGCCGATTGCACGCGACATGCAGATGTAGAAACGGCCGAGCCGGGATTGGCCGGCGGCGTTGAGCTCGCCCTTGCGGAAACGCGCGGCCATCGCGTCGAGTGCCGCAAAGTCGTCGTTGGCCATCAGCCGCGCAATGTCCGCGCAGTCGTTGGCGGGTTCGGGGGCATCTTCTGCCAACACTGAAGGGGCGAACAGGCAGGCAACGCTGGAGAGCGTGCCTGCGACGAGCATCCTGTGCATCGGGGGCGTCCTTGCTTTGATGGGAGACTGCGGAGGGCCCGCAGTGCCTCGAGGCATAGCAAGGCGCGCTTTGCGGCATGTTGCGTCGCAAGGTGCCAGCCACCATTCGCACTGGTACGGTCCGACCCGTTGCACCACCACCGACGGGGAGAGACGACGATGCGCAAGCTTTTGCTGCTGTTGATCCTGCTGACCGGGCTGGCGCCCACGGCCCTGGCGGCCACGGTCAAGACCACCCATCGCACCATCCCCAGCTGGGATGGCACGCCCCTCGGGGCCTTCGTCATCGAACCCCAGGATACCGGCAGTGGCCGCTATCCGCTGCTGGTGATGCCCAGCAGCTGGGCAGTGCCCAGCGTGGAGTACGTGGGCGTGGCACAGTCGCTGGCGCAGCGCGGCTATGTGGTCATCAGCTACAGCTCGCGCGGCTTCTGGGAGTCCGGCGGCAGCATCGACATCGCCGGGCCCGCCACGGTCGAAGATGTCAGTGCACTGATTGACTGGGCGCTGGACAACACCCGTGCCGACCCCTCACGAATCGGTGTATCGGGCATCTCCTATGGGGCCGGCACCAGCCTGCTGGCGGCGGCACGCGACCCGCGCATCAAGGCCGTTGCCGCGTTGAGCGGCTGGGCCGACCTGCAGGCGTCGCTCTACAGCCATGACACGCCCAGCGCGCAGGGCATTGCCCTGCTGGTAGCAGCCGGCCTGGCCACTGGCCGCCCCGGGGCGGAGCTGGCCACCATCAACGGCAATGTGCTGGTCGGCAACTACCAGGGGGCGGTGGACTCGCTGCTGCCGGTGGCGGCACAGCGCAGCCCGGCCAGCAGCCTTGATGAGATCAATGCCAACCAACCCGCGGTATTCCTCGCCAACGCCTTCAACGACAGCCTGTTCCCGCCGGGCCAGCTGGTCGACTTCTTCACCCGCCTGAAGGGACCCAAGCAGTTGCAGCTGCGCCATGGCGACCACGCCCTCAACGAAGCCTTCGGTGCGCTCGGCATTCCCAATGAGGTCTATGCCACGGTGGGCGACTGGTTCGACCACTACCTCAAGGGCGTCGCCAATGGCATCGATCGCCAGCCGGCGGTGCAGTTGAAGTCGCAGAAGGGCAGCTGGAGCCGTTATCCGGACTGGCAGGCCACCTCTACCGGCGCCGTAAGCTACGGGCTGACCGCGCCGACCGGGCTTCTGCTGCCCACCGGAGGGCTGGCCGAGAGCGGTGGCGGCACCGGTTGGAACTACCGGATCGGCAGCGGCCTGCTGACTGCCGCCAACTCCGGCGTGGTGATGGCGTCCGGCGCGCTGCAGATGTTCAACCTGCCGCCCGGTGCCTATGTACCATTCGTTGGCCGCAACGCCGCAGGCGTCTGGCAGGGCCCGATCTACTGGAGTGCACGCCGCCTGGATGGCGCACCGGAAGTGCGGTTGACGGTGACGCCCACTCGCGCCAACACCACGCTGTATGCCTACCTGTATGCCGAGGATATGCTGGGCAACGGCCAGCTGATCAGCCACAAGCCGTACACCCTGCGCGGTGCCACGCCCGGCCAGCCGAGAACCATCGATCTTCGCCTGGAAGCCAGCAGCTGGAACCTCCCGACCGGCAGCCGGCTGACCCTGGTGGTCGATACCGTGGACCTGCGCTATGCGGGCATCAGCCAGCTGGGGGGGGCGGTGACCTTCAGCTCGCCGGCCAACGCGCCTTCGGTGCTGAAGGTGCCGCTGCATTGATTCAAAGCCACACGGCCTTCGCTCGACGCCATGCCGGGCGAAGGCGTTTCCCGGTGGATCAGTTGCTCCGCACCCTTGCTGCGGCGGAGTTTGCGCGATTGATGCGATCCAGGTGCAGGGCAGGGTGGCGCGGCTCACTCCCCCTACGGCAGCAACACTCGGATCATTTCGTGCTGCCTGGACAGGTTCGCCCGTTGCACGAAGCCCTGGATGATCGAGGCCGCCACCTTGCGCTGGTTGTCCATGTCCAGCAACGGTGCGATGGCCTGCCCGGAACCATGGGGGCTGTCGTGGAATGGGCAATCGATCGGACCTGCAGTGGTCAACGACAGGATTGCCTTGGCCACGCGCGCCGACGGCGAATGCGGCGCATCGAAGATCACCAGCGTCCGCTCGTAGCTGACACCTGTGGCGCGTACGGTCGAGTGCAGGGAATCCTCGATGGTCATGTGCGCGCCGAGATCCTGGGCAAGCGCAAGGAAGCAGTTGGCCGCCGTCGCCTTGCGCAGCGTTGCAGGGTCGGTGCGGATGATCATCGCGCAGTCGACGCCGGAGATCGGCACCTGGGTGACATCCAGGTACGGGTTCTGTGCCAGTGTCCCGATCAAGGCGAGATCGTCGCTGTAGCCGCACGAAGCGGCAGGTGCACCCAGGCGTTGCAGCAGCGCTGCGACCCGTTGCACGCCCCATTGCCGCCCGTGCGCCAGACGCTGCGCGTGGGTGGCCGACAGCGCGCCGTGATCGAATCCCGAGGCTGACGCCTGCATGCGCGCCTTGACCATACGCATGCAGGCATCGACCTGCTGCATGCAGTCCGTGTCATCGGCGAACACCGGCGCCGCCGCGATGCCATCGATCACCCGGCCGAACGTCGCCAGGTCGCCCTGCTGGTCGCGGTACCAGTCGTGGATGCGCTGCACGTTGCGGCGACGTTTCTGCAGCTTGTCCGCACCTGGCCAGCCGGGATAGGCAGCGATCTCGCACAGCATGGTCAGGCCTTCCCACAGGTGGTACTCCATGCTGGGCAGGGGCAGCCGCCAGCGCTCTTCAGAACCGGCATCCTCGGCAATCACCAGGTGGTTGCGGATGATGTCCGACCACACTGTCACGGCCTCCACGGTATCGCGGCGCGGCGTGGTGACATCGATCAGTTCCATCAGGATCGGCCGCGGCGTCACCGGGTCATCGCCGGCAGGCGCCTTCGGATCCTTCACCCATCGCGCGTGCCAAGTATAGCCCATGCGATACAGCACGAACGGTTTGATGCCGTCGTTGAGGATGATGCCGGGTGGCGGCGGAGGGACAGGCGGCGGCTGCACGGGCTGCGGCAACGGTGGCTGCGGAGGGGGCAGCACGGACGGGCTTGTTACCGGCGCGGACGTGCCGATGCCCTTCAATGGCTCGCTGGTGAACAGATGCAGGCCCGCGCGGTCACGTTCGTACACCTTCCGGAACGTCTGCGGGTTGTCACATGTCACCAGGCACTGCTGGCCGGGCGGCACATGGATGTCCACCGATGCAAGATCCACCACCTGGCCGGCCAGCGGATTCTGGTTGGGTGGGAAGACGCTGATCTCCAGCGCGATGTTGAGGCCGGCACCCTGCATCACATCGATCACGATGTCTTCAACACCGCCGTGCAGGGCGTCCTGTGCCGGGATCGGGATCCAGGGGTTGATCACCACCTGCGTGTCCCAGTCGGACCTGCCGAAATCGAACAGCGTCGGCGGCGGGTCTGCCGGGCGTTCAAGCAGTGCGTCCAGCGCATTGCCGCCCTTGACGTAGAAGAACATCAACGGCTCACCGGGTTTCAGGCTGTAATCCCGCCGTACCTTGCTGGACAGGCTGCGCAGCTGGTCCTTGATGTCGGCCAGGGCCTTCACCACGACCGAGCGGACGTCGGAATACACCTGCGCGTTGTTGATCTGCGCGGTGAGCTGCTTGCTGATGTGGCGCCGGGCCTCGCGTTCGGGCGTGCTCTCTTTCATGGTGGGCCTCGCTGGGGTGCAGGGGCGGGCAGGGGGGCGAAGGGCCCTCTCAGCTGGAAGACAGCGATGCGGCCATCGCGGCGTACCAGTCAATCGACTGGCTGTAGGGCCTGGACATCTGCTGCAGCATGGTGGCGAAATCCTGCGTGCTGGGTGGCGTGACCGCCGCGCGTGCGCCCAGGTAGTTGCCAAGATCGGCGGCCGCCACCAGCTGTGCATGATCGATTTCCCAATCGGTCACCTCACTGGCGGTCGGGCGCATCACACTGGGCCTTGCCCGCACGTTGGCGCAGACTGCATCGGCGATGTTCTGCAGATCCCGGGCGACCGTCCTGAAGCGGACCAATGCATAGCGTCGATTAGGCTTGAGCAGATCCCGCGGGAAGTTGACGGTGTCGAGGGAGATGCCGGTTTCCTCCATGAACTCCCGGCGGGCAGCATCTTCCTCGGTCTCGTTGTCATGCCTGCGGCCGCCAGGGAGCGTCCATTGCCCAGCCTGGTTGACGACAACCATGGGAACCTGCGCCGCCCATGCGCGGGTGTCCCGGGCCAGGTTCTGTGCCGTCAGCAGCGCGGGCCCCCATGAATCCGGCGAGAACACCGGCAACGTGTTTGCCAGGTTCCTGATGCGCTCTGGCAGCGTGGATTGACGGAACAATCTGCGGGTGAGGTGGGTGACAGCAGATCCAACCTGGTCCGGATTCGGCGGTGACGCCTGCATCGCCTGGACGGCATTGCTGAGATTCACCAGGATGCTCTGGCCTTGGGTCGTCTCTGCATAGCCGGCGGATGTGGCAGCGACCTGGGCACTCTGGAGCAACGCAAGCGCAGGCTGCCAGTCCTCGTCCCGCGGCAATGCGGGAGATGCGGCGACTGTCAGGGCAGCGTCCAGTGCTTCTGCAGTCAGCACCATCACCGAATTGGACGCCCACCAGTTGTTGATGACCCGCTTGCGGGTGATCAGGTAATGGGTTCCGTTCCAGAGCGCAGCATAGACCTGGGGCATGATTCAGTCCTCCATCAAGCGCGGGGCGGGCGCGGTGGATCCACTGTAGAAGCGGGAGGCGAGGGAGAATCGGCGGTAGCGATGATGTATGCGGTGGAACCGACGGAGCAGGAGGGCAGGGGGCGTTGATTTCCCCGCATTGGTGCCAAGCCCGTGGCCGCCCGGGCGTCAACGACTCCCGGCGCCTGCCTCCGGGTCATGCAGTCCACGCAGCTTCTTCCTGCCACGGACAGATGCGCCTACACGGTCGATACCTATGCCCACGGCGGCAGGACGCTGGTGCAGCACTATGTGGTGCAGGGGATGGGGCATGCATGGAGCGGCAGTCAGTCGGGCCTGCCGTTCACCGATCCCAAGGGGCCGGATGCAGGCGCAGGTCAGTTGCGCAGAACCATGCACGCCACCGCCCCACGAACCGCCTCGCAGGGCGGTCGGAGGGCTCAAGAAGTACTGCCGATGGTCGCTAATGCGCAGGGGCGGGCATGGTGCCCGCTCGATTGGGCACTTCTCGCCCACATATAAGGATGTAGTTCTGTGAGAGTTATTGTTGTTCTGGCGCTGGCGTTGTCCATCAGTGGGTGCGGGATGCTTCCGAAGAAGGAAACGCCCGAGCAGGCGGTGGCGGCATCCCGCTTCTATCCCGGGAAATCGATCGACCAGGTCAGGGCTGCTTCAATCGAGGTCTTGAACCTGCTGGCGCCCGGAAAGATGGAATTCGATGCTGGCGCGCCCGGTATCGCGGCGAAGCGCACCTATGGGTATGTCGAACGCCGCATGGGCTACCAGGGCACCATGACGACGTTCTACAACGTCAACATGACGGCGGTCAGCTGGTACACCGTTGCGCTTTCTGAAGAGGCCGGTGGTACGCGGGCCCGGTTTGCGCTGCAGACGCGTGCCGACGATCAGGCTTCGTACTGGGCCAACCCTGCTGTCCCGGCCATTCACAGCAGCTTCCGTCACGATCTTCCGCTGGACGGACGCCAGGGCACGGCCGATCTGAAGCTGTTCCATGATCGCGTCGAGCATGTGCTGGGGCTGCGTCCGAACTGGGTGTCATGCGGCGAAGTGAAGGAGCCAGGCAAGGTTCTTGAGCTCTGCGATCGCAGCGGCATCAGCGACGTCGGTCCGATCCGGTCCTGACCGCTCCCGGGCCGCTCCTGTGTTGATGCGCAGGGCGGCTCGTGCAGCATCGTGGGTTTCATGGCCCGATTCTGCCGCTTCATCGACCCGTGCCAGGGTCTGGTCGTACGACATCCCCATGCTGGATATGTTCGGCTAGGCTGGTCTGATCGAAGACGAGGATGAAGGTCATCATGAACCGCTGGATTCTCCTGGCATTGGCCACGCTCCCGTTCGCTGCCGGTGCCGTGGTCATCCGCGATGATGTTGACGATGCCAGGTACCAGATCGACGCATCGGTGTTCCCGGCACTGGCGGACATGCCAGGCGAGGGGCACGGCGTCCTGATCGCACCGCGCTGGGTGCTGACCGCAGCGCATGCCGCACCGATGGAGGGGATGGGCGCCACCATCACCCTCGATGGGAAGAGCTACGGCGTCGAGCGTGTCTTCCTGCATCCCGGCTACCGCAGGATGCCCGAGGCGCTGGGCGAGGAAGCCATGGCAACGGGGAGTGCGTCGAAAATCCACGCGTTTCTGGCGGCGTCCGATGACATTGCATTGATCAAACTTGCCGCACCCGTGAGCGATGTTCCGCCGGTCGCACTCTACCGTGGCGCCGACGAGGTCACGCAGGTCGCCGCCCTGATAGGGAAGGGCGCCACCGGCAACGGTGCGACTGGACTGGTACCCGGCGGGTCACATCGTACGACCCTGCGTCGGGCCTGCAACGCGATCACCGGCGGCAACGCGCGTTATCTCTGGTACCGTTTCGATCCGCCTCCGCAGGGCCTTCCCCTTGAAGGCGTGCTCGGCAACGGCGATAGCGGTGGCCCGCTGGTGATCAGGAAAGATGGGGCCTGGCAGCTGGTGGGCCTCGGTTCCTGGATCACCGCCGTTCCCGAGCATGCGCTGGAGGCGGGTTTCTACGGGCAGGTGGTCTACAACGTGCGCGTGTCCCGCTACATCGATTGGATCGAAAGCATCATCGATGCGTGACGCGAAACTTCAGTTCTTGTGCCCCTGGCGCGACGGCGCGGAGCAGGCATAGCGGAGGGAAGCGCGCCTTAACGATTCATGGTCAAGAACAAGCACACGGCGCGGATCTCAGCCGGTGCGACGGGCGCTCGTATCCTTCCCGGCATGAGTTCTCCCGTCGATCTTCCAGAGTTCATGACGGTCACCCGGCCCTCCGGCTGGGTGCAGAGCGGCGAGCGTTGGGACCTGTGGTGGAACGGGCGTTCCGTGGCCAACATCGTGCCGCATGCCGTGCTCGGGTTCCGGGTGTACCTGGACGCACGCAAGATGTCCCAGACCAAGGTGGTGGCCGCCACGAATGTGCGGCAGGCCAGGCGCTACGCCGAGCGCTGGTGTGCCGCGCGGCTCTGCCCACAGCTGCGGCTGCGCGAGGCGGTGGCACGCCTGGTGGACGTGGTGCCGGAAACAAGCGCTGCGCCGTCGCCCGCACTTTCGCGGGAACAACGGCAGCAGGCCCGCCGCCTGGCCGAGGCCGGGGCGGGTGAGGTGGTACGGATCAAACAGGCACTGGCGCCGCGACAGCCCGCGATGAAGACCCGGCCGGAGCTGCAGGGGCGAGGTGGAGCCTGGTCGATACCCGGGCAGGCTCGGTCAAGCCGGAATTCCAACGGCAATGCCTCCCCGGCCAGGCTTATGCCGAGAGTTCCTCGCGCACGATCCTCGCCCCCGCGCTGAGCGCGCGCAGCTTGCCCCTGGCCACATGGCGCGCCAGCGGCGCCATGCCGCAGTTGGTGCTCGGGTAGAGCTTGTCGGCGTCCACGAACTGCAGCGCCTTGCGCAGGGTGCTGGCTACTTCATCGGCGGTCTCCACCGTGCTGGAGGCCACGTCGATGGCACCCACCATCACTTTCTTGCCGCGCACCAGCTCGATCAGGTCGATCGGCACGTGGGAGTTGTGGCATTCCAGCGAGATGATGTCGAGGTTGGAGGCCTTCAGCTTCGGGAACGACTCCTCGTACTGGCGCCATTCCGACCCCAGGGTCTGCTTCCAGTCGGTGTTGGCCTTGATGCCGTAGCCATAGCAGATGTGTACCGCCGTCTCGCACTTCAGCCCTTCGATCGCGCGCTCCAGTGCGGCTACGCCCCAATCATTCACTTCGTCGAAGAACACATTGAAGGCCGGTTCATCGAACTGGATGATGTCGACGCCGGCGGCCTCCAGCTCCTTCGCTTCCTCGTTGAGGATCTTCGCGAACTCCCAGGCCAGCTTTTCGCGGCTCTTGTAGTGCGCGTCGTACAGCGTGTCGATCATCGTCATCGGGCCGGGCAGCGCCCACTTGATCGGCTGCGTGGTCTGGCGGCGCAGGAACTTCGCATCCTCGACGAATACCGGCCTGGGGCGGCTCACGGCGCCAACCACGGTCGGCACGCTGGCATCGTAGCGGTTGCGGATGCGCACGGTTTCGCGCTTCTCGAAGTCGACGCCGCTGAGATGCTCGATGAAGGTGGTGACGAAGTGCTGGCGGGTCTGCTCGCCGTCACTGACGATATCAATGCCGGCATGCTGCTGTTCCTGCAGGGACAGGCGCAGGGCGTCCTGCTTGCCCTCGATCAGGCCTTCGTCCTGCAGCTTCCAGGGTGACCAGAGCTTCTCGGGCTCTGCCAGCCAGGAGGGTTTGGGCAGGCTGCCTGCGGTGGAGGTGGGGAGCAGCGTCTTCGTCGGCATCGTGTGGTGTGTCCTGGGGGCGAATGGAAAATCGATGGATCAGCGGGCGGCCCACTGCTCAAGCATGGCGCGGTACGGCTTGATGAAGTGTTCTTCGGTGAACCGGCCCTGCTTGACCGCTAGCTGGCTGCGCTCCTCGCGGTCGTAGACGATGCGGGTGGAGGAGTAGTCCTGGTGCTTCAGGCTGGGCTGGTAGACCTTGCCGGCCACGGAATTGGCGTTGTAGATCTCCGGGCGGTAGATCTTCTGGAAGGCCTCCATCGTGCTGATGGTGCCGATCAGCTCCAGGTTCGAGTAATCGCCCAGCAGGTCGCCCTGGAAGTAGAACGCCAGCGGTGCGACGCTGCCCGGCGGCATGAAATAGCGTACCCGCAGGCCCATCTTGTCGAAGTACTGGTCAGTGGGGGAGAACTCACCCTGGCGGTATTCCACGCCCAGGATCGGGTGATGGTTCTCGGTGCGGTGGTAGGTCTTGCTGCTGGAAACACTGATGCAGATCACCGGCCCCTTGCTGAAGTTGGCGCGGTAGGCGTCCGAGCGCAGGAAGTGCTGGAACAGCTTGCCGTGCAGGTCGCCAAAGCCCTCCGGAAGGCCGAAGGTGGCCTTGCCCTCGTTGCTGGCCGGCAGCACGACGCTGAAGTCGTAGTCGCGCACGTAGGACGAGAAGTTGTTGCCAACGATGCCCTCGCTACGCACGCCGGTCTGCGTGTCGACGATGGTCGGCCGCAGCACTTCGATCAACGGGAACGGATCGCTGCCGTCGGCGCCGTCGATGTGCATCTCCACCGAGATGATGTCCAGCTCGACCGCGTAGCGATCGGCGCTTGGGTTGTCCCAATGCGCCAGATCATTGAAGCGGTTGTTGATCATGCTGATCGTGTTGCGCAGGTTCTCCTGCCGGGATGCGCCGCGCGCCAGGTTGGCGAAGTTGGTGGTGATGCGCGTGCCTTCGGCCGGCTGGTAGTCCTCGTTGAAGGGGATGCGCGTGATGCTGAAGGTGAAGGCGTCGTTCGTCATGGGCGGTGTTCCGTTTGCAGGGTGACATCCAGATGCAGGTCGGCGGCATCTGGCATTCAAAGGGCTTCGATGGCCTCAGCGGCGGCGAGTGGCGCGCGGCGATGGGACAGCGTAAGCAGCGGCATTGCGCGCTGCACCGCCAGTCGTGCGCGCTGGATCAGCGCTTCGTTGTGCACGCGCCCCTCGGCGAAATCGCGGTCGGTGGCATACACGCCCAGGGGCAGGGTGCGGGCCTGGAAGAAGCTGAAGAGCGGCCGCAGCTGATGATCGATCACCAGTGCATGGCGGTCACTGCCGCCGGTCGCGGCCAGCAGGATGGGGGTATCGACCAGCGCGTCCTGGTCGATGAAGTCGAAGAAGTGCTTGAACAGCCCTGTGTAGGAGCCGCGATAGACCGGCGTGCTCACCACGAGCACATCGGCCCGTTCGACGGCCACCAGCTGGCGCTCGACAACCTCCGGGAGCTGCGAACGCCACAGCGCACCGGCCAGCTGCGGCGCCAGTTCGCCGAGTTCGATCAGCTGCTGTTCGCTGCGCATGTTCTCGCCGATCAGGCCCAGCAGGTGCTCGGCGAGGGTGGCGGCCCGGGAGGGGCGCTGCAGTCCACCGGAAACGGCGACGATACGGAGGGGGCGTTGGGATGAAGGCATGACCCGATCCTAGTCATGCCTTTCCATGACGTAAAATGGTATTACTTCACCTATCCATGAGTGAGATTCATCTTTATGTTGGAGCGGATCCACCTCAGCATCGTGCAGCAGGTCGAGCAGCAGGGCTCGCTCACCGCAGCGGCCGGCGTGCTCAACCTGACCCAGTCGGCGCTCAGCCACAGCATGAAGAAGCTGGAGCAGCAGCTGGGTACCGATGTCTGGCTGCGCGAAGGCCGCAGCCTGCGGCTGACCCAGGCCGGGCAATATCTGCTGGCAGTCGCCAACCGGGTGCTGCCGCAGCTGGACCTGGCCGAGGAGCGCCTGCGCCAGTTTGCCCAGGGCGAGCGCGGCGCGCTGCGCATCGGCATGGAATGCCACCCCTGTTACCAGTGGCTGCTGAAGATCGTCTCGCCGTACCTGGCCGCGTGGCCGGACGTGGATGTGGACGTCAAGCAGAAGTTCCAGTTCGGCGGCATCGGCGCGCTGTTCGGCTACGAGATCGACCTGCTGGTCACGCCCGATCCACTGCTGAAGCCGGGCCTGAAGTTCATCCCGGTGTTCGACTACGAGCAGGTGCTGGTGGTGGCCAGCAACCACGCCCTGGCCAAGGTCGACCACGTAAAGCCGCGCCAGCTCAGCCAGGAAGTGCTGATCAGCTACCCGGTGCCGTTCGAGCGCCTGGACATCTACAACCAGTTCCTGCTGCCGGCCGGCATCACCCCGCGGCGCCACAAGGCCATTGAAACCACCGACATCATGATGCAGATGGTGGCCAGCGGCCGCGGCGTGGCTGCCATGCCGCGCTGGCTGGTGGAGGAGTACGCCACGCGCATGGACGTGGTGCCCGTACGGCTGGGCGCCAAGGGCATCCCCAAGCAGATCTACCTGGGCGCGCGCGAGGCCGATACCGGTATCGACTACCTGCAGGCCTTCATCGAACTGGCCCGCAACAGCTCGCCGCTTGCCGGCAATGTGGGCGGAGCACGTTGATGCCGGCAGGCCTGTCACTGCGGGCGGACGCCTTCATCAGCGCTTTTTCACTGGAAGTCAGCGCGAAGGCCATGCCCGCGCTGTGCGCCGAGGCGGATCGGATCCCGCGCGGTACGGTCATCTCCATTCCCTACCTGGCCAGCGAGGATGACGACACCCGCCTGGCCGCCGCGCACACGGTGCGCGCGCTCGGATTCGAACCGATGCCGCATCTCTCTGCCCGCCGCATCGGCTCGAACGCAGCGCTTGAGCGCTTCCTGGAGCGTGCTGCCGGCGAAGCCGGGGTCGCGCGTTGCCTGCTGGTCGCGGGTGACCTGGCCACACCTGCCGGACCGTTTGCCGACAGTGCTTCGATCATCCAGACCGGTGTTCTGGAGCAATGCGGCATCAAGGTCGTTGCTATCGGCGGACACCCGGAAGGGCATCCGGCAATGCGCAGTGAAGAACGCTGGCAGGCGCTGGAGGGTAAATGCCAGGCCATCGAAGCACGTGGCATGGCCCCCTTGGTCGTCACCCAGTTCGCCTTCGATGCCGATACCGTGCTGACCTGGCTGGATGCACTGCGCACGCGTGGCATCGCGGTTCCGGTGCTGGTCGGTGTGCCGGGTCCAGCCAGCATCACCCGGCTGCTGCGATACGCCGCGATGTGCGGCGTAGGCGCCAGTGCATCGATGCTGGCCCGGTATGGCATCTCGATCGGCCGGCTGCTCGGCACGGCGGGGCCGGAGGTGTTCGTCGATCGACTGGTGAAGGGGCTGACCAGCGCCCATGGCCCGGTCAGCCCGCATTTCTTCCCGTTCGGCGGTGTTGCGCCGTCGCTGGAGTGGATGGCGCGGTACCGGCGGCGCATTTCCAGTGCCCGCAGCGTAATCCCCGAAGGCTGACAGCTGTCACTGGCTGCAACCCGGGCGGAAGCGAATAGTGAGCGCCAAGGCGAGGGCGCCTCGCCACCACTCACCAAGGGGACCGCTCATGAACATGCTCCAGCACCTCGCCTCGCAGACGCCAATCTGGGTGTGGCTGCTCCTGGCCTTCCTGATCACCCGTGGCATCGCCGCCATGAAGCCGGCCGAGACCTCGCTGCAGAAGCTTGCGATCGTACCCGCCTTGTTCGCCGTCTGGGGTGCGTGGTCGGTCAGCCATCGCTTCGGCGCTTCGCTGAGCGCCTGGAGCGAATGGCTGGCCGGCATCGCCACGGGCGCGACGCTTGCCTGGCTGCTGTTGAATCGATTGAAGCTGACGCTGGACCGCAGCACCGGCAAGCTCTGGCGCAGCGCGGACTTCAGCCTGCTGCCGCTGCTGCTGGCCACCTTCCTGGTGAAGTACGGCTTCGAAGTCGCATTTGCGGTGTCGCCGTCGCTGTCCGCCCATGCCGGCTTCAGTGCCGCCTACCTGCTGCTGACGGGCGGGTTCACTGGCATCTTCGTGGGCAAATACTGCCGGTACCTGGCCTCGTTGCGGATGGATGCGGCGGGCAAGGGGCTGGAAACCGCAGGCTGATTGTCCGAGGCGTGCCGGCTGCTGGCCCGCGTCGCCAGGCAGGGTTGTGCGGCGCTGGCGCAGGCGTCACGATGCCCGCCACTGGCCACCACCGGAAACGCTGACGTCATGAAGACCACATCCTGGTTCTGGATCAACGTGGTCAGTCACTTCAGCATTGTCGCCGCCCTGGCCTGGCTGCCCGCACGGTGGACGGGGCAACTTGTGGAGGCGCTGGCCGGGACGCAGCCGGCTATCGGTGATACCCGGTATTTGGCCTTCATCGGCGCCATGTTCGGCTTCTGCGTAACAGCGCTGATCCTGATGGGGGCGCTGACAGTCACTGGCGAACTGCTGGGTTTCTCCAGGCCCTATGCGCGGCGGCCGGAGTCCCGGAACGAAGCGCAGGTCGTCCACCGGAAGGTGTTGCTGGTTGCATTCGCCACGCTCTCGTGGGTGGCCGTGGGATCGCTCGCGGGTATTGCGTCGATCTTCGTGGCTTCGTGACGAGGGCGTTCTGTAGGCGCGGCAACGCACGGAAGCTGCTGTCCACCGGCTGGGGCGGAAGGTTGCGAATCCGCAAAGTCCAAGGGTCAGACAGGTTAAATGAAGGCTCCCAAATGAAGATTCTGATCTCTTCCCTCACGTTCCTGGGCCTGGTGGTTGCGGCAGGAATCGTTTGGATAACGTATCCAACCTCTCTCGACTCTGAGCTCAGAACATTCCGTTCACTTCCACCAGAAACATTCAAGATGCTTCGCGACGATGCGATCGCCTTCGCTCGGGCGAACGCATCGAAGGGCATTACCATCGAAGCAGGCCCCCCGCAATCGAGCGTGTTCGAACTTCGGTGCAGAGAGGTTCCATTACTCCTGGTCGAGAACGGGCATGACCTGCTCACCCTCGATATCTTTGGATACGCAGACCGACGTGCGCCAGGCATTGCCAAGCTTCAGGATCAGACGACATCGAGACTGATCCCGGAGGGTCAGCCCGGCAAGCCCGGCCCGATTTCTGGAGAGCCCTCGGGACTGGAGGCGCTCATCATGAAGCATCGAGACGGCATCGATGTCGCGCAGCAGTGCCATTGAATCCAGGGGCGATTGAAGTGCGCCAAACGCATTGATCTCCTGACTTCGAATCCGCCGCACCCTATGCACGCCGCCTGTTCGACCAGGTGGGCGTGCCCGACGTCGATGCCACCGATGGGCCGCCACCGGCGGTGGCTCTGCAGCAACAGCGCGGTGCCAGCAATGCGCGATCATCGGTGGGTAGCGTGACCACGCTGTCCAGCCTGGTGCGCATGATGTACTCGCGCGCAGGCGCCTACCCGGCCAACCAGTTCCACCAACATGGCCACTTCACGCGAAAGCGGCTGTCGCTAGAGAGCGGGTATCGTGATCCTCTGCAGATCAAGCTTGGCCCTGAGCGCATAGTGCTTGCGGGTGACCGGCACGGTGCAGGTCAGGCGGGGATCCAGGTAGTCCTTGAACAGCGGTGGCCGCCAAGCACCCAGATAGAACAGCCGATCCTGTTTGACCGCCGCGGGCAACGGCACGTCGGACAGGTCGCTGTCCGACACATCGGTGATCAGGCAGGGTGCATGGCGGAAGCCCAGCCTGCGCAGCAGCCCAGCCAGATGTCCAGCGCCTTAGACGGTCCCGCGCCACTGGCTCATCAGCATCTGCAGAAAGCGCTCCGCCGTGGGCGAGAGCAGGGCGCCCCGGCGACGGACGATCCCGATCGTGCGCGATACCACAGGATTGCCGATCGCGCGTGTCACCAGGGTGGGGTGATCCCCGTCCGGCGTGGCCATCTTCGGTAGCACCGACACGCCGATACCGGCCTCGACCATGCCCAGTGACGTCGACAGGTGCGTCACCTCGTAGTGCCAGCTCAACTTGAGGTTCTCGCGCGCCAGCGCGCCGTCCAGCAGCGTGCGGTTACCGCTGGTGCGATGCACGGTGATCAGCTGGTGCTCGGCCAGGTCGGCCCATTCCACCTTGCGCTTGCGTGCCAGAGGATGATCGCGGCGGCATGCCAGCACGAATGGATCTTCAGCGAGCACGTCGAAATCGAGATTCGGATCGTTGGCGCCCATGAAGTTGATGCCGAACTCGACTTCACCACGTTCCACTGCCTGCAGACCCTCCGTCGCCGGAATATCCAGGATGCGGAAGCGCACGTTCGGGTGCGCTTCGTGGAAACGCGCCATCACGCTGGGCAGGAAGTAGAACGCCGCCGTCGGCAGGCACGCGATGGTCACGGTGGCGCCGCGGGTGTCCTCCCGGCCGCGCAGTGAGAACAGCGAGCCATCGAATTCCTCCAGCATGCGGCGTACCAGCGGCAGCAGGTTCTCGCCGACAGCGGTGGTACTGACGCTGCGCGTGGTGCGCTCCAGCAGTGGCGAACCCACGGCCTGCTCCAGCTTCTGGATCCGCCGGCTGAGTGCTGGCTGGGAGACGTGCAGGATTTCCGCGGCGCGATGGAAGCTGCGGGTCTCCGAGACCAGCAGGAACGCACGCAGATCCAGGATTTCGCAATTGATGCTCATTGGGTATCAATCATCCGAAAATCAGCAATTCACAGATCAATTGGGGTCATGCCAGTATCGAATCACAGAGGGGTCATTCATCCCCTATACGCATCAATCTAGCACACGTATGTCCAACGATCTGCTCAGCATTCCCTGCGTGCTCATGCGCGGCGGTACCTCCAAGGGCCCGTTCTTCCTGGCCAGCGACCTTCCGATGGACATCGCTGAACGCGATCGCCTGCTGCTGGAAGTGATGGGCTCGGGCCATCCGTTGCAGATCGACGGCATCGGCGGTGGCAACGCGCTGACCAGCAAGGTGGCGATCATCGACCGCTCCAGCCGTCCGGACGCCGATGTCGATTACCTGTTCGCCCAGGTACGGGTAGAGCAGCAGGTGGTGGATACCTCGCCGAACTGCGGCAACATGCTGGCGGCCGTAGGCCCGTATGCCATCGAGCGTGGGCTGGTGCAGGCGCAGGATCCGCAGACCGAGGTGCGCATCCACAACGTCAACACCGGCAAGCTGATCATCGCCACGGTGGAAACGCCGGGCGGCAATGTGGTCTACCGCGGTGATACGCGCATTGCCGGCGCGCCGGGCTCGGCCTCGCCGGTCAGGCTCTCCTTCCTTGATGCGGCAGGTGCCCGCACCGGCAAGCTGCTGCCCAGCGGGCACGCGCAGGAGACCATCGATGGCGTGCCGGTCAGCCTGGTGGACTGCGCGATGCCGATGATGCTGGTACGTGCCGAAGACCTGGGCGTGCGCGGCGATGCCCCGCCCGCCGAACTGAACGCGGACGCGGTATTCATGCGCCGGCTGGAAGCGCTGCGCATCGAGGCAGGCGCCCGCATGGGCATCGCCGACGCCGGCAACAAGGTCATTCCGAAGCCGGTGCTGCTGTCGGCGCCGCAACATGGGGGCGATCTGCAGGTGCGCTATTTCATGCCGCATCAATGCCACACCGCGCTGGCCATTACCGGCGCGGTTGGCCTGGCCACCGCCGCCGTTACGCCGGGCACGCTGGCCCACACTTTGGTCGGATGCCTGTCCGTTCCCGGCAGCATTACCCTCGAACATCCGGGCGGGGCCCTGGAGGTGGGCCTCAGTCGCAGCTCGCAGGATGCGCCGGTCGTTGCCAGCGTCGTGCGCACCGCACGCCGCCTGTTCGAGGGCCGCGTGTTTGCCACCACGCCAGCACTTGCCGTGGCCGGTTCCACCCAAGCCCGCCAATGGACGTCAGCGGCATGATCTGAACCCGGACGGGCCGGCGCAGGTGCGCATGCCCGCCATTACAACGTAGATGCTTCACTCCTGGGAGGGATGATGTACAAGCAGTTCTTGATGGCCGCGCTGTGCGCGGCTGGTCTGGCCGCGGCCGGATGCAGCAACAGCGGGCGCACCGAAGGCGCATCCGCCGGCGGTGGTGACAATGCACCGGTACGCATCAGCGTCGGCTCCTACAACCTCAACAACCTGCCGTTCTTCATCGCCGACGCCAAGGGGTACTTCAAGGACGTCGGCCTGCAGGTGAAGACCGAGAACTTCGCCCAAGGCGGCTCCAAGGTATTGCAGGCGCTGGTGGCCAATTCCACCGACGTGGCCGTCGGCTTCTACGACCACACCATCCAGATGCAGGCCAAGGGCAAGGACGTGGTGGCCTTCGTGCTGCTCTCGCGCAACTCCGGCCTGGTGATGGCCGGCCGCGAGGATGCCACCTTCGATCCGGCCCGCCCGGAGACCATCAAGGGCCAGAAGGTCGGCATTACCGCACCGGGCTCATCGTCGGATTTCTTCGTCCGTCACTTCCTCGCCCAGCACGATATTCCGGCTGACAGCATCTCGTTGATCGGCGTCGGCTCGGGCGCCGCAGCGGTAGCCGCGCTGGAGCAGGGCAAGATCGACCTGCTGGTCAACTACGATCCTGCCGCCACCCTGATCACCGAACGCAAGGTCGGCAGGATCCTCCTCGACGCGCGCAGCGACGACGGCGCCCGCCAGGTCTATGGCGGCCTCTATCCAACCTCGGTGATGTACGCCAACCAGAGCTTCCTGGACAAGCGCCCCGAAGCGGCCGAGAAGATCGCCCGCGCCGAGCAGATGGCATTGAAGTTCATCGCCGACAACAGTGCTGAAGACATCGTTGCGGCGCTGCCGGACAGCTACGTCTCCGGCGACCGCGCCACCTATGCCCGCGCAGTGGAGAACGCCCGCGCGATCTTCACCCGCGACGGTCATTTCACGCCGGCTGATCTGGAAACGCCGTTGAAGGTGCTGCGCGAGTTCAATACGGATGTGGCCAAGGCCAACATCGATCTGTCCCGCACCTACACCAATGCTTTCGTCGAGCGTGCCAACGCTGCGGCGCCGGCTGCCCAACCGTAAGCGGAGGTAACCCCATGGCCCTCAATGCCACCGTGCGCCACCTCAATGGCGCACCGCAGCTGGAGCCTGCACAGACCATGGTCGCGCTCAACAAGGTGACCATGTCCTTCGGCGAATTCACCGCCGTTCGTGATGTCGACATCCAGGTAGGTGATGGCGAGTTCCTTGCCATCGTTGGGCCAACCGGCTGCGGCAAGAGCACCATCCTCAATTCCGTGGCGGGCCTGCTGAAGCCGTCGTCCGGCCAGGTCAGCATCGACGGCCGTGCGGTCAGCGGCGTCCAGGAGTCGGTGGGCTACCTGTTCCAGCAGGACGCGCTGCTGCCGTGGAAGACCGCATACCAGAACGTTGAGCTCGGCCTGCGTTTCCGTGGCGTGCCCGAAGCCGAACGCAAGGCCAAGGCCAACGCGTGGCTGGCTAAGGTCGGCCTGGCCGGTTTCGAGCATCGCTACCCCCACCAGCTGTCCGGTGGCCAGCGCAAGCGCGTGCAGATGGCGCAGGCGTTGATCGTCGAGCCGAAGGTGATCCTGATGGATGAGCCGTTCTCGGCGCTGGACATCCACACCCGGCACCTGATGCAGAACGAGCTGCTGCGCCTGTGGCAGGAGGACCGGCGCTCGGTGATCCTGATCACCCACGATCTGGAAGAAGCGATCGCCCTGGGCGACCGCGTGGTGGTGCTGTCCTCCGGCCCGGCCAGCCGTGTCGTGCGCAGTTTCGACGTGGATCTGGAACGGCCGCGGAACGTGGCCGAAATCAAGCTGGATGACCGTTTCACCGACCTGTACCGCGACATATGGGCCTGCCTGCGCGGCGAAGTGGAGAAGAGCTATGCACGCCAAGACTGACAAGTTCATCCAACTGGCCCTGGTTGTGGCCGTGTTCGGCGGCTGGGAGGGCGGCATCGCGCTGGGCGTGATCGATCCGTTCTTCTTCCCATCGCCAACGGCGATCGTGCAGCAGGCCTGGACCTGGCTGTCCGATACCTCGTTCTACCAGCACGTCTACATCACGCTGACCGAAACCGCGCTGGGTTACATCATCGGCACCGGCCTCGGCGTGGCCGGCGGTGTCTGGTTGGGCCTGAGCCGCCGCTCGGCGCGCATCCTCGATCCCTTCATCAAAGGCTTCAACGCAATTCCGCGCGTGGTGCTGGCCCCGATTTTCGTGTTGTGGCTGGGGCTGGGCCTGTGGTCGAAGGTGGCGCTGGCGGTCACCCTGGTGTTCTTCACCACGTTCTTCAATGCCATGCAGGGCGTACGCGAGGTGAATCCGGTGGTACTGGCCAATGCCCGCATCCTGGGCGCAAGCCGCAGCGACCTGCTACGCCATGTCTACTTCCCGGCAGCGGCCAGCTGGATCCTGTCCTCGCTGCGCACCTCGGTGGGCTTCGCCGTGGTCGGCGCGATCATCGGTGAGTACCTCGGCGCCTCGGCGGGCCTGGGCTACCTGATCGCGCAGGCAGAAGGCAACTTCAACGCCGTCGGTGTGTTTGCCGGCATCATCATCCTTGCCGCCTTCGTGCTGGTCATCGACGCGCTGCTGGACGTGGTCGAGAACAAGCTGATCACCTGGCGTCCCAACGCCCAGGCCCAGGCCACCAGCTGACCGGGCCGGGCTGAGCCCGCCTGCCGCGCCGCCGGGCCGATCCGGCGGCGCGCGCTTCCTCCCCCGATCTTCCCCCGCACCACCGCAACAGGCCAGCGCCGGGCCAGGGGGCCGGCTGGCCGGAGAGAGTCCATGAACCATTCCACCGTGCTGCCGCTGGCAGCGCTGTCGGTCGCGCTCGGCCTGCTGTTGGCCAGTGGCCATGCTGGCGCCCAGTCCACGTCTTCGCTGCCCGCACCACTGAGCCAGGCCGAACTCTCACGCCTGGTGCAGCAGCAGGCGCTGCAGATCCAGCAGTTGGAGGCGCGCCTGCGTGCCGTGGAGGGCGGGCACAGCACCGCCGGTGCTGTTCCCCCAA
>NZ_JAXBQL020000002.1:300416-463215 GCF_047520565.2 Stenotrophomonas sp. FR012
CCCCCCCCCCCCCCCCCGCCGCCCCCCCCCCCCAACGCAGGGCCCCGCGCTGGACACCCGCGTCGCCGCACTGGAATCCAGCCAGGCCAAGGCGCCCAAGGTCACCTGGTCCAAGGGCGCACCGGAGTTCAGCAGTGCCGATGGCAGCGTGGCGTTCCGTCCGCGCGGGCGCCTGTTCGTCGACGCATCCAGCACAGACGGATCGTCAGTGAGTGACCGCAACATCTCCGGTACCGAGATCCGCTCGGTGCGGCTGGGCGCCGAAGGCCGCTATGGCATCCTCGGCTGGGCGGTGGAAGGTGACTTCGCCGACAACGCGGTGGCGTGGAAGTCGGTCTACGCCACCGTGGACCACCGCCTGTTCGGGCTGTCGGCCGACCTGACCGTGGGCAACCGCCTCAACGACCGGGGTATCGACGGCTCCAGCAGCACTTCCAACACGCCGTTCCAGGACCGCAACGTGGTCGGCACGCTGATGCTGCCGCAGCGCGGCCTGTTCGGTGTCGGCCTGACCGAGCGCGTGTACGGCAAGAACTGGCATGCCAGCCTGTCGGTGGCCGGCAACGATCTCAACAACGCCGGCACCGACAACGACAGCCAGACCTGGGCCACGCGCGTGCATTGGAACCCGGTGGCCAATGATACGGTCACGGTGCACCTGGGGGCCTGGGCCTTCCACGAGGAGATCGCCGCAGGCGCCAGCGGCGTCGTCCGCAGTTCGGCCATCGCCGGGCACTTCAACGACCTGGTCAAGATCGCGCCGGGCACACCGCTGGGCGCCGAGCGCAGCACGGCCTATGGCGCGGAACTGGCAGGCTTCTTCGGGCCGGCCTGGGCGACCGGCGAATGGGGTACGCGCAACCTGCGCGGGGCCGACGCCAGCGGGCGCTACGATCTGGACCACCAGGCCTGGGCGATCTCGGCGGGCTGGTTCCTGGCCGGTGCAAGGCCGGCCTATTCGGGCAAGGCCGGCACCTGGGGCCGGGTGAAAGTGGCCGATCCTGTCACCCGCGGCGGCGCCGGGGCATGGGAACTGAAAGGGCGCTACGAAGACGTGGACTATGCCGAGCTGCCCAGTGGCGGTACCGGCCACGCGTGGACGCTGGGTGCGAACTGGTATCTCAACGACTTCAGCCGCGTGATGTTCGAGGCGATCCGTTGGCAGACCCGCAACCGCAGCGGCACCGGCCAGGGCAGGGATGAAGGCACCACCTTCAACACCCGCCTGCAGGTGGCCTTCTAGAAGTGCATGCCGCACGCGCGCCGGTCAGAGCAGCAGCAGCGCTCCGATCAACGCCGGCGGCATCACCAGCGCGCCGACGCGCAGGAAGTCGAGCGCGCTGACATGCTCGCCCTCGCGACGCAGGGCCACCAGCCACAGCATCGTCGCCAGCGAACCGGTGACCGACAGGTTGGGCCCCAGATCCACGCCGACCAGCAATGCGGCACGGGTCTGCGCCGGCAGGTCGGCCATCTGCCCGAGCGAACCGGCGGCCAGGCCGACCGGCAGATTGTTGGCCACGTTGCTCAGCAGCGCAGCCGCGCCACCGGCCAGCCAGCTGGCCTGGCGTGGAGACGCCTGCGCCACGGCCTGCAGCGCGCTGGCCGCGCTCTGGATGACACCGGTCTGCGCCACCGCTTCCACCAGCACGAACAGTCCCGCCACCAGCGGCAGCACGCCCCAGGACACGTGTCGCAGCAGTGGCAGCGGGCTGCGCCTCTGGCGGATCGCCACCACGGCCACACTCAGCGTGCCCGCACAGAACGTGGTCAGGCCCAATGGCCCGTTCAAGGCGGACGTGACCAGCAACACGGTGCCGGTGAACAGCACGCCCAGTGCGCTCAGTCGGCCGCCGTCGGTCAACGGGCGATGCGCCGGCGCGGCCACCAGCGGCTGGGCGATCTCGCGCCGGTGCACCCAGCGCAGGACCAGATAGGTGGCACCGATCGCCGCCGCCGACGGCAGCGCGAACTGCGCCAGCCACTGCAGCAGCGGCGGCAGGTGCTGGCCGTACACCACCAGGTTGGCCGGATTGGAAATGGGCAGCACGAAGCTGGCCGCATTGGCAATGAATGCACAGACGAACAGGTAGGGCAGGGGATTGGCGCGCGCCGCCTTGCAGGCAGCGTAGACCGCCGGCGTCAGCACTACGGCCGTTGCATCGTTGGACAGGAACACCGTCACCAGCGTGCCGACCAGGAACACCAGGTCGAACAGGCGTCGCCCGGATCCGCCCGCATGCCGCACCGCGTACAACGCGACCCAATCGAACAGGCCTTCGCGCCGCGCCAGTTCGGCCAGCATCATCATGCCGACCAGGAACAGGTAGACGTCGCGGCCTTCGGCCACCGCACCCCATGCGGTATGCAGCGACACCGCGCCCAGCAACGGCAACAGGGCGGCAGCGCCCAACGCCCACACATATTCGGGGATGCGCAAAGGACGGAACAGCAGACCGAGGGTGGCAACGGCGACCGCTGCCCAGATCACGAGGGGGGCTTGGGGGGCGAGCATGGAGTGGGGCTTCAGCGGCACTTGCAGCGACCCCGGCGCAGGTGGGGCCTGGCGCGCGCGATCAGCGGATGGGCGGCCGCTGCAAATCATCGCAGGTTCCGGGTCGCCGCATCATACCGTGCGGCGCGGCTTGGCGACCGCTGCCGTCGACCGCGTTGCAGGTGGGCCGGGGGGCGGCGCCCAGCCCACGTTCAGCACTCAAGCGCGCCATGACTTCAGGCACTGCAGCGTGACTACACATGTAGTCAATCTACGCACACACCCATTGGACGAGATTGCGATGCCAAGATCCTGCTGGTTGTCCTGCGCCCTGGCCCTGGTGTTCGGCATCGCCGGGCCCAGCCAAGCGGCGACACGTGCCGATGCCCTTGCCGCGATTGAGCGCAATGCACGCGCCGCGCATTCCGATGCGGTCCTGGTGATGCATGAGCGGGAGACGCTGCTTGAGCTGAAGCCCGCCGCCGGGCAGGAATCCGTTCACCTGATGTCGGCCACCAAGTCGGTCGTCGCGCTGGCCATTGCATTGCTGCTGGACGAAGGAAAGCTGGCTTCGATCGATACGCCGGTCAGCCGGATCTATCCCGAATGGAAGCAGGGCATGAAGAGCGCCATTACCGTGCGCATGCTGCTGGACCATACCTCGGGCCTGCAGAACGTGGCGAACGCGGGCGAAGAGCTGGAAGGGGCCCCGGACCTGGTCAAGCTGGCACTGGCTGCCGAGCTGAGCGATGACCCGGGCAACGTGTTCTCCTACAACAACAAGGCTACCAACCTGCTGCCCGGCATTGTCGAGCGCCTGGCAGGCGAGCCTGTGGACGCGTATCTGGACGCGCGGCTGTTCAAGCCCCTGGGCATTGCCCACTACACCTGGATGAAGGATGAGGCAGGCACCCCGCTGGGCATGGCCGGGCTGTCCCTGCGCGCGGCCGATCTTGCCGCCATCGGGCAACTGTTGCTGGACGGAGGCGTGGCACCGGATGGCAGGCGTCTCCTGAGTGAGCAGTCGGTCGCGTTGATGACGACCGAAAGCGCCCGTGCGCCAGATGTTGGGCTGCTGTGGTGGCGGATACCGGCCTGGGAACGGTACCAGCTCAAGCCCCGGCTACGGGATCTGCTGGTGAAAAGGGGCGTGGATGACGACGTACAGCGCGCACTGCAGGCCAGCGCAGGGCGAGTATTCGAAAGCCGCAGCGCACTGGTCGCCTTCCTCGCCAATCAGCTGGGCGCGGACTGGTCCCAGCGCTACGGCAGCCAGATCTCCGCGCGCGGCCTGAAGCTCGCCGATCTCTACGACATCTCACGGGGACCGGTCGTCGGCTTTGCCGCCAACGGCTACCTGGGCCAATACCTGATGATCGTCCCGGAACAGCGCGTGGTCGCCGTGCGTCTGGTTCACCGGCGCGAGACCCACAGCGCTCCACAGGACGACTATCCCTCCTTCTTCGCCGATGTCCTGCAGTTGGCGCGGACACTGCAATAGGCCCTGTCGTCATCATGTCCACGCGCTCTGAACATCCTCCTGGAGCGTTCTTCACTGCCGTGCCGCTAAAAGTGGGATGACATCTTGGCCGCACACCTACTGAAGCATGTTTGATTATCAGGACTGGACCTTCCACGCCAATGGCCGCACGGTAGTGGCGCGGGTAGCGCTGGACGGCGACGGTGGCGGTACCATCAACCGCTACCAGCTGGTGCCGGGGCCGGCGCAGTCGGGGCTGAGCATCAAGGTCGCCTCCCAGGATGAGGCCGCGCAGAAACTGGAGGCCGAGGTGATCAAGCTGCTCGGGCCGGAGTGGTAGCCACGACGCCATGCCGGGCAGGGATCCGCATGGTGACGTCGGGATGACCGGCCCGGGCAACGGGCATCGCGCCGGATGCCCGTTGCGTGAGGCCGCTTACTTGGGCATCAGCACGGTGTCGACCACGTGGATGACGCCGTTGGACTGGCCGACATCTGCAATGCTGATGCCTGCCTTTCCACCCTTTGCGTCGATGAGCCAGAGCTTGCCATCGTGGAGCGCCACGGTGAGAGGCTCACCCTGCACGGTCTTCAGGGTGGCCTTGCCGCTGTGCTTGCGGGCATCGGCCAGAAGCTGGGCGGAACTGTAGTTGCCCGGGACGACGTGGTAGGTCAGGATCCGGGTCAGCTGTGCCTTGTTTTCAGGCTTCACCAGTGTCTCGACAGTGCCTGCAGGCAGCTTTTCGAAGGCCGCATTGGTGGGCGCGAAAACAGTGAAGGGCCCGGCGCCGTTGAGGGTGTCGACCAGGCCGGCTGCTTTGACCGCTGCAACCAGCGTGGTGTGATCCTTGGAATTGACGGCGTTCTCGACGATGGTCCTGGCGGGGTACATTTCTGCCCCGCCCACGATGACGGTGTTGGCGGCGAAAACCGAGGAGCCGGACGAAACGAGTACGGCGAAGCCGACTGCGGCGGCGATGCGCTGAAGAGCGTTCACGGTGCGTTCCTTTCTGGATGACCCGCAAGTGCGGGCATTTTTCCTACGGCGGGTGAGCGTGACCGGATGCAGCAACGGCCGAGTCATCAGCTGTTTGGCCCGCAGGCGGTTTTGCTGCGCTGCATGGTGACAACGGCGAACCTCGGTGATTACTCTCCGCTGCAACGCGATGGTAGCGCTACCAGTCGGACGGGGATCCAGGGTCCGGGAGGCTGCCTTCTTTGCCGCGTGTTTGTCCTGGCAGGCTTGAAAAGCAAGTGTAAGTCGCGGCGTGCCCGAGCACCCGTGCTGTTCGGTTTGGAATGCGGGCCACGCCCGTGCGTGCCCCTGGGAGGGGGCGGTACATCCATTCGATCGTATGTCAGAGGGGACTTTCATGAGCACTTGCAGTTTCCGCGGCACCCTGGCCCCGAGGTCCGGTTCATGAGCCGCGCATTGGCGAAGTTCCGGTCCCGGGCCATGTTCACCTTCGTGGGTGGCGCCCTGGTCATCAATCCTGCCTTTGCGCAGGACGCAGCACCGGCGACCGGGCAGCAGCCGCAGAGCCAGTCGCAGCCCACCCAGCTCGATGCAGTGCAGGTCACGGGCATACGCAACAGCCTGAGCCAGGCCATGGACATCAAGCGCGACTCGGCGGGCGTGGTCGACGCGATCAGCGCTGAGGACATCGGCAAGTTCCCCGATACCAATCTTGCCGAGTCGTTGCAGCGCATCACCGGCATCTCCATCGAGCGCCGTGACGGCGAGGGTGCGCAGGTGACCGCGCGTGGCTTCGGCCCCCAGTTCAACATGGTCACGCTCAACGGTCGGCAGATGCCGGGTGCCGATGCATTCGGTGCCTCTGGACAGGTCGCCATCGGCGGTGTCGACGGCGGCACCCGCGCCTTCAACTTCGCGCAGCTGGCCGCCGAGGCCATCAATGGTATCGAGGTCTACAAGACCAGCCAGGCACAGGTGCCCAGCGGTGGCATCGGTGCGACGATCAACATCCTGACCTCGCGCCCGCTCGATCACGCCGGCATCGTGGCCAACGCCGGGGCGAAGCTGGTGTCCGACCAGAGCCAGCCGTTCGACAATGACCTGACACCGGAGCTGTCGGGCATCTTCAGCTACAGCAATCCGGAAAAGACCTTTGGCGTCAGCCTCAGCGCGAGCCAGCAGAAGCGCAAGGGTGGCTCGGTGCAGGCCACGGAGAACTACTGGAACGTGCAGCCGTGGACAGGGTCGATGCCGGGCAATCCGACCGTGGTCAATGCCCCGGCCGTCGGCCAGCTTTACGCGCGGCCCAACGACCTGCGCTACGCGTTCTCCGAATTCGAGCGCGAACGCGTCAATGGCCAGGCCGTGCTGCAGTTCGCACCGACGGACAGCCTGACCCTGACCGTGGATTACACCTACTCGACCAACGAGATCACCGAGAATCGCGGCGAGCAGGGCATGTGGTTGCAGAACAGCAACTACACCAACGTCGAGTTCGACACCAGTGGCGCCGTCGCGACGCCGGTCTACATCCGTGAAATCGCCGGCACCAAGGATTTCGGCCTGGAACAGCAGCGCAGCATGCAGGAATACAAGCTGGGTTCGCTGGGTTTCAATGCCGTCTGGAATGTCAGCGACCGCTTCAAGCTCAGTTTCGATGCGCACAACTCGAAGAACGAGAGCCGCCCGAATGACCCGCTCACCGGCGGTGGTTCGATCTTCATGAGCATCGCCGGCACCAACAACTGCACCCGTGGCCCGCATTGCGGTGGCTCCTGGGTGCAGGAGTTGAACTTCAACAATGGCCTGCCGGTTGGCACCCAGGTCTGGTATCCCAGCACCGCCGATGCGCTCGCCGGGACCAATGGCGTGGTCAATCCGGGCTTCCAGGAAGGCGAGGTCGGCACGCAGGTGCTGCGCGTCAACGCGCAGACCCAGATCAGCGAGATCAAGCAGGCCCGCGTCGATGGCGAATGGAACTTCGACCACGGGCGCTTCCAGTTCGGCGTGGACACCAACAAGTCCACCACCCACCGCATCCAGGCCGCCGAGGCCTACTCGACCCTGGGCGACTGGGGCGTGGCCAACGTGGACCGGGATACCGCCGCAGGCCTGATGGACCTGCTGCAGCCGGTCAGCATCGTCGGCCTGTTCGACGACTACAGTGCCAACAGCTGGCCCGCCTGGCGCGGCAATGCCGGGCAGCTCGCGCAATGGGCATCGCGCGAGTACGGCGTCGGCCTGGGTGTGAACCCGCAACGCGCGGCCGACAACTTCGTGGAAGAGAAGACCAAGGCGGCGTACTTCCAGGTGGAGCTGGACGGGGAGCTGGGTGGCATGCGCACCAACACCCGCCTGGGCGTGCGCTATGAAACCACTGACGTGGTGTCGACCTCGGTCATTGCCGTCCCCGAGTCCATCGAGTGGCAGGCCAACAACGATTTCCGCATCGTGCTGTCCGATGAGCAGCAGCCCTTCACGGAGAAGGCGCGCTACAGCTACATCCTGCCCAACCTTGATTTCAGCATCGACCTCACCGAGGAGCTGAAGGGCCGCGTTTCGTTCGGCAAAAGCATCGCCCGCGCGCCGTATGGCAATCTCTATGCGGGACCCGGGGCCCAGCAGCCGTTCGGCTCGGTGCTGATCGATCCCTCGTCGCGCGCCAGCGGCAACTCGCAGAACCCGAGCCTGAAGCCGCTGGAATCGGACAACCTCGACCTGGGGCTGGAGTGGTACTTCGCCGACGCCAGCTATGTGTCATTGACCTACTGGAACAAGTCGGTCAGCAACTTCATCGGCAACACCGTCGTGCAGGAAAGCCTGTACGGCCTCACCGACCCGACCTCCGGGCCGGATGCGCGGGCGGCGTTGGACTTCCTGACCAGTGGCGCCTGCGTCGCCCAGGTCGGGCCGGCCAATGCCGCTGCCTGCTCGGCCAACGACACCTCGCTGTTCACCGCACTGGCATTGCTGCGCAACAATCCTGCCGGCCTGGGCGCCTACAACGGCACTGATGCGCAGGTGCTGGCCACCGAAGCGGCCTACGATCTGTATGGGCAGCCCAACGACCCGCTGTACCAGTTCAACGTCAATCGCCCGATCAACCAGAACAAATCCAAGCTGCATGGCTGGGAGCTGGGCGGACAGTACTTCTTCGGCGACACCGGCTTCGGCGTGCTGGCCAACTACACCGTGGTCAAAGGCGATGTCGGCTACAACAATGGCGGTGACCCGGGCATCGACCAGTTCTCGCTCACCGGCCTGAGCGACACCGCCAACGCCATGCTGATGTACGAGAAGTACGGGTGGTCGGTGCGCCTGGCATGGAACTGGCGCGACCAGTACCTGATCCTGGCCAACCAGGGCTCCAGCCGCAATCCCTACTATGTGGAGCCGTACGAGCAGTGGGATCTCAGCGTCAACTACGCGCTGGATGACCACTGGTCCTTCAGCCTGGAGGCGATCAACCTGACCGGCGAGGATGTGCGCTGGCGCTCGCGCACCTCGCAGATGATCGTCAAGCTGGCAGACCAGAGCCCGCGCTACATGCTGGGCGTCCGCTACAAGTTCTGAGCCTGGTTGCCGATGCGTCCGGCATGGCACCACTGCCCTCCAGCGGTGCCCTGCCGGGACGGTGTCGCCGCACCTGTCGCGCCTGCGCTACGCTGCCGGCCAGCCACCCCGCACTGGACTGGATACCCTGATGGCCCGCTACGAAATGCTCAACAACATCGCGCATCGGGACCTGAGGGTCGCCACCGGATTCGGGCCGCAGTTCGGCGATGCCGTGGGCATGGTGCCGGCCTATCCCAGCGAGTTCGCCGAACTGCAGCGTGAGTATCCGATCTTCCTGCGCAGGGATACCGGGACGAAGGCGTGGCAGTCCGTGGCCCTGTTGGGTTTCGAACAACACGAGAACCTGTTCCTGCAGGACGGGCGCTGGAATGCTTCCTACCTGCCAGGCGCGGCGGCCAAAGGGCCGTTCCTGATCGGCTTCCAGGAGCACTACGTGGATGGCGTGCTCACCCAGGATTCGGTGATGCACGTGGACCTGGACCATCCGCGCGTCACCGCCGGCGCCGGTGAGCCGGTGTTCCTGCCGCAGGGCGGCAACACGCCCTACCTGGACCACATCGCCGGCGTTCTGCGCGGCATCCACGAGGGCAGTGCCTTCGCGGCCAGTATGTTCACGATGCTCGACGACTGCGGGCTCATCCAGCCGGTCACGCTCGATGTGCAGCTCGCGCCGCACCACCGGGTGAGCGTGAGCGGATTGCACGGCATCGACCGCGAGCTCCTGGCTGCGCTGGACAGTCCACGCCTGGCTGCGTTGAACCGCGCCGGTTACCTGGAGGGTGCGTACCTGATGCTTGCCTCGCTGCATAACATGCGCCGCCTGATCGCCGAGAAGCAGCGCCGTCTCCGCGTCCAGGACGGCACCGCGCAGGCGGCCAGGAACTGACCGGTGCCGGCCACCCTGCCGATGCGGATGCTGGAAGGCATCGATCCTGCCGCCTTGCCACTGGCTGACCTGGTGGAGGCCGGTGAGCCGGTTGTACTGCGTGGCATCGCCACCGATTGGCCACTGGTCCAGGCCGGGCTGGGCGGGGTGCAGGATGCAATGGCGTACCTGTGCAGCGTCGATGCGGGTGCACCCATCCAGTACTCGTTCGGCGGCGCCGAGATCGGGGGGCGCCCGTTCTACAGCGCGGACTTCACCCGGTTGAACTTCGAAGTGCGGCGCGGCGTGCTGGCCCAGGTGCTGGAAGAGATCGCCATGACGCTGCATGCACCGCAACCGCCCACTTACTACGTGGCCTCGCTGCCGATTGCGCGGGCACTGCTGCCGGGATTCGCGCAGGCCAACGACGCTGGTCTGGCGAAGCAGGGCATCGACGCCACCGCCAGCATCTGGATCGGCAACCGGGTGACGGCCTCGTGCCATTTCGACACACCCGACAACCTCGCCTGCTGCGCGGTGGGGCGGCGCGAGTTCACCCTGTTCCCGCCCGCCCAGATCGACAACCTCTATCCGGGCCCGCTCGATCCCACGCCGGGCGGACAGGTGGTCAGCGTGGTGGACTTCGAACAGCCAGACTTCGATCGGCATCCACGTTTCCGCGAGGCGCTGGCGCACGCGCGCAGTGCGGTGCTTGGGCCCGGCGATGCGATCTTCATTCCCAGCATGTGGTGGCACCATGTACGCAGCCTGGAACCGTTCAACGTGCTGGTGAACTACTGGTGGCGAAGCTCGCCGGCCTGGCTGGGATCCGCGCTGGCGGCGCTGCACCACGCGATGTGGGCCGTGCGTGATCTGCCGGCGCGCGAAAAGCAGGCGTGGGAAGGGCTCTTCCGCTACTACGCATTCGGCCCTGGCGAGCGCGCGGGGCAGCACCTGCCTGACGCCGCGCGCGGGGATCTGGCACCGTTTGACGAGCAGCGCGCCCGCCGCATGCGCGCGATGCTGCTGGGCAGGCTCAACCGTTGAGAGAGGGGCACCATGTTGGATACCCAGAGCACGCCTTCAGGGCGCATCCGCAAGGTGGTCATTGCCGGTGGCGGTACGGCGGGTTGGCTGGCCGGCTGCGCGCTTGCGCACCAGTTCCGTGACCAACTGGAGATCACGCTGGTCGAGTCCGAGCAGATCGGCACGGTCGGTGTCGGTGAGTCCACTGTGCCGCCGATCCGCACCTTCCACCGCTTCCTGCAGATCGACGAGCAGGAGTTCCTGCGCGCGGTGGCCGGCACCTTCAAGCTGTCGATCTCGTTCGAGAACTGGCGCCTGCCGGGCGATCGCTTCTTCCATCCGTTCGGCACCATCGGCCATGGCACCTGGGCGGCCCCCTTCCATCACTTCTGGCTGGACAGCCTGCGCCGCGGCATGCCCTCGGACCTGGGCGACTTCTGCCTGGAGAGCATCGCCTCGCGTGGCGACCGCTTCTCGCTGCACACCCAGCCGCAGGCCAGCTATGCGTATCACTTCGATGCCGGGCTGTATGCGCGGTTCCTGCGCGGCAGGGCCGAGGCCCACGGCCTGCGCCGGATCGAAGGCCGGATCGCCCAGGTCAGGCAGCACGCGCACGACGGGTCGGTGCGGGCGCTGGTGCTGGACGACGGCCAGGTGATCGAGGGCGATCTGTTCATCGACTGCACCGGCTTCCGCGGCCTGCTGATCGAGCAGGCACTGGGCACCGGCTACGAGGACTGGCGCGAATGGCTGCCGTGCGACCGGGCCGTGGCAGTGCAGACCGAAGCGGTGGCGCCGCCGGTGCCCTATACCCGGGCGATCGCCCACGAGGCGGGGTGGCGCTGGCACATCGCGCTGCAGCACCGCGTTGGCTGCGGGCTGGTGTATGACAGCCGCCATCTGTCCGATGACGAGGCCGCCGCGAAACTGCTGCGCGATGCCGGGGCTCCACCCTTGCGCGATCCATGGAAGGTGCCGTTCCGCAGTGGACGCCGGCTGAAGGCCTGGAACAGGAACGTGGTGTCGCTCGGGCTGGCCAGCGGCTTTATCGAACCGCTGGAGTCGACCAGCATCCATCTGACGATCAGCGCGGTAGTGCGCCTGATCCAGCTGTTCCCGTTCGACGGCATCAGTGCGTCGCTGGTGCAGCTGTACAACGATGTCAGCCGCCAGGAAATGGAGCACGTGCGCGACTTCATCATCCTGCACTACCACGCCACGCAGCGCAGCGAACCGATGTGGAAGGCCTGTCGCGAGATGCGCGTGCCCGAGTCCCTGCAGCAGCGGCTGCAGGCGTGGCGCGAGCGTGCACATGCGTGGCAGGACCCCGGCGAGCTGTTCCGCGTCGAATCCTGGACCAGCGTGCTGCTCGGGCAGGGCATCGCGCCCGGTCCTGCGCACCCGCTGGCGCAGGCCATGAGTGATGGCGATCTGCGCACCTTGTTGAAGGGCATCCAACGGCCTGTGCAGCAGGCCGCCGCGCAGATGCCGGCGCAGGCGGAGTTCATCGCGCAGTACTGCAGGTCCGGCGTGGACGTGTGGCGTTCGACGGCAGCAAGCGCGTAGCAGCGTTTTGCGTTGCAGCACGCTTTTTCCGCTGCAGCTGGTTACAGTGCGGCAACACCGCTGGCGATGACGCGCGCGGTGGCAACGAGGGGTCCGGACACCACGCCCCCTTTTTGAGTCCACGGAATGTTAGCGCTACCTTTTTGTTGATCGGAGGCGGTTTCGATGGGTCTGGTTGCAGGGATCGATGCAGGGACGCAGAGCCTGAAGGTGCTGGTCTATGACCCGCGGAAGCAGGCGGTGGTGGCCTCGGCCAGCGCGCCGCTCGCGCTGGACAGCAGTGCCGATGGCAGCCGTGAACAGGCGCCGGCCGACTGGGTGTCGGCCCTGCGCGACTGCTTTGCCCGGATCGATCCCTCGCTGCGCGCACGCATCGTCGCGCTGGCGGTATCGGGCCAGCAGCATGGGTTCGTGCCGGTCGATGATGCTGGCGAGGTACTGGCGCCGGCCAAGCTGTGGTGCGACACCAGCACCTCGGCCGAATGCATCCAGATCATGGACGCCGTGGGTGGGTTCCAACGGACCATCGCGCTGGCGGGCAATCCGATCCTGGCCGGCTACACGGCCTCCAAGCTGCCCTGGACCCGGACCCACCGTGCCGACGCCTATGCGCGGCTGGCGACCATCCTGCTGCCACACGACTACCTGAATTTCGTGTTGACCGGGCAGCGGTTCTGCGAGCTTGGCGATGCGTCCGGCACCGGCTGGCTGGACGTGCGCACACGCACATGGTCGCAGGAACTGCTGCGCGCAACCGATCCTGATCGTGATCTTGCTGCCTGCCTGCCGCCGATCGCTGCGCCCGATGCCCTGTTCGATATCGCGCCGAAGGCAGCCGCCGAGTTCGGGCTGCCGGCGGCCGTGAAGATTGCCGTGGGTGGCGGCGACAACATGATGGCGGCGATCGGCACCGGCTGCGTCACGGAAGGGCGGCTGGCGATGAGCCTGGGAACCTCCGGAACGCTGTTTGCGTATTCCGGCTCGCCAGTGATCGATCCGGACGGCGCGTGGGCGGCGTTCTGCTCGTCCACGGGGGGCTGGCTGCCGCTGATCTGCACCATGAACTGCACCGTGGCCACCGAACGCGTGGCCAGCGCCTTCGGTTTCAGCAGCCGCGACGGTGACGCGCATCTTCGCGCAACGCCGCCGGGGGCAGGGGGCCTGCTGATGCTGCCGTTCCTCAATGGCGAACGTACCCCTGACCTGCCGCTGGGCAAGGGCGTGCTGGCTGGCCTGGACATTGCCAATTTCACCCCGGCGCATGTGTACCGCGCCGCCATGGAGGGCGCGACCTACAGCCTGAAGTACGGCTACGACGCCTTCGTCCGCGCGGGCATGCAGTTCGATCGCATCGTGCTCACCGGCGGTGGCAGCAACAGCGCTGCCTGGCGTCAGCTGGTGACTGATGTGTTCGGCCTGCCGGTGGACGTCCCGGTGCAGGCCGAAGGTGCGGCGTTTGGTGCGGCACTGCAGGCGCTGTGGGCGCTCGCCCGGGCGCAGGGAGAGGCCACGTCGATCTGCGACATCACCGCGCGCCACGTCACCGTCGATCCCGCGCTGTCCGCACGGCCGGATCCGGCCCGCAGCGATGCCTATGCACGGGCCTACGCACGCTTCCTCAGTCATCTCGATGCCATCACGCCGCTGCAGCGCGGCTGATGACTCCTCCACGACACCCCGTACAACGACAGGAGCACGCACCATGAGCACGCAGCCCTTCATCGGCGCCAAGGAATACTTCCCCGGCGTCGGCCGCATTCCGTTCGAGGGCAAGGGCTCGGACAATCCGCTTGCCTTCAAGGTCTACGATGCCAACCGGGTCATCGGTGGCAAGACCATGCAGGAGCATCTGCGCTTCGCCGTGTGCTACTGGCACACCTTCTGCAATGCCGGGCACGATCCGTTCGGCCCGGGCACCCGGCAGTTCCCGTGGGAGGCCGCCTCGCCACTGGCCACGGCCGAAGCAAAGGTGGACGCGGCGTTCGAGTTCTTCACCAAGCTGGGGGTGCCGTACTGGTGCTTCCACGATATCGACCTGGCGCCGGATGCCGACGACATCGCCCAGTACCAGAAAAACCTCTCGCATATGGTGGGCCTGGCCAAGGCGCGCCAGGAGGCCACCGGCGTCAAGCTGCTGTGGGGCACGGCCAACCTGTTCTCGCACCCGCGCTACATGAACGGCGCATCGACCAATCCCGACTTCGCGGTGGTCGCGCGTGCAGCCGTACAGGTCAAGGCCGCCCTGGAGGCCACGGTCGAACTCGGTGGCGAGCACTATGTGTTCTGGGGCGGGCGCGAAGGCTATGCGTCGCTGGCCAATACCCAGATGAAGCGGGAGATCGAGCATTTCGCACGTTTCCTCACCATGGCACGCGACTATGGCCGCAGCATCGGGCTGAAGGGCAACTTCCTGATCGAGCCCAAGCCGATGGAGCCGATGAAGCACCAGTACGACTTCGACAGTGCCACGGTGGTGGGCTTCCTGAAGGAACACGGGCTGGACAAGGACTTCAAGCTCAACATCGAGGCCAACCACGCCACGTTGTCCGGCCATACCTTCGAGCACGACCTGCAGGTCGCGTCCGATCATGGCCTGCTCGGCAGCATCGATGCCAACCGCGGCAACGCACAGAACGGCTGGGACACCGACCAGTTCCCCAGCGATCTGTACGACACCGTGGGCGCAATGCTGGTCGTGCTGCGCCAGGGCGGGCTGGAGGGCGGGTTGAACTTCGATGCGAAGGTGCGCCGTGAGTCGACCGACCTGGAGGATCTGTTCATTGCCCATATCGGCGGCATGGATGCGTTCGCACGCGGGCTGGAGGTTGCCCATGCACTGCTGACCGAGTCGCCGTGGGAGCAATGGCGTGCGCAGCGCTACGCAAGCTTCGATTCCGGCGCCGGCCAGGATTTCGAGCGTGGCACGCTCAGCCTGCCGGACCTTGCGGCACTGGCCGCCCGCCTCGGCGAACCGCGCCAGGCCAGCGGCAAGCAGGAGCGTTACGAAAACCTGCTCAACCAGTACCTGCTGCGCTGAGCGCGGCCACGGTGCACTCAAGGGGATGGGGATGAACCAGGCAGCAGGCAGCGGTGAGAACACGCGGCTGATCGTACTGATCAGCGTGGTGGCGACGATTGGCGGTTTTCTGTTCGGCTTCGACAGCGGCGTGATCAACGGTACCCAGGATGGCCTGCACCAGGCGTTCCGGTCCGGTGAATGGATGCAGGGGTTCGAGATCGCGTCGATGCTGCTGGGCTGTGCGGTGGGCGCGTTCAGTGCAGGCCGGCTGGCCGATCGCCTGGGCCGCCGCAACGTGCTGATCCTGTCGGCAGTGATGTTCCTGCTGTCGGCACTCGGTGCCGGGGCGGCGGTCTCGTCGGCCTGGTTCATTGCCGCGCGGGTGGTGGGTGGATTCGCGGTCGGCGCGGCCAGCGTGATCTCGCCGGCCTACATTGCGGAGGTCGCTCCGGCCCGTTACCGCGGACGCCTGGCTACCGTGCAACAGATCGCGATCATCACCGGCCTCACCGCCGCGTTCCTGTCCAACTACCTGCTGGCAGCCGCAGCGGGCGCGTCGACCGAACCGCTGTGGGGCGGGCAGGCCGCCTGGCGCTGGATGTTCTGGATGCAGGCCGCGCCATCACTGGTATTCCTGCTGCTGTTGCTGACCATTCCGGAGAGCCCGCGCTACCTGGTGGTGAAACGACGCAAGGACGACGCGCTGCGGGTACTGACCCGGCTGCTGGGCAGCGACAAGGCCAGGGCCACGCTCGAGGAGATCGATGCCTCGCTGTCCAACGACCATCATCGCCCGCGACTGTCGGACCTGAAGAGCACGCTGACCGGGCGGATCCGCCCGATCGTGTGGGTCGGCGTCGGGCTGGCCTGCTTCCAGCAGCTGGTCGGCATCAACGTGGTGTTCTATTACGGCGCCGTGCTGTGGCAGGCGGTCGGCTTTTCCGAGAACGACGCGCTGCTGATCAACGTGCTGTCCGGCGCACTGAGCATCGGCGCCTGCGTGGTCACCGTGCTGCTGATTGACCGTATCGGCCGCAAGCCCCTGCTGTGGTTCGGCTCGGCCGGGATGTCGCTGTCGCTTGCACTGGTGGTGGTGGCGTTTGCCAGCGGTTCGCTGGCCGACGGGCATCTGCAGCTGCCCGGCCGCATGGGCACGCTGGCGCTGGTGGCGGCCAATGCCTACGTCGTGTTCTTCAATCTGTCCTGGGGGCCGGTGATGTGGGTGATGCTGGGCGAGATGTTCCCGAACCAGATCCGGGGTTCGGCACTGGCGGTCGCCGGCGCGGCGCAGTGGACCTCCAACTTCGTGGTCACGGTGACGTTCCCGATGCTGCTGGCCGCGGCAGGGCTGGCAGCCACCTACGGCATCTACCTGGCCGCTGCCGTGATCTCGGTGATCTTCGTCGTCCGGCATGTGCACGAGACCAAGGGCAAGGAACTGGAGCAGATGGAAGGATGAGCGCCATGACATCGCAGACCTTCGTAAACCGCAGCGGCGCGCTGGTCGCCGCACTGATGCTGGGATTGCTCGGCTGCCGCGGCCAGGACCGGGCTGCCGCCGCCGCAGCCAACGACAACGATCCCTGGCCGGAGGTCACCTGGCCGCTGGCTGCGGACCCGGCACTGGAGAAGCGCATAACCGACCTGATGGCCGGCATGACGGTGGAGGACAAGGTCGGCCAGCTGGTGCAGGGTGACATCGCCAGCGTCACCCCCGACGATGTGCGCCGCTACCGGCTCGGCTCGATCCTGGCCGGTGGCAACTCCGATCCCGGTGGCCGCTATGACGCGTCGCCGGCCGAATGGCTGGCGCTGGCCGACGCCTTCTACGACGCCTCGATGGACACTTCGAAAGGCGGCAAGGCCATTCCGCTGCTGTTCGGCATCGATGCCGTGCACGGGCAGAGCAACATCATTGGCGCCACGTTGTTCCCGCACAACATCGGGCTGGGCGCCACGCGCAATCCGGGGCTGCTGCGGCAGATCGGTGGCATCACCGCGCTGGAGACCCGCGTCACCGGCATGGAATGGACGTTCGCGCCGACCGTTGCCGTACCCCAGGATGATCGCTGGGGACGCACCTACGAAGGCTACTCCGAATCGCCGGACGTGGTGGCCAGCTATGCCGCCGCCATGGTGGAGGGATTGCAGGGCAGGGTGGGAACGCCGGAGTTCCTCGATGGCCGCCATGTGATCGCCTCGGTGAAGCACTTCCTGGGCGATGGGGGCACCACTGACGGCAAGGACCAGGGCGACACCCGCATCAGCGAGTCAGATCTGGTGCGCATCCACGCCGCCGGATATCCGCCGGCAATCGCCGCCGGCGCGCAGACCGCGATGGCGTCGTTCAACAGTGTCAACGGCGAAAAGATGCATGGGCACCGGCATTACCTCACCGATGTGCTCAAGGGCCGCATGAACTTCGGTGGCTTCGTGGTGGGTGACTGGAATGGTCATGGACAGGTCAAGGGCTGCACCACCACAGACTGCCCGGCCACGATCAACGCGGGCCTGGACATGGCGATGGCCTCGGACAGCTGGAAAGGGTTCTACGAGACGACGCTGGCTGCGGTGAAGGATGGGCGGATCACGCCGCAACGCCTGGACGATGCGGTGCGCCGGATCCTGCGGGTCAAGTTCCGCCTTGGGCTGTTCGAGGCCGGCAGGCCATCCACGCGGGCCGTCGGCGGGCAGTTCGCACTGATCGGCGCGCCGGCCCATCGCGCGGTTGCCCGGCAGGCCGTGCGCGAGTCGCTGGTCCTGCTGAAGAACCAGAACGGCCTCCTGCCGCTGTCGCCGAAGCAGCGGATCCTCGTGGCCGGCGACGGTGCCGACGATGTCGGCAAGCAGGCCGGCGGCTGGACGCTCAACTGGCAGGGCACCGGCACCACCCGCAAGGACTTCCCCAATGCGGACACGATCTACGAGGGCATCGCGCGCCAGGCCAGCGCGGCGGGTGGTGAAGCCGTGCTTGCCGTCGACGGACGCTATGCAGTGAAGCCCGACGTGGCGGTGGTGGTGTTTGGCGAAGACCCCTATGCCGAGTTCCAGGGAGACCGGCCGACGCTGGCCTACAAGCCCGGCAACGAAACGGACCTGGCGCTGCTCAAGCGGCTCAAGGCCGAAGGCATACCGGTTGTTGCGGTTTTCCTGAGCGGGCGACCGCTCTGGGTGAACCGGGAAATCAATGCCGCCGATGCCTTCGTGGCTGCATGGCTGCCGGGCTCGGAAGGCGCCGGCATTGCCGATGTGCTGCTGCGCGGAAGCGATGGCCGCGTGCAGCACGATTTCAAGGGCAAGCTCAGTTTCAGCTGGCCGCGCACTGCCACCCAGTACGCCAACAACGTGGGCCAGAAGGACTACGATCCGTTGTTTGCGTTCGGCTTCGGCCTGACCTACGCCGACAACGGCGACCTGGCCGCGCTGCCGGAAGCATCGGGCGTGACCGGCAACGAGGGCGCGACCGGCGTGTTCTTCGCGCGCGGTGATGCAGGTCCCGGCATGGCGCTGCGCCTTGAGCAGGCCGCAGGCCAGGGCCTGACCGTGACCCGCGTGCCGGATGCATTGCCCGATGATCGGCTGAATATCACCGGCGTGGATCATCTGGCGCAGGAGGATGGGCGACGCCTGGCCTGGTCGGGCAAGGGCGAGGCCGTCGCTGCACTGCAGTCGCACACGGCGCTGGACCTGCAGCGCGAATCCAACGGCGACCTGATGCTGCTGACCACGCTACGGGTGGACGCAGCCCCGAAGGGTGAGGCGTGGCTGTCGGTGGGCTGCAGTGCGGGCTGCTCGGCGCGCGTCGCCATCGGGCCGGCGTTGGCGGCGCTTCCACAGGGCCAGTGGAAGCGTGTCGGCGTGCCGCTGAAGTGCCTGGCCAGGGCGGGTGCAAGGATGGACGCGATCGACCGACCGTGGTCGGTGGTGACGGGCGATGCGATGACGATCTCCGTGTCACGCGTCGCGCTGGGTGCGCTGAACGAAGCCGAGGTCACCCTCGGATGCGGAGCATGATGCCTGCGCTACCGCCGCCGGGGCGGCGCGGCGACCGAATCGCGTGCTATCAGCCGATGCGGCATCACATGATCGCGCAGCACCGTTGCGTCCGCCGCCGGACGGCGGATGGTGCGCAGCAGGATGTCGACGGCCGCGTTGGCCATCGAGGCGATGGGCTGGTGGATCGTGGTCAGTTCCGGCCACACGGTGGTGGCGGCCGAGGTGTCATCGAAACCCACGACCGACAGGTCGCGCGGCACTTCCAGCCCGCGCCGGTGCGCGACGGAGATGGCGGCAGCGCCCATGTCGTCGTTGCTGGCGAAAATCGCGGTCGGTGGGCGGCGTTGGGACAACAGCTTTTCGGCGGCAGCCAGGCCGGACCGGTAGGTGTAGTCACCGTGCTGGACCAAGCCAGGATCCACCGCCAGCCCGGCCTCGCGCAGGGCGGTGACGAAGCCGTCGTAGCGGAGCGCACTTGCGCTCAGGTCATCGCGCCCACGGATGAAACCGATGCGGGTGTGTCCCTGCCGAAGCAGGTGATCGGTCATTTCCTTGCCGGCACTGAAATCGTCGATGCGGACGCAGGACAGGGCCTCGCTCAGGCGCCCCGATGCGATGGCCACGACCGGAATGCCTGCCTTGACCAGTTCGCTTACGGCGGCCTGCGATTCGCACAGGGGTGGCGGCAGGATCACCCCGTCGACGCGTCCGGCGAGCGCACGCGCCGCCTTGCGTTCGGATTCGGCATCCAGGTTGTCCCAGTAGTCGATGACCAGCTGGATGGCGGAACTGGAGGCGACGCGCAGCAGGCCCACCAGCAGTTCGCGCAGGTAGGCGCCGCTGGGGTTGGTGTAGATCAGCGCAATGCGCGTGTGCTGTGCGGCGGCCAGCGAACTGGCGGCAAGATTGGGTGTATAGCCGAGCTCACGCACGGCGCGCAGCACGCGCTCGCGGGTGACGTCGCGCACCTTGCCCTGGTTGATCACCCGCGACACGGTCATCGGCGAAACGCCGGCAAGGGCCGCAACCTCGTCGATCGTCACGCCTGCGGTTCTGCGGCGAACCGATTTCTTCGGCTTGTCCAATGCACGATCCCTTTGTTCTTGGTGGCGCTGCCGCGCGGGTGCGAGTGACGATGATGCGCCGCCCCAGGCCCGGACGTAGTTTACAAAGGCGCATGTTAACGCCGTTGTTGCGTGCTGTCGGCACGCGCCTGTGCGCCGTGCTCGCAGTGCTGGCCTGTGCTGGCGGGGCACGGGCGGAGGATGGCTACAGGCTGTGGATGCGCTACCAGCCGGTTGCCACAACGGTCGCTGCCGACTACCGGCGGCAGCTGGCCGAAGTGGTGGCCCCGCATGGCACGCCGATGCAGCGCGCCACCCGCGACGAGCTTGCGCGGGGCCTTTCTGGATTGCTGGAAACGGCCCCGCCAATGCGAACGGCAATCACTACTGACCATGCCCTGGTGCTGGGTACGCCGCAGTCTTCGGCGCTGGTTGCCGCGTTCGGCAACGAGATCGCCACGTTGGGCGACGAGGGCTTCCTGATCCGGCAGGTCCGGACCGGGGGGCGCGATGTGCTGCTGGTGGCGGCACGCCGGGATGTCGGCGTGCTGTATGGCATGTTCCACCTGCTGCGCCTGTTGCAGCGTGGCATGCCGCTGCAGGGCCTGGACGTGCGGGAGTCGCCGCGGGTCGCACTGCGCGTGCTCGACCATTGGGACAACCTGGACCGCCACGTCGAGCGTGGCTATGCGGGCAGCTCGCTGTGGGACTGGCAGACGTTGCCGCAATGGCGTGACCCGCGCTACACCGACTACGCCCGTGCCAACGCTTCGCTCGGCATCAACGGCACCGTCCTCAACAACGTCAACGCCAGTGCGCTGAGCCTGTCGCCGGCCTATCTGGCCAAGGCCGCCGCGCTGGCCGACCTGTTCCGCCCCTATGGCATCCGCGTCTACCTGAGCGCACGCTTCAGTGCGCCCATCGAGCTCGGCGGCCTGGCGACGGCTGACCCGTTGGATCCCGGCGTGCGGCGCTGGTGGCGCGACAAGGTCGATGAGATCCATGCGCGCATTCCGGATTTCGGCGGTTTCCTGGTCAAGGCGAACTCGGAGGGGCAACCCGGCCCGCAGGATTACGGTCGTTCCCATGCCGACGGCGCCAACCTGCTGGCCGACGCGCTGGCGCCCTACAACGGCGTGGTGATGTGGCGGGCCTTCGTGTATTCGCACGAGGTTCCCGAAGATCGCGCCAAGCAGGCGTACAGCGAGTTTGTCGGGCTGGACGGTGCCTTCCGCCCCAACGTGATCGTGCAGGTGAAGAACGGCCCCATCGACTTCCAGCCGCGCGAGCCGTTCCATCCGCTGTTCGGCGCGATGCCACGCACGCCGCTGATGATGGAACTGCAGATCACCAAGGAATACCTGGGTTTTGCGACGCACCTGGTCTACCTGGGAACGCTCTACGAGGAAGTGCTGCAGGCCGACACCCATGCCCGCGGCGAGGGCTCCACGGTTGCCCGCGTGATCGATGGCTCGCTGGAGGGCCACGCACTGACCGGTATCGCCGGCGTCGCCAACATCGGCATGGACCGTACCTGGAGTGGCTCGCACTTCGACCAGGCCAACTGGTACGCCTTCGGCCGACTGGCATGGAACCCGCAGCAATCCGCGCGCGCGATTGCCGAAGACTGGGCAGCGCTGACGTTCTCGCCCGACCCGCAGGTGACCGGCCCGATCGTGCGGATGATGATGGACTCGCGCGAGGTGGCAGTGGATTACATGACGCCGCTGGGCCTGAATCACCTCATGGCACGCGGCCATCACTACGGCCCCGGCCCCTGGGTGGACGGCGGCCCGCGTGCGGACTGGACGTCGGTGTACTACCACCGCGCAGATAGCAAGGGCATCGGCTTTGACCGCAGCGCAAGCGGAAGCAACGCCGTGGGCCAGTACGCCCCGCAGGTCGCCGAGGTCTATGGCGACCCCGAGCGGGTGCCCGAGTCGCTGCTGCTGTGGTTCCATCATGTGCCGTGGGATCACCGCATGCGCTCGGGCAGGACGCTCTGGGACGAACTGGTCGGGCGCTATTCGCGCGGGGTGCGCCAGGTGCAGTCGATGCAGGCGACCTGGGCCGGCCTGCGCGACCGGATCGATCCGCAGCGGCATGGGCACGTCGCGGCGTTCCTGCAGATCCAGCACGACGAAGCGCAATGGTGGCGTGACGCCAGCGTGGCGTACTTCCAGTCGCTCAGTGGCCGCCCGCTGCCCGCGGGCGAACAGCCACCGCCGCATCCGTTGTCGTACTACCAGGCCTTGCAGTTTCCGTCCGCACCGGGGGATGGCCGATGAGCAGGTTCGGAGCGGTCGGGTGTGCGCTGTTGATGATGGCTGCGGCAGTGGTGGCGATGCCGGCCGCGGCGCGGGAAACGACGGGATTGCTGCATCCGCTGTTCAGCGATCACGCCGTCCTGCAGCGTGACCGGCCCATTGTGGTCTGGGGGCACGCAGGCCCTCTGCAGCCGGTTTCCGTGACGTTTGCCGGGCAGGCGGTAAGCACCCGGGCGGACGCCGCAGGCGGCTGGCAGGCAACGCTGCCCCCGGTGGCCGCAGGCGGTCCGCACATGCTGGAAGTAAGCGCCGGGACACGTCGGGAGATGGCGCGCGACGTGCTGGTCGGCGACGTATGGCTGTGCTCGGGCCAGTCGAACATGGAGTTGCCGGTGTGGCGCTCGCTCAACGCAGCCAGCGAGATCGCCGCAGCCACGATGCCACGGATCCGGCTGTTCACCGTGCCGCAGCACGCCGCCGTGCAGGCACAGGAGAGCTTCAACGGCAGCACTGCCTGGACATCGGCAACGCCTGATACGGCGCGCGATTTCTCCGCCACCTGCTTCTACTTCGCGCGCGAACTGCAGCGCACGGTCGACGTGCCGATGGGGCTGATCGAGGCAGCGTGGGGTGGCTCGCGGATCGAGGCCTGGACCAGCGTGGGTGCGCTGCGCGGGCAGGGCGGCCTGGATGAGGCCCTCGATATCCTCGCGCGGTCTGCGCGTGATCCGCTGGAGGCACGCGCAGCCTGGGGCCGCTACTGGCAGCACTGGTGGGCCACACGCGAGGGCACGCTGCCCGGCGACGCCCCATGGCGCGCGGATGCCGATGACCGAGGATGGTCGCGCGCACCGGCCACACTGGGCGCATGGGAGCGTTGGAACGTGCCCGCGCTTGCCGATTACAACGGTATGGTCTGGTATCGCACGCAGGTGGTGCTGAGCGCTGAACAGGCTGCACGCGGCGCCACCCTGGAGCTGGGATCGGCCGACGAGGCGGACGTGACCTGGGTGAACGGCGTCTCCGTGGGCAGCCAGTACGGCACCGGCGAGAGGCGCTACCCGTTGCCCAGCGGCCTGCTGAAGGCAGGGTCCAACAGCATTGCGGTCAACGTGCTCGACACCTACGGTGAAGGCGGCCTGGCTGGCCCCGCCACGGCATACGGCCTGCAGTTCGACAACGGCGATCGGGTGGCACTGCAGGGTCCGTGGAAGTACCGGGTGGCGCCGGGCCAACAGGCGCCGCCATTCGCCCCCTGGCAGGCCGCCACCGGGTTGTCGACGCTGTACAACGGAATGATCGCACCGCTCGGCGCTTTTGGGCTGCGCGGCATGCTGTGGTACCAGGGTGAATCGAACACCGGTGATGGCGCGGCGTACGCGGCGCGGTTGCGTGCGCTGCGCGACGATTGGCGGCGTCAGTTCGGTGCGCGCACGCCACTGCTGCTCGCGCAGCTGGCCAGCTATGGCCAGGCACCGGTTTCGCCCGCCGATAGCGGTTGGGCGCAGGTGCGCGAGGCGCAGCGGCGCGTCGCCGCCGAGGATGCGCAGAGCGGGCTCGCCATCGCCATCGACATCGGCGATGCCTACGACATCCACCCGCCGAACAAGCAGGAGCTCGGGCGCCGCTTGGCGCGCGTGGCCCGCCACGTGGTGTACGGCGAGCAGGATCTGGCACCGTCAGGTCCGCGGGCGGTCACGGCCGTGCGGACGCCCACGGCCGTGGCCATTGCGTTCGAGGATGTCGAAGGCGCGCTCACCGCAAGCGGTTCGCTGCGTCCGATCGGCTTTGAACTGTGCGAGGCCAAGGGCCATGCGCGCCACTGCGAGTACGCCGACGCCGAACTGGATGCGCGCCGGATCCTGCTGCGCGGCCCGCTGTCCACGCGTGCAACGCATGTGCGCTACTGCTGGGCCGATGGCCCGGTGTGCACGCTGCGCGACCGCAGCGGGGCGCCGGCCGGCCCGTTCGAACTTCCCATTGCCGAAGCCGAGGCCCGACGATGATGACGTTGTCCAAGCAGTCCCCTCTGGCCCGCGACAGGGCCGGCCTGAGGTCGATGGCGCGCCACCTGCTGGGGGCGTTGTTCCTGCTGTCGGCCGCAACCACCCGGGCCAGCGCGCCGCCGGATGCTCCCCCGGTGTACTTCGACTGGTTCGAGTACCGCGGCAATGACCAGGCGTTTGAAGTGCCGCTGCCGGCCGGCCACTACCGCAATCCTGTCCTGGCCGGCTTCCATGCCGATCCCAGCGTCGTGCGCGCGAACGGCCGGTTCTACCTGGTCAATTCCAGCTTCACCTACTTCCCGGGCATTCCGGTGTTCGAGAGTGCTGACCTGGTGCACTGGAAGCAGATCGGCAATGTGATTGACCGCCCCACGCAGCTGGATTTCGACGGGCTGAGCGTCTCGCGCGGCATCTTTGCCCCCACAATCGAGTACCACGACGGGGTCTTCTACGTGGTGACCACGGCCACCGACAGCGGCGGCAACTTCATTGCCACTGCGCGCGACCCGGCCGGGCCGTGGTCCGATCCGCACTGGCTGCCCGGCATCGATGGCATCGATCCATCACTGTTTTTCGACGACGACGGCAAGGTGTACCTGATCAACAACGATGCACCGCCCGGTCCGCCGCGCTACGACGGGCACCGCGCCATCTGGATGCAGCAGATCGATCTGGCGGCGTTCAAGCCGGTCGGGCCACGCCGGGTGCTGGTTGATGGAGGCGTGGAGCCAGCGAAGAATCCGATCTGGATCGAGGGACCGCACATCTACAAGCGGGAGGGCTGGTATTACCTGTCCGACGCTGAAGGGGGTACCGGGCCGCAGCATTCGCAGGTGGTGCTGCGCAGCCGCACGGTGTGGGGACCCTACGTTGCCTATGCGGGCAATCCGATCCTGACCCAGCGCGAACTGCCGGACGACCGTCCGCTTCCGATCACCAATGCCGGCCACGCCGACCTGGTCGAAGGCCCGGATGGCTCGTGGTGGGCGGTGTTCCTGGCCAGCCGCAACTATCAGAAGCGCCACTACAACACCGGGCGCGAGACCTACCTGTTGCCGGTGCGCTGGCAGGATGGCTGGCCGCAGATCCTGCCGGCCGACCAGGCCATTCCCTACGTGGCCGAGGCGCCGTCATGGATGCAGGGCGAGGCATCGCAGGCCCCGTCGACCGGCAATTTCGTGGCGCGCGACAATTTTGATGGCCCAGCGCTCGATCGCCAGTGGCTGCGCGTGCGCGTGCCCAGGCATGCCTGGGCTGACCTGCACAAGCGCCCCGGCATGCTGGCCGTGCACCCGCTTGCCGAGGATCTGGACACGTTGCGCAATCCGGCATTTCTCGGCCGGCGCCAGCAGCACCTGCGCTTTGAGGCGAGCACCGCGATGACCCCGCCAGCCCCCGGTGTCGCCGCCGGTCTGGCGGCGTTCCAGAGCGAGGCGTACTGGTACTTCCTCGGCGTTCGTGACCTTGGCGGGGGGCGCCTCTCGCTCTTCCTCGAAGCGCGTGACGGGGGTGGCAGCACGCGGACGCTGGCCAGCCATGACGTGCCGGCGTCTGCAGCGCTGCGCCTGAAGATTGCCGGCAACGAGGGCGACTACGCGTTCTCGTTCGACACCGGCGACGGGCAGGGCTGGCAACTGCTCGCAGGCGACGTGGACGGCACCGTTCTGAGTACGGACCGGGCAGGCGGCTTCGTGGGCGCACTGCTGGGTCCCTTCGCGCGCGACGAGCGCACCGGGAGAAGCAAATGAGACTGTCGATTTCGTCCAGGACCCGCCGCCCTACGTGGCGTGGCCTGGCCACCGTGTTCGTCCTGAGCTGCGTGGCGGCCGCCGCATCCGCGGCCGCGCCACGGCCCTGGCTGGATGTCTCGGCAAGCTTCGAGCAACGGGCCGCCGCACTCGTCGCGCAGATGACCCTGGAAGAGAAGGCGGCACAGATGCAGAATGCCGCGCCGGCAATCGAACGGCTGGGTGTGCCCGCCTACGACTGGTGGAATGAGGGGTTGCATGGCGTGGCACGGGCAGGGCAGGCCACGGTGTTTCCGCAGGCAATCGGCCTGGCCGCGACCTTCGATGTACCGTTGATGGGGCAGGTGGCCACGACCATCAGCGACGAGGCCCGCGCAAAGCACCACCAGTTCCTCCGCGAAGGCGCGCATGGCCGTTACCAGGGCCTGACCTTCTGGTCGCCGAACGTCAACATCTTCCGCGACCCGCGCTGGGGTCGCGGACAGGAGACCTACGGCGAGGATCCCTACCTCACCGCGCGCATGGGCGTGGCCTTCGTACGCGGCCTGCAGGGCGACGACCCCGTCTACCGCAAGCTGGACGCCACCGCCAAGCATCTGGCCGTGCACAGCGGACCGGAGGCCGACCGCCATCACTTCGATGCACGCCCCAGCCGGCGCGACCTCTACGACACCTACCTGCCGGCGTTCGAGGCGCTGGTGAAGGAAGGCGAAGTGGATGCGGTCATGGGCGCCTACAACCGCGTGTACGGCGAGTCCGCCAGCGCCAGCCGCCTCCTGCTGCGTGATCTGCTGCGACGCGACTGGGGCTTCAAGGGCTACGTGGTCTCGGACTGCTGGGCCATCGTCGATATCTGGAAGCACCACCGTATCGTCGCCACGCGCGAAGCCGCCGCGGCGCTGGCGGTCAGGAACGGCACGGAGCTGGAATGCGGCCAGGAGTACGCAACGCTGCCTGCGGCAGTGCGCCAGGGGCTGATCAGCGAAGCGGAGATCGACGATGCGGTAACCCGCCTGTTCACCGCACGGATGCGCCTGGGCATGTTCGATCCGCCGGAGCGGGTGCGCTGGGCGCGCATTCCGGCCTCGGTGAACCAGGCGCCGGCCCATGATGCGCTCGCGCTCAAGGCCGCGCAGGCCTCGCTGGTGCTGCTGAAGAACGATGGCATCCTGCCGCTGTCGCGCGACACCAGGCGCATTGCCGTGGTTGGACCCACCGCCGACGACACCATGGCGCTGCTCGGCAACTACTTCGGTACACCGGCCGCGCCGGTCACCATCCTGCAGGGCATACGCGAGGCGGCCAAGGGCGTTGAAGTGCGGTATGCGCGTGGCGTGGACCTGGTGGAAGGGCGCGACGATCCCGGTGCCACGCCGTTGATCGAGCCGACCTTCCTGCGGCCCTCGGCGGACTCGCCCGAGCGCGGCCTGCGCGGCGAGTACTTCCGCACGCCCGACCTGTCTGGCACTCCGGCCCTGGTGCGGACCGACGCGCAGATCGGCTTCCGCTGGGACCGGGGCTCGCCGACCGACAACCTGCTGGCACGCGGCGAAGCGGCACCGGGGCAGGGGATTCCCGACGACCGCTTCAGCATCCGCTGGAGTGGCCAGCTGCTGCCCCCCGTGTCCGGTCGTTACCGGCTGGAGGTGGCCGGCGATGATGGCTACCGCCTGTACCTTGACGGCAAGCGTGTGATCGATCACTGGGTGAACACGGATCGCCTGCATGCCGAGGGTGTCGAACTCGACCTGCAGGCGGGGCGTGCCTATGACCTGAAACTGGAATACTACGATGACCAGCGCGATGCCGGCGTGCGCCTGGGGTGGCGCATGCCCGGTGCCAAGGCGCCGTTCGATGAAGCGCTCGATGCTGCACGCGAGACCGATGTGGTGGTGTTCGTCGGTGGACTCACCGGCGATGTCGAAGGCGAGGAAATGACGGTCAACTATCCGGGCTTTGCCGGTGGCGACCGCACCGACCTGCGGTTGCCCGCGCCGCAGCGCACCCTGCTGGAGGCCCTGCACGCTACCGGCAAGCCGGTGGTGATGGTACTCACCGGCGGCTCGGCCATCGCGGTGGACTGGGCGCAGGCGCATCTGCCGGCGATCCTGATGAGCTGGTACCCCGGGCAGCGCGGCGGCACCGCCGTCGGCCAGGCGCTGTTCGGCGATGTCAATCCCGCTGGCCGTTTGCCGGTCACGTTCTACCAGGCCGGCGAAGCAATGCCGGCATTCGAAGACTACGCCATGGAGGGCCGTACCTACCGCTACTTCCGTGGCACGCCGCTGTACCCGTTTGGTCACGGGCTGTCGTACACGCGCTTCGATTATGGAACGCTCCGCCTCGATGCGGACACCATCGGCGCCGATGGTCGCGTGACCGCGTCGGTGGATGTGACCAACGCAGGCACGCGCAGCGGTGACGAAGTGGTACAGCTGTACGTGCGGCGCGAACACGCCGGTGGCGGTGATGCCGTGCAGGAACTGCGCGGCTTCCAGCGGGTCCATCTGGCTCCGGGCGAACGCCGCACGGTGACGTTCACCCTGGAGGCAGCGCAGGCTCTGCGCCACTATGACGAAGCGCGTGCGGCGTACGCGGTGCAGCCCGGTGCCTACGAGGTCAGGGTAGGGGCGTCCAGTGCCGATATACGTGCGCAGGTCAGGTTCACCGTGGTGCCCGCGCATGACTGATCGCCCTCGTTGGCATCGATGCCCCTTCGACCAGATCCCTTTTCCAGGACGTCCGCTGCATGGCAAGCACTGAACACGCGCTGTCGGTTCGCGAGAAGCTCGGCTACAGCCTGGGCGATCTCGCTGCCAACCTGATCTTCCAGACCCTGATCACCTACCTGGCATTCTTCTACACCGACGTCTACCGCCTGCCGGCTGCGACCGCGGCCACGATCATCTTTGTGGTCGGCCTGCTGGGTGCGTTCGTGTTCACGCCGTTGATCGGCATCGCGGCCGACCGAACGTCCACCCGCTGGGGCCGCTTCCGCCCGTGGATCCTGTGGACGGCCATCCCCTTTGGCGTACTGTCCCTGCTGGCGTTCAGCACCCCGGACCTGGGCGAGCGCGGAAAGGTGATCTATGCACTGGGCACCTACGCGCTGCTGGTCTGCGTTTACGCCGCGAACAACCTGCCGTACTCGGCGCTGAGCGGCGTGCTGACCGGCAGCATGGCGCAGCGCAACAGTCTTTCGGCTTACCGCTTCGTGGCCGTGATGATCGCGCAGTTCATCATCCAGGTGCTGCTGATGCCGCTGGTGCTGATTCTGGGTGACGGCGACCGGGTGCGCGGCTTCGAACAGGTCATGACCGCCTTCGCACTGATCGGAACAGTGTTCTTCCTGATCACCTTCGCCACCACCCGCGAACGCATCGTGCCGACGCGCGAGCAGACCGGCGGCATAGTGCAGGACCTGTCGGACCTGCTGCACAACCGCCCGTGGCAGGTGATGCTGGCGCTGACCGTGCTGGTGTTCATCAACCTGGCGTTGAAAGGCGGCACCTACATCTATTACTTCCAGTACTACATGAGCGAAGCGGCGCTGGCCAGCTTCCTGGAAAACTCAGGCTTCAATGGCCTGATCAGTGCATTGAATGGCGCCCTCGCCAGCGCCGGTTTCGCGGCGTTCACCTGTCCGAAGGACGCGGCCACCTCGGCGTTCAGCCTGTTCAACGCGTGCGGCATCCTCTGCATGATCGTGGGTATTGGTGCATCACGGCGGCTGGCGGATCGCTTCGGCAAGCGCGATGTCTTCGGTGGCGCCTTGTTTGTTTCGACCCTGTTCCTGCTGGCCTTCTACCTGTTCCCACCCACGGCGGTGGCGGTCGCGTTCGCAGCCTTCATGCTGCATGGCTTCTGCTATGGCATCACCATCCCGCTGCTGTGGGCGATGATCGCCGACGTCGCGGACTACTCCGAGTGGAAGAACCATCGCCGGGCCACTGGGATCATCTTCTCGGCGATGCTGTGCGGCCTGAAGATCGGCCTCAGCGTGGGTGGCGCACTGGTCGCCGCGATCCTTGCCCACTACGGCTACCAGGCAGGCCTGGTGCAGCAGCCTGAGGCCGTGGTGCAGGGCATCCGCCTGACCGTAAGCGTCTATTGCTCCCTTCCGTTCCTGCTCGCCGTGGCGCTGCTGTTCTTCTACCGGATCGACAAGCGCGCGGAAACGCGCATCGAGCAGGATCTCCACCTGCGTCGCCGTTCCGCCGACGCCTCCGCGTAACGCCAAGATGACAACCATGATCGACCTCTCTGCCGGTGAAGACGGCCAGGCCAGCGAAGCCCGTCTTGCGCAGCTCAGCGCACACGCCATTTCGCGACCGCTGGTGACCCACATCTACACCGCCGACCCTTCGGCACACGTGTTCGAGGGACGCCTGTACATCTATCCGTCGCACGACATCGACGGTGGCCAGCCCTTCGACGATGAAGGCGGCCATTTCGGCATGCAGGATTACCATGTGCTGAAGATGGATACGCCCAACGGCACTGCCGTCGATTGCGGCATGGCGTTGCACGTGCGCGACGTGCCCTGGGCGCGGAAACAGATGTGGGCCCCAGACGCTGCCTGCCGCGATGGCCGCTACTACCTCTACTTCCCGGCCAAGGACGCCGAGGGCCGGTTCCGCATCGGCGTGGCAATCGGTGCGCGACCGGAGGGCCCATTCGTGCCCCAGCCGGAGCCGATCAAGGGCGCGTACTCGATCGACCCGGCCGTGTTCGAGGACGACGATGGCAGCCACTACCTGTACTTCGGCGGCATCTGGGGCGGGCAGCTGCAGAAGTATCGTGACAACCAGTACAGCGAAGCGCACGAGGAACCCGAGGGCAGCGCGCCGGCCCTGGGGCCGCGCGTGGGCCGCCTGGATGCCGGCATGACCGAGCTGGCCGAGCCTACCCGCGAAGTGCAGATCCTGGATGAGCATGGCCAGCCGCTGCGTGCGGACGACCACGCGCGCCGCTTCTTCGAAGGCCCGTGGCTGCACAGGTACCAGGGTCGCTACTACCTGTCGTACTCCACTGGCAACACCCACCAGCTGTGCTACGCCGTGGGAGACAGCCCGTACGGGCCGTTCACCTATGCTGGCGTGATCCTCACCCCCGTGGTCGGTTGGACCACCCACCACTCCATCTGCCAGTTCCAGGGACAGTGGTACCTGTTCTATCACGATGCGCTGATGTCCGGCGGCATTACCCACCTGCGCTCGGCCAAGTGCACGCCGCTGCACATGGAGCCGGACGGAAGCATCCGAACGATCAATCCCTATGGGGCCTGAGCGCATGTTGCCGAGGGATGATGCGCTGGCCCCGCTGCCGGCCGGTCAGCTGCACTGGCTGAGATGCGGCGAACTGGAGGTTGCGCTCGCCGCAGCGGCGGGCGGGCGCATCGCGCACCTGCGTTACCGGGGCGTGGAATGGCTGGTGGACGCGCAGGAGACCGGGGCGGCGGCGATCGCCTGGGGCTGCTACCCGATGGTGCCGTGGGCCGGGCGCATCCGCCGTGGACAGTTCCGTTTTGACGGCAGGCCGCATCGGCTGCCGCTCAACTTCGACGGGCATGCCATCCATGGGGTGGGCTTCTCGCGACCCTGGCAGATCGACCGGCTCGATGCGGCCGCAGCCGAGGTGTCGCTGCAGCTGCCGCGCGACAGCTACTGGCCCTTCGGTGGCATTGCCCTCCAGGAAGTGAGCCTGCACCCTCACACCCTGCAGCTGCGCCTTTCGGTCCAGGCCGGCGAGCAGGCGATGCCGGCGGTGCTGGGCTGGCACCCCTGGTTCAGGAAGCCGGACCGGTTGCTGTTCAATCCTCGCGCGATGTATCCGCGGGACAGGGAAGGTATTGCCACGCTGCCCCACGTGGAGCCCACCACCGGCCCCTGGGATGACTGCTTCGTTGCCGACGGTGACATCACGCTGGTACGCGAAGGCCAACGCCTGCGGCTGAGGTCGGACCACGACCACTGGGTGGTCTACGACGCTGCGCCGCACGCTACCTGTGTCGAGCCGCAGAGTGGCCCGCCGGACGGCTTCACGCTGGCGCCGCACCGGCTGGAGCCTGGCCAGCGCCTCGCGTTGACGTTCGAACTGGCGTGGGTGGCGGACAGCAGCTGAAGCCCGGCCGGAGTGTCGGTACGCCGCCCGGAGCGGGTGTGGACCCTGGTGCCTGGCACGGGCTGCGCCTCACCACCACGTGCGATCTGCTACAGGTTCCAGTCAACCCGCATGCCCGCGATCAGTGCATTCGGCAGGTCCCGCTGCCGCGCAGGTTCGTTGAACGGGTCCGGATGCACGATGTAGTGCAGGTTCGGTGCAATCCTGAGCTGCGGGGTGAGCTGGATGCCATAGCTCAGCTCCATCATCACCTGGCTTCCGTGCGGGGTGCCGCTGCCGCCGGCGGCAGCGCGGGCCAGGCGGAGGTTCTCCAGCGCGATGCCGCTGTACTTCTGCCGGGTGACGACGAAGCCGATGCTGTCCTGCGGCCGGCGGGCGAACGTGCCTTTCTGCACAAGCCCGGCCTGCAGGAAGTGATCCTCGATCAGCTGCCCGGAGGTACCCTTGAGCGCGGCGCCGAAAAGGGTCAGGCCGCGGCCATTGCCATCGCCGGTAAGCTGCTGCTCGAAGCGCGCGAACGCACCGGAGCGACCGTGGCGTGCCGCGTACTCCTGGCCACTGAGCAGCGCGGGAATGCCGTTGGCATCGCGCAGCGGATCGCGATAGGTCGAGTTGTCCTGCCAGCCACCGAGTTCGTAGCGGGCATTCAGTCGTGCCGAAGCCGGGCTGCGCCAGCCGATCGTGTAGGGCACGATCCACCCGGTGGCCTGGTTCGTATTCCACTTCAGGCCATGCTGGCCATCCTCGGCCTGGCTGGGATCGACCTGGTAGGCACCGATGCGGACATAGACATCGGGCGTCACCCAGGCCGTGGCGTCGGCCATCCAGCTCGACACCGGCCACCAGGTGAAGTTGCTGGTGCGGAAAACGTAGGTCGGGTTGCCGCACGCCGAGTTGCCCTGGAAGTACTGGCACAGCTCCGACCCGAGGTGGTGGATGTTGGCGACGCTGCGACCGGCCTCCAGCACCAGCCGGTCGTTGAACAGCTTCTGTTCCAGGGTCAGGTTGGCCAGGCGGGTCCCCTGGCCGCCGTAGATTTCCTGCACCGAGGTGCTGTTGCCGGTGCTGCTGTTGGCGAGGTTGGTGCCGTGGCGATTGATGCCATAGGACTTGATCGTGGCCCCCCGCCAGCCGAACGCAGCGTCGAGGTCAACATCGGCGCCGAACATCAGCTGGCCGGCGTAAGCGGTGCCGCTGCGCTTGCCACCATCGAGCGTGGCGGCCGCCTCGCCGGTGTAAGCCAGTTTGGGAGTGAGGACATCACTCGCGTTGGCAGCTACGGTCAGTGAGGGCAGGGTCAGCAGGATCGCTACCGGCACCAGGCGGCAGGAAGGGCAGGTCATGGGCGGGGTTCCTTTTACAGGGTGGGGGCCGTGACCGGCTTCTTGAGGATGCGCAGTGCAATCGCGGTGACCAACACGCCGGCCAACAGCGCCAGCAGGTAGACACCAAGATGGGTGACCGCGTTCGGGATCGGCAGCACGAACACACCGCCGTGCGGCACCTTCAACTCGACGCCTGCGGCCATCGAGATCGCACCGGCCACGGCCGAGCCGAGGATCAGCGCAGGAATGGTGCGCAGCGGATCGCGTGCCGCGTAGGGAATAGCCCCCTCGGTCACGAAGCTCAGGCCGAGCACGCCGGCGGCACCGGCAGTGCCGCGCTCCTCGGCAGTGAAGCGGTTGCTGAACAACCACGTCGCCAGCGCGATGCCCAGCGGTGGCGTCATGCCGCCGATCATGGTCGCCGCCATCGGCGTGTAGACCTGGCTGGAAATCAGGGCGGTGGAGAAGGCGTAGGACGCCTTGTTGACCGGTCCACCCATGTCAACGGCCATCATGCCGCCCAGCAGCAAACCGAGCAGGATCGCGCTGCTGCCCTCCATGCCGCGCAGCCAGTCGGTCAGCCAGGCCAGCAGTGCGGCCACCGGCGTGCCGATCACGTACATCATCAGCAGGCCGACCAGCAGCGTGCCCAGCACCGGCAGGATCAGCACCGGCTTGAGGCCTTCCAGGCTGCGCGGCAGGCGCAGCGCACGGTTGATCCAGTGCACGCCATAGCCGGCGATGAAGCCCGCCAGGATGCCGCCGATGAAACCTGCGTCCATGTTGACCGCAACCAGCCCGCCGATCATGCCGGGCGCGATGCCGGGGCGGTCGGCGATGGAGTAGGCGATGTAGCCGGCAAGCGCCGGCACCATCAGCATGAAACCGGACTTGGCGCCGATCTGGAACAGCGACCAGGCCAGCGTTCCCTTGTGGGCATCGTCGAAGGCATAGATGCCGCCGAGCGCGAACGCCAGGGCGATCAACAGGCCGCCGGCTGTCACGAAAGGCAGCATGAACGACACCCCGGTCATCAGGTGCTTGTAAGGGCCGGTGCTCTTGTTCTTTTCTGCGGTACGGCCCGAAGCCGCTGTCCCCGCGTGCACGCCGACCTCGGCCAGCGCCTTGCGGATCAGGTTCTGGCCGTCATTGATCGCCGGCTTGGTACCACTCTTGAACAGGCGCTTGCCAGCGAAACGCGCCAGATCGACTTCGCGGTCGGCGGCGATCAGCACCACATCGGCAGCGGCGATTTCCGCATCGCTCAACGCATCCTGCGCGCCGACCGAGCCCTGTGTTTCCACCCGGATCGCATGGCCCAGCGCTTTGGCAGCCTGTTGCAGGCCTTCTGCCGCCATGAAGGTGTGAGCGATGCCGGTGGGGCAGGAGGTGACGGCAACGATGCGCTTGCCAGCCCCGGTGGCGGGGACACTGGCCGGCGCGGCTGCGAGCGGTGCAAGCGCGGCGACCGGATCGTCCAATACCTCGCCCAGGCTGGCATGCACGATCCGGGCATTGCCGAAGCGTGCGATGTCTGCCTCGCCATCGCCCACCAGCAGCAGTTGGGTCGCGGAGGCGGCGTCCGAGGCGGGCAGCGCGCCGGTCACGCCCTGGTCGCTGCGGATTTCGATCATCAGCTCAAGCCCGCGCTGGCGGGCCGCGCGACGCAGGGCCTCGGCGGCAAGTACCGCCTCGATGCTGCGTTCGCCAGCGGCGATGACTACGGTGGAAGCGTGCATGGGAACTCCTGGAATGCTTCGGGTTCGTCCTTGCCGGAGGCATCGCGGGTGGCCCGAAGCCAACCGCTGCTCCTCCGGCAGGTGTTTCAATCCAACCGCTCGATCAGTACATCGCCGGCCCCGGCGCGCACCTGCGCCGGATCGAGCCGCCGCGCGTCTCCGCTATCCAGCCGGCTCATCGAGAACGCCGTGGCCAGTCGTGCACAGGCGGCCAGGTCGAGGGAGCGCTCCAACAGCGCGGCGGCGATGCCGGCGACCATGGCATCACCGGCGCCCACCGTGCTGCCCTGGGCCAGACGCGGCGGTCGCGCGACCAGTGCGCCGGCGCGATCAATGAACAGCGCGCCGTCGGTCCCCATGGAGATGGCGACGAGTGCGACACCGCGTTCGACCAAGGCCTGGCCTGCAGCGCGCAGTGCGCTGCGATCCGGCAGCGACGTGCCGGTCCAGGCCTCCAGTTCGTGGCGGTTGGGCTTGATGGCGTAGGGCAGCGCGCCCCGCGCGCCGTCCAGCGCAGCTGCAAGCGCATCGCCGCTGGTGTCCAGCAGCACGCGCGCACCGGCCGTTCCGGCCTGCGCCTGCAACCGCGCCCATGCATCGGCCGGTAGTCCGTGCGGCAGGCTGCCGGACAGCACGACCGGCAGGCCGGGCGCGAGCAGGGCGCCGAGCTGGCGCGACACCGCGTCCAGATCGGCAGCGTCCACGGCCAGGCCTGGCAGGTTGATGTCCGTCGTTTCGCCGTTGGCCTCTTCGACCAGCTTGATGTTGGTGCGGGTATGGCCCGGAACGCGCAGGCAGCCGTCAATGATGCCCCGCTCACGGAACAGCGTGCGGAACACGCCGTCGTTGCCGTCGCCCAGCACGCCCAGCGCGGTGATCGGCACGCCCCAGTCGGCCAGGCAGGCCGCCACGTTGATGCCCTTGCCGCCTGCGTCGTCGCGGGAGCTGCCGGCGCGATGCACGCGGCCTGGCTGCAGGCGGGCCAGGCGCACGGTCTGGTCGATGGCCGGGTTCAGGGTCACGGTGACGGCGCGGGCAGTCATGCGCGCGCTCCATCGAGGCCGCGCACCTGCTCGGCGGTTTCGCACCCCAGTGCGGTGCTGGCCAGCGCTTGCAGTTCGGTCATCGCGGTGCCACGCAGGCGCGCCTTCACCGCCGGGATGTCGTTCGGGGTCATCGACAGTTCGTCCACGCCCAGGCCAGCCAGCAACATGGCGCCGAAGGGATCGCCGGCCAGGCCGCCACAGACGCCGACCCAGCGCCCATGCAGCCGTGCGCCTTCAACCGTGGCGCGGACCGCGCGCAGCACCGCCGGATGCAGGCTGTCGGCCTCGGCGGCGAGTTCCGGGTTCTGGCGGTCGATCGCCAGCACGTACTGGGTCAGATCATTGGTGCCGATCGAGAAGAAGTCGGCATGGCGCGCCAGTACGTCGCTCTGAGCGGCGGCAGCCGGCACTTCGATCATGATGCCGATCGGCACCACCGGCGCCTCCAGCTCGGCACGCAGGCGCTCACAGATGGCGCGCAGTACGACCAGCTCGGTCACCGACGTGATCATCGGGAACATGATGGACAGGCGTGCACCGTCCTTGGCGGCGCGATACAGCGCACGCAGTTGCGGCTCCAGCAGGTCAGGGCGGCGCAGCAGCAGGCGCGCGCCGCGCACGCCGAGGAACGGGTTCTCCTCGCGTGGCAGTTCCAGGTGCGCCACCTGCTTGTCGCCGCCGATGTCGAGCGCGCGCACGATCAGCGGGCGGCCGTTGAGTGCCTTGGCCATCGCCAGATAGGTGGTGTACTGCTCCTCCTCGCTGGGCGTACTGCCACGTTCGAGGAACAGGAACTCGGTGCGCATCAGGCCGACGCCTTCCGCACCCTGTTCCAGTGCCAGTGGCACCTGGTCGGGCAGGTTGACGTTGGCGCCGATGTCGATGCGGTGGCCGTCGAGGGTCTGGGCGGGTTGCGCGCGTTGCGCGGCTTCGCGCTCGCGGATCTGCTGCTGTTCGGCGATCCATTCGCGTGCCGAGGCGAGATCGGCTTCGGAGGGGGACAGGTAGAGCCGTCCGCTGCTGCCGTCCAGGATCGCTTCGCGGCCTGGCTGGATCGCCAACAGCCCGGCGCCGCCGGCCACCAGCGCTGGCAGGCCCAGCGTGCGCGAGAGGATGGCGGTGTGCGAGGTCGGCCCGCCCTGCGCGGTGGCCAGGCCGAGCACGCGACCGGTGTCGAGATTGGCGGTATCCGAAGGCGACAGATCTGTGGCGATCAGGATGCACGGTTGCGACGGCAGATCCGCCAGGCCACCACCTTCAGCAGAAGGGTCAAGCTGCGCCAGCACGCGTCGGCCGACATCACGCAGGTCCGCCGCGCGCCCGGCCAGCACCGGATTGCCCAGCGCCGCCAGCCCGGAGGCGATCTGCTCGATGGCCTGGTGCCATGACCACGCCACACCATGGCCTTCGACCATCAGTTGGCAGGTGCGGGTGATCAGGTCGGTGTCGTCGAGCAGCGCGGCCTGCGCCTTGAAGATCGCCGCATCCGAAGCGCCAAGGCGGCGCTGGGTGTCGTCCTGCAGGGCGGCCAGCTGCTGGCGGGTGCGGCCGAGTGCATCCTGCAGGCGTGCGCCGCCCTCGCCAAGCGGGGCAGGACGGTCGGTGACTTCCGCCTGCGTGCTGGCCAGCACATGCACCGGGCCGATCGCCAATCCGGGGCTGGCGCCAATGCCAATGATCGTCGCCTGCGCTTCGGGCGGTTTCCACCCGGTGACAGGGGCTGCTGCCTTGCGCTGGGCTGCACGCTCGGCATCAGCCCTTTCCTGTGCGACCAATCCATCCATGACCTTGCGCAGCGCAGCCAGCAGCGCGGGGGCATCGGCGCCCTCGGCAGAAACACGCACGGCATCGCCCTCACGCAGCCCGAGCTGAAGCAGCGCTACCAGACTCTTGGCATCGGCCGCCTGATCGCCTGCGCGGACCTGCGCGCGGGCTGCGAAGCCGCGCGCCGTCTCGGCCCAGCGCGTGGCAGGACGGGCGTGCAGTCCGTTGGGGTAGGCGATGGTCCATTCGAAGCGCTCGGCCAGATCCACCGCTGGCGCGTGGGTGGCGGCAATCGCAACATCGCCGGCCAGCGCGTTCACGATCTCGCCCGCCTCGGTGGTGGTGAACAGCCGCTGCAGCGTGGACTCGTCCTGGATCAGCCGGGTCAAGCGGCGCAGCACCGTGATGTGGGTATCCGACTGGGCAGCGATGCCGACCACCAGACGGGTGATCTGTCCCGGGTTCCATTCCACGCCTTGCGGCAACTGCAGCACGGCGATGCCATCGCGGTGCACCAGATGGCGGTCCTCGCCAAGCCCGTGCGGGATTGCTACGCCGTGTCCAAGGAAGGTGTTCGCCAGCGTTTCGCGCCGCCCCATGCTGGCTTCGTAACCCGGCGCCACGCAGCCGGACGCGACCAGCATCTGGGCGACCTGCGCAATGGCATCGGTCTTGTCCTGCGCCCGCGCGTCCAGGCGGATCAGTTCCCGGGTGGCCGGGGAAGGGGAGGTCTGGGGCGACAAAGGGGGCTCCGCGGAGGGGGTGGCTGGGACGCATTGGGAACGTTCCCACTCGCCATTTCAATGTGCAGTGCACAAAAATCCAATAGTCCTTTGGCGTTAACATGGTGCTGGAGGGCCGTCCGGCCCAGAAAAGCGCTCGATTCCGGGAACGTTACCAGTGAGCATCAGCATCAATGACGTCGCACGCGTGGCGGGGGTATCCAAGTCCACGGTGTCGCGGGTGCTCGGCGGCGGCCCGGTCAGCGAGGCCGTGCGCGGCCGGGTGGAGGCGGCGATCCGCCAGACCGGATATCACCCCAACCTGCAGGCAAGACGCCTGCGCGCCCGGCATACCGGCATCATCGGCCTGATCGTGGCCGATATCCGCAACCCGTTCTTTACCGCGCTGATCCGCGCCGTGGAGGAAGTCGCGTACCGGGAAGGCCTTCGAGTCACCCTCTGCAACACCGATGAGGACCCCGAGCGCGAGGCGCTGTATCTGCAGTTGATGCACGAGGAACGCATCAGTGGGCTGATTTTTGCGCCCACCCGGACCACGGTGGGGCGGCTGGACCGGCTCACGCTGGATTACCCTACGGTCCTGGTCGATCGTGCCGCACCCGGTGGCTCGATCGACAGCGTGGTCCTCGACAACGCAGCGGCGATGGCGGGCCTGGTCGAACACCTGGCCGAGCGCGGCTATTGCCGCATCGGTGGCCTGTTCGGCAGCACCAGTACCACCGCGGCCGAACGCCGCGACGGCTATATCGCTGCAATGCGCAGGCACGGGCTGGAACCGGACTACCGCGAGGTAGAGCCCACGGCCGAGGCCGCCATCGCAACAGTCGAGCAGTGGTTGACCAGTCCTTCGCGTCCCGATGCGCTGGTCGCCAGCAACAGCCTGCTGCTCATGGGCGCATTGAAAGCGGCCCGCAGCGCTGGGCTTGCGATTCCAGGAGAGCTGGCGCTGGCAGGGTTCGACAATGAGCGATGGACCGAACTGGTCGAACCCGGGGTTACCGTGGTCGAGCAGCCGGTTGAAGAGATGGGGCGAGCCGCGATGTCGCTGTTGCTGGAGCGCCTACGCATGCCGCAGCTGCCGGTACGCAGACTGGTGATGACGGGAAGGTGCGTGGTGAGAGGGTCAACGGCTGCGCGATAGTCCGGCGCCGCGCCTGCGGCAGTCGCAGTCGCAGTCGCAGTCCATGAGGCTGGCACTGGGGTGTTGGCGGGTCGCGCGTTGTCTGCTAAAAGCCATCTGGACACGCGGACCGGATGGATCATCGCCTTGTCAGAGCCTTATTCAGCGCTGTTGCGCCTGCAGTTGCGCCACGAAGATCTCTCCAGATGGCTGGCGGCGCCCCTGCCTTCGCCATCCCGATGGTCCGACTGGCGATGCATCGCTGGGCCGTGGCGCTTGGGCAACGGTGAATGCCTGGCGTCTTCAAGCGACGAGGCGTTGGATGAACTGCTCATAGACTGCCAGGCCCTGCTGGCCCGCTACCCCGACAATCGCGCCGCATTGAAGGCCTTCCTTGCATCCGCGCAGGCCGAGAATATCCAGGTTGCCGCCTATGAGCGCACTGGTACGCACTTTGTTGCGGGATCGCTGACGTATTCGGAAAGCCTCTACGATCTCATCGCGTTTCTGGCTGTGGCACGGGGCGCGGCCGATTTCCTGAAGGCGGGCGACCATGGGGTGGCACTGGTCCACGACTATCTCTGGGCAGAGGAAGGTGAGCGCGAGACCGTTGCCGCGATTGCCCTGGCCGGCCAGGGGGAATCCGGATTCCTTTCTTCCACGGACCTGGATACCGCTGCCGCGCCCTTCGACGCCTTGGTGGAAGCCATGCTGGAAGCTGAGGACGACCCGGCGTTTCAACCACGCAACCAGCTTGATCAACTCTGACCGGCGCCGCGTGGAATCCAGAAAAACGACAGCCAGGACCCCGATATGAAAGGACATCAAGCCCGCCGCGCGCACCGCCGCATGCGTTGGCTCCTGACACTGTGCCTAGGCGCCCTGGTGGGACCCGCCGTGGCAGGCACAACGCAACCGGAACGCACCTGGTTTGTCAGTGGTGCGGAGCTCATCATGCTGCTGCAGGGCAAAGGCGCTGACGGGTTCTGCGATGGCGAACACTGCCGGGGGCTGTCCAGCGCCCGGGCCAGCAGCTATATCCTGGGTGTCGCCGATGCCAGCCGCGGTCAGTGGTGTGGGCAGGGCCGGATCCTTCCGCATGAACTGGTCGATCAGGTGTCTTCCCATCTCCGGCAGCTGCCCCGCGTGCGATTGCAACAGGATGCGTCTCCCCTGGTTGTCGAAGGGCTGCGCGCGGCGTTTCCCTGTGGTCGCGGCACATCGCCTGGTGGCAGTGCCGAGCCCGGCAAGGCACGCTGAGACGCGTGGGCTGGGCGTTGGCAACGCGGGCTGCAGCCTGCGTAATGAACACATCGGTGTTCTGCACGCTGGCGACACGATGCATTCACGACCGCCGACCCCCGCGCCCGCGACACTGCATGCTCCTTTCTCCGCATGAGGTGCCCCATGGCTACCTGTGATGTCTGCGGCAATGACTACGACAAGAGCTTCACCCTCCAGCAGGGTGGACGCAGCGGCACCTTCGATTCGTTCGAGTGCGCCATCCATGCGTTCGCACCGCGCTGCGCACATTGCGACTGCGCGATCATCGGGCATGGCGTTGAAGGAAACGGTCATATCTTCTGCTGCGCACATTGCGCCGGTCACGCCGGTGTAAAGGGAATCGCAGACCGGGCCTGAGCCCGCTCCGGCCGGTCATGCCGGGACCAGCGAGGCGAGCCGCGCGACCCGGGCCGCGCCCGAATCGGCGAGCAGCGCCATCGCACGCTGTTTCCGGGCCGGCGTCCCCGCCACAGCCTCCCGTGCCACCACTACGTCGAATTCCCTGGCGTTGGCGTCCAGCGCGGTAGCCAGGACACATGAATCGGCCGTCATCCCACCGAGCCAAAGGCTGCGCACGCCAAGCTTCGCCAGCAGAATCGGCAACGGGCTGGCCAGGAACGCCGAATGCTTGGGCTTGAGCACGAAGTAGTGGCCGGGCAGGGGAGAGAGGAGGTCGGCAATCCGCCCGGCCGGTCCTCCATCCCGCTGGCACTGTGCTACCTGCTGGCGGAAGTCACGCTTCCAGTCGGAGAAGTTGTCATTGGCGTAGATGACCGGCCATCCGTGGCCATCAAAGTGGTCTCTCAAGCGTCGGATCTGTGCGGCCGCCCGCTCCGCTGCTGGTGCCAGCGCCTGCGCGCCCGGGAAGTCGAAGCGACTGAACATGTCGATGATCAGCAAGGCGGTTGACGGAGCATTTCCCATGGTTCAATCCCCTGTCTGCGCGTGCGGAGCTTCGACCGGCTTGGATTGCGGTGAGTCCTTCTGCCGCAGGAAGATCGTAAGTACAACCAGGGACAGCACCGCAAGAAACTCACTCTGCCAGTTCTGCATCGACTCGAACCAGAACGTGCTGCTGCCCAGATGCTCCAGGAAACCCGGCACCGGCAACCCTTGCAACTGCTGCTCGACCTGATCGGCGCGCCAGCTACCCAAGGCGTGCAATGTAAAACTGAGCAGGAACAACAGCCCGAAGGCGATCGCAAGCGAGTGAGCGTAGAGCACCTTCCATGCGCCGCCGCGACGAACCGGCCACGGCGCAGGTCCCGGCTCCACGCGGTTCTGCTCCTGCGCGGGGTCCAGCGGCCGGGATTCGGCTGATCCACGCTGGCGCAGGGTGACGGTCAGAAGAACGTACATCCCCATCTGCAGGAACTCGCTCTCCCAGTTTTCGAATGTAGCGCTGACAAAATGCCCGGTCGCCAGGTAGTGCCACAGGTCGACCGGCGCGCGTCCGTGCTGGGTCAACTCCTGATTGTGCACGTGATGTCCCGCAACTGCCTGCCCGGCAATGAAGACGACAGTGAGTGCAAGCAGTACCAGCGAGAGACCGTTGCGTTTCCACATGCAACACCTCGTTCAGGCCGACCAGAAATCGTGCATGCAGCTTGCGCCGGCAGCGCACCATGACGCGTGAATCCGGCGCATCCAGGATGTGAGGCGGCCTCAACGCTTGCCCGTCGGATCGGGGTCGGGACGTTCGTAGTCCTCGGGTACGGCCTTGGGGCCATCGCCGTCGTCCGGCATGTCGTGCGCCTTCCACTTCGCTCGATCATTGCGCCGCTCGTCCGGGGTGTGCGCCTTCGATTGATCGTCCACGTCTGTTGTTGGATTGAAAGGCAGCTCGTCGTTCATGCTGGGCTCCTGTGGCGGGTGTTCGCAGCGTGACCCGGTCGGGGTTAACGCTACGACGCCGCGGAATGAACGCTGTGCACACCTGGATGTCACCGGGGCGGGAGGACGTCCCTGCGATGCTGTCGTTCCGATCTTCTGGAGAAGCACGATGCAGGCATTGACCTATCACGGCCGCAAGGATGTGCGCGTCGAGACCGTGCCGGACCCGGTGCTGGCGGCTGAGGACGATCTGATCCTGAGGGTTACCGCCACCGCCATCTGTGGTTCGGACCTGCACCTGTATCGGGGCAAGATTCCCGATCTGCACGACGGCGATGTGCTGGGCCACGAATTCATGGGCGTGGTGGAAGAGGTCGGCAGCGGCGTAACGCAGGTGAGGCCGGGTGATCGCGTGGTGATCCCCTTCGTGATCGCCTGTGGCGAGTGCTTTCACTGCCGGCTGGCCGAGTATGCCGCCTGCGAGACCACCAACCCGGGCAAGGGCGCTGCGCTGAACCAGAAGGGCCTTCTGCCTCCGGCGGCGTTGTTCGGGTACAGCCATCTGTATGGCGGCGTGGCAGGCGGACAGGCCGAATTCGTGCGCGTGCCCAAGGCGAATGTGGGCCCACTGCGCATTCCGGAAGGCGTGGCCGACGAACAGGTTCTGTTCCTGTCGGACATTCTGCCCACCGGCTATCAGGCCGCGCTGAACGCTGGGGTCAAGCCGGGCTCGACAGTAGCCATCTTCGGTGCCGGTCCGGTGGGACTGATGAGCGCGGCCTGCTGCCGGCTGCTGGGTGCGGAGACCATCTTCATGGTCGACCATCTTCGCTACCGCCTGGACTACGCGCGCCGTGCCTATGGTGTGACGCCGATCGACTTCAAGGAGATCGAGGACCCAGCCGACTACATCCTGACCCAGACCAGTGGGCGCGGCGTGGATGCCTGCATCGAGGCCGTCGGTTTCGAGGCCGAGGGCAGTGCCCTGGAGTCAGCGCTGACCGCCGTGAAACTGGAAGGCAGCAGCGGCGTGGCCATCCGTCAGTGCATCGCAGCCGCCCGCCGCGGCGGCGTGGTCAGCATTCCCGGTGTCTATGCCGGTTTCATCCACGGGTTCCTGCTGGGCGATGCGTTCGACAAGGGGCTGACATTCAAGATGGGACAGACCCACGTGCAGGGACTGATGCCGGAACTGCTCGACGCAATCATCGAAGGAAAGCTGGATCCGGGGGACATCATCTCGCACCGGATGCGCCTGGCCGATGCAGCGCAAGGCTATGCGATGTTCGATGCCAAGGACGACGACTGCCGCAAGATCGTATTGACACCCTGAGCGAGCCGTCATGAGCGGGATTGTCATGGCCTGTGTCTACGCAGTCTGGTTGACCGCCGGTGCGCTGGACTTCCACTTTCACCGGCGTACCGATCTGCCGCACACGTCCGCGATGCGCGAGAGCCTGCTGCATGGGCTGCAGCTGCTGCTCATCGGCAGCGGCGTGCTGGCGTGGCTCGTGCTGGAAAGCACGTGGTTGCTCGTCACGCTGCTGGCAGTCCTGGTCATCGCGCATGCAATCGCCGGCTACCTCGACACCGTCAGCGCGGACGGGCGGCGACGCATCAGCCCGGCCGAGCAGCACGTGCACAGTGTGCTCGACGCCGCTCCCTGGGTGCTGCTGGGCGGAGTGGCGTGGCAGGCCGAGCCTCGTTGGGCAGTCAATGTGGCACCGGCAGCACCGGCGCTGTGGGGGTTTGTATTGCTGCCGGCGCTTGGCCTGGTGGTGTTGCCATGGCTATGGGAACTGCGCCAGTGCGTGCGTGCAAGCGAACAGCGCCAGCGGTGACCGCGTGAGGAACACTGCGCCAGGTATTCATGTGGCCGCCACATCGCCAAGACAGTGATGTGACCGCAGGGCGCCTACGTTCATGACCTATCTTCATTGCAGACCGGCCATGCAGGATGTGACGTCGCCTTCTTCGCTGTTCAACCGCGCGCGCCAGGTTCTCGCCCAGCAGCCCGCGCTGCCTTTGCCCGGAAGTGGCCACACGCTGCAGCGTTGGCGGGCGCTGGCGGCGTGGGGGGCAGAGGACCTCTGCTTGGCCAAGGTACTGGAAGCGCATTACGACGCCCAGGCGATCATTGCCGAGCTGAACGCGCCTAGGGTTGCTGAAGGGCAGCTGCTGGCGGTGTGGGCCGCAGAAGGCCCAGCCAACACCCTGCGCATCGACGCCGGCGGTGGACTGTATGGTGACAAGCCCTGGTGTTCAGGCAGCGCGTGGGTGGATGCGGCACTGGTAACCGTGCGGAACACACACGGCGTGTGGCTGTGCCATGTGCCGGCGGAGCATTGGTGCACGCTTTCGGGTGAGCCCTGGCCGGCGGCTGGCATGGCCGGCATTCCGTCCACGACGGTGCGCTTCGACGGCGCACCGATGACGATTCTGGGACCGCGCGACGCCTACCTGCAACGGCCGGGCTTCTGGCATGGCGGAGCCGGTATCGCGGCGGTCTGGTTTGGCGCAGCGGTGGCACTGGCTGAACGCATGCGGCCGGCCTGCAGCGACGGCAACCGCGCACGGCTGCTGGGTGCAGCGGACCTTGTGCTGGGGCCGGCTGCGGCGCTGCTTCGCGAAGTGGCCGCACGCATCGACGACGCGCCTCAATCGGCGCATCGGGAAGACGTAGTGCGGCTGCGCTGCGTGGTCGAACGGGCGGCGACGCGCGTCCTGGACCTTGCAGGCCGGGCGCTCGGTCCGGCGCCGATGTGCCTGGAAGACAGTCACGCCCGCCGCTGGGCGGACCTGACGGTGTTCCTCAGGCAGTGCCATGCCGATCGCGATTGGCAGTGGCTGGGTGAGCAGCGGGCAGCCGAGGAGACCGCATGGGCGCTGTAGCCAGCACACCCCTGCAAGGACAGGGAACTCAGGAACAGGCCTGGCTGCGCTGCGATTGGCTCTGGCAGCAACCGTCCACGCCCGCCCGTTCACTGTGCGCCGGCCACGACCGCCTTGTGGTCGTTGCGCCGCATCCCGACGACGAGATTCTTGGCTGTGGTGGGCTGCTCCATCATGCCGCGGCACAGGGCATGGAGGTTGGCGTCATTGCCGTGACCGATGGTGAAGCGTGTTATCCGGGTGAACCGTGGTGGACACCGGAGCGCCTGCGGTCGGCGCGTCGGGCAGAGCTTGCTGCGGCATTGGCGGAACTTGGGATTGCGGCCGACGCGACGTTTCATCTCGGCATCGGCGATGGCGCGGTCAGCAAGCACGAACAGGGCCTGCAGGACTGGCTGCAGCAGCACCTGCAGCCGGGCGATCTGGTACTGGCGCCCTGGCGCTTCGATGGGCACCCCGATCACGAAGCGGCAGGGCGTGCCGCCTGCCGCGCCGCGCGCGCAGTGGGTTGCCGTCGCCTGGAGTACCCGGTATGGGGCTGGCACTGGCTGGATCCGGCCTGCGCGCACATGGCGTGGGAGCTGCCGCGACTTGTCGACATTTCCGCAGCAGCGTCGGTGAAACGGAGTGCGATCGCCCGGTTCCGGACGCAGACGGGCAACGTGCCGGGCCTGAACAGCCCGCCGGTGCTGCCTTCCCATGTACTGGCCCGATTTTTCCGCGATTACGAGGTATTTCTGGCATGAGCGCGCAACCGTACTTCGATGAACTGCATGAGCAGGAAGACCCTTTTGGCTACCGCAGTCGGTGGTATGAAGAACGCAAGCGTGCGTTGCTGCTGGCCAGCCTGAGCCAGCGCCAGTTCAATCGTGGCTGGGAGCTGGGATGCTCCAACGGCGTGCTGACCGAGGCCCTGGGGGCCCGCTGTGAGCGCCTGCTGGCCACCGATATCAGCCCGCGCGCAGCGTTCCGGGCCCGCCGCAACCTGGCCCACCTGCCGCACGTGCAGGTCCACTGCGCCAGCCACCCCGAGCAATGGCCGCCGGGGCGCTTCGACCTGATCGTCTGCGGTGAGATGGGCTACTACCTGGGGACGAGCGCCCTTCGCGAGCTGCGTGCCGGAATCGATCAAGCACTTCGTGACGACGGATTGCTGGTCGCCTGCCATTGGTTGCCCTCGTTCCCCGGGCGGGTGAGCCGGACCGAAGTCGTGCATCGGTGCCTGGGCCACGGCCTGCACGAAGCCTTCCACTATCGCGATGCGGACTTCGTGCTGCAGGGCTGGACGCGCGGCACGCTGTCACTGGCCCGCAACGAGGGCCTGCGGTGATAGGCGTTCTGGTCCCCGCGCACAACGAGGCAGCCAGCATGGCGCGCTGCCTGCAATCGATCCGAAGGGCGGCCCTGCACCCGGGCCTGGGCGGCGAAGCGGTCGAAGTGGTGGTTGCACTGGACGCTTGCTCGGATGCGACGGCGTCCATCTGCCACCAACAGCGCGTCGGCATTGTGCGGCTGGATGCACGCTGCGTGGGGATTGCCCGCGCAGCGGCCGCCGTCGAGCTGCTGGGTCGCGGCGCCAGGTGGTTGGCCAGCACCGACGCTGATAGCGAGGTCCCTGGCGACTGGTTGGTTGGACAACTGGAGCAGCCGTGTGACGCCTTCTGCGGACTGGTGGACATTGCGGCGCGCTGCCCGTCCGAACATCGCCTGCGCAGGGTATTCCAGGGGCGGCAGCAGTGGGGGGAAGGTCACGGGCGCATCCATGGTGCCAACCTGGGTGTCTCTGCCCATTTCTATCGTGCGGTCGGCGGTTTTCCTGCCTTGCGCTGCGGGGAAGACGTTCAGATGGTGAGGGCGCTGCAGGCCTGCGGCGCGGATGTACGCTGGGCCGGTGCTCCCGTCGTCTTCACCAGTGCGCGTCTGGAAGGGCGCGCCGCAGGGGGATTTTCAGCCTATTTGGCTGAAATGGGGGCGGCGGGTGCCCCTGCCGTGCTGACCGGGCCGGCCATTGCGTAAACACCGGCCATTTCGCCGCACCGCAGCAGGGGGGCGCGCCGTCAGGCGTCTCCGATTCAGGCCGAATCCCATGAAACCCGGGCACATCGGCCGATATGTGACGCGCTCCCTGTACGCGTTTACGGCGCGTGAACGCTGCCGACCTTAGATTGATCGGCTCGGAGAGCAGGAGCGGCCGATGCCGAACAGCGCGATTGTCTACGCCAGCCGGGCTGCCCCCGGGTTCACGCCGGAACGCCTGGCTGCACTGATGGAAGATGCGGCCCGCTTCAATCGATCAGCGGGCGTGACCGGGGTCCTGTTGTTCGACGGGCAGCGCTTCCTGCAATACATGGAAGGCCCTGCGGACGGGCTGGATGTTGCCTTCTCCCGCGTAAGCGGCGCCCGCAGCCACACCGAACTGACCGAACTCGGGCGTGGCCGTGTCGGGCAGCGGCGGTTGCCGTTCTGGCCGATGCGCTGCCTGTCGGTCAGCGCGGGCGAGCTGCAGAGGATCGCCCTTGCTGACTGGAGCCGTTTCATCCAGCGGGCGGTAACGAGCCAGGACGAAGCCGAAGCGATGGAGAAGCTGCTTGCAGTCGTTGAGCCCTACGCGAACGCCGCCTGAAGTGCGGGACGGGTGCTAGCATGTTGTGCAGCTGATCACACGCCGCACAGTGTCCTGCAACTGATCGATGTGGAATGGCTTGGTCACGAAGGCGGCGCGGCGGTGGCGCTGTGGCACCAGCTGGTCATAGACCGCAGAGACGAAAAGAAAGGGGATGCCAAGTTCCGCCAGGCGATCAGCGACTGGAAATACCACGCCGTCTCGAAGCTCGACGTCCAGCACGGCGCCGTCGAACCGCTGGGTATCCAGCAGTCCCAGCGCGTCGAACACGCTGTAGGCGTGTGTCACCTGGTCGCCAGCGTCCTCAAGTGCATGTTCCATCAGTGCTGCCAGGTCGAGCTGGTCTTCCACCAGCAGCAGGTTGCATGTGCGCTGGCTCAATCCGGATTGCATGTGTGCAGCCTGTGTTGCTTCGGGAACGCCAGTCTGTGCTGTGTAGCATCAATACGGTGCGTGCGGCTTGTCAGCCCGGCGCGAAGCCCGTGAAGCGCGCTTCCAGCACCGTATAGGCAGCGTGCAGGGCCGGATGGAGTTTGTTGACGGCGCCTTGGCACGTGCCATGGATACTGCCGCCGTCCCCCGCATCGGAGCTTTTCTCATGCCGCTATCCGGAACCGATTCTGCTTCCCCCCGCGTGCTGCGTGTCGAGTGCATGCCGCTGGACTGCGGTGGCACGGCCGTCGTAGTGGAACTGGACCGCATGCCTGAACGGACGTGGATGAAGTCGCTCAAGCGGGCGCTGCAGGCCGACGATGTCCTGGAGGACGCGCACGCCAAGTTCGATGGGCGCTTCGTGTATGTCGTGGGCGTGGAAGGCGGCGCTCACCGTATGCAACATCGTGTGGTACAGGCGCTGGTGGCAGCGGACGCTCCGCGCGCTCCGGCTGGCAGCCTGCGAAGTCGAGCCGGCGGCACGGCACTGTCCAGCCCGATGCCCTGAGCGCAGACCAGGGCCATCCCGAAGTCCGTAGATGCTATCGCTGCATCAGGGCTGCGTGCAGCGCACACCTTGGGCGGTTCACACCTCCCGACGAGGCGGTCCCCTGCTGAGGTGGCTGCGTACCGGGCGCGCCGGACATTGCGGTGGTCTGCGGCTTGTGCCCGATCAGCGCGTCATGCCCAAGCGGCGTGGACGCGCCGCAACTCGACGCAGCCTCCACACCGGACTCACCGCGCGTACGACCGGCATCGCTAAGGTAAAGCGGTCCGCAACCATCGGTGGTGCCATGCCTCTTCGTGCGATTGCCTACGTGAGTGAAGCCTCCCGCAACCTGACCGCAGCGCGGCTGCAGCAGCTTGTGGCCGAAGCGGTGCAGTTCAACGAATCCGTCGATGTCACCGGCACGCTGCTGTTCGATGGCTCGCGCTTCCTGCAGTATCTGGAGGGCCCGGAGGCCGGGATCAATGCGGCGTACACGCGCATTCTCGCGGCCTGCAGCCACAGTGGGATCGTCGAGCTGAACCGGGGCAGGGTGGGGCGCCGACAGTTTCCGCACTGGCGGATGCGTAGCGTGCGGGTGGACGAGCTGGCGCTGGGAAAGATCGCCATCTCTGACTGGACCGGCTTCGTGCGCAGCGCGTCGGCGCTCGACTCGGGCAAGAGTGCACTGGATCGTCTGCTGTCGATTTCGCAGTCGCACACGGAGGCAGGTGCGGGCGGCATCACCGAACCGGACGGGCAGCTGGCACGATGAAGGCCACAGCCGCCCCGGTTGCGCCCGCCCCACCACGCGTCGGTTGTGCGGGCTGGTCGCTGCCGCGGGCGGTTCACGAAGCGTTCGGCGCGGGCGACAGCGCACTGCTGCGCTATGCCACACGCCTGCCGATGGTGGAGATCAACTCGTCCTTCTATCGACCGCACCAGCCCAGCACCTACGCGCGATGGGCGGTGAGCGTTCCGGAGGGCTTCCGGTTCGCGGTGAAACTGCCGCGGGAGATCAGCCATGAGCGTCGGCTGCGCGATGCGATGCAGCCGTTCGAACAGTTCCTGGATGGCGTGCTGGAGCTGGGTGGAAAGCTGGGGCCGCTACTGCTGCAGTTGCCGCCAAGCCTGGTGTACGACGCGGCCACGACCAGAGAATTCCTGCGGGGCCTGCGTTCACGCACCCAGGCCGATGTGGCGTGCGAGCCGCGCCACCCGAGCTGGTTCACGCCGGAAGTGGATGCACTTCTGAGTGCGCATGGCGTGGCACGGGTCGCTGCGGATCCGGCACGTGTGCCGGCGGCAGCGATTCCCGGCGGTGACCGCACGTGGAGCTACTGGCGCTGGCACGGTCAACCGCAGATCTATCGCAGTGCGTACAGCGAACAGGCCCTGGCGGAGCTGGCGGAACGACTGCGGCGCGAATCCGGCGCGCAACGACCCGCCTGGTTCGTACTGGACAATACCGCACTGGGCCATGCCACCGGCAACGCGCTGCGCCTGCAGGCGCTGCTGCAGGAGAACGCTCATGCCTGAAGGTCCTTCCATCGTGCTGCTGCGCGAAGCAACGAGCCACTTCAAGGGGCACGCGGTCCGCGCCGTGTCCGGTAACAGCCGCATCGACCTGTCACCGCTGCAGGGCCGCAGGGTCAAGGCGGTCCGCAGTTGGGGCAAGCACTTCCTGCTGGAATTCAGCCGCCACACGCTGCGCATCCACCTGATGATGTTCGGCAGCTGGCGCATCGACGAACGGAAGCCAGGCCCGGTGCGGGTATCGCTGGTGTTCGACAACGGTGAGCTGAACTTCTACGCGTGCTCCGTGCGCCTGATCGACCAGCCGCTGGACGACATCTACGATTGGCGTGCGGACGTGATGAACGAGGCCTGGGATCCAAAGCTGGCCCGGCGCAAGCTGAAGGCCATCCCGGATGTCATGGCCTGTGATGCGCTTCTGGACCAGACCGTCTTCGCCGACGTGGGCAACATCATCAAGAACGAGGTGCTGTTCCGGATAGGTGTCCATCCGGCCACCCGGCTGGGCGACCTGCCGCCACGCAGGCTTACCGCCATGATCGAGCAGGCCCGCGCCTACAGCTTTGATTTCCTGGAGTGGAACCGCCGTTTCGAACTGAAGAAGCATTGGCAGGTGCACACGAAAAAGGTCTGCCCTCTGTGCGGCGGCCCGATCAGCAAGCTCTACCTGGGGACCACACGGCGACGCACGTTCTTCTGCCCGAATGATCAGGTGCTGTACGGGCCCTGACGCGGCCATCCGTGGCCGCCGGGTTCCGGCGTGCGCCGGTCAGGCGGCCTGCGCGGCCTTGGCGTTGCCGCCGCCCTTGGCCAGCAGGGTCAGCTTCTCGTCGGTGGCCTTCTCTTCCTCCAGCGTCTCCAGCAGCAGCGGAAGGGCATCCTTGTAGCCCAGTTGCTTGGCCAGCGCGGCGATGGTGCCGTAGGACGCAATCTCGTAATGCTCGACCTTCTGCGCGCCGCCGATCAGGGCCGCATCCCGCACCGGCCCCTTGTCGATGCTGTCGATCACTTCCTTGCCTTCCTCCACCAAGCCTTCCATCGCCGCACACTTGATGCGCTTCAGGCGAATGCCAAGCACCTCCACCACCTGATCGATGCGTTCGATCTGGCCCTGCGTTTCTTCCAGGTGCGTTTCGAACGCTGCCGCCAGGTCCGGGTTCTCGGCCGCACGGGCCAGGCGCGGGAGGGCCTTGGTCAGCTGCTTCTCGGCACTGTAGATATCCGAGAGTTCGTGGATGAACAGGTCTTCCGCCGTCTTGATAGCCATACTGGGCTCCGCAGTGAGTGGAGTGCTCAGCGTAGGTCCTGCCCGGTTGCGATCGGGCAGGGGCCAGGTGAAGGCGGCATGTGAGCGCCCGCAGGATTACTGCGCACGGTCTTTACGAGAGTGCGCCAGAACCGTACGGCATGCAGCGGCCTCCTCATCCGTGTGACGGTCCGGCCCCATCAACGGTGGGGGAAAGTAATGTCAAACCTTCAGGCAACGCGCATCAACAATCACCAGGGCGGGGGAGCCCGGCGTCGGCCGCGGCGGCGCCACGCCATCACCTGGCCCACCACCGCCGTCAACAGCAGCATCGCATTGGTCACCACGAAGACCACGCTGCCCAGCATCGCGCTGTACACCGTGAACAGCGCAGATGCGGTCATCTGGCCTGCGAACAGCCACCTGGATACGGCTTCCGGGTTGGACGACTGCCACTGCTTCACCATCTGCCGGATCAAGGTTGCCATCAGTACCGCCGTGGCGGCCCAGCCAAGTATGTCGGGGTGCATGAGGGCCTCCGGTGTGTGGGCAGCCCCACGCTAGCCCTTGGCTGGGCAACGCCGTACGAACGAGAGGTGAAGACAGCATCCCGCCTCCGGCGCCCTCGCGCCATTCACTCCGGACCGGTGACAATGGCCGCTCGGGCGCACCATGCGCGATCCGCCCACCGAATGCAGGAATGCTGAGATGTCCAACACCCCCTTTGGCGAATCGTCATGTGCTGCCGCAGCCAGCGGCTGCATCGAGGTCCGCGGTGCGCGCGAGCACAACCTGAAGAATGTCGACGTCTCCATTCCACGCAATGCGCTGGTGGTGTTCTCCGGCGTGTCCGGGTCCGGCAAGTCCTCGCTGGCCTTCGGCACGGTCTTCGCCGAAGCGCAGCGCCGCTATTTCGAATCCGTCGCGCCCTACGCACGCCGCCTGATCGACCAGGCCGGCGTACCCGACGTGGATGCCATCGACGGGCTGCCGCCGGCTGTCGCCCTGCAGCAGCAGCGCGGTGCCAGCAATGCGCGCTCGTCGGTGGGCAGTGTGACGACGTTGTCCAGCCTGGTGCGCATGATGTACTCGCGGGCAGGGGCCTACCCGGCCCACCAGCCCATGCTGTACGCCGAAGACTTCTCGCCCAACACCCCACAGGGCGCCTGCAGCACCTGCCATGGCCTGGGGCATGTCTACGAAGTGACTGAAGCACTGATGGTGCCGGACCCTTCGCTGAGCATCCGCGAGCGCGCCATCGCCTCCTGGCCACCGGCATGGCATGGCCAGAACCTGCGCGACATTCTGGTCACGCTGGGCTACGACATCGATGTGCCGTGGAAGAAACTGCCGAAGAAGGACCGCGACTGGATCCTGTTCACCGAGGAAACGCCCACGGTGCCGGTCTATGCCGGCTTCACGCCGGCCGAGACCCGCGCCGCGCTCAAGCGCAAGCTGGAGCCCAGCTACATGGGCACGTACACCGGCGCACGCCGCTACGTGCTGCACACCTTTGCCAACACCCAGAGCGCGCTGATGCGCAAGCGTGTTTCCCGCTACATGGAGCGCCGGTTGTGCCCCGCCTGCCACGGAAAGCGCCTGAAGCCGGAAGCGCTTTCGGTCACCTTCGCCGGCGTGGACATCGGCGAGTTCATGCGGCTGCCGCTGGATCAGCTGGCAGCGTTGCTCGAGCCCATCGCGCAGGGCAACTTCAGTGCACACAGCCACGGCGCGCGTACCAGCAGGCGTGCAACGCCCAGCGATCGCGCCAAGCGGGCAGCAAGTGGCCGCGCGACCCACGAAGGCGCCCCCGACGTGCGCCTGACCTCAGCCCTGTCAGAGGAAAAGCGCCTGGCGGCGCAACGGCTCGCGGGCGGGGTCATGGCGCGGGTACGGCAACTTCGCGAGCTCGGCCTTGGCTATCTCTCGCTGGATCGCGCCACGCCCACACTGTCGGCCGGCGAACTGCAGCGCCTGCGCCTGGCCACGCAGCTCAGCTCGTTGCTGTTCGGCGTGCTGTACGTGCTCGACGAACCCTCGGCCGGTCTGCATCCGGCCGACAGCCAGGCGCTGTACGACGCACTGGAACGGCTGCGCGACGGCGGTAACTCGGTGTTCGTTGTTGAACATGATCTGGAGCTGATGCGCCGCGCGCAGTGGCTGGTGGATGTGGGCCCGCAGGCAGGAGAGCATGGCGGACGCGTTCTCTACAGTGGCGAGCCCGACGGCCTGCGCAACGTTCAGGATTCGCGCACGGCGCAGTACCTGTTCGACCGGGTGCCCGCGCCGGCCAGCCGGCAGCGCAGTGCCAACAGCTGGCTGGCGCTGAAAGGCATCCACCGCCACAACCTGCACGGTGTGGATGCGCAGGTGCCGTTGGGGTTGCTGACTGCAGTGACCGGCATTTCCGGATCGGGCAAATCCAGCCTGATGGCGCAGGCGCTGCCCGAGCTGATGCTGCTGCACCTCGGGCATGAGACGGCAGACGACGGCGCCGACAGCGCACCTGCCGAAGGACCCACCGTAATCGAAGCAACGCGGGGCCAGCTGGCCGGCGACGTGGACGCCATCCAGCGCGTGGTGCAGGTGGACCAGAAGCCCATCGGCCGCACGCCACGCTCCAACCTGGCTACCTACACGGGCCTGTTCGACCACGTGCGCAAGCTGTTCGCCGCGACACCCGACGCGCGCCGTCGCCGATTCGATGCGGGCCGCTTTTCGTTCAACGTAGCCAAGGGGCGATGCGAGACCTGCGAAGGCGAGGGTTTCGTCAGCGTCGAACTGCTGTTCATGCCCAGCGTCTATGCGCCGTGCCCCACCTGTCATGGCGCCCGCTACAACGAGGCCACGCTGAAGGTGCAGTGGAACGGCCGCAACATTGCCGAGGTCCTGCAGATGACGGTGGACCAGGCCCATGCGTTCTTCGCCGAAGAAGAGGCCATCGCCCGCCCGCTGCAGTTGCTGCAGGAGATCGGCCTGGGCTACCTGCGGCTGGGCCAGCCGGCCACGGAGCTTTCAGGGGGTGAGGCGCAACGCATCAAGCTGGCCACAGAGCTGCAGCGCAGCCAGCGCGGGCGCACGCTGTACGTGCTGGACGAACCCACCACCGGCCTGCATGCATCAGACGCCGACAGGCTGCTGGTGCAGCTTCAGCGGCTGGTGGACGCAGGCAACACGGTGGTGATGATCGAGCACGACATGCGTTCTGTCGCACAGGCCGACTGGGTGATCGACGTCGGTCCGGGCGCTGGCAGCGCAGGCGGCACCATCGTGGCGAAGGGCACGCCGCAACAGGTGGCCCGCGCCAAGGGCAGCAGGACGGCGCCGTTCCTGGCATCCGAGCTGGGGCAGGGTGTGCGCGAGCGGAATCGTCCGGCAGGAGGCGCCTAGCCGCAGGACAGCAGCGTCCAGCAACGATCGGCAATCTCTGCCGCGCCAGGGTGGCCGCGTAGGCTTGATCGTTTCGCAAGGCGGCACTGCAGATCGTCCATCCAGGCTGACCGGGTACCGTGCGGATCTCTCACATAGATATCGCAGGCAAGCCGGATGACCGGCGCCACTTCGTGCCGGAAACTCATCGCGGGCAGCGCACCCAGATTGAACGCGGTTTCCCAGTGGGCCAGCTCGCGCTCCACATCGACAACGTGCTTGCTTCTTCCGTGGCTCACGGCGCCTACCCCTGTTCGAAACCTCACTGTACACGCTTGCTGCCGGGAGCCTGTTCATCACAACCGTTCATACAACGCGCTTGCCGGCCTGTTCCCGTAACGGCAACAGGCCCACAGTCAATCGGCAGCACCCTTGCTGCGACGGAGAATCGAAATGAACAGCGTCCCCGAACAGAACAGGAATGACCGCTCCAACGCGTCCGCTGAAGCAGAACAGCCTGCACAGCAGGGGCAGGGCGAGGGGGGCGAACCCGGCGGGGAGGAGCCCGGCAAGCAAGGACAGCAACAGCAGCAGGACAACAAGGATAGCGAGAGCCCGAAGCCAGCGGATGAAAAGAAGGGCGGTCTCGGCGGCGATACCCGCCGCTGAGGAACAGGAGGAGCCGCGCGCCGAGCGGCTGCTTCCGCAGCAGACAGGGAGCGCGCATGTCCTCGCAAAGCCAGGCGATCAGCCTGATGACCAAGATCATGTACCAGTGCCGCCCGGAGAGAACGACGACGATGGCGCAATGCCGTTGCTGCGATGCGCCCAGTCCTGGCGGGATGGAGTGCGCACGGTGCCTGACCGGAAGGCTTGGCGAAACGATTCACAATCGTGGCGCAGCGTTCGGCTGGCTGGAGTCGTTCCGCAGGGTCCAGCAGGACGAAGCACACGTATTCGAATGCGCAAAGCGCGCCGATGCGGCATCTTCCTAGGCGTCGCATCCAGACCTGACATCGCGCAGGCGTATGCTCGGGTCATCCAGGAGCAACGCGATGACTTTTCCGATCTGCATCTACGATAGAACGGGCACGGGGCTCCGGCTGCCCACGGGGTGGTGGATCGACCTTCAGTCCGATCTGCCCGCGCTGGTGAACGGCGCCGCACGTATAGAGCTTCCGCGCTCTTCGAAAGACGAGCATCCACGCTTGGATCCAGAGGTCCTGAGGGACCTTTTCCGGCGCATCGGGGGTTCGCAGTGGCTAGGTTGAATCCGATGCGTTCCCTGGGAGCGCGCTGGCTGTTCTTCCGTCTTCGCAACGGCCAATCCATCAGTCCCGCCAGGTTGATGTCCGTCTGGTCCGAGGCTGCCGAATCCAATGAGTGCGCCGTGCGCCGCGAGATCATCGACGGCGCAGGCTACGTCTATGCCCTGTACGCGCCCAACAGCCTGCTTTCCCCCCGGCGTGTCGAGCTGCGCATGAGAGCGCTGCTGGAGGAGGCGGGCTACGCCTTCACGATGGGTAGCCTGGCAGGGCGTCACCCCGGCGACGGTTGAGGCGCGGCGCTGAGGCGCCGGCCGGACAGTCCATGTGTCGCTCTCATTCGGGGCCATCAGGCTCCAGAGGTTCGTCAGGTGCGGGATCGAAGAGCGCCAGCATCCGTTCCCGCCGGCACTGTTCGAGCCAGTGGTGCCATACCTCCACCTCGTCCATCAGCCCCGTGGCACCGCACGCGGGGCACGTGAGCGTCGTGCCCAATGGACTCGTCTTGAGGCCCTCGTCCTGAGTCATTGATGAGCGCAAGCCGCAGCTCTTGCAGGTCGATCGCAACTGATCGAGGCGAACGATGGCGCCATTGCGCGCGAGAAGGGGCTGGATCGCGTGGATCCGGAAGGCATTGGGAGGATGCATGGCCGTGTCGTCTGGGGCTGGACACGGGAGCAAAGGATTCTGCGCCGGAGAAGAGCCGTGAGAGCGCAGTGTGCTTTGTTGGAGGTTAACCCTTCATCAAGGTGCACACCGCGCGCCATGACTGGCCTGAAATCCCACGGCCGCAATCGTGCACTGACGTGGCAGCCGGCGCTCGTCCGGTGCCGGCCCTGCCTCTGGGCAGGAAGGGCTCCGCCGTCACGACGGAGCCCCGTACACTCACTTTTCCTGCAGGAACGCCAGCAGATCCTGGTTGACCTTGTCCTTGTGGGTGTCGGTCAGGCCGTGCGGCGCACCCGGGTAGACAATCAGCTTTGCGCCCTTGATGAGCTTCGCCGATTGGCGGCCTGAGATATCGATCGGCACGATCTGGTCGTCGTCACCATGGATGACCAGGGTGGGCACATCGAATTTCTTCAGGTCGGCGCGGAAATCGGTGGCCGAGAACGCAGCGATCGAGTCGTAGGTGTTCTTGTGGCCGCCCTGCATGCCCTGTGCCCACCACGCATCGATCAGCCCCTGCGACACCTTCGCGCCCGGGCGGTTGAAGCCATAGAACGGGCCCGACGGAATGTCCTTGTACAGCTGCGCGCGGTTATCCATCTGTGCCTTGCGGATGCCATCGAACACTTCGATCGGCAGGCCGTTCGGGTTGTCGGCGGTCTTCAGCATGAACGGCGGTACCGAGCTGATCAGCACGGCCTTTTTCACCCGTCCGGTGCCATGCCGGCCGATGTAGCGCGCCACTTCGCCGCCACCGGTGGAGAAGCCCACCAGGGTCACATCATGCAGGTCCAGCGTATTGATCACCGTGGCCAGGTCATCAGCGTAGTGATCCATGTCGTTGCCATCCCACGGCTGGCTGGAACGGCCGTGGCCGCGACGGTCATGGGCAATGACGCGGTAGCCGTGGTTGGCCAGGAAGATCATCTGCGATTCCCAGCTGTCCGAGTTCAACGGCCAGCCGTGGCTGAAGGTCACGACCGGGCCGTTCTTCGGGCCCCAGTCCTTGTAGTACAGCTGCACGCCATCGGCGGTGGTGATGTAGCTGGCGGTGCGCGCGATGCTGGTGACTGCCGCCGGCCTGGCCGGTTCGGCGGCCTGCGCGGACAGGCCGGCCTGGACCGAGAGGGCGAGGGTGGCAACGGCCAGGGTACGGGCGAAGGTGTTCATGCGGGAACTCTCATGGGTGGGTGGTGAGACGTACTTTGCGCCTGCAATCAGGCGTCCGAGTGATGAACTGTCCGGATTTCTTGATAGAGCGTCCTGAGTGCACGGATCCACAGTGGGGTCGACTGGATGATCATCCGAAGCTGCCCGACCTGGGCCTGCGCACTACCGAACGAGCCAGAGGCGCTTGCAATGGTGGCATTGCAGCCGGTTCCGCATTGCTTCCCGGAACGCAACATGACGTACCCCTTCACGGCGCTACCGCACCTGCGGCGTGCTGCCTAGGCTGATCCCACACGGCACCTGCCGTGTTCCGGGCCCATTGCCCGCGCAGTGGCCCGTCTTCCCATGAACTCCGCAGCGCTGGCCTGCCAGGCAACCGTGCCCTGGCAATGTCACGGCCTGCGCCATGGGCAAGCGCCCGGATTCGTGCGCGCCAGCCTTGCATTGCTGCCCGCCCAACGCCTCATCGTGGAGATCCCTCATGTTCAGTATGGAAAACACCGCCGCGCCCATTGCTCCCGCCCTCGATGAACTGGTGCCCTCGCGCTACGCCCTGAAAGTGGGCGACGTCGAGGTGCTGGTGATCAGCGATGGCGTCCTGCCGTTGCCCACCCAGATGCTCGGCCACAACGTGCCGGCCGCCGACCGTGCCCAATGGTTCGAAGAGATGTACCTGCCCCAGGATGCCTTCGACTGGGCATTGAACGTGATGGTGGTGCACAGCGGTGATCGCACCATCCTCATCGATGCCGGTCTGGGCATGGACCCCGACCTGCAGCTGCCGCGCGCCGGCCAGCTGATCCGCCGCCTCGGTGCTGCCGGTATCAACCTGGGCGAAATCACCGACGTGGTGATTACCCACATGCACATGGACCACGTCGGCGGCCTGCTGGTTGAAGGCGTAAGGGAACGGCTGCGCCCGGACCTGAAAATCCACGTCGCAGCCGCGGAAGTGGAGTTCTGGATGTCGCCGGACTTCAGCCGTACCAACATGCCGCAGGGCTTCCCCGATGCACTGCGCGCCACGGCCAAGCACTTCTGGGCCGAGTACAGCAGCTATGTGCACACCTTCCAGGACGAACAGCAGATCGCGCCGGGCGTGACGGCCCGCCGTACCGGTGGGCATACCCCGGGCCACTGCGTGGTGCGCGTAGCGTCCGCGGGGCAGGCCCTGACCTTTGCCGGTGACGCGGTGTTCGCGGTCGGCTTCGACCAGCCGAACTGGCACAACGGCTTCGAGCACGATCCGGAGGAATCCGCACGCGTACGCATCGCTCTGCTGAAGGAACTGGCCGGTACCGGCGAAATGCTGGTGGCCACGCATCTTCCGTTCCCGTCAGTGGGCCGGGTGTCGCTGGAGGGCGAGACGTTCCGCTGGGTGCCGGTGTTCTGGGACTTCTGATCGGATCCTGCGGATACAGCGCAAGCAAGGGTTTTCGACGGGGCGCATCGGCGCCCCGCTCGAATCCCGCGAGGGCGAGGCCAACAACGGACGCCATCCACGCCTGGCGTGGATCTACTGGATGGCGGTGGGGTGGGCCAAACGTTGCAGCTTGTGCGGATTGCGCTGCACCAGGATCTGCGTGATCCGCTCGCCATCGGTCTCGAAGGCCATCGCCGCCTCCAGCTCGCCATCGAAATAGCGCAGCAGTCCCAACCGTCCGTTGAGCATGGCCGGCACCATCCGCAACTGCGCGCTGCGCCGCAGGTGCGGGGCATACAGCAGCTGGGCAATGCGTGCACCCCCGACCATCGGCCCGGGGAAGCTGGTGACGATACCGCCGCCGTCACCCACCAGCTCGGCCGATTCGGCCATCAAGGCCTTCATCGTGCGGAAATCCCCGCTGGACGCGGCCTCGGCGAAGCGGCGCAGCAGTTTCTGGTGCACGTCCTGCGGGACGTTGTAGCGCGGGCGTTCCTGCCGGAGCTGCTGGCGCGCACGATGCACGATCTGCCGGCAGGCGGCTTCCGTCTTGTCCAGGGTGCGCGCGACCACGGCGTAATCCTGATCGAACACGTCGTGCAGCAGGAAAGCCGCACGCGCATCCGGGGCCAACCGTTCCAGCACACTGAGGAAGGCGACCGACAGATCGTTGGCGGTTTCCAGCACGTACTCGGGCGTGGCGGTGTCATTGGTCAGCAGCGGCTCGGGCAACCACATGCCCACATAGTGTTCGCGCGCATGCCGGGCCAGGCGCAGGCCATCAATGGCGCGACGGGTGGTGGTCGCCACCAGCCAGGCTTCCGGATTCTCGATCTGCGACTGGTCGGCGCCATGCCAGCGCAGCCAGACATCCTGAACCACGTCTTCGGCTTCGTGCGAAGACCCAAGCATGCGGTAGGCCACGCCGAACAGGCGTGGGCGGAGGCGTGAGAACAGCGCAGTGGATTCGTCCATGCCAGCGTAGACGGGACAGGTCCCCGGATTGTGACACCCGGGAACCTGTCGTTGGTGCCAGCGCCGGACGTGCAATCAGTGCGGCGGCAGCACCGCCGGCTTGCCGATGTCCTTGATCAGGAACACCACGAACTTCGCCGGCTCGGTGGCGCTGGCGTTGCGGCCTACGGTGTGCAGATCGGCCGGGCCTTCATGGAAGGCCTCGCCCGGGCCAAGGGTAACTTCCTTGCCGCCGGCCACACCCATCACGATCCGTCCTTCCAGGACATAGACGAAGCCGTGGGCATCGTGGCGGTGGACAGGATCGGCGCCACCCGGCGGGTACTCCACGGTAAGGATCAGCGCCTCCTTGCCGGGCTGCTCCGGCAGGGCGCGGGTCATCACCTCGCGCACCAAGGGCTGGGGCGCAGGAGAGGGCGGGGTGGCGGCAGCGCCGCACAGTGGCAGCAGCGCAAACAGGACCAGAACAGAGCGACGCATGGCAGGTCTCCAAAGCGGTAGAGCGGGGCCGCAGCATGGGGCAGCGGCCGAAGGATCAGGCCAGGCCGGCCTTGTCCAGGCCAAAGGCCGTATCCAGGGTGCCGGGCGTGGTACGGAAGGCAACGTTGGCGCGGTTCCAGGCGTTGATCGCCATCACCGCGTGGGTGAGGTCGACAATTTCCTGATCGGACAGCTGGCCGCGCACGCGTGCGTACAGCTCGTCGGGCACGCCCTGCGCCGGCAGTTGGGTCAGTACTTCGGTCCAGGCCAGGCAGGCGCGCTCGCGCGGGCTGAACAGCGTTGATTCACGCCATGCCGCCAGGTGATGCAGGCGCAGCGGACGCTCGCCGCGCAGGGTGGCTTCCTTCACGTGCATGTCCAGGCAGAAGCCACAGCCGTTGAGCTGCGATGCACGGATGTTGACCAGATCAATGATGGCCGCTTCGATCGAGGCGGTGTGGGCGGCATGCGAGTACAGACCGAGCTTCTTGAACAGTTCGGGGGATTGCGCGGCGTAATCCAGGCGTGCGGTCATGGCGTGTTCCTGTAGCGTGTGAAGGGCACAGTGAGGCTAGGCCTGCACTTGCAACGCCGGTAGGCGGGGGGCGGACCCCACGCTGTTGCATGAAAAACACCAATGTCCTGTCACAGCGGCCGATGCTCGGCCGTCTGCCGGGCATGGACACCTCATCGCACCTGCGCACCGCATCGCGCCCTGCCAGCGAACAGGTCTGGCAGGCCTTCCTGGCCGCATTGCGCGAACTGCCGCCCGATGCACGTGCGGTGCTGTTGCTGCACGACGTGCTGGGTGCCGGATTCGAGGACATCGTGCCCCTGCTGGGGCTCGATCGTGCCGCGTGCAGGCAACGGTTGGCGCTGGCGCGGAGCCACCTGCACGCACAACGTGCCCGCCTGGAGCCAGGCCACCCATGAACGCCGCAACGCCCCGCCCGGCCAGCGACGGCCACGATGCGCTCAATGCGTCCTTCTCCACCAGCTACGCCGGCGTGCTGGCCTTCATTGCAGTGGCGTCCGAGGGCAGCTTCGCGCGCGCGGCCGACCGCCTCGGCATCGGCCGTTCGGCAGTCAGCCGCAGCGTGCAGAAGCTGGAAAGCCAGCTGGGCGTGCGGCTGTTCCTGCGCACCACGCGCTCGACCACGCTCACCCGCGAAGGCGAGCTGTTCCTCGAGGGCTGCAACCCGGGCGTGACCTGCATCCTGCAGGCGCTGGAGGAAATGCGCGACCTGCGCGACGGCCCGCCGCGCGGGCACCTGCGCATCAGTGCCAGCCATGGCTTCGGCCGTCGGGTGATTGCGCCCTTGCTGGCAGCCTTCCGTGCCGAATACCCGCAGGTATCCGTGGAGCTGCTGCTGGACGAGCAGGCCCCCGACCTGGTCGGTGATCGCATCGACGTGGCGTTTCGCGACGGCCTACTGGAAGACAGCCAGGTGATCGCCAAGCAACTGGTGCCGATGCAGCTGGTCGTATGTGCATCACCGGCGTACGCGCAGGTGCACGGCCTACCCGCGTCGGTGGACACGCTGCCCACGCATGCCTGCATCGGGCGGCGCCTGCCGGGCGGACGCATGCAGCCCTGGGAATTCCGTGTCGACGGTGCCGAAGTACACCTTCAGCCGCCTGCTGCACTGGTGTTCAACGATGCCGACCTGGCCCTGCAGGCCGTCATCGACGGGCTGGGCATCGCCCAGCTGCCCAGCTATCAGGTGCGTGAAGCGCTGTGGGCGGGCAGGGTGGTGACCTGCCTGGATCGGCATGCGCCGCTCGATCGCGGCCACTACCTGTGCTACCTCAGCCGCCGCCAGCTGCCCAAGCGCGTGCGTGCCTTCATCGACTTCAGCACGCAGCGGGTGCGCGCGCTCGAACTGGATGTGATCTCGCACTGGGAAGCACGCCAGCAGGCCACCCCTCTGAAGCCAGGCGCACAGCCTGCCTTGGCCTGAGCGTACTGGTGCGTGCCGGGCAACAGTGCGCGGCCGATCACGGACCTACTGCCTCGCGCCCGCGCTGCCTACGATTCCTGCGCCCGGCCACACCCGGCAGCCCCTCTACATACCAGGAGACACGCAATGAAGTTCCTCGTCATCGGTGGTACCGGCCGCATCGGCAGCAAGGTGGTGGAGCGCCTGCGTGTCGCCGGGCATGCGGTCGTGGTGGCAGCGCCCTCCACCGGGGTGGATGTACTGACCGGCGAGGGCTTGGATGCCGCCATGGACGGCGTCGACGTGGTGGTGGACCTGGCCAACTCGCCCTCGTTCGAAGACGCAGCAGTGCTTTCGTTCTTCGTGACCGCCGGCCACAACATACTTGCGGCCGCCACCCGTGCCGGCGTGCGCCACCATGTCGCGCTTTCTGTTGTGGGCACCGGCAAGCTGGCAGCCAGTGGCTACTTCCGCGGCAAGATCGCCCAGGAGCGGCTGATCCGCGACTCGGGCCTGCCGTACACCATCATCCATTCCACGCAGTTCTTCGAGTTCCTGCCGGGCATCATCCAGTCCGCCGGCGACGGGACGGCCGTGCGGCTGCCGGCCGCCGACGTGCAGCCGATTGCCGCCGAGGATGTTGCCGAAGCGGTGGCACGCATCGCGCAGCAGGCGCCAGCCAATGGCGTGCTGGAAATCGCCGGGCCGCAGCGCAGCGCGATGGCGGATCTGGCCAGGCGGTATCTGCAACTGACGGGTGATTCCCGGCAGGTCGTTGCGGATACCGAGGCGCTGTACTTCGGCGCTCCGCTGCAGATCGACACGCTGGTGCCGATCGGGCACGCGTGGCTGGGGCAGGTCGATTTCGAAGCCTGGCTGCAGCACTCCGGCCTGTTGCAGCGGCAACCCGCCTGAGCGGCCATCGATCGCCTGCCAATGACCGAGCTGAAGCCGCCTTCGCCCGCCATGCTGGACCGCTACCACGGCGACGACGTGAAGCCGCTGTACACCGGCCGCGTGCGGGTGAGCGGAGGCCAGGCCCAGCATGGGCGGGCGTCCGGCGTCGTGCGATCGGACGACGGTGCACTGGCGGTGGACCTGCGCCTGCCGCCGGAGCTCGACGGGCCTGGCGGCGGCGCCAATCCCGAGCAGCTGCTGGCTGCGGGCTATGCCGGCTGCTTCCACGGCGCCATGGTGCTGGTGGCCGCGCGCGCCGGCCTGCTGCTGCACAACCCCAGCATCGAAGTGGCGGTCACCTTCGCCCGTGATCCAGCAGATGGGCTGTACCTGCTGTCGGCCGAGATCGTGGTACATCTTCCCGGCATGGATGAGAACCTGGCCTGCGAACTCGTTCGCAACACCGAACGCGTCTGCCCATACGCCAAGATGTTCCATCGTGGCGTCAGCCATGCGGTGCATGTGCGGGTCGGCCCGCAGGCTTCGCCTCTGTAGAGTCGAGCCATGCTCGACTCCGGGAAGTTCCTGGTCCTCACGATTACACGGCAAGGCCGTATGCCACCCCTGCCAACCTCGGCTACGATGGCCGGGGCTGGCATCTACGCCGGTGGGCAGGGGCGCAATGGACATGCAGGCACGGGGCGGATTCGTTCCGCCCGCGAAGACCGATTCGCAGGAACTCACGTTCCACTGGCTCTACCAGCGGGTGCAGGGGCTGGTTGAGCACAGCATCTACCCCAAGGCGGGCAGGGTGGAGACGTGGGCGTTCCGCATCGGCGTGGGTGCGGCGATCATCGGCATTCTCATTGGTCAGCTTCCGGATCGATGGCTGCCTGTTGGCGCAGTGCTCCAGGTGGTGGTTGCCTGCCTGGCAATCGAAATCGGAGGGTTCATTGTCGGTGGCGTCCTGGCCGCCCGCAGGGGCATTCGCCAGTTCAGCCAGCCGCGGCTCTCGCACGCCCGCGAGATGGATGAAGACTTCGCCCACTGGCAAGCGGTGGTGACCGAGCTTCGCGGATTCCCGCGCGTCCAGCGCGAGCGGCGACTCAAGTTCGTCAGCACCTTGCGCACAAACATGATGGAGCGCATGGGCATGATGTATGGCGGCCTGCAGCGGCTGGGACCATTCCCGCTGTTGATTGCCCTCTACCTGCAGTTCCGTGGATGGAAATGGGGTGACTGGGCGGGCGCTTTCGATGTTGGCCTGCTAGGCGCACTGCTCATCTTCGCCATGGTGCTGCTGTACCTGCTGGGCTGGATGCTGATCGGCCTTCGCACCAGGCTCGATACCTACGTTGCCTTGTTGGAGGCCTCCATCCACGAGCCCGAGCCCTCCCAGTCAACGCCCTTGTAGCGTCGGGCCATCGACAGAACACCCGAATGGAATGGCACTGGATTCATCCTGAAGAGCGGGTGACCTTCATGAACGAGGGCAGCGTCAAATGACCATATTCAAGAAGACCGGTCTTCTCCTGTGTCTGGCGGGCGCAGGGTTGGTCAATGCGCAGGTGCCCCCTCAACCGGACAGGCCGAAAGTTGAGCTTGACGGGTCGATCGCAACGGATGATGGCGCGGAGCTTGATGACAAGCAGCTACGCACGCTGGTCGGGCGCGCAGATGCAGGCGACGCCGAGGCGGCGTTTCGACTTTCGCGCCACTTTGAGGGCAAAGGCGTGGCCGGCAACTCCCATATGTGGCTTGCCTATGCCGCAGCGCTGGGGCACCCGATTGCACAGTACAACGTGTTCTTCATGTTGAGGGACAAACAGGACTGTGAGTCATCCAGTGAGGCATACGCATGGCTCAAGAGTGCCGCATTGAAGGGAGTGAAGGCCGCGGATTCCGAACTTGAGCAGGCGGCTCGCATGGCGTCTCTGCGATGTGCCAGCAAGCGAGAGGAAGAGAGAAGCCATCTACCTACGAGAGAAGCGAGCGTGGCAACTCAGTCAAGCCCGCCGTAGTTGGCCTGCAGGCTGGGAATGAGTCCCGGTGTCCTTGGAAGAGCTCGATGCAGTCGATTTCTTCGGACCTACTACAACACGTTCTTCTAGGCACGCAGGCTGACTGCCTTGGTCGGGTCGTACATTTCGCCGACTTCACAGATCTGTACCCCGCAGATGGGCATAGTGGCCCTTCGGTAGTGTGAGCGCGTCCATCCAGCCACGGGGTTTCCCCGAACGCCAGGAGGTCACTGTGCCAAGTTGTGATGAAGGAATGAAGTTGACGCGTCGCCAGGTGATCGCCGGCGGCGTCACGACCGTGGCGATGTCCGCCGCACCGGGGGCATCATCGCTCGCCGCCGAACTGGCGGCGCCCCCGCCGCCCAGGCCGCCGGTCATCAGCACGGTGGCCTTGACCGTCAACGGCGAGCGGCGGGAACTTGAACTGGACACCCGGACCACGCTGCTCGATGCCCTGCGCGAACATCTGAAGCTGACCGGGACCAAGAAGGGCTGCGATCACGGTCAATGCGGTGCCTGTACCGTGCTGGTCAACGGTGAGCGCATCAATGCCTGCCTCAGCCTGGCGGTGCAGCACCAGGGCGATGCCATCACCACCATCGAAGGCCTCGGAACCCCCGATGACCTGCATCCGATGCAGGCCGCCTTCATCAAGCATGATGGCTACCAGTGCGGGTATTGCACGCCGGGGCAGATCTGTTCGGCGGTGGCGGTACTGGACGAGATCAAGCGGGGTGTCCCCAGCCATGTGCAGGCGGATGTCAGCGCACGGCCCCAGGCCACCAACATGGAAATGCGCGAACGCATGAGCGGCAACCTCTGCCGCTGCGGCGCCTATTCCAATATTGCCGAGGCGATGGCAGAGGTCGCTGGCGTGACCTCTGCAGGGAGGCGCTCATGAGGGCCTTCAGTTACGAACGCGCGAAATCCCCGGCCGAGGCCGCCAGGGCCGTCGCCGGTACCGAGGGCGCGAAATTCCTGGCTGGAGGGACCAATCTGCTCGACCTGATGAAGCTGGAGGTCGAGACGCCAGCGCACCTGGTCGATGTGCAGGACATCGGCCTGGACAGGATCGAACCCACCGACGAAGGCGGCCTGCGCATCGGCACGCTGGTCACCAATACCGCACTGGCCTCGCATGAGCGCGTGCGCCGCGACTACGCGGTGCTGACCCGCGCGATCGTGGCAGGTGCTTCCGGGCAGTTGCGCAACAAAGCCACCACCGGCGGCAACCTGCTGCAGCGCACGCGCTGCCCGTATTTCTACGATCCCAATCTGCCCTGCAACAAGCGCCTGCCCGGATCCGGCTGCGGCGCACTCGAGGGGTTCTCCCGGCAGATGGGCGTGATCGGCACCTCGGACAGCTGCATCGCGACCTATCCGGGCGACATGGCGGTGGCCCTGCGGGTGCTGGACGCCTCGATCCAGACCGTCAGGGGTGACGGCAGTACGCGCAGCATCCCGATTGCCGATTTCCATCGTTCCCCCGGCGACAAGCCGCAGCAGGACAACGTGCTGCAGCGCGGTGAGCTGATCACCCACGTCACGCTGCCGAAGCCCCTGGGCGGTCGGCACGTGTACCACAAGGTGCGTGACCGCGCGTCCTATGCGTTCGCACTGGTGTCGGTCGCCGCGGTCGTGCAGCGTGACGGCTCGGCGCGGTTCGCCTTCGGTGGAGTTGCGCCGAAGCCGTGGCGCGTCGAGGCAGCCGAACCGCTGCTGCGCGACGGCGTAAAGGCCGCGGCCCGGCAGGTGTTCGCCGGTGCCCGTCCGACGCGGGAGAACGCGTTCAAGATCGCGCTCGCCGAGCGCACCCTCGCGGCGGTGCTGGTGGAAGGAGAGCGCTGATGCCCCTTGAATTCAACGCCCCCGCCGGCGACAACCTGTTCGACAAGGCCAAGGTCGTCGGCAAGTCGACGCCGCGCATCGACGGTCCACGCAAGACCACCGGTACCGCCCCCTATGCCTACGAGCGCCATGACGTGGCGCCGAACCAGGCCTACGGCTACATCGTCGGTGCGGGCATCGGCAAGGGGCGCATCATTTCGATGGATGCCTCCCGCGCACGTGCCGCGCCCGGCGTACTGGCGGTCATCACCGCACCGGAAACCAAGCCGGTCGGCAAATCGAACTGGAACAATGCGCCGCTGTTCGGCGGACCCGAGGTGGCCCACTACCACCAGGCCATCGCCTGCGTGGTGGCAGAGACCTTCGAGCAGGCCCGCGCCGCCGCGGCGCTGATCCGCACCCGCTACGAGCGCAGCAAGGGCCGCTTCGATTTTCCCGCACTGGCACCGTCCGCGCCGCTGGCAAAGGGGCGTGACGGCAAGCCCGACCGGCAGGCGCTGGGCGATTTCGACACTGCCTACGCGGGCGCCGCGATCAAGCTCGACGAGACTTACCACACCTCCGACGAAAGTCATTCGATGATGGAGCCGCACGCCACCATCGCCGCCTGGGAGGGTGACACGCTCACGCTGTGGACGGCGAACCAGATGATCGACTGGGCCAGGCAGGGCATGGCGGCGATCCTCGGCATCGATCCTGCCAAGGTGCGTGTGGACTCGCCCTATATCGGCGGCGGCTTCGGCGGCAAGCTGTTCATCCGTGCCGACGCGGTGCTGGCCGCGCTGGCGGCCAAGCAGGTCGGGCGGCCGGTGAAGATCGCGCTGCAACGCCCGTTGATGCCCAACAACACCACGCACCGGCACGCCACCCTCCAGCGCGTGCGGATCGGCTGCGGAAAGGATGGCCGGATCTCCGCCATCGCCCACGAGAACTGGTCGGGCAACATCAACGGCGAGGACGGCGAGAACGGCACTCTGCAGACGCCGAAGCTCTATGCGGGCGCCAACCGTCTGATGGCCAACTACATCGCCACGCTCGACATGCCCGAAGGCAATGCGATGCGCGCACCGGGCGAAGCACCGGGCCACATGGCGCTGGAAGTGGCGATGGACGAAATGGCCGAGAAGCTGGGTCTCGACCCGATCGCGTTCCGCATCCTCAACGAGCCCGAGGTGGTACCCGGCGATCCGTCCAAGAAGTTCTCCGACCGCAACCTGGTGCGCTGCCTGCGCGAAGGCGCGGAGCGCTTCAACTGGAACAAGCGCAACCCCAGGCCGGCGCAGGTCAGGGAAGGGGACTGGCTGGTCGGCATGGGCGTGTCTGCGGGCTATCGCGGCGCACCGACAATGAAGTCCGCGGCGCGGGTCCGGCTTGATGGCCAGGGCGGGGTGATTGTGGAGACCGACATGACCGACATTGGCACCGGCTCCTACACGATCATCGCGCAGACGGCAGCCGAGACCATGGGCGTGCCGCTGGAGCGGGTCCAGGTGACCCTCGGCGACTCCCGTCATCCCGCCTCCGCCGGTTCCGGCGGCCAGTGGGGCGCGGCAAGCTCCACCGCAGGCGTGTACGCGGCGTGCGTCAGCCTGCGCCGCAAGGTGGGCGAGAAACTGGGCTTCGACGGCGACACCGCAGATTTCGCCAATGGCCGCATCCAGGTGGGCGGTCGGACGATCAAGCTGGCAGAAGCGGGGACACTCTCGGCGGAGGACGGCATTGCCTTCGGCGAATTCAAGCAAGGCTACGACGTCGGCACCTATGCAGGGCATTTCTGCGAGGTTGCCGTGCATGCCTACACGGGAGAGACGCGCATCCGCCGCATGCTTGCCGTATGCGATGGCGGCCGGATCCTCAATCCGCTCTCCGCACGCAGCCAGGTCATCGGCGGGATGGTGATGGGTGCGGGCGCGACCCTGATGGAGGAGCTGGTGGTCGACAAACGGCTTGGCTTGTTCATCAACCATGACCTGGCCGGCTACGAGGTTCCCGTGCACGCCGACATTCCGCACCAGGAAGTGGTCTTCCTCGACACGCTGGATCCGGTGATCTCGCCGATGAAGGCCAAGGGTGTGGGTGAACTGGGCATCTGCGGGGTCGGCGCCGCGATCGCCAATGCGGTCTACAACGCAACCGGCGTGCGCGTGCGCGACTATCCCATTACCCTGGACAAGCTGCTGCCCGGCTTGCCCGACGTGGGCTGACCCTTGCGCATGGACCGACCCGCAGCCTCGCCCACTCTGGAGGCCTCCGTCGCAGGCGGAGGGGAGCCCTGCGATCTTGCCGAGCACCTGTCGGCAGCGCCGGGCTTCCTCGCCGAAGGCAGCCCGCGCGGCGTACTCGAGACGGCCTTGACGCGCGTGCACGCGGGGGAGCACGCCGTGCTCGCGCTGGTGCTGGAAACCGATGGGTCCACTTACGCCGGTGCCGGCGACATGGTGCTGTTCTGCAACGGCAGCCAGGTCGGCTGGCTGAGCGGCGGATGCCTGGAGCCCGAGCTCGCGCGACGGGCGGAGCAGGTGAGCGCGGCAGGGCGAGTCGACTGGATCGAGATCGACACCCGCAGTGACGACGACCTGTTGAGTGGGTCCGCGCTCGGCTGCCGCGGCCGGCTGCGGATTGCGCTCCTGCCATTGCGTGCCATGGCCGGCATCGACGACGTCATCGAGGCTTGGTTGCGCGAGGGTGTGTCACTCCAGCGCGACCTTCGCACGTCGGGGCAGGTCATTTTCCGTGCCGGCCATCACGAGCAGGCGTGGCAGCTGCATCCGATGGAGGGTACGCAGCCCTTTGGCGAGGGTGCGTGGCGTTTGCCGTTGCCCCGGCTTCCGCGGGCCCTGGTGTTGGGGGGCGGTCCCGAAACGCCCTCCCTGGTTCCGTTGCTGCGGGGCCTGGGGTGGCGGGTCAGCGTGGCCGAACGGCGAGCGCGCTGGGCCTCAGCCGGGCAGTGCGCAGATGCGCATCTTCAGACCAGCCCGGCCGAGGCCCTTCATGGCGACCGTTGCGACGCGGCACTGGTGATGCATCACGATTTCGAACTGGACCGGGAGGCGCTGGTGGCCCTGGCTGATACCAACGTCGCGTTCATTGGATTGCTGGGTCCGCGGCGAAGGCGCGAGGACCTGTTCAAGCTGCTGACACCGGATCAGCGCCACCGCCTTTCCCCGAGACTTCGATCACCTGTCGGCCTGGACATCGGCGGCCGAGGGCCAGAGGCGATTTCGCTCAGCATCGCCGCGCAGCTGCAGCAATGGCGAAGCGCGCACGGCAGGTGACTGACGCGCATGCGGTTGTCGTGCTGGCTGCCGGCGGGAGCACCCGACTTGGCCAGCCCAAGCAGCTTCTGACCCGGCAGGGCGAGACCCTGGTACATCGCGTGGTGCGGTTGGCATGGGAGCTCGCGCCAGCGCAGGTACTGGTCGTGGTCGGCGCGAACGCACAGGCCGTGACATCCAGCATTGCCGGGCTGGAGGCCACTCCGGTAACCAACCACCACTGGGAACGCGGCCTGGCGAGCAGTCTGCAGGTTGCCGGCGCACGCCTGCTGCCCACGGTGACCGCGGTGATGGTCGTGGCATGCGACCAGCCCGCAATCGAGCGCTCCCATCTGCAGGCGCTGCTTTCGGGTGCCAGCGTCTCGGCGTCAGGGTGCGCGGGCACCCGCCACGGAAATGCGCTTGGCGTTCCTGCAGTGGTGCCGCACGCATGGTTCAATCAAGTGGGTGCAAGCGGTGACCGCGGCTTTGGAGCGCGCCTGCGGCAACTTCCCGTCGATACGGTGCATGTCCTGCAGGCACCGGAACTGGGCCTGGATATCGATACGCCAGAAGATCTTGCGCGTGTGCGCGATGCGGGCTGGATCGATGCCGAGGGGTCACCCGCATGATCACTGGGCCAATGCCTGTCGCGCAGGTGACTAGCGGTAGAGCCGGAGCCCGAACCCTCGCAGCCCTGTAGAGTCGAGCCACGCTCGACTACGGCACGCCACATCGCGCCCCATCAGGCACATCACTGGCAAGAATCTGCAGCACCCGATCCAACAGAACAGGTTCCGGCACGCCAGCCAGTACCTGCTCCAGGTAATCCAACGGCTCCAACTGCCATTGGAGGAGCGCCCGCAACCGCACAACGGCGGGCGCCCGCTGCTTCGCGTCCAGTGAGGCCTTCAACAGCAGATGGTGCGAGCGCCTCTCCAGCCACAGCACGGGTATGCCTCGGCAATGAACCTGGAACTCGGCATCTCGATGCCGCTCAACGAACTGGAAGCCCTGTTGTGGCCGAGCCTCCACGAACTGCATGGCTTGGCGGCGCAACTGCAGAAAGCGATCGCCGGGGATGCTGTGGAAACCGATAGGCGAGGGCTTGGGCGGTGCCAGCCACTGCGTCTGTGCCGCAACCACCACCAGAAGACAGAGCGCGGTGGCCGCCCAGCGCCACCAGGCCACTCAGCCCTCCGGATGCAGTCGGGTACTGGCGTGTGCGGTAAGGCCGATTCCGGCCATGATCAGCCCCTCCATTACGCGCGGGCCAACGTACTGCTCCAGCTCGCCATTTTCGCGGGCGCGCTGCGCGGCCAGCAGAATCTCCAGGACCACGCGAAGCCCGGCCAGCGAGCAATCGGTATCCGCCAAGGCGATGCGTCGGCCCGGCATCTGATGCCGTTCCGGCCAGGGCTGACCATCGGAGGCGGCGCCGGAGCTGATGCTGTGCAGCAGGGCGATGAGGGTGTTCGGGTCCAGCACCGTGCCGTTTGCGGGCGCGTCGTGGATGGGGTGCGGGGCAGGGGAGTGGGGCTGGGTCATGGCTGGGCTCCTTGCGTGCATGCAGAAGCCGCCACCGATAAAGGTGGCGGACGATGCGTGGTTCGAAACCCCGTGTGTGGATGACCGGGCAGGCGCAAGGCCTCCACGCACCGCCCGCCATAGCCGACTGACGGATTGCCAGCCGGCACCGCGCGAAGCAGTGCCGGCTGGCAAGTGCGAGCAACATCCACACAACCGGGGTTTCGAATCCCGACCACCGATGCACGGTGGCAGGGCAAGGAATACGCGGACCTATGCGTGATGCCAATGCAGTAGGGCTGATGACGTCACCACTTTCAACATTTTCAGATTCGTTGCATACGGCGCAATGAGGCTGGAGCGTTGCGCTGCAATGCTATCGGCGATGTCGATGGTGCAAGTCTGCCGAGTGTCGGTATCCGCCCGGCGGGGCCGTGGGCGAGGCGAATGCGACAGGATTGCCAAAGGCTGCTAGGCGTCAGTAGCCCTTCAACGCGGCCTTGGTCCGCTCCAACCATGGGGCATTGTGGCTGCGCGCGTGACGCGACCAGTGCTGGGCATCATCGATGATGCTGGCGAACAGGCTGCGGGCCTGCTCACGATCGTCGGGCTTCGGCTGCGCCATCAGCCATTCGGCGTAGAGGCAGCGTGCGGCGGCATCGTTTCCGCATTCCACGGCCCGCTCGAACGCGGCACGGGTGCCGGGCGCTTGGGTAGCCGCCAATGCCTGCGCGTAAAGCAGCGTCTGTTCCGGCTTGCGGCGCACGTCCGGATGGCGGGCGAACAGGCCGTCCAGCGTCTCCACCGCAAGCGCGGGCTGCCCGGAATCGAGGCGGGCACGCGCCAGACCGGTCAGGATGTAGGGATCGTCGCCCAGCGGCGAGCTGGCTGCCTGCTCAAGCAGGGTTCTGGCTTCCTCGGCCTGGCCGGCATCCAGCAGCGTCATGCCCAGGCGAACCTGATTCTGCACGGTGGGCGTGCGCGCCAGTTCGGCGCGGGCATTGCGAAGGTCCTGGCCCGGGTCCATGAGCTGCTTGGCGGAACGGACGACCTGTCGGGCGCCGCGCGAGTGGCGGACTTCCGGGAAGTAGATCGCCAGGAAGTAGACGAGGCTACCGAGCAACGGGAACGAGAAGAGCAGGATGAGCCAGTAGAGGCTCTGGCCCGAGCGGATGGCGTGCACCGCGAAGTAGATGGCTGCCAGTACGTGGAGTCCGATTCCGATATAGGGCATGTGTGCCGCCTCGTCCTTGTGAGGGATGGAACTATAGTAGGGGAGGGGTGGGGCGCCAATGGGGTGGCAGCGATCGAGCGTGACGCGTCACGTTAATTGAATCAAATTCTGCTGAGCGCGCGCGCCGCGCGACTCGCGATAAGGGTGCGTTATCGGGGGTAGGGTACGTGACCGCCCGTAGCCACAAGCTCCTCGCCCGGGCGGAATGAACACCCATTAGTTTGCTCCGTGATGGCAACGTATTCTGAAATCACCGACGCCGCTGCAACGTCGCCCCGAAAGATCTGGATGTAGCGATCCGCCACATAGGATGCGATTGTCATCGTCAGATCGGGCTGGCGATCCTGGAGACATCGGGAGATATCAGCATACACGCTAAGGAAAAAAGAGCGGCGCGCCATATAAGCCGCCCCCCCCCCCCCCGTGGGGCCACGCCTGCGTGGCTGAACTACCCCCCCTCGTTGGCGCCTGCCGTCGCCCGGCCGAGGCGCCACTCCCCAGCTCCGCAGACCTACCGCACCTGGAGTCAGGAGGATCCCGACATCCCAGTACGCCCTCCCAGCGCTATGATTGGCTATCGGTCTATGTGCCGCGCCTGGGCAGGGCGTCTGCTCTTCCATACCCTTGGGTCACCGCAATGGATATGCAGGTGGAAGTCGCCCCTACCGATACAACCGCGGCCGAGCCTACAATCTTGACGTACGGCTGGCTCTACCAGCACGTGCAGCGGGGGGCCGGGCAGAGCATCTATCCAAAGCAATCCCGCTCCGAAAAGTGGGCGCTTCGTCTTGGCATGCTGGCAGCCGCGGGCGGCCTACTCTCTGCCGCAGATCCCACCCGTCTCCTCTCGGTCGAGATCGCGACCGGACTGGCGCACGCCTGCCTGCTGATCGAGATCGAAGGCTTCCTGGTGGGCGTATTGCTCACCGCCAAGCGGGAGTGGCGCCAGTACGCCAAGCCGCGCCTGTCGCACGCTGAAGAAATGGACAGCGAGTTTGACTACTGGCGTGAGCTGGTGGCGTCCTTGAAGCACTTCCGCAGAACAGAGCTGGAAGGGCGTCCGCGGTTCGTTACCAGCCTCCGCCAGAACATGAACGAGCGCATGAGGCTTTTCTACGGCGGGCTGCAGAAGCTGGGCCCGTAACCCGTGCTGGCTGCTCTGTACCTCCAGTTCCGCAACTGGGAATGGGGGCACTGGGCAGGCGCTTACGATTTCAACTTGGTCGGGGGACTGCTGATCTTTGTAGTGGTAATGATGTATCTGATGGGCTGGGTGCTGGTAGCTATGCGCACGCGGCTGAATACCTACGTCAGTCTGCTTGAGGCCGCCATCAAATAGGCATCGCTCCGGGTGACTCGACGAGCTGCCTATCGCTCAACGCATGCGAACACATTTTTGAGGAAGCTTTGAACACCATTCTGCTTATCACTATCTCGGCCCTACTCATCGCAGGCGCCTCGTTCATCATCATCCGCCGAAAGGCAGCCGGCGTCCGTGCTGAGGCCGGTCAGTCCAGTCGCGTCGATTCACCGTCGGCCAACATGGTGGAGGCGAAGACCGACCTCGGCTGTGACTTCGCTCTTTTTGATGAAAACGGAATGAGCCTGCTCGAATGCAGGGAGATCGAGCGCATCCCCCCGCGAACACACACCCTCGATTCGTGCGGCAGTGGCATCGAACGGGTCAAGCATCTTGCAGCCGATCTGTTCAAAGGGGCTGCCAGCGTTCCCAGCAGGACCGTCGAGGTGGTATTCAAGCCCGAGATCCAGAGGGGACTCACGGAAGGCACCTACTCTCTGATGAGGACCAAGTCGGGAGAGATCCTCGCCGATGCGGTCGACACGTCCGGCAAGCTGGTCGGAAAGGCCAGGTTGATGCAGGGGGGGAAGGCCAAACAGCTTGCCGGCGGAGCATTTCAGCTTGTTAGCATCGCCGTTGCTCAATCACACCTGGCAGATATCGAGAAGAGTCTTGGTGTCATCAAGGAATCCATCGCCGAAGTTATTGAAAGGCAGGAAAACGAAGACAAGGCCCGAATCACGGGCGCATTCGACTACATCAAGGAGATTGCCTCGCACATGCGAGAGCTCCGCTGCCCGGATGAGCTGCCCCAGCATAAGATGAACACCATTGAAGGCGTCATCAAGGACTCCTATGCGTGGCGCAACAAGCTGGTGGAAGACATGGCCTCGCTGATCAGGCAGATTTCGACCCTGACCGACTCCGACACCTTTGGAACGGGCGACACGTTCAAAAAGCTCCAAGGCCTTATCGAGCGGGTGAGGCCGCTGCTGGCACGACGCGCACTCTTTCTCAACCTTGCCTCAGCCTTGGACTTCGTGACCGCCTACCTCGATCCGACGCAGCGCAATTACTCACGCATGTCGGTGGACGAAGACCGCTGGAGCGACCTCCTGGAGCAGTTCAGAAACGCAGTTTCTGTTCAGGAGTCCGCGCTGATGGGCAAGGCATTCTGGAACTCGGGTGAAACCCTCCAGTTGCGCAAGGATAAGCTGAGGTCAATGACGTCCGACTATCACCGGCTCGGGAATGACCAGCAGGCCAGCTACCTTCAGCTACGGTACGCGCTGAATGAGAGCATGTCCCGCCTTATTGATCCCAGTGGCAATGTCCGGATAGCGATTGCGTTCGATTGCCAGGGCAATGTCGGTAGTGCAGCCATTCTCTAACTGAAGCAAAGTTGATAACAAAGCGGTAGCGAATATCAATTGCCGCCACTAAGGGCTATCCCAATCAGAGAGCAAGTGACAAAGCCATGACTGAAGACCTGGAAGGTACCGAAGTGCTGGAGTTGATATTGCAGGAACTCAGGCATGCTCAGCTCAACGAGCTGGATACACTGCATGAGCTGTTGGAATCGGTGAGGGGCGCGATCGCTGACCACCCCGAGGATGTAAACGCACAATCAGCTGCTGCGCTCTCGACCCTCGTCGCGTACGGATCGGGGGTGGACAAAGTCGAACTCGGCTCGATTCTCGCTGACTTGACACGTCTGGTCGACGGCCTGGAGGGCGTTACAGACGTCTATTACGTCGATGCGGGCCTGCAAGGTTATCGCGAGTTTTCTCTACGAGAGAATCTTCCCCACCGTACTGATGCAAAGCTGACACCCGACGAACTAGATGAAGTCGAGGCGTTCATCAGAATCTCATTCGGCGACGAGGGGCCGGCACCGAATAGCACGCCATCGAGGACGCCACGCCCATGACGACGATTACTAAGGCGGTCGTCATGAGGGCCATCCAGGCCGCCATCGACCGCGCCAAGAACAAGTCCCCGACAACCAACTACGCACTAGGCAAGGCGTACGAGTTGAAGGTGCTTTCGAGGCTGCTTGCGGACCTTCGCCACTCCCACAAATACATGCTTTCGTGCCACCCCAAAGCCAAGACCCGCCTGACATTCGGCGGGGCGCCTTGCCGGCCGAACTCTAAGGGTCACGACTGCATACATGTCGCCGCAGGGTCCGAAAGCTATGAGTTCTGGGTTTCGGTCCAGTTCACAACGCTGAGCTACCAGCTCGGTAAGACTGGTGCGGCGCCCAGCTGTTCAGACCTGCACGAGATCGATATAGGGCTTTATAAGCCGCTCAAAGGATCGGCTTATCCGAGCTATAAGCAGTTGGTATTTGCGGCATCTTGTAAAGCTGGGGCATGGCACAAAGTTTATGCTCGGGAGGCGTTAGGGCTACGACGGGAACTGGGAATGCTCAGCCACCCAACCTCCAGCCGCGCGCCATGGTTTACTCCGGTCGTACCGAGCGCCCCCCCGACGCCGCTCGCGTTGTTCTCTGCCGATCTAAACTCCGCCAACTATCGAGGATCGCTAGCGTCTTTTGGACTTTACGTTGTCCCGCACCTCTAAGTCACCGGCGCATTGAGCCTAGGCACCTCGCGAGCAACCGTCTCTCACCTCAATCAGTGCAAACTGCGATGGTGATACGCGTGCTCCGCCCGCGACTGCCAAGCTCGGCAGCTTGACTTTGCCAGACGTGCACCGATAGGCAAGTGATTAGGGATGTTTATCGAGGGTAGGGAAGGTGTCTGCTTGGGGCCAAAAGGACGCGTGAATGGGGTATGGGCTCGAGCGCGCAAGAGTGGTAGTGCAGTTCACGCCACTTCCCTCTGAGTGCTCTGGCATTCGCGGAGGAGGTGGGAAGTACATCGTCCAGGGCGGCCCCAATGGCGAATTGCTGGCCGCGCTGTACGGCAAGTCCTGGGTCGTGGCAAGCTGATCGCCATGAAAAGTGATCAAGCTGGCATGCCCGGACGAACACGAGTGGTTGATTCAGTGTTCGAATCCGAACTGCAAGGCCGCACGCTCTACGTCGACGCTGAGCACGTACCCCAGTGCGTAGAGCTGTGGAGAACCGGGCAGTACACGCAACTCGGCATTTCGGATCACGAGAATCCTGGCCTCAAGAGTATCGATTTCATTGAGGCCTTCTTTCCTGTGGCTGATTTTCACTTGATGCTTTTTGACAAAGTCGATTTGTCCGTTCTGCGAGGAAATGCCGAGTGGCTCAAGCATTTCTTCACCAACGCGGGGCCGAATGCCATCGACGACCTTAGTCCCTTCACTAAGCTCGAATCGCTAGGCCAACCATGGAGTAGGAAATTTCGCGTCGACGAAAGCCTCGTACGCTTGAAGGGCTTGGCACTGGGCGGATTCAGTCCAGCATCAGGTGACATCACCGAATTGTCCGTCCTGCCCGCGCTGGAGAGGCTCTCGCTCTACTTCAATAAGCTACAGAGCTTGAAGGGGCTCGAAACAATGCAAGGTCTGCGCGAACTCTTCGTCGGTTTCGCGCCGAAGCTGGAGTGCATCGACCCAATCGGCGACCTAAACGAGCTTCGTGAACTGCGTTTCGAGAACTGCAAGAACGTCCGCGGTTTTGCGGACCTGGTGAGGGGCAAACACTTGCTCAACCTGATGTACATGAAATGCTCGCCTCTCGATCACGTCCGGTTCGTTAGCCGATTGTGCTCTTTGCAGAGGTTTGTTTTCTTGGATACGAACGTGCTCGATGGCGACATGGCGCCGCTTGTGCATCATCCGACGCTGGCGCACGTTGCACTAACGAAGAAGAAGCACTTTACGCTCAGTGAACGGCAGATTCTTCAGCGGTTAGGTGATCGAGAAGGTGGGGTTAGGGCTCGGATGGCAAAGTTGAATCTCAAGAAGGCCGCCGCTGAAGCTGCAGCGGTAGCGCAGTAGTTCCGCCGTGCAATGGCGTACTGAGCATGAGCCGGGGCGAGCGGGGGACTTTGCTGAGTGCGTTCGCCTTGGCGGGCGAGATCATTCCCATTGGGCACTACGCAGGCAAGGTTGATGCCCGGCGCGTCACGACACTTCAACTTTTAGCAGCTGGCCTGTTTGCTTTATGCGCCATGCCATTCGCCGGAGAGTCGATACCGGCCTTCTCGTGGGTGTGGCTGGGAGGGGCGCGGCGGGTTTGGGCGCCGCCAGCATGTTAATGCAGGTCACCATGAACTGGGCGCAGAAGACCGTTTCATCTACCGGGGCTACCGTAATCTACGCCAGAGGGATCGAGTACCATCCCCCCAATCTGGAGGGGGAATATGGACATTCGACTCGGGGCGATATGCATGTTGCTGGTCGTTACAGGCGCGGTGTCAGCGCAGCAAATTCATTCAGCGAGAGGCCCCGCGCCAAAGCCAATACCAGCAGCGCCCAAGGCGGCGTACAACTCAATGACTAAGACCACGACACCGTTCAACTGCGAGCAGTATCGCTGGCCAAATCATCCGCATCCAGGCATGAAGTCACTCTGTGACGGGTTTGAGGCTAATGCGCTTCAGCAGGAATCCAGGCAGGCGGGGCGCCCAAGTCCATCTACTGAGGTGGTGACGCTACCTGCGCTGGGTACTGACGCAGCCAAACGCTCGGGGATGGCCTGTATCGGTGGCCAAGCGATGCGGAGACTGCCGAACGGCTGGGAACAGGTTTCGTCGCCTTCGGGTGGCTGGCTGCGTTGCCGTGAGCGATAGGCAACGTGCACATTCACGCAAATAGGCTGAAACAGGGGGAGGGGATGGATATCTGGAACGAAGGTTTCGTTGGCGCGGTTATTGGCGCCGTCATTGGTGGTGGCGCTTCGCTGCTTGGAACTTGGTTGACCCTTAGATTCCAGCGAATGCAAGCTGCCGATGATTCAAGGTCGCTGGTCAGGGCAACGCTTCAGGCGATCCATGTTGAAGTCCGAACCGTGCACAGGCTCTATGAGCTAACTATGACGGTTCGCATTGAACAACTACCCGAGGGTCAACCGCTCCAGATTCACTATCCGATCGCCGAGGACTACTTCACCGTATTTCGGGAGAACGCCGACCATATTGGGCACGTACCTGATGTTGAGCTACGCACCGCGATCATAGAGTGCTACGCGCTTACCAAATCGCTGATTGACACGTATCGGTTCAACAACGAATTGGTCGGACTGCATGAAGCGGCTCACTTGGAATTTATGCGAAATCCCTCGGAGGCCAATCGTGCAGAGGTTCAGCAGCGCGTCGAAGCCATGGTGTTGTATACAGACTCAATTCGGGCTTCGCATAGGCGTGCGGTTGATAGTTTCCGAAGGCTGGACGTGATGCTCATCGCGGCGCTTGCGAAACCGGTCGCCTAATGGGGTGTAGGGGCAGCGCCCCTACGGGTGCGCCTCACACGCGCTGGCGAGGCCTCGGCCCACGGCTCATGTAGACCACATTGGACGCCCCGGCGTCGGAGCCGGGATCGCCCACGCCAAACCGTCGTTCTCGGCGAATTCTGAGGGCTTCGGCTAGGTAGATGACACTAGATTTCGCCGCAATTGACGCTTCCCGGGCAGCTACAGCCCGGGGAGCCGCCTCAGCCATCATCAGCCGCCATTCGCGCGCAATGTTGCAGGTCAGGGACCACCAGGCCATGTCGCATGGCTCAAACTGATGACGTTCGGGCGTGAACATGTGCCCACCTTGGAATCCCAAACCGGCCCAGGAGCCGGTTGGATCTATCCGCATGCTGCAAACTCATCCTTGGCGGAGGAGCGAGCAGGCAGGCAAGAGCCAGCCAAAAGCCGCAGCCATTGCCGGATCGTGCCGGCGAACCGGATCAGGCCAATACAGAATTTCGCATAATGTATATTATGTTCATTACGCCATTGCCCGATCCAGGCTTCACCAGTCACGCCCCTGATCCACTCCAGGCGCCGGCCTGATTGTCAGTGATTCGATCACTGCCAACCGCCCTTTGGGCTTCCCTCAACCTCTGCACGAATGGCAAAGGATCTTGCGGATCTGACAGTGGCGGGTAAAGACGGCTTTGCGGGCGTAGTTTTGCCGCTGATCTTGCCGTGGCTGCACGCCAGCCTGGCAAGAGCGCTTTCGCCGATTCGGCACCAACAACCGAGGCCTCAGGAGCGCGTTCTGGCACCCCAGCCGTAGCCACTCACTGGTCGTGACGCGTCACGCTATTCGGCTCGTTCCATGCCGGCGAGCTCCATGCCATCTAGGCGCGGGCCCGCGTCGATGCGCTGAGGATGAGCGTCACATACGCAATCAACGTGCCGGCCGCCAAACCCCAAACCTCCATCTCCCAGTTCCTCCGGTACGGGGATGGGCCTGTCACCGCCCAGACCAACAGCAAGGCGGCCGTCACCAGCACCGTCCTGTTGGCGATGGAAATGAGCTTGTCTGCAGATTCATGGCCCAGATTGGGATCCCATCCGAAGAGCCAACGCAGGCGCTTCCAGTAGTCGTGCCCCACAGCCAACAGAAAGAGGAACGCGCCCGCCAGCAGACTCAGCAAAAACTGTACCAATGGATTCAAGGGACATCCTCAGGAATTGTGCAGCCAGCCTCGGCTGGATATCGCCGACCACGTGCGACCAACGCATCGCATCACAGGTACGTGTGCATCACAAAGACATCCACCAAGCCCAGCGTCCCATGCCGGAACGCCTTCGGTAGCGTTCCCACCACATCGAACCCCAGCTTCCGGTACAGCGCCACGGCCGGGGCATTGGTACTGACCACGTAATTGAACTGCATGGCCAGGAATCCTTCCGCCCTCGCCCGCTCCAGGCTGTGTTCCACCAGGGCCCGGCCCACACCTTGCCCTTGTGCTGGCGCATCCACCACATACGTGGCGCTGGCCACATGCGCCCCAAGGTCAGGGAAATTCGGGCCCATCTTGTACATGCCCACAACCCGGCCCTCCAGCACAGCTACATGAGGTGCCTGGGCCTGGAACCAATGCGTGCGAAACGTCTCGACAGCGAAAGAGCCAGCAAAGGGCAGCGCATCCTGCGCCGCAATGGCCGTCTTGAACATGCCCCACATCGCGTCGAAATCGCCTGCACGGGCGGGCCGGATCTCCATGCGTCTCCTGCAGATCTGTGGTCGTGACCAGGCCGGACACTACCAGAATCCAGCGCCTGCCCCGCAGCTGCTTCACGCGCCACCGCCATCGGCTCCGCAATAGTTGTGGAAATTCCGGCCCTCAGAGCAGTAGATGTCTCCTGTTTCCGTGCACATCCCGCACCGGCTTCGACGGTGGCGCGTTCCCGCGTACGTCCTGCTGGGCATCTACCTGCTGTACCTGCTGGCCGGCAACATCTTCCTCAATACCCCGCTGTTCGATCAGGTCACCAACCGCAAGCCGCACAAGTTCGTGATGACCACCGGCCCGGCCATCACGCTGCTGCCCGGCCATGTCATCGCCTGGAACGTGCACATGCGCGGCCACGTGAACCACACGGTCTACGTGCTGCATGCCGAGCGCGCCAGCGCCCGGTTGGCGGTGCTGCCCCTGTTCCAGCGCGAGGTACGGGTTCCGCGCTTGCAGGCGACGGGGGTTTCCGCCGAAATCAGCCGCGTCGAAGAAGCCATCCCGCCACCGCCGCGCAGCGACCGCGGCTGGACGCTCCGTTTCAATGCCATCCACAGCGACAGCATCCGCAGCGCACGCTTTGGCAAGTTGCTGATCATTGGCAAGGGCCGGGGTACGGTGGGCTTCCTCAAGCAGCTGCGCGGCGGGCCGTCGGAGCTCTTCGAATCCGAGGTGGCGTTCAGCGATGCGGACACCAGTTTTGACGGCGTGCAGCTGTTGGGCGACATGGATCTCACAGCGCGCTTCAGCTATCCGCGCCACTATCGGGACCAGGCGCCCGGTCTGGCCAAGTTGAAGCTGCTGCATGCCCAGCTTGAGGTCGACGCCCGCAGCCAGGGCCTGCGCATGGACACGGATGCCACAACGCCGAAGATCTCCAGCGCGCCCGTGCCCGGACGCCTGCAGCTGGCGCTGCACCTGATCGACGGCCAGCTGCAGCCCGGGGACCGCGCGATCTGGCAGGTGCCGCTCTACCTGGGTGATGGTGCCCCCAATCGCGGCGTCCTGGCCCTGCAGCTCAATGTGTCCAACGACCTGCGCCTGCAGGCCCGCCTGCCGCCCAAGCCCGGCTCAGGCAGTGAAGTGGATGCGGATCTGCGCGTCCGTGGCCGGGACATCCCCTTCCAGCAGCCCGCCCAGCTGCTGGAACGCAGCTCTGGTACCGTGCGCGGCGAATGGACGTTCACTTCGCTCAACTGGATCCCTGCCCTGTTCGTTCGCAAGCCGTGGCTGCAGCTGGACGGCGGTGGCACGCTGAAAGCGGATCTGCGCGTGCGCAACGGCGAACTGATCGAAGGCAGCACCGTGGACATTCCGGCCGCCGAAGCCGTGGCCGAAGTCGCCGGCGTGCGACTGGCGGGCACGGCCAGCGCCCATGGCGAATTGAAGGCCGGCAGCCCCAGCCAGGCACAGCTGGCTGTCCGGCTGCCACGATTCACTGCACGGCCAACCGATGCCAAGGATGTGCGCCTGTTCGACGGCCGTGATCTGGCCCTGGACCTGACCGGTGATGGTCGCCTGCAGGAGCTGCGCAAGGGTGTCCGCGCGCACCTGCGCTTCAGCCAAGCAACGATTCCCGACCTGGCCGCCTACAACCGCTACCTGGACTCGCCGCAGGTGCGACTGCTCCGTGGCACCGGCAGCCTGAGCGGCGATGCCACGCTCGACACCGATGGACGCGTCGGCCATGGCACTGCCCGGCTGCTGGGGCGCAATGCCAGTGCCAAGGTGGCAGGACTGGATATGGGCGGCGACATCGACGTGAAGGCAACACTGCGCCGCGGTGACTTCAATCAGCGTCATTTCGATCTGTCCGGCACCACCGTCGAACTTCGCAATGTGCAGGTGGCGGGCGCAGAGCGGGCAAGCGCATGGAAAGGCCGCGTGGCCTTCAAGCGTGGCCGCATCGACGCGCAGTCGCCCTTCCAGGTCGATGCCACCACGGATCTGGATCTCAGCGATGCCCGGCCGTTGCTTGCACTGTTCGCAGAGCGTACCGACTACCCGCGCTGGACCCTGTCGCTGTTGGATTCCGGCCAGGTGCAGGCACGGGCGACGCTGCGCTGGCGCCCGGGCCATCTGATCATCGATGGACTGCAGGCCGAGAACGATCGGCTTTCGGTACGCGCGCGGCTGGATCTGCTCGACCAGCGCAAGCGCGGTGATCTCTACCTGCGCTGGGGGCTGCTGGGTGCGGGCATCGAGCTGGACGGTGACCAGCGCCAATGGCACCTGGCGAAGGCAAGGGAGTGGTTTGACCAGCGACCTTCCCTGCTGCCAGCGAGCCAGGGAGCGGGTGCCGTCGGTTCTTCAGATTGAAGGTCAGCAACCTGCATCCATTCGCTGCCTCTGTGCGTAGACAGGCAGCACAAGCATCAGGGAGCTGCACGGTATGAAGCGGAGTTCACAGGTTTCCGGACTTCTGGGATGGGTGGCGATCACCTTCGTCGCGGCAACCCTGGGGGCGTGGGCGTCCACGTCCGCAGCAAGCTTCTACGCCAGCCTTGCCCTCCCCGCATGGGCACCACCGGCCAGCGTCTTTGGCCCGGTGTGGACACTGCTCTACGCCATGATGGCGGTTGCCGCGTGGCTGGTCTGGCGCGAACGCGGTTGGCGCGGCGCACGGCCCGCGCTGCTGCTCTATCTGGTGCAGTTGGCCGTCAACGCACTGTGGAGCTGGCTGTTCTTCGGCTGGAAGCTGGGCGCGCTTGCCTTCGCCGACATTCTTGTATTGATCGTGTTGGTGTGCGCGACAATCGTCGCGTTTGCGCGTACCCGCCCGGCCGCGGCGGTGCTGCTGCTTCCTTACCTTGCCTGGATTTCGTTCGCCTCGGCGCTCAACTTCGCCGTCTGGCGGGCCAATCCAGGGCTGCTGTGACACGCGGATCCAGCGTTCATGCCTGGGCCACGGCCTGTGGGCACCAGGTCCGCAGCAGGGCCGGCTTGAACGCCTGCTGCCCGCAACCGGTGGGGCACCGCACCACTCGCGCTGCAGTATGGCTGACCAGGCCCTGCCCTTCTTCTGCCTTGAAGATCGTCTCGCAGGAAAGGCAACGCGCTACCAGCGAGTACAGGTGCAGCAGCCGGCCACTGGCTGGATCCTGCAGTGCATCCACATCCAGCAATTCAAATTGGCAGCTGTCAGGGAGCATACGGTACTGGGGCGCGGGTGCGGTCTGCAGGTTCACGGGCGTGGCATCTGTTGGAATTGCAGTCACCGTAGGGCAGCCGCTGTCTAGCTGGCGTGCAGCGCAGATGTGCTGGCCGCGAAACCTGCACCGGTCTCTGCATCGAAATCTGCTAGGGTGCGCGCCGATGCCTACATCCACATTGCCAGCACAACCCGATCACCCCATGGCCCTCAGCGCTGCCCTGAAAGCGCACACCCGAGCGGCCCACGATCGCCTCGACCAGCACCTGTTGCAGCAACACATCTTCGCGTCGCGCCAGCGTTACCTCTGCTTCCTGCGCGTGCAATGGCACTTCCATAGCGCTGTTGCGCCGCTGTACCGGATGCAGGATCCGGGCGCGACCCGCTTGCCGCTGATCGAGGAGGATCTTCGCGACCTCGGCGCTTCCGTGCCGGCACCCCATGCCTGGCAACCGCAGCCGCATGTGTTCTCGAAAGCGACCGTTCTGGGCTGGCGCTACGTGGCGGAGGGCTCGACGCTGGGGGCGGCCGTGCTGTTGAAGATGGCCGCTGCGTTGCAGCTTCATGCCGGGTACGGAGCGCGCCACCTGCGCCCTTCCAACCTCGGTGTGGCCGAATACTGGAGACGCGAGCGGGAGGAACTGGATGCCCTCGTTTTAAGTGGCCAGGAGCGCGCGCAGGCATGCAGGGGCGCGACAGACGCCTTCCAGTACATCCGTCGCTGCGTAGATGAAGAATTCAGGTTTGAATGAAAGGCCCTTCACATTCACGTGGTGGTATGCGGCGGCACGCTTTTGCTTCACCATCCATGCACACCGGATGCAGTGCTGGGCCGTTCCAGCCATCCACGAATCATGAGTCCCGCCCTTGACGCCTCCTACCGAATCCGCGCACGACACTGCCCTGTCCCGTTGCGCGCGCGAACCGATCCACACCCCTGGCGCGATCCAGCCCTACGGTGTGCTTCTGGTCGTTGAACCGCAGTCCCTGCAGGTACGCGAGCGCGCCATCAGCCACCCCGGGCTGCTGAAACAGTTCGGCGAACCGTTGATGCAGCACGTCAGTGAAGTGCTGGGCGGCGTGCTGGCACCGTTCCAGGGCGTGTTGCAACAGGCGACGGTGGGCAGCAGCGCGCATGTCGGTGCCGTGCACCTGGATGGGCACGGCCGCCATCAGCTGCTCGTGCACCGCTCCGCCACGGATCTTCTGGTCGAGCTGGAGGCGCCGGTTCCCGGCCAGCCCGGTTCGCTGGAAGAACTGTATCCAGCCATCCGCGAGCTGATGACCGGCATTGAATCGGCAGCGACGGTGGAAGACCTGTGCAGGCTTGCGGCCGCGCACATGCGGCGGCTCACCGGCTTTGACCGCACCCTGGTCTATCAATTCGATGCTGGCTGGAATGGCATCGTGGTGGCCGAAGATGGCAATGGCCTGTTGCCGTCCTACCTGGACCTGCGCTTTCCCGAGTCGGACATTCCCGCACAGGCCCGCGAACTGTACCGCCGGAACCGGGTGCGCCTGATCGCGGACAACAACTATACCCCTACCCCGCTGATGCGGGCCGAAGACCACCGCGAGGCGCCACCGACCGACCTGAGCCTGGCCGTGCTGCGCAGCGTGTCCCCCGTGCATCTTCAGTACATGCGCAACATGGGGACCGGGGCGTCGATGTCGGTGTCACTGGTACATGAGGGGCGGTTATGGGGCCTGGTGTCCTGCCACACCGTGCAGCCACGCCGCCTGCCCTACCACGTGCGTACCGCCTGCGAGTTCATGGGCCAGATCCTGTCGCTGCAGATTGCACTGAAGGAGCGCGCGCTCGCGATTGAAGAACGCGTCGCGCGTCGCTCGATACTGGTCAAGCTGCTGGGCCGCATGGCCGGCGACGAAGAATTCATGGCGGCCCTGCGCCAGGACGAAGGCAGCCTGCTGTCGCTGACCGGCGCGGCCGGGGCTGCCATCGTGCACAAGGGCGACTGCATGCGCGTGGGTGAGTGCCCGCCCGCCAGCGACGTGCTGGCGCTGGCCGATTGGCTGGCTACCCGGCAGCCCGGCCAGGAAACCTACTGCACCGACCACCTTGCCGCCGACTGGTCGCCTGCCGCGCACCTGGCCGATGTAGCCAGCGGCCTGCTGGCAGTGTCCATTTCGCAGCTGCATGACAGCTACCTGATGTGGTTCCGGCCGGAGGTGGTGCGAACCGTGCGCTGGGGGGGAGACCCCCGCAAGACCGCAGCGCCCGGCGTCGCACTCTCCCCGCGGAGCTCCTTCGACGCCTGGAAAGAGACCGTGCGGCAGCGCAGCCTGCCGTGGACCGACGCCGACTGCGATGCGGCACACGAGATGCGCACGGCCATCGTCGATATCGTGCTGCGCAAGGCCGAGGAGATGGCGGAACTGAACGAGCAGCTCCTTCGCAGCAACAAGGAACTGGAAGCCTTTTCCTATTCGGTCAGCCACGACCTGCGCGCCCCCTTCCGCCACATCGTGGGCTATTCGGAGCTGCTTGGCAGCTCGGCGGGCGACCGCCTCAACGAGACCGAGCGCCGCTTCCTGGATACGATCGTCGATTCAGCAAAGTCCGCCGGCACACTGGTGGACGACCTGCTCAGCTTCTCGCAGATGGGACGCTCCACGCTTGGGCGGGTGCGTCTGGACATGGCTGCGCTGGCCGAGGACGTGCGCCGGAGCCTGGCGCTGGATTACGCCGGCCGCGACGTGCAGTGGACGCTCGCGCCGCTGCCGGAGGTGGAAGCCGACCCGACGATGCTTCGCCTGGTCTGGCAGAACCTGCTGGGCAACGCGATCAAGTTCACCCGCGAGCGCGAGCACGCGATGATCGAGATTGGGCACGGCCGCCGCGACGACGAAGATCACTTCTTCGTGCGCGACAACGGCTGCGGCTTCGACATGCGTTACGTCGACAAGCTGTTCGGCGTGTTCCAGCGCCTGCATCACATCGAAGAGTTCGAAGGCACCGGCATCGGCCTGGCCAACGTGCGCCGCATCATCGGCCGCCATGGCGGCCGTACCTGGGCCGAGGGCGAGCCCGGCAAGGGCGCGACCATTCACTTCACCCTACCCCGCTCCACAGGAGAACACCCATGAGGGACCTGCGGCCGATCCTCCTGGTAGAGGACAGCCCCAAGGATGCAGAGCTGACGATGGCCGCGCTTGAGCGCTGCCAGCTGTTGAACGATGTCATCCATGTACGCGACGGCGCCGAAGCGCTGGATTACCTGCGCTGCGAAGGCAAGTTCGCCGGTGCCATGCACGGCGGCCCGGTGGTCGTGCTGCTGGACCTGAAGCTGCCCAAAGTCAATGGCTTGGAGGTACTGGAGCAGGTCCGTGGCGACCCGTACCTGAGCAGCACCCCGGTTGTGATGCTGACCTCTTCGCGCGAGGAGCAGGATCTGGTGCGCAGTTACGAACTGGGCGTCAACGCATTCGTGGTCAAGCCGGTCGACTTCAAGGAATTCTTCGACGCCATCCAGGGCCTGGGCATGTTCTGGGGCATCACCAACCAGCCGCCACCGCATCGGCCCAACGGTTCGGGGCAGCGCAATGCGTGATGGATCGCGCCGCAGCGAGCGCCTACGCATCCTCATGCTGGAGGACAGCGCGCTTGATGCGGAGCTGATCAGCGCCCAGCTGCAGCGTGCCGGCCTCGATTTCGAGGCCGAGCGCCTGTGGACCCGCAACGCGTTCATCGAGGCCATCGAAAACCGCCCGTTCGACGTGATCCTCGCCGATCATGTCCTGCCAGGCTTCGATGGTGACGCAGCACTTGCCCTGGCGCGCGAGTGCGTGCCGCAGACGCCTTTCATCTTTGTTTCCGGCACCCTGACCGAGGAACTGGCGGTACAGGCACTCACGCGCGGCGCCCGCGACTACGTGGTGAAGCAACGCCTGCAACGCTTGCCCGATGCGATCCGACGCGCCCGCCAGGAGGCGCACGAGCGCACCCAGCTGGCCAATGCGCAGGCCGCCCTGAACGAAAGCCAGGCCCAGCTGCAGATGGTGACCGATGCCGTCCCGGCGCTGATCGCCCAGTTGGACAAGGACCATCGCTACCGGTTTGCCAACAAGGCGTTCCTGGACTGGCATGGATTCAGCCTTGCAGAACTGCTGGGTCGGTCGGCTCGGGATGTCAGCGGCATTTCCGCCTTCGAGCACGCCATGCCCAGCCTGGAACGGGTACTGCAGGGCGAGCGCACCCGCTTCCAGGTCGAACTGATCCATCGCAGCGGCGAATCACGATTCGTGCAGATGGACTGCGTGCCTGAGCATGCCGCCGATGGCAGCGTGGCCGGGTATATCTGCCTGGGCAGCGACGTTTCGCTGCTGAAGCAGGCCGAGCTGGCCCTGCGCGAAGACAACCAGTTGCTCGAGCAGCAGGTGCAGGCACGCACGGCCGAGTTGCGCGCCAGCAAGCGGCGCCTGCAGGCGATCTTCGAATCCAGTTTCCAGCACCAGGTGCTGCTGGATCTGTCCGGACGCGTGGTCGATGCCAATGACGCGTCACTGGCCGCGGTGCTGGCAGACAAGAAGGACGTTGTTGGCCAACGCTTCGCCGAATCGGTCTGGTTCGGCACCACCGAGGGCATCAGCGCGCTGATCGATCGGGCCGTGGCCGCAGCCGTACAGGGCCGCAGTTCACTGCATGCGCTGGAACTGGAACTGCCGACCGGGCGGCGCAGCTTCGATTTCTCGTTCCGTCCACTGCTCGATACGGAAGGGGTGGTCACCGCTCTGGTCTCCGAGGCCGTGGAAACCACCGCGCGCGTGCACGCTGAGCATGCGCTGCGCCAGTCACAGAAAATCGAGGCGGTCGGCCAGCTCACCGGCGGCATCGCACATGATTTCAACAACATCCTGACCGTCATTTCCGGCAATGTCGAGTACGCCATGCTGCTCAGTGAAAGGGCTGGCGAGGCCGGTGCGCTGGTGGGCCGTGCGCTGGACAATGCGCTGAAGGGGGTGGGCCGTGCCGCCAGCCTGACCCAGCGCCTACTGGCGTTTGCCCGCCGCCAGCCGCTGCGCAGCCAGGCCGCCAACCTCAACGAGCGCCTGCTGGACATGCACGACATGCTGCAGCGTGCGCTGGGTGAGCTGGTGCAGTTGGAGATCCGCAGCGCCGAGGACATCTGGTGTGTCGAGATCGACGTCAGCCAGCTGGAGGCCTCTGTACTGAACCTGGCGGTGAATGCCCGCGATGCGATGCCGCACGGCGGCCGACTGGTGATCGAGGTCGACAACAGCCACCTCGACCACGACTACGCCGCACTGTTCCCGGATGCAACGCCGGGCGAGTACGTGATGCTGCGGGTGCGCGACAACGGCCACGGCATGGATGCGGCGACGCTCGCCCGGGTCTTCGAGCCCTTCTTCACCACCAAGCAGGTTGGCCGTGGCACCGGCCTGGGCCTGTCGATGGTGCACGGGTTCGTCAAGCAGTCAGGCGGCCACGTGCTGATCGATTCGGTGGAAGGCGGCGGCACCAGCATCACCATGATGTTCCCGCGTTCACTGCTGCCGTTGCCCAGCGAGGCGCGCACTCCGCAGACCGGCCTGGCAGGCTATTCGCCGCGCGAGGAAACCATCCTGGTGACCGAGGACAACGACGATGTCCGCGCCCACACGGTGGATGCACTGCGGCTGCTGGGCTACCGGGTATTGGAAGCCCACGACGGCCCTTCCGCACTGCGGCTGCTGGAACGCCCGGATACCAGGGTGGACCTGCTGTTCTCGGACGTGGTGATGCCCGGCATGTCGGGCTGGGAGCTGGTGCGGGAAGTCCGTGAACGCTGGCCGGAGGTCGCCGTGCTGTTCACGTCGGGCTATCCCCGCGACCACGACCAGGTGGGCAGCCAGGGCCGGGCCGTTGCGCTGCTGCCAAAGCCGTTCACCCGAAGTGATCTGGCGATGGCCGTGCGCACCGCGCTGGAGGCAGCGCCACACTGAGGTCAGGACGCCGGATCGCGCCCGCCGGCCGCGATCCGGTTGATGTCCGCGCATTCCACCGTGCCCGGCGGATGCTCCCTGGCGGCCAAGGCAATCATCGCCTGGCCCAGTGCCAGATTGCTCGTCACCAGCGTAGGCGCGACCGCGCCGACCAGTTTCATCAATGGCGCACCGCCCAAGTACAGCGGCTTCAGCACTGCATGACGGGTGCCGGTACCCGGTACCGGACGAACGCCTCCTGGGCGCAGCATCACCGAGCGCACCGGCAGGGCCTGCAATGCCACTTCGGTCTCGCCCTTGACTCTCAGCGGCATTACCCGGCTCTGCGGATCCGCACCCGCACCGGATACATATAGAAAGCGCCCCTCGGGATTCGCCGCCGCCCAGGCGCGTGCAACCGCCAGCGTGATGTCCAGGGTCACGCGTCGATACTCGGCCTCTGCCGTGCCGACCGGTGGCGCACCGGCACAGTAGAAGCATGCGTCGAAGCCGGCCAGTTGCTCATGCCGGCCTTGCATATGCAGAAAATCGGGGACGATCAGTTCGCTGCCAGGCCCGTTCAGGCTGCCCGGCCTGCGGACCAGGGCAGTCAGGTGGGCCACCTGCGGCGAGCGCTGGCAGGCCAGCGCAACACCCTGCCCCACCAGGCCCGCAGCACCGGTCAACAGAATCCTCAACGCACCTTTCCCGGTCATGGTCGCACCCACGCTAGAGTTTCACGAAACGCTGGATCTTCCGCGCCAACCAGCCACTGAACACCAACGGCGCGTCCAGCGCTGACACGCAGATGCAGGGAACACCGGGTGCAGTTACCGGTTGATGCTCCACCTCCTCGTCCAGGTCCGCCACGTCGCCCGGCGCGAACAGCCCCAGCGCGTCGTTGTACGAGCCCCGAAGGATGTGGGTCAGTTCGCTGCGGCCATGGCTGTGCATCGGCAGGCACTTGCCCGGGGCAATCTTCAGCATGATCAGCGAGGGCATCTGCTCAGCCCTGATGCAGTGCACGCCGGGCGCCATCCAGCGCCAGCGCAGGGCACTGAGCGAAGCGCCGAAGTAAGGATGCAACGAGGCTGGCAGATGGTCCGGATCGGCCTCGGGCCGCTCCCTCGGCACCGGGCGCCTGGCTCCGGCGATGGCGCTCGGCGCGTCCGAGGCCAGCTGCACCAGCATGGCCTCGCGCAACTGCTCGCGACGCGCGTCGGCCGCGGGCGGTTGGGTCTGCTCCAGCAGCACCGAGCCGATCGCCTCGGCATCGCGCAGGCGCTGCCGGCAGTGGGGGCACTGCTCGAGGTGGGCACCGGCCACGATGCTCAACGGCGCCGGCAGCGCGCCGGCGGCATAGCTCATCAGCGTGGATTCGTGCAGGTGGTGATGCGGATTCACAGCGCACCTCCCACTTTGGCCTGCAGTTGCAGGAACGCACGTCGCAGGTGTGACTTTACCGTTCCAAGCGGCATGCCCAGCGCCTGGGCAATCTCGCTGTGGCTCTTCGCCTCGAAATAGGACATCCGCACCAGCCTCGCCTGCACGGCGGGCAGCTCGTTGATGCGCTGGCGAAGGCGCGCCTGGTCGGCGAACTGCTCGGCGCTGCTGCGCTCGATCATGTCCACGGCCGCGGCGTCTTCCACCGCTGCCTGCACCTGCATCCAGCTGCGCTCTCGACGGATGCGGTCGATATGCAGGTTGCGCGCGATCCGGTACAGCCAGGTACTCAGCGCGCCTTGGGCCGCATCATACTCGGCCGCCCGCAACCACAGGCGCAGCAGGCACTCCTGCGCCATTTCCTCGGCCACGGCGTCGGGTGCCCCCAGGCCACGCAGATACACGCACAGCCGCGGCATGAAGTAGTCATAGATCCGCATGAAACAGTCGCGGTCGCGCAGCCGCGCCACACTGTCCATGTCATCGGCCCAGTTCGTCGGCTCGCTGCTGGGCTGCTGGGAACTGGACACGGTGCGTGCGGTATCGAAGTTGAGGAGGGTGCTGGCAGCGTCAGGGTACATCTGCGTGAGCGGCGGGCAGGTGAAGGTCTGTCCTCTCTACGCGCAGGGGCGGCCATTGGATGCAGCAGGCACTGTGCATCCAAGCAGCCGCGCCCGCCGTATGACCTGAGCCTCCCGACCGGATGAACACCATGCGCACTGCCTGGCTGCTGCTGTGCCTGCCCCATGCCGCGCTGGCGGCGCCCTGGCTGCGCAACGAGGGCGTGGCCACCTCGGCGCAGGGCGATCTGCTCTATCGTGAAGTGCACTGGCGGCGCGGCCCATCGGAGGGTGCCGAGCGCTGGGTGCTCTATCAGTGCCCGGATGGCCGCCCCTTCGCCCGCAAGCATCTGCCGGCCAGCGCCCGCCCGCAGGCCCGGGGCTATTCGCTGCAGGACAGCCGTAGTGGGCAAACCGCTGACGTCGACGCCAGTGGCGAGTCGGTGTCGATCGCCTGGAAAGAAGATGCCGCCAGCGAGCTGCGTCAGCGTCGGCTTGAGCTGGCACCGGATGCGGTGATCGACACGGGCTTCGACGCCGCGGTGCGCCAGCATTGGCCAGCGCTGCTGCGAGGTGAACGCATCAGCCTGCCCTTCCTGGTGCCGGGGCGGCAGCGCTTCTTCCCGGTGCAGGTGCGGCGTACCGGCCCTGTTCGCTGGCAGGGCATCGACGCCCAGGCCATCGAGGTCAGTCTGGACACGTGGTACGGCGGCATCGCGCCGCGCCTGTCGCTGGTCTATGCCAGCGCCGACCGCCGCCTGCTGGAATTCCGCGGAACCAGCAACCTGCGCGATACCCGCGGCACCTATCCACAGGTCACGGTGCGCTTCAGCTCGCCGGTGGCCGAGCGGCCCGCCAGCGAATGGCAACAGGCCTGGGCGCAACCGCTGGTCGAACGCTGCAGCGTGATGCCCAAGTGAAGCCGGAATTTTCCACAGTCGGCCGCATCCATTGCGCGCACTGCTGCGTAGAGGAAGACACGACACCCGCCGAGATCCGCCATGGCCTCTGTAGCGCCCCTCCCCCGCCGACGCTGGCGCCTGCTGCGCACCCTGAAGCGCTGGGTCGACACCGGCAGCGCTGCAGACCACGCCGCTGGCGAGCCCGGACGCATCGACTGGCTGCGCGCCGTACCGTTCGCGTTGATGCACCTGGCCTGCATCGCGGTGATCTGGGTAGGTATCTCGTGGACGGCAGTGATCGTCGCCGCAGCCCTCTACGCAGTGCGCATGTTTGCGATCACCGCCTTTTACCACCGCTACTTCTCGCACCGGACGTTCCAGGCATCGCGAACGGTGCAATTCGTGTTCGCGGTGATCGGCGCGTCCAGCGTGCAACGTGGGCCGCTGTGGTGGGCGGCCCACCATCGCCATCACCATCGGCATGCCGACCAACCGCTGGACCCGCACTCGCCGCGCGAAGGCGGCTTCTGGCGCAGCCACATGGGCTGGTTCCTCACCCGCGAGGCATTCGCCACGGATCTATCGCGCGTGCCTGACCTGGCGCGCTTCCCGGAACTGCGCTGGCTGGACCGCTTTGATACGGCGGTGCCGGTATTGCTGGCTGCCGCGCTGTACGCACTCGGCGCCGGCCTGGAGCGCTGGGCGCCCGGACTGCACACCTCTGGCCCGCAGTTGCTGGTGTGGGGCTTCTTCATTTCCACCGTGGTGTTGTTCCACGCCACCGTTACCATCAACTCGCTGGCCCATCGTTTTGGCCGGCGGCGCTTCGAGACCCGTGACGACAGCCGCAACAACCTCTGGCTGGCTCTGCTTACCTTCGGTGAAGGCTGGCACAACAACCACCATTTCTTCCCTGGGACCGTCCGCCAAGGGTTCCGCTGGTGGGAGATCGACCTGACCTGGTACGGGCTGCGCGCAATGGCGGCCATGGGCCTGGTGAGGGGGCTCAAGCCCATCCCCGAGTGGGTACTGGCCAAGGCGAGGTACTGACATGCGCATCGCGATCATCGGCTCCGGCATTGCCGGCCTGGCCAGTGCCTGGTGGCTGGACGGCGAACACGAAGTGACGCTGTTCGAGGCCAACGATTACCTGGGCGGGCATACCCACACCCATGACGTGCAGGTGGACGGCACGCGCATGGCGGTGGATACCGGTTTCATCGTCTTCAATCCCCTGCACTACCCACTGCTGACGGCACTGTTCGAAGAACTGGGTGTGGCCTCGCAGCCGACCACCATGAGCTTCTCCATGCACAGCGAGCGAAGTGGCGTCGAGTACAACGCCACTTCGCTGGATGGCCTGTTCTGCCAACGTCGCAATCTGGTTTCGCCACGTTTCTGGGGAATGCTGGCCGACCTGCGCCGGTTCTACCGGGATGCGCCGCTGCTGCTGGCGGAAGACGAAGGCCCGACACTGGGCCAGTACCTGCGCGGCCAGCGCTACGGCACCGCTTTCATCGACGAGCACCTGCTGCCGATGGCTTCGGCACTATGGTCGTCACCGACCGCCACGGTCATGCAGTTCCCGGCCCGCTACCTGGCCCAGTTCATGGCCAACCACCAGATGCTGCAGATGACCGGGCGCGCACCCTGGCGGGTGGTCAGCGGTGGCTCGGCACGCTATGTCGATGCCCTTCGCGCCCGCTGGCGGGTGCGTGAGCGGCTGGAATGCCCGGTTCACTCGGTCGAACGCATGCCGTGGGGCGCGCGCGTGCACAGCGCGGCCGGCGTGGAGGGGTTCGACGAGGTCATCCTGGCGTGCCACAGCGACCAGGCGCTTGCCCTGCTGCATGACGCCGATCAGGTCGAGCGCGAAGTACTCGGCGCCATCCGCTACCAGCCCAACGAAGCAGTACTGCATACCGATGCATCGTTGCTGCCGCGCAACCGCAAAGCATGGGCTGCATGGAATGCACACGTGCCCAGGGATCCAGGCGCGCCCTGTACGGTCAGCTATTGCATGAACCTCCTGCAGGGCCTGCCCGGTGACACCCCGCTGGTCGTGACCCTCAACCGCAGCGAGGCGATCGATCCGGCCAAGGTGCTGCGCAGGCTGCACTATGCCCACCCGGTGCACGATCATGCCGCTATCCGCGCCCAGCAGCGCTGGGCAGAGCTGCAGGGCCGCCGCCACACCTGGTTCGCCGGCGCATACTGGGGCTGGGGCTTCCACGAAGACGGCATTCGCAGCGCCCGCCGCGTGGTGGACGCGATGCGCGAGTGCACCGCGCACCTTGACAGCGTTGCGCCCGGCGAGGTGGCAGCGTGAGTGCCAGCGCACTCTACTTCGGGCAGGTGATGCACCGACGGCATCATCCGCAGCCCCACGCGTTCCGCTATCCGATCGCGCAGCTGCTGCTCGATCTGGACGAGCTGGAGACCGTGTTCGCCGGGCGCTGGCTGTGGTCGGTCAATCGCCGCAACCTGGCCGAGTTCCGCCGCAGCGACTACTTCGGCAATCCCGCACAACCGCTGGCCGATGCGGTGCGCGATCATGCTGCGGCTACCCTGGGCTATCGGCCTGCCGGCCCGGTACGCCTGCTCACCCACCTTCGCTTCGGCGGGCACGTATTCAACCCGGTCAGCTTCTACTACTGCTACCAGTCCGATGGCAGCACCCTGGACTGCATCGTCGCCGAGATCACCAATACGCCCTGGAAGGAACGGCACGCCTATGTCCTGCCAGTCGCCACGGCCACCCACGAAGGCGCCTCGCTGCGCTGGCGGTTCGACAAGCGCTTCCATGTCTCGCCGTTCATGCCGATGGATTGCCACTACGACTGGCGGTTCAACCGCCCAGATGATGATCTGCGCGTGCACATGCAGGTCTGGCGCCAAGGCGTTCGCCAGTTTGATGCCACCCAGGCCATGCAGCGACACGCCCTGGACGGCCGCGGGCTGGCCCGGGTCCTGGCCTGCTATCCCTTGATGACCCTGCAGGTGATGGCCGCCATCCACTGGCACGCGCTGCGGCTGTGGCTGAAACGCAACCCCGTGCATGACCACCCTGCCCTTGCCGAGAAACCGCGATGAACTCGATGACTCCCCTGGTCGCCCTGCCACGTCCCGGCGCCTTGGATGCCTTCCTGCGCCGCCGCCTGCTGCAACAGCTTGCCCCCATGCGCGACGGCCGCCTGTGCGTGCGTGATGCACTCGGCGACGTCTGGCTGGGCGATGCCCATGGCGAGCTGCAGGTGACCGTCACCATCGATGACCCGGCGTTCTACCGCAAGGTTGCAGCGCAAGGCAGCGTGGGCGCAGGTGAAAGCTACATACAGGGGGAATGGCACTGCGATGACCTGGTGGCGCTGATCCGGCTGCTGGTACGCAATCGCGACCTGCTCGACGGCATGGAGCGCGGCCCGGCCCGCGTGGGTGGCTGGCTGCTGCGCGGCTGGAACCGCCTGCGCCGCAACAGCCGTGAAGGCAGCCGCCGCAACATTGCCGCGCACTACGACCTTGGCAACGACTTCTTTGCCCTGTTCCTGTCGCCGGACCTGATGTATTCCTCAGCCCTGTTCGACACAAAAGACGAGTCGCTGGAATCCGCCTCCCGGCGCAAGCTGGACCGCATCTGCCAGCAGCTCCAGCTCAAGCCGGGCGATCGCGTGGTGGAGATCGGCACCGGCTGGGGTGGTTTTGCGCTGCACGCGGCGCAGCACTACGGCTGCCACGTCACCACCACCACCATCTCCGCCGAGCAGCACGCGCTGGCTGCCCAGCGCGTGCAGGCGGCCGGCCTGCAGGACCAGGTCACGCTGCTGATGCAGGACTACCGCGACCTGCAGGGCCAGTTCGACAAGCTGGTGTCGATCGAGATGATCGAAGCCATCGGCGCAGAATACCTGGACACCTACATGGCCACGCTGCAGCGCCTGCTCAAGCCTGATGGCGTTGCCCTGCTGCAGGCCATCACCATCGAGGACCATCGCTACGAGCAGGCCCGGCGCAGCGTAGACTACATCAAGCGCTATGTGTTCCCCGGCAGCTTCATTCCGTCGATCAACGCGATCATGGCCGCCAAAACGCGGTCCAGCGACCTGCAGCTGATCGCCCAGCAGGACTTCGGTCACTCCTACGCGCTGACCCTGCGCGCCTGGCGCCAGCGCTTCCTCGCCCGTTTGCCCGACGTGCAGGCGCAGGGCTTCGATACGCGCTTCTGCCGCCTGTGGGAGTTCTACCTGGCCTACTGCGAGGGCGGCTTCCTGGAGCGCTCGATCGGGGTCTCCCATCTGCTGATGGCGCGCCCGGGGCATCGCCCGGGTGCCTCATCGGGCCAAGGCAGCTGAGATGCGCAGGTTCTGGCCCAATCTGCTTGGCAACCAGCTGGTCTGGCTGTGCGCCGTAGCCGGCGCCGGGCGCGGCTGGCAGTGGCCGGCGTTGCTGGCAGCCTCTCTCTACATCGGCAGCCAGCTGCTGACGTCGCCGCAACCACGGCTGGACCTTCGGTTGATGGTGTTGGCACTGGCCTGCGCATGGCTGGTCGATGCCAGCGCCGCCGCCAGCGGCACCGTGCGCTACGCCGCCGCCCCGCTGGGCTGGGTGCCGCCCCCCTGGATCATGGCGCTGTGGGCCGCGTTCGCGATGACGCTGACCACCTCGATGCGCTTCCTGCTGCGCCACCCGGCCTTGCCGGCTCTGTTCGGCCTGCTGTTGGCACCGCTGGCCTATCTCTCCGCAGCGCGCGGTTTCGATGCGGTCCGTTTCGCCGCACCCACGTGGCAGGGCCTGCTGGTGTTGGGTGCGGGCTGGAGCATCGCGCTTTCGCTGCTGTGCGTCACCGCTCGTCGCGGCTCTCGCACCACCCCGCCCTCCCTGGCCGGAGCATCGTCATGATCAATCTGCTGTGGGTACTGCTGTATGCCGTGCTGGTGATGAGCTGGGGCTGGGCCTGGCAGCGCCGCCACCAGAACATCGGCGTTGTCGACGTGCTCTGGGCCAAGGGCGTGGGTGCCTCGGCCCTGCTGCTGGCGCTGCTCGGCGATGGCGCGATGTTGCCTCGGGTTGCGTTGGGCCTGCTCGGCGGCCTGTGGGGCAGCCGGTTGGCTCTGCACCTGTGGCGCCGGGTCCGTAGTGAACCCGAAGACGGGCGCTACCGTTATCTGCGCGAACACTGGCAGAGCCACCAGGGCAAGATCTTTGGCTTCTTCATGGCGCAGGCGCTGCTGGTCGTGCTGTTCGCTCTGCCCTTCGTTGCGGTGGCAGCCAATTCCCATGCCGGCCTGACACCGTGGACAGTCGCCGCAGCACTGGCCTGGCTGTTGAGCGTCGGCGGCGAGAGCCTGGCCGACCGCCAGCTCGCACGTTTCCGTGCCGACCCGGCGAACAAGGGCCGCACTTGCCGCGAGGGGCTCTGGCGTTATTCACGCCACCCCAACTACTTCTTCGAGTGGCTGCACTGGTTCACCTATGTGCTGCTCGCCGTCGGTTCCCCCCTGTGGTGGCTGGCGTGGGCCGGGCCGCTGCTGATGTATCTGTTCCTGCGCTATCTCAGCGGCATCCCCTTCACCGAGAAGCAGGCGTTGCGCAGCCGCGGCGACGACTACCGTGCCTACCAGCGCAGCACGCCGATGTTCTTTCCCTGGTTCCCCCGTTCTTCCAAGGAGCATTCCGCATGAGCGCGATCCCGTCACTGAATCCGGCTGAAGATGCGGAAACCGGGCTGATCGCCTGGGCCGAACGCGGGCTGGTTCCCGATGCGGCGCTGCGTGCAGGCATCCGGCGCCTGTGCGCGCAACGCCTGCACGAGGAATCGGCGGGGGGTATCGAGGCACAGTCCGCGCGCTTCAGCCGTTGCATCGCAGAACTGACCGACAGTCCGCTCGCATTGCATACCGACGCGGCCAACCGCCAGCACTACGAAGTTCCCGCGGCATTCTTCCAGGCCTGCCTGGGCAAGCGGCTGAAGTACAGCAGCTGCTACTACCCTACCGGGCGCGAAACGCTGGACCAGGCTGAGGAAGCGATGCTGGAACTGTATGGCCAGCGCGCCGGACTTGCCGACGGCCAGCAGATTCTCGAACTGGGCTGTGGCTGGGGTTCGCTGACCCTGTGGATGGCCGAACGCTATCGGCAGGCCAACATCACTGCGGTGTCCAACTCGCACAGCCAACGCCAGCACATCATGGCGCAGTGCCAGGCCAGGGGCCTGCACAACGTCGAGGTGCTGACCTGCGACGTCAACCAGCTTGAGCTGCCCACGGCACGCTTCGATCGCTGTGTCTCGGTGGAAATGTTCGAACATGTGCGCAACTACCAGCGACTGCTGGCGCACATCGCGCAGTGGCTGAAGCCCGACGGCGCGCTGTTCGTGCACATCTTCGCCCATCGCACGCTGATGTACCCGTTCGAGACCGAGGGCGGCGACAACTGGATGGGGCGCCATTTCTTCACCGGCGGCCTGATGCCGGCCGCCGACACGCTGCTGCATTTCCAGCGCGACCTGCGACTCGATCAGCGCTGGCTGCTGGACGGCACCCACTACCAGCGCACCGCCGACCATTGGCTGGCCAACCAGGATGCGGCCCGCGAGGCGGTGATGCCGGTACTGGTCGCAACCTACGGCCAAGCGGCGGCGAAGATCTGGTGGCAGCGCTGGCGCATGTTCTGGATGGCCTGCGCCGAGCTGTTCGGCTACGACGATGGCCAGCAGTGGCTGGTTGCCCACTATCTGTTCCGTCCCCGTTGAGGTGTGACATGCGCATGCGCTCCCTGCTTCCCCTGCTGGCCTTGAGCCTGTTCGGTTCCGGCTGCAGCTCCAGCGATACCCGTCCCCTGCCCCGCCCGCCCTCGGTGGACGTGCCGCGCTTCATGGGCGACTGGTATGTGATCGCCCACATACCCTCATGGCCGGAGCGCGAGGCCTTCGACGCGGTGGAGAGCTATGCGCTGCGGCCGGACGGGCGCATCCAGACGACCTTCACCTATCGCAAGGGCAGTTTCGACGCCCCGCAGAAGTCCATGCACCCGGTTGGACGGGTCGAGAAGAACGGCAATGGCGCGATCTGGGGCATGCAGTTCATCTGGCCGATCCAGGCCGAGTATGTGATTGCCTGGCTGGACGACGACTATGGCCAGACCATCGTCGCACGCAGCAAGCGCGACTATGTCTGGTACATGGCACGTACCCCGCACGTATCGGACAGCGACTACCAGCACGCCGTGGAGCGCATCGCGGCCATGGGCTACGACACCGGCAGGCTCAGGCGCGTACCTCAGTCGGTGCGATAGATCGCCAACCGCCCACCACTCGGCTCGCGGGTGACCAGGCACTTCAGCGTGACGCGTCACATTAATACCCCCCTCGAAGGGTGCCGGCAGCCCTGCAACCCAGGCCAGCTGTACCCAGCGAGAGCGCACCAGGACACTGCGTCCACACGGCTTTCAACCTGACGATACGTCCAGCCCATGGATCAGCTCTTATCGATGGAGCTCATCCATCGATCTTTAGGAATAGTCGTAAAAACGCAACAAATTCGATGTTCGACGCGACAGCGGCGCCAGAATGGCGGCCACGCCCACGGGCGCTGACCACCTCCCGCGCATGAATGGATTTCCTGCACCGCGCCGGCTTCGACTGGCGCTCCTGGACGACCATGAAGTCGTCCGTCGCGGCACCGCCCTGCACCTGTCAGGCGATCTCCGGTTCGACATCGTCGCCAGCCATGGTTGCAGCAGTGCGCTGATCGACAGCCTGCACCGCTTGCCCGTGGATGTGGCCATCATCGACCTCACGCTCGCCCGTGGCGACCTGGGCGGCATCGAGCTCGTTACGCTGCTCTGTCGCGAATTCCCGCGCACACCAATGCTGGCCTTCGCCACGCTCTCTCCCACCACGAATCTCAACAGCCTGATCGATGCCGGACTCGGTGGGTTCGTCAGCAAGGCCGAACCCCTTGCGGCATTGTCCGACGCCATCGTGCGCGTCTTCCAAGGCCTGATCCGGATTCCGCCGGACGTCAGGCTGGCCGGCGATCGTGGCGAGCTCAGCCGCAACGAGCGGGAGGTACTGGAGCTGCTGCTGGAAGGCCTGACCGTATCGGAGATCGCGCTGCGCCGGCACCGCAGCATCAAGACCGTCAGCACACAGAAGGTCGCGGTGCTGCGCAAGCTGGGATTGCGCAGCGATGTGGAGATCTATGCGCTGCGTGAACGGTTGGAGTCGCCGTGAGGCGCCATGCGCCATTGCGTCCGTGCCTGCTGATCCGGGGGTTGCTGGTACTGCTTCTCCTTCCCGCCGCGTCGGCGGAAGATATCCGGTCACCACGCTGGCTGCCGGGCAGCAGCGTGCGGGTCTCCACCGCTCCGTCCCTACGCCCCGTGCCCGCGGCGATAGCCGATCCGTCATCACCGCCGACGCTCGCCCATGGCTACGCCAACCTGGTGGCGCGTCACGCCCAACTCAGCTTCCTGGAACACCCCTATCCGACGACCGCCGCATCAATCCTCGCTGTATGTCATCACGAGGCCGACCTGGTCATGGTGTTTGGCGGCGCGAGACACCAGAAGCTGCCCTGCCCCGACCTCGCCGCGTCCAGCCGCTTCCGGGGTGGCGCCACCCTGCTGGCAGGGCGCGCCGGCGAATGGCTGCCACGGGAGATACGCGAGCTCGACGGCCGGGTCGTAGCCGTGGTTGAAGGCGGGCCCTACGCCGGCTGGCTGCGCGCGCATCACCCTCAGATCCGGCTGCAGCCCCTGCCTGATCGGTACGCAGCATTGGCGGCAGTGCAATCCGGCGTGGCCGACGTGGCGATTGGCCTGGAATCCACGCTGCGCCCGCTGGTTCGACGCCATTTCAACGGCAGCCTGCGCCTGCAGCCATTCGACAGCGACTTCTCCACCGACCTCTACCTGCTCGTCCGCCAGGAAGACCAGCAGCTGCTTGAACGCATCGGACAGGCATTGCGGGAGATCACACTGGAGGAGCATGCGAGCCTGCTCCACCTGTGGGCAGGCCAGACCCTGCCAGCAGCGGCGGGAAACGCACTGGACTGGATGCAGGCCTCGCCCCCGCGCGGCTGGCTGTTGCTGGCCCCTCTGCTGGTCGCCCTGCTGCTGTGGCCCATGACCCGTCACCTGCGGGTACAGGGCCACCGCCGCAGCGCGCAGGCCATCGGGATGATCAGTCACGAGATGCGCAATTCGGCACAGGCGGTACTGGCATCGATCGAGCTGCTCGGACAATCGACACTGCCGAAAGGCGAGCGCGATCTGCTCGCCGCTGCCAGCAGCGCCAGCCAATCCCTGCGCGGCCTGTTGAATCGCGCACTGGATTTTTCCCGTCTCGCCAGCGGCGCTTTCAGGCCGCATGCACAAGCCTGTGATGCGGCCCGGCTTTGCCGGCAGGCACTGGAGGCCATTCGGCCACAGGCGCAACGGAAAGGGCTGCAACTGCATCTTGATGCCCCGGCCGAACCTTTGCCGATCATTCTGGTGGACATTGATGCGCTACGCCAGATTGCCAGCAATCTGCTGGCCAATGCGGTGAAGTTCAGTGATATCGGCGGCATCGAGCTGCGCCTGCGACTGCTTCCAGCAGCGCGGCCGCAGGAGCTGCTGATGGAGGTGATCGACAGCGGGATCGGGATCGCGCCCGCACAGGTAGCCGAACTGTTCCAGCCTTTCCATCAAGGCAGCGGTGGGCATCAGCGTGGCGGTAGTGGCCTCGGGCTTTCCATTGCACGCGAGCTGGCACGTGCGATGGGGGGCGATCTGACCGTGCACAGCGTCCTCGGTCGCGGCAGCCGCTTCATCCTGCGCCTGCCGGTATGCGCTGCTGACTCTGCCGAGAGTGTCCGGGACATGCCCGTGGAGGGCACGCCACTGGCCGGGCTGCAACTGCTGCTGGTGGAGGACCACGCACTCAATCGCCACGTCATTGCCGAACAGTTGCGGCGCTGGGGCGCCGAGGTATGTGCCCTGGAAGACGCGGCCAGCGCGCTGGCCGAACAGATACGCCACCCCCGCCCTGCCGCGCTGATCGACATTGGGCTGCGTGGCATCGATGGCTACGCATTGGCACGCGAACTGCGCGCCCGCAGCGGGCATCCGGTCCGTCTGATCGCCTTGTCTGCCCGCAGCGGGCGACGTCACCACGCACGCTGCCGCCGCTCGGGTTTCGACGCGGTGCTGGCCAAGCCGCTGCGCGCCGCCGAACTGCTCGCTGCGCTGGGCATTCCGGCGCCGGAGAGCGTGGACGCACTTGAGCAGGTGACTGAAATGGACGCGGCCTACAGCGCCGACATCTGCGATGAACTCGGCAGGATCGAGCGGATTGTCGATCATGCAGACGCATCGGCGCTCGGTCATCACGCGCACCGATTGCAGGGCGCGCTACAGATGCTGGGTCAATGCGAGCACGCCGCCATCGCGGCCGAGCTGGTCGATCTGGCGCAGGACGCCACGCCGGACTGGACCGACGCACGTCGCCTGCTGGGCGTACTGCAGGCCGGACAGGGCGCCCGCGTCGCGGGAACCCTGCCCACCCCCTTGATCACGCGGCCAGACGCTCGACCTGGCGACGGGTCAGGTCATTGAAGCGACCCAGCGACATCAGGTGCTGGTGGATCAGTGCCAGCCAGCCACTGCGGTGCCACTCGACCACGGTTGCTTCCGGCAGCGCGACGAACTTCTCGACGTCCACGACCAGGAAACCGTTGAGGTTGAACTCCCGGCCATCCGGGATACGCACGGTGGCGTTGCGCTCCACCAGCAGGCCGTTGTCGACCAGGGCCTTGGAGAAGGCCTGGGTCTGTTCGTGTTCGCGGGTGTACTGGCCGCAGAATTCCAGGGCCTGCTGCACCATCTCGGTGGCCTTGCCATCAACGAACAGCGGTTGGCCTTCTTCGCCACCCTTGACCACGCGTGGGCTCTTTTCGTCGATGCCCAGCAGGAAATCATTCTCCGCACCGGTGTCGATGAAGATGAAGGGGTGGCGGCGCAGGTAGGCGGGAATATAGGCCTCGTCTTCCCACAGGCCATCCTTGATGAACAGGTTCTGGTCGGACACGCCCACGGCAGCCATCGGAACCGCGCTCGGGCCGGCAAACAGGATCGGGAAGTGGTGCAGGGCCAGCGAGAACTCCCCCAGCACCAGCGGAATGGCATTGTTGCCGGCGGCGAACTCGAGCTTGCCCGGCAGGATGCGCAGATCGGCATGCACATCGGCCTGCAGCGGCACCGGGCGGGTATAGAACAGGGGGGCGCCGCTCGGCGCCGCTTCGGTGGTGGTGTCGCTGGTGGTGGTCATGTTGGGAACCGTTCGATCATGCGCGCCTGCCATCCCGGGCGCGCCAGCGGGAACAACCTGAATCCCGCATTATCAACAAGCTCGATGACAACGGCCACCCCACCGGCGAACTATTTCAGCTGCAGGGGGTAGCGCTGCCAGAGTACGTGGACCAGGAAACCGGCCAGCTCGGTGTCGCGGGCACTGACCGCCGCACGGATCTTGTCCAGCAGCACCATGTCACTGCAGGAACGCACGTCGGCATGGTTGGCCTGCCCTGCCCTGCGCGCACGATAGCGCGCCGCCCGCTGCGCATCGCTCATCGCGTACCCGAACTTGGGCGGACGACCGCGCTTGCGCGGCAGGGTCAGCTCCAGGGTTCCGGGGTCTTTGTCATCACGCATGAGAGGGGTGCGGGCGGCGGCGAGCAACGGGGGGTGCGCAATTTATCGTGAGGCATCACTTTAATCCAGCTTTTTCTGCGAATTTGTTGCAGCGCAATGCAAACGTTCGCGCACCGATGCGGCCTCATCCACGCATGGCGTGGATCTACTGCAGAGCTCGCGACCCGGTCACCCGGTAGATCCACGCCATGCGTGGATACGGAAACCCGGACAAAAAAAATGGGAGCCCGCGAACGGGCTCCCCTCACCTTGCCTATGCCGCGCGTACTGGCTCATAGCCGTGCAGGTGCGCCTCACTGCTGGCCCGCCCCTGGCTGAGCGAACGCAGCGAGGTGGTGTAACCCACCAACTGCGCCAGTGGCGCGAAACCACTGACCTCGGCACGACCGTCCTGGTCCTCGATGCGGGCGATGCGGCCATGGCGCCGGTTGAGGTCGCCGACCACATCACCCACCGACGCCGACGGCGAATGCACCGTCACCGCCATCACCGGCTCCAGCAGCTGCGTGCCACCCTCGGCCAGCGCCGCCTTGATCGCCTCGGCGCCTGCGCGATGGAATGCCATCTCCGAAGAGTCCTTGGCATGGGTCTGGCCATCGACAAGACTGACCTCGATGCCGACCACCGGATGACCCTGCGGACCTTCCGACAGCGCAGCACGCACGCCCTTTTCCACCGCCGCGATGAAGCTGCGCGGCACCACGCCACCGACGATGCGGTCGTTGAACACGACAAGATCGTCGTCGCGCGGCGCCACATCCAGCACCACGTGCGCGAACTGGCCCTGGCCACCGGTCTGCTTGACCAGACGCCCGACGATACCGGTCATCGGGCGCATCGGCGTCTCCTGGTAGGCCACGCGTGGCGCACCTACGGCCACGTCGACCTTCCATTCGCTGCGCAGGCGCTCGACCATCACTTCCAAGTGCAGCTCGCCCATGCCCCAGACCAGGGTTTCACCCGTTTCCCGGTCCGTTTCCACACGGAACGAGGGGTCTTCCTGGGCCAGGCTGGCCAGTCCCTGCGCCATCCGGATCAGGTCCGCCGCACGCGCCGGCTCCAACCGCCAGGCCAGCACCGGCGCCTGGGCCTGGATGTTCTCCAGCCGCAGCGGCTGCGCACGGCTGCTCAGCGTCTCGCCACTGACCGCATCCTTCCAGCCCAGTACCGCGACAATGTCACCGGCCACGGCCTGCTCGATGTCATGGGTCTGGTCGGCCTGCACCCGCACCAGGCGACTGACACGCCGCCCTTGCGGATGCTGCGAACTGGCCACCGCGTCGCCCACCTTCAAGGTACCCGAGTACAGCCGCACGAAGCTCAACGCGCCGTGCTGCTGGTGGGTGATCTTGAACAGCAGGCCTGCCAGTGGACCGTCCGGATCCGGCGGCAGCATCACCTCGCCCTCATCGCTTTCGGCGCTGACAGCAGGGCGATCCAGCGGCGACGGCAGGTAATCGACCACGGCATCCAGCAGCGTCTCGATGCCCTTGTCCTTGAACGCAGCACCGGCCAGCACAGGCACGCCTGCACCCGCCAGCGTCGCCCGGCGGATTGCCGCGCGCAGCGCCCCGGCATCGATCACGCGACCTTCCAGCCAGGCATCGGCCAGTTCTTCGTCATGATCGGCCACAGCTTCGACCAGCGCATCGCGCTGGGCCTGCCATTGGGCCCGCGCCGCTTCGTCCCACGGGGTCACCGTGGTTGCGCCGCCCTCCTGCCACTGCAGCACGCGCTCATCGACCAGATCGACCCAGCCATTGAAGCCGCTTTCGCTGCCCAACGGCACGCCCAGCGCCCACGGCCGCGCGCGCAGCTTGTCCTGCAGCTGCTCCAGCACGCGCTCAAACGAAGCGCCTACGCGGTCCATCTTGTTGACGAAAGCGATCAGCGGCACGCGATGGCGACGCGCCTGGCGCCACACCGTCTCGGACTGCGGCTGCACGCCATCCACGGCCGAGAACACCGCCACGGCGCCGTCGAGTACCCGCAGGGATCGCTCGACTTCGATGGCGAAGTCGATGTGGCCGGGGGTGTCGATCAGGGTCAGCCGATGCGGCGGCAGATCACGCGGTGCCCACTGCGCCTGCACGGCGGCCGCGCCAATGGTGATGCCCCGTTCGCGCTCGATCGCCGAGAAGTCGGTGGTTGCATTGCCGTCGTGCACTTCGCCGACGCGATGGATCTCGCCGCTTTTCCACAGCAGGCGTTCGGTCAGCGTGGTCTTGCCGGCGTCGATGTGGGCAATGATGCCAAGGTTGCGACGGCGGGAAAGGACTTGGGTGTTCATGAGATAGGTTCCTGCAAAGCCAACGATGGGGGCCGCGCACCCCGGTTGGCGACAGGGTGCGCGGCTAGCGTTCGGTCTCGGCGATCTGGTGCATGGCACGTTCTCCTTGCGGTACGTCGGGTTAGGGAAATGAAACTGCAGAAACGAAAAGAGCGCCCCGAAGGGCGCTCTGTGGATGATCCAGCGATAGCCGCTTCAGCGGCCCTGTGGAGCTCCAGGCAGACACGCCCGTTCCGCGCTTGCGCGGGTCAGGGTGAAAAACTTCAGGAGCGGCATCCGGTTCATGGGGCGCATTCTAGACCTGCCAATCTGGCGCGCAAGTGAATATTGCGCACATGAATGGAACGATGAGGCCGACAACGATAGGGGTCAGATCCCTTTGCCAGGGGCAAAGGGATCTGACCCCTGGCAGCCCTCACTTGCAGCCGTGCAGCTTGCGCGCCTCGGCCACTGTTGCAGGCTGGTCATCCCCCATCGACATCCAGCCCTTCAACGAAATCGCCGGGTCCACGTGCGGCAGCCGTGGGCCACCATGAATCACGACCTCGATCCAGCTCCCCACCGGCGCCAGCTCGGACAGGCGTGCCGCCTGATCATCCTCGGTGCTGAATGTGTCGTCCGGGCCCGCCGGCGGCGTGGTATTCACGGTTTCCGTCTTACGGGTCCGGACCCGAAGAGCACCATCCGGCAGCCGCTGACTGATCACGTCGTAGCGCTCGATACCGTATGCCCAGCTGTTCTCGCCAACACTGCGGGTCTCGCTACCGTCATCCGCCACGGTCACCACCTCGCCTGCCGGCCCGACAACGCCCGCGACAGCCCCCAGGCCGGACATCAGTGCCTGATAGACGATCATCTGCCGCTGCTCGGTAGTCAACGCTCCGGCCTTGAGCTTGGCGGCAGGAATCTGCAGGTACGCCGCTTCACTGCACAGCACCAGCACCTGCTGGTCGTCCCAGCTCACCGACATTTCCTCGTTGGCAAAGTACTGCGTCTTCATCGACGTCACTGCGGCACCGTCGCCACTGGAATGCCGGGTTTCGATCAGGGAGGCATTCTCGGCCGCGTTGGTCAGCGAAACCTGGGAGGTCGACGCTGCATGGGCTGCGCAAACGGAAGCAATCATCGCGGCAAGCAGCACGCTGCGGGTAACGGTGCGGAACATGGCGTCAGTCCATTGAAGAAGACGAAGCCGCCATGATACCCGGAGCAACCGGGTGGACCTTCGCTCAGGTCACCACCACCAGCGGAACCCCGCGCCGCGGATGCTCCAGCACCACCACATCCTGCTGGTAGACGCGCCGCAGGTTGTCTTCGGTCAGCACCTGCAACGGCGTGCCATCGGCCGCGACCCTACCCTGTTCCAGCAACACGATGCGGTCGGCATAGCCTGCGGCCAGATTGAGGTCGTGCAGGACCACGATCACGCACGCACCGGCTTCGGCACAGGCACGCACACTGCGCAGCGTGCGCTCCTGATGGCGCAGATCCAGCGCAGCAGTGGGCTCATCCAGCAGCAGCAATGGCGTGTCCTGTGCCAGCACGCGCGCGAACGTGGTCCGGGCGGACTCACCACCGGACAGCTGCTGCACCTCGCGCAGGCGCAACGCCTGCAGTTCAGCGGCATCGATCGCAGCTTCCACCTGGGCGTCATCGGCGACCGGGTCCGGCGGATGCGGCAATCGCCCCATCGACACCACCTCTTCGACGCTGAAGGCAAAACGCACGCCGTGCTCCTGCGGCATCACCGCGCGCTCGCGCGCCAGCGGCCCCGCCTTGTAACTGGCCAACGGCATGCCCAACAGGCTCACCTCCCCCGCATCGGCGCGCAGGTCGCCGGCCGCGACCGCCAACAGCGTGGACTTGCCCGCACCGTTCGGGCCCACCAGTGCGGTCACCGTACCTGGTTCGAACGCCAAGGAAATGCCGTGCAGGATCTCGCGTTGCTGGCGGCGCACCACCACCTCGTGCAGCTTCAGCAGCACACTCATGGCACCGCCTTGCGGCGCTGCTGCAGCACCAGCCAGAGGAAGAACGGCGCACCCAGCGCGGCCGAGAACAGGCCCAGCGGAATCTCCGCGGGCGGATCCAGCGTGCGCGCGGCCGTATCCGCCACCACGATCAGCAGTGCACCCAGCAGGCCGGACAACGGCAGCAGCCAGCGATGACCGGGACCCACCAGCAGGCGCGCCACGTGCGGCACCACCAGGCCAACGAAGCTGATCGAGCCCGCAAACGCCACCGCCGCCCCCACCAGCAGCGCGCTGAACGCCACCAGTCGACGCCGCGTGCGGGTCACATCCAGCCCCAGGTGCTGGGCCTGGCGCTCGCCCAGCGCCAGCATGTCCAGCGGCGTTGCCAACCGTTGCAGCGCGAACACGCCAATCGCAAACAGCGGCACCACCGCCACCACATCGGCCCAGTTGGCACGTGCCAGCGAGCCCATCTGCCAGAACACCAGCGACTGCAGTTCGCTTTCGCTTGCGATATAGGTGAGAAAACCGATCAGCGCCGAACAGAACGCCGCCGTCGCGATACCGACCAGCAGCAGCGTCGCATTGCCACTGCCCTTGCCCGGCCGCGCCAGCGCATAGGTCAGGCCGATGGCCAGGGCGCCACCGACGAAGGCGGCAACCGGCACCAGCCAACCGGCGGCACCGGCAGCGCCGAGAACAATGGCAGCCACTGCACCCAGCGCAGCACCCTGGCTGACACCGACGATGCCGGGGTCGGCCAACGGATTGCCGAACAGGCCCTGCAGGCTGGCACCGGCCATCGCCAACGACGCACCGACCATCGCGCCCAACAGGGCACGCGGAATACGCAGCTGCCAGACCACCGCCAGATCGCGGCTGCTGACCGCCTGCGGATCAAGCAGGCCCAGCTTCACCGCCAGCGCCTGCATCACCTCCAGCGGCGGCAACCGCAGCGGGCCCACGGCGAACGACGCCAGCACCGCCCCCAGCAGGGCCAGCAAGGCCATCATCAACATCGCCCGCCCGCGACGGCGGCGCCGATCCGCCGGACTCATGCCTTCGGCAACGCTGCCAGGGCCTTGGCCAGCGCCAGCGCGCCCGCACCAGAACCCACGCTGGTGTACTTCAGCTGCACATCCGGCATCACCCAGACCCGGTTGGCCTGCCCGGCCGGGGTCTGCTTCAGCGTCGGGTACGCCTTCCACAGGCCATCGGCACCGCCGAACAGCTGCAGGTCGTGCTCGGTCACCAGGATCACTTCCGGTGCCGCCGCGACCACGCCCTCGTTGCTCAGCTGCGAGTAGTTCTTCACCCCGGCCTCGGTGCCGATGTTGATGCCGCCGGCCAGGGCGATCAGCTGCGCCGAGGCGCTGTCGGCACCCGCAACGGTGGGCGAGCCGCCAGCGCCGGTCGCCGATACGTGGATCAGTCGTGGCGCATGGCCCAGGCCCTTGCCAATCGCTGCAGCCTCGTCGAGCTGGCGCTGCACCTGCGTGGCCAGTGTTTGCCCCGCTTCGGCCAGCCCTAGTGCCGCAGCGACCTTGCGCACCTTGTCCGGCGCCGGCTGCAGGTCATCGATGACCACCGCCGGCTCGCCCACCTCGCGCAGCTTTTTCGCCAGCTCGGTGTGGCGGCGCAGGCTGTTGCCGAGGAACAGCGAGCCCTGCAGGCTCAGCACGCCTTCCACGCCCGTGGTGCGGTTGAACAGGAACTGGTGCGGGGCAGCCAGGCCGGCCTGGGTGGTGGTGTTGGTTGGCGCAGCGAATACCTGCTTGCCCAGCCCCAGCGCCTCGATCACCGCGATGACGTCGTCACCACCGGCAATGATCCGGCTGGTGTCGGACACTTCAATGTCAGCACCGTCATCGGAATGCACTTTGGCCGGCAGCACGGCCCTCTGTTCATGCACCGCTGGCATCTCGGCACCGGCCACGCGCTGCCAGCCTGCCGGCAACGCGGTTTCGGCAGCAGCTGTTGCGGCAGGCGGCTCGGCAGTCTTGTGGCCATCAGACGGCGTTGACGAGCCACTGCAGGCGGCCAGCGCCAGCGAAACAGCCAACGGAAGCGCACACGGGCGCAGACGGGACGCGATGTTCATGGACGTTCTCCTTGCTGGCAGGGCGACGCGCACGCCGCCCTGCCCTGTGACTTACTGCTTCGGGGTGATGCGGGTGATGCGATCACCCTTCGGATCTTCGGCGCCACGTGACTTGTTCACCGCAAACACGTTGCCCTTGCCGTCGGCACGCACATGGTTCGGAAGGGTGCCGCCATCGAGGTTGGCCACCACCTTGCCGTCGCCGTTCACCACCGTGATCGTACCGGCGCCACGGTTGCTGACATAGGCCAGGCCGGAGGCATCATCGAAGGCGACGTTCAGCGCGCTGGCGCCGACCGGCACGTCATGCAGCACCTTGCCGGAAGCCACATCGACGATCAGCAGGTTGTCGGTGCCCTGCGAGGCCACGTACAGGCGGTTGCGTGCTGCGTCGAAGGCCACGCCAGAGGCGCTGATCGAATTGCCCAGGTCGATGACCTTGTCGACCTTGCCGCTGGCCACATCGATCACCGCCGCTTCCGGCGTGCCGATGCTGACGGTGAACAGCTTGCCGCCCTTCTCGTCCAGCACCAGGCTCATCGGGGTGAACTTGCCATCATCCACGCCGGACTCCAGCGTCACCTGCGGCAGTTCCTTGAACGTCTTCGCATCGAACACCGACAGGTGGTCCTCACCCGTGGCCGAAGCGAACACCTTGCCGTGGGTGCCGTCGACCACCACGTCGCGCGCATGCGGCACGGTGTCGACAGGGAACTGGTGGACCAGCGAGAGGTCCTTCTGGCGATAGACCGCAATCGAATTTTGGCGGGTATTGGTCACCCAGACATTGCCATTGGCGTCATCCACGCCCACACCGTAGACCGCATAGACCGCGCCGTTGGTGCTGCCCGGCACCTGCGCCGGGGTGATCGCCCTGGTCACCTTCAGCGACTTCGGATCCAGCTTCAGCAACTGCGACTGGGTTACCGGCGGACGGCCCACCGCCGAGGTCACGAACACGGCATTGCTGACGGCGCTGTAAGCGGACTGATACAGCCCCGGCACCAGCTTGTTGGACTGGGTGGCGAACTGCGCCTGGCCGGACAGCGGCAGTTGCGGCGACACGCGCAGCTTCAGCACGGTGGCTGCAGCCGGCTGGCTGGCGCGCACCACCACCGGGTGGGTGCCCGGCACCGCGTCGGCCGGAATGCTCAGCTGGGTCTTGAAGTTGCCATCGGCATCGACCACCAGCGGCTGCGTGTTGAGCACGCTGTCGCCACGCAGCAGGCTGACCTTCTGGCCCGGCACGAAGCCACGGCCGACCACGTCGGCGGTGCTGCCGGGAACCACGTTCTCACCGCGCGAGACGACCTCACCCTTGAAGGTGGCGTTGGCCGGCTGATCGAACACCGGCTGCGCGGTGGCGGTCACCGCGAGCAAAAGGCCGGCGGCGAGAGAGGTGAGACGGAAAGACGGACGGAACGACATGGCAGGCTCCTTGCACACGTAGGCCGCGCCACGTGGCGCGGGATTCATCGGTTGCCTGGGCCGCTGCACGCCGGCAGCCTCGCCTGGGTAGTGGGGTCGCACGGCAGCGCGTGCGAAGGGATTCACTCGGCGGCGCTGTCACCGCCATTGGGCACGCCATCGTCGGCGCTGCGGTCGGTCACGCCGTACAACTCATGCAGCGCGGCATGGAACGACGCGGGCAGCATCGGGCCATGGCCGAGGCCGTCGAACTCGCGGTACTGCACGCTCAGGCCCGGCACCTTGCCCAGCCGCTCGGACAACTGCATCGCCGCATCCGGGGTGGCGCCACTGATCCGGCGCAGGTGCGCAACCACGCGCGGGTTGCTCATATCGCGCTTGCCGCGATCACCGACGCGCTCGGCGCCGCCCAGCATCAGCCAGAGCTTGGCCGGCTGGCCGTGCACGTTCTGCACGAACTGCTGCTCCGGATCACCCAGCGCCGCGCCCTGGCTCCACCACAGCGACGGACTGGCTGCCAGATAGGACTGGAACGCGGCAGGTCGCGTGTACAGCGCATTGAGCACGAATAGCCCGCCCAGCGAATGGCCCCACAGCGCCTGCTGCTGCGTATCGATGCGTGCGCGACGCTCGACTTCCGGCTTGATGCGGCGCTCGATCACATCAAGGAAAGCCGCAGCGCCGCCGCCGACGGCCTGGGTCGTGCCGCTCTCGTCGTCGGCACGGTCGATCCACGCGGTGTAGTCGCGGGTACGCGCCCTGGAATCGATGCGCAGGTCGTTGTCGTAGCCGATCAGCACCAGTACCGGCGGTGCCTTGCGCGCAGCCAGCTCGGCCAGCAGCCGCTGGTCCAGCACCATGGCCACGGCATTGCCATCCAGCGCGTACAGCACCGGGGATGGGGTCTTGCCGGCCTTGGCCGGGATCGCCAGGTTCACCCGCCAACGGCGCTGCTGGTCCGGGCTGTCCACCACGAAACGCTCGAAGCGATAGCTGGCCGCCGGCTCGTCGAGCACGGTGTGGCCGATCTTCTGCAGCGGATTACGCTGCTGCGCATGGGCGTAAGGAGTGGCCAGGAGTAGACCCATCATCATGGCAGCCAGGCCGCGGGCCAATGGGCCACGGCGCGAAGGCAGGACGAAAAGCTTCATCAGTGGCGGCAGGAGCGGCCAAGGCCGCCGGTTCTCAGGGGACCGCAGTCTACCTTAAACGCGAATGATTATCACATCGATCAAACGTCACGCTGTGTATCACGCGCGCGATGCATTCATTTTCCCGGTTGCGCCGGAAACACCGGATCCACTATTTTGCCGGGCAGCGGGGCGCAGGAGCGCCCTTCCCTCGCAGGGCTGCGGATGGATGGGCAATCGAGTCGCCGGCCGCGCCCTGTCCTTTGCCAAACCCATCCACGCATGGCGTGGATCTACTGACCACCATCCACGGGAATGAATCCCGTGACTGCGAGAACACCTTGAAGCGCACCGCCTTGATCGCCCTTTCCCTCGGCCTGCTTGCACCGCTGGCCGCCCATGCCGCACAGGATCTGCCAACGCTCTACCAGGCCTTTGAAGAGGCCGGCAATTCGTCACTGGGCATGGAAGAACTCAACCAGACGGTGACATTCACTGCCGTTGCCCTGGGCGTCTCCAGCAACCTGGCGGGCGAGCCGCTGATCGAGGCCGGCGACGACCAGGGCAATGTCCTGGCCCGGCTGACCAGCGACGACGAGCACCAGGCGGCCAAGCTGGGCGCGCTGGAAGAAGGCGCGACTTTCACCGCAAGCTGCACGCTGCAGTTCAGCTCGGGAACGGACTACCTTTCCTTCGGCGACTGCAGCATCAAGTAAGAAAGAAGCCGGCGAAACGCCGGCTTCGTTTTCCCGCCCTGTAGAAGTCGAGCCATGCTCGACTCACGCAGTCTCACGGCCCCGCAGGCACCGGGCCGTAGACGTTCTCCTGCGGTGTACCTGGCAGCAGCGCGAACACGAAGATCACCAGGCCACCGAACGGAACGAAGGCCAGCAGGTACATCCAGCCCGACTGGTTGCAGTCGTGCAGTCGGCGCACGGTGACGGCGATGACCGGCACGAACGTGGCCAGCCAGAACACGACGAACAGGATGATCGACGCGATGCCCAGCACGTCGGACTGCATCACCAGCCCGGCGATGAGCGGCACCATCAGCACGGCGGAGACGATCAACAGGAACAGCTGGAACATCCAGTACTCGCGACGGTTGGCACGACCCTCGAACTGGGCATAACGCTTCAACGGCAGAATCATTTCCTGCACGGCATCAATCCTTGAAAAAGTAGCCGCGCAGTGTGCCAAAGGAGCGCCCGCAGGACAATGTGGTGACGAACCACACTCGACTGCCATTACCCCTGTAGCGCCGAGCCATGCCCGGCTGCTGTTTCCGCAGGTGCTGCTGGGTCGGTCCAGAGCGGAGTCGAGCATCGCTCGATGCTACATAAGCCAGCTCAACGGCCCTTCGCGGCCCACGCCGCCTCACGTTCGGCGCGCAGCCGATCAAGCTTTTCCTTCAGCTTGATCTCCAGGCCCCGCGGCACCGGGTTGTAGTACACCCGTTCGCCCATCGCATCCGGGAAACCGGTCTGGTCCAGCGCGATGCCCCCCTCGGCATCGTGGTCGTACTGGTATTCGGCGCCGTAGCCCAGCTCCTTCATCAGCTTGGTTGGCGCATTGCGCAGATGCAACGGCACCTCTTCGGTACCGCTCTGGCGCACGTCGGCCTTGGCCTGGTTGAACGCGGCATAGCCCGCGTTCGACTTGGCGGTGCTGGCCAGGTACAGCACCAGCTGGGCGAACGCGAGCTCGCCTTCCGGGCTGCCGAGCCGCTCGTAGATGTCCCAGGCTTCCAGCGCCATGCTCTGCGCGCGCGGATCGGCCAGGCCGATGTCCTCGATCGCCATGCGGGTCAGTCGACGTGCCAGGTAGGATGGATCGCAACCGCCATCGAGCATGCGGGTCAGCCAGTACAGCGCGGCATCCGGATTGGAACTGCGTACCGACTTGTGCAGCGCTGAGATCTGGTCGTAGAACTGCTCGCCGCCCTTGTCGAAGCGGCGGGTACGATCGGCCAGCACCTGGGTCAGGGTCTGCGGGGTGATGCGACCCCCTTCCCCACCCGCCAGTTCGGCGGCGATTTCAAGAAGGGTCAGTGCGCGGCGCACGTCACCATCAGCGGCAGTGGCGATTTCCAGCAGCAGCTCGGGCGCAACCTCGATACCCTCCTCGCCCAGGCCGCGTTCGCGGTCGCCCAGCGCGCGTTCCAGCGCCTCGACGATATCGGTTGGCGATACCGCTTCCAGCACATGTACGCGGCAACGCGACAGCAGCGCCGAGTTCAGCTCGAACGACGGATTCTCGGTGGTGGCACCGACGAACAGGATCGTGCCGCGCTCGATGTGCGGCAGGAAGGCATCCTGCTGCGCCTTGTTGAAGCGATGCACCTCGTCCACGAACAGCACGGTGCGCCTGCCCTCGGCGAACCGTTGCGCAGCCTCGGCCAGCACCTGGCGCACTTCCGGCAAGCCGGACAGCACGGCGGAGATGGCACGGAACTCGGCATCGGAGTACTCGGCCAGCAGCAGTGACAGCGTGGTCTTGCCGCAGCCCGGCGGCCCCCACAGGATCATCGAATGCACGCGCCCGGATTCGACCGCGCGACGCAGCGCGCTGTCCGGCGCCAGCAGGCGCTTTTGCCCGACCATTTCGTCGAGGGTGCGCGGGCGCATGCGCTCGGCCAGCGGGCGCAGATGTTCCCGATCAACGCTCAGCAGATCGGGGCCGGGGAAGGAAGTTGAACGATGTCTTGCCACCCGCACATTGTACCGCGACAAGGTGACGACGATTCCGGTAGTGCCGGCCGCTGGCCGGCAGATCAAAATTGCGTCAACCAAGGTTGACACCCACCAAGGCGGTGCCGGTTGACACCCACCGGAGCAGGTGGCGCCGGGTCATGCCCGGCATCCTCGGTCAATTACCGATGACGTCCGTGCCCTTCGGCGGGGTGAAGCTGAAGGTGCCGGCAGCAAAGCCTGGATTGCGCTTCCAGCCACTGAAGCTGATCACGGTGCGCTGTCCGACCGCGTCGGTGATCTCCATCTTGGCCAGGCCCTGGGCATTGAAGCCCAGCGCGGCGTACTGGAAGCTGGCTTCGGTCTCGCGCTTCGGCGACAGCGACAGCCACTGCAGGCCATCACGCTGCGCAGCCTCTTCACTGACGTCGTACTGCTGTTCCAGCAGCGCCGGGTTGATCAGCGCAGTCAGCGGGCTGTTCTGCTCTTCCTTGCCCTGCTCGCGCACGGTGACCTGCTCCAGGTCCGGCTCGTACATCCAGACCTTCCTGCCGTCAGCCACGATCAGCTGTTCGTGCGGGCGCACGTATTCCCAGCGGAACAGGCGCGGCGCCGACAGGGCCACGCGGCCACTGGTCGATTCCTTCACCTTGCCGCGGCTGTCGAACACCTGCTGGCTGAACTGGCCATCCAGGCCCTTCAGGCCACTGGTGAAAGTCTTCAGGTCATCGCGGGCACCGGCCCAGACACTGCCGGCAGCGGCACAGGCGACGGCCAGGGTAGTCGTGGCAAGGAAACGGCGGAAGCGGAAGTTCATGCGGAAATCCTGTGGGCGCGGGCGCCAGGAAAGGTGGTTGCCAGTGTGCCCGGGGGAAGATGAATGGGCGATCAGGGCGACATTATGCCGCCCTGAACGTCCATCGGCGATTCAGCCGTCAGATGCCGGCAGCTTGCCGTACAGCACCTGGCCGCGGAAGCCGCGACGCACTTCGCGGTACAGCGCGCGGAACGCCGGATAGTCCTGCGGCTGGCACAGCGCCTCGGGGCCACGCACCGCGTTCTGCTGCAAGCGGTGGTGCACGATCACCTCCTGGCCCTCGCGGCTCCAGTCCACCCGGTATTCGCCAGCGGCATTGGTAAAGCGCTGGCTGGCCGGAATGGCGATGATCGGCGCATTGGCCGGGAACTGCAGGCGATAGGTTTCCTCGCGCAGGCTGGCATTGCAGTAGAAAGGCGTCTCGTTGGCCGGCGCCGAGGCGGTGGCGTACAAGCCACGCACCGACTCGCCACCCGGCGGGTCCGGCACGGCCATGCCGCCGGCCACGCTGAAGTCGGCGTAGTCCTCGGCCTGGAAGGCCATGCGGTAGCCGAACGGCCGGGTCAGGTCGACCGGTACGCCCTGGATCTGCAGCTGCCCTCGCCCATCGAATCCTGAGGCGGCCATGATCTGCTCCTCAGCGCGCGCACGGTTCTGCGCGTTGAGCTGTGAGAACTGCGCGCGCATGCCGATCTCGGCGTTCTCGCCCAGCTTCGGGATCGTCTCGCCGCGCAGGTTGCCGTTGGCGTCGAAGGTGAAACGCACTTCCATCGAGGTGGCGTTACGCTCCGGCGTGTTGGCCGGAGTGCGCGCCAGCGTGGCGTCGCGGGTGCGCATCACCGGCGCACCCAGGTCACCCTCCGGCAGCTGGCCGAAGCGCGCCCACGCGGTGGTCGAATCGAGGTACAGATCGAATTCGGGGATGTAGGTGATGGCGTGGTTGAAGCGGCCCAGCACCGGAATCCTCGGCAGCGTCGGGCCGCCCCCCGCACCGATCAGCACCGGCGAGCTGGCGATACCCTTGGCCGCCAGCAGCGCCTCGAGGATCGTCACGTGGTCCTTGCAGTCACCATAGTGATTGTCGAGGATGCTCTGCGCGCTGTTCGGCTCCAGGCCGCCGTTGCCCAGGTACACCGCCACATAGCGGATGTTCTGCGCGACCCAGCGATACAGCGCATCAGCCTGTTCGCGGCGGTCGCTGATGCCGGCGGTGATCTCATCAGCGAGCGCCTGCAGCGCCGGGGTCACCTGGGCCGCCGGGCCCGCCTTGAGCTGGTAGGCGCGCCCCATCTGCGACCAGTCACGATACGTGCTGGCCATGATGTTCGGGCCGAACTCCCAGCCCGCCGCCGACCAGTTCTGCGCCGGCATCGCCTCGCGGCGCTGGTAGCGCCAGCGCCATTGCGCCTGGCCATTCTTCACTGTCGGCCGGTCACTGCCCTGCACGCCGCGGCTGTCCACGAACATCGGCAGGTTGGCCGGCGCACTCAGGGTGACCTCGGCGTCCTCGTACTCGGTGAAGACGTTGAAGGTCTCCCACAGGCCGAAATAGCCCGGGAAGTACGGCGTGGCCTGGGTGCGGCGCACCTGGTAGTACAGGCGCGTGCCCGGGGCCAGGTTCGGGAACACGATCACCCGCACCTTGCGGTCGGCATACATCGCCGCCGAAGCGCTGGAGTAGCTCTCCTGCGTGTAGATACGGTCGGCCGGAACGTCGCGGCGCTGGCCGTCGGCAGTGATGGTGTAGGCGCCGAGCACTTCCAGCGTTTCCATCTTCTCGCTGTAGCTCAGCCGCACCTGGCTGAACTGCTCGACGGAGGCCTTGGTCTTGAGCAGGACTTCGTAGGTTTCGGTCTGCACATTGCCCGCATCGGGCCGCACCTGGTAGTCGGCGCGGTAACGGACAATGCTGAAATTATTGCTGGCTTCGGTATCGCCGCTGGTGGATGGCGGCGCCGTGGCGGGCGCGGAGGTGGCGGTTTCTGCCAGTGCCGGGCCGGCAGCCATCAGGGCAGCCAGCGCCAGCGCCAGCGCGCTTGGTACGGGGTGAAGCATGCGTCGGTTCCTTGGACGTCGTGGGGGATACGTCGGGTCTTACTTCGGCGGCGGCGGTGCCAGCACCGTGCGGTCGCCGTTGTGCTCGGGCGGGCTGACCACGCCGGCCGCTTCCATGGCCTCGATCAGTCGCGCTGCACGGTTGTAGCCGATCTTCAGCCGGCGCTGCACGCCGGAAATCGAGGCACGGCGGGTCTCGGTGACCACCCGCAGCGCTTCGTCATACAGCGGGTCGGACTCGTCGCCGGCCGCACTGGTCTCGGGCAGGCCAGTGGCGCCGACGACCACGCCGTCGCCCATCGTCTGCACTTCGTCCAGCACGCCGTCGACATAGTCGGCCGGGCCCATCGCCTTGAGGTGCTCGACCACGCGATGTACTTCGTCGTCGGACACGAACGCACCATGCACGCGCTCGGGCAGCGCGGTGCCCGGCGGCAGGTACAGCATGTCGCCGTGGCCCAGCAGGGTCTCCGCGCCAGACTGGTCGAGAATGGTGCGCGAGTCGATCTTGGAGCTGACCTGGAAGGCGATGCGGGTCGGGATGTTGGCCTTGATCAGGCCGGTGATCACATCCACCGACGGGCGCTGCGTGGCCAGGATCAGGTGGATGCCAGCCGCACGCGCCTTCTGTGCCAGGCGCGCGATCAGCTCTTCCACCTTCTTGCCGACGATCATCATCATGTCGGCGAATTCGTCGATGAAGATGACGATGAACGGCAGCGTTTCCAGCGGACGCGGCGCCTCGCCCAGCTCCGGGTTCGGCTTGAACAGCGGATCCATCAGCGGCTGGCCGGCGTCCTGGGCTTCCTTCACCTTCTTGTTGAAGCCGGCCAGGTTGCGCACGCCCACCGCGCTCATCAGCTTGTAGCGGCGCTCCATCTCGGCCACGCACCAGCGCAGGCCGTTGGCGGCCTCCTTCATGTCGGTGACCACCGGCGCCAGCAGGTGCGGAATGCCCTGGTAGACGCTCAGCTCGAGCATCTTCGGGTCGATCATCAGCATCCGCAGGTCTTTCGGCGAGGCCTTGAACAACAGGCTCAGCACCATCGCGTTGACCGCCACCGACTTGCCCGAACCGGTCGTACCGGCCACCAGCAGGTGCGGCATGCGCGCCAGGTCGGCCACGGTCGGGCGGCCGGCGATGTCCTTGCCCAGCGCTAGGGTCAGCACGCTGGCCGATTTGTCATATTCCTTCGAGCGCAGCAGCTCGGACAGGAAGATCATCTCGCGGGTGACGTTGGGAATTTCCAGGCCGATCACCGACTTGCCCGGGATGACGTCGACCACGCGCACCGACTTCACCGACAGGCCGCGCGCGATGTCCTTGTCCAGCGAACTGATCTGGCTGACCTTGATGCCCGGTGCCGGCTCGATCTCGAAGCGGGTGATGACCGGGCCAGGGTTGGCGCCGACCACCTGCGCATCGATGCGGAAGTCCTTCAGCTTGAACTCGATCTGCCGCGACAGGGTCTCCAGTGTCTCTTCGTCGTAGCCCTTCGGCTGTGGCTTGGGATCATCCAGCAGCGCCAGCGGCGGCAGGTCGGAACCATCGCCGTTGACGCCACGGAACATCGGAATCTGGGTATCGCGCTTGGCGCGATCACTCTTCTCGATCACCGGCTCAGGGCGCGGTTCGATCTTTACCGGCTCGCGCTTGGCGCGCACCTCGGCGTCGGCCTTGCGCACTTCCTGGCGCTCCTCGCGCATCACCCGGGTCTGCTTCCACTCGCTGACTTCTTCCTTCTTGCGCTCCAGCAGCGGTGCCAGCGACATTACGCCACGGCCGATCTTCTCCATCACCGTGAACCAGGACAGCCCGGTGGCCAGGGTGATCGAGGCCAGCAGCAATACCAGCACGAACAGGTTGGCGCCCAGCGCACCGAAGCCCACCGTGAGCGAATTGCCCACCAGCTTGCCGAGAATGCCGCCGGCACTGGCGACATCGCCACTGAACAGGCGCACGTGCAGGAAGCCGGTGCCGGCGATCAGGAAACCGACCAGACCGACCAGGCGCAGCGCCGGGTCCAGATCGTTCTCGCCCTTGCTCTCGCGCTTGAGGCCGAACATGGCGATCCACGCCAGTGCGCCGAGCACCACCGGCAACAGGAAAGCGATGTAGCCGAACAGCTGCAGCAGCACGTCGGCAATCCAGGCCCCGGCGCGGCCGCCGAGGTTATGCACCGGCGCGACCACGGATCCGGTATGCGACCAGCCCGGATCCGTGGCTGAATAGGTGAACAGACTGGCCGCCAGATACAGCAGGGCCGGCGCGATGGCGATCAGGCCCAGATCGCGCCAGAGGCGCTGGCGGCGTGGATTGTCGGTCGTCGCCGCCGCGGCCGTGCGACGTGACGCCTTGCTGTCGTCCGACTTGGAGCGTTCAGGGACCTGCTTCGCCACCTTAGACCATACCTTTGGAATGCGCTGTTAGTGATTGATAATAAATGAGACGGCGTCAGTTTTCAGTTATGCGACGTCCGGCAAGGCAATCCGAGGCCCGGAACCACCGCTGGATGACGGCGTTCTGTTCATCGGCTTGAATCGCCCTGCCCCAGCCGCCACTCTATGAGCAGCCATGGATGCTGCGCAAACATCGCCAGCGCCTTGTCCCATCTACCTTTTCGCGAGTTTACATGAGCACCAGCCTGCCCTCCCGCCACCAGCGCCTCGTCATCCTCGGTTCCGGCCCGGCCGGTTGGACCGCCGCCGTCTACGCCGCCCGTGCCAACCTGAAGCCGGTCGTCATCACCGGCCTGCAGCAGGGTGGCCAGCTGATGACCACCACCGAGGTGGACAACTGGCCGGGTGACGCCCACGGCCTGATGGGCCCGGACCTGATGGCGCGCATGCAGGCGCACGCCGAGCGCTTCGAGACCGAGGTCATCTTCGACCATATCCACACCGCCGACCTGTCGCAGCGCCCGTTCAAGCTGATCGGCGACAGTCACGAGTACACCAGCGACGCGCTGATCATCGCCACTGGCGCCACCGCCAAATACCTGGGCATCCCGACCGAAGAGACCTTCAAGGGCCGCGGCGTCTCCGCCTGCGCCACCTGTGACGGCTTCTTCTACCGCGACCAGGACGTGGTCGTGGTCGGTGGCGGCAACACCGCCGTGGAAGAGGCGCTGTACCTGTCCAACATCGCCCGCAAGGTCTACCTGGTCCACCGCCGCGACACCCTGAAGGCGGAGAAGATCATGCAGGACAAGCTGTTCAGGAAGGTCGCCGAAGGCAAGATCGAGACCGTCTGGCACCACCAGGTGGAGGAAGTGCTGGGCAACGATGCCGGCGTGACCGGCGTTCGCGTGAAGTCCACCCTGGACGGCAGCACCCGCGACATCGACGCACACGGTTTCTTCGTGGCCATCGGCCACCATCCGAACACGACCCTGTTCGACGGCCAGCTGGCGATGAACAACGGCTACCTGGAAATCCGCTCGGGCCTGGGCGGCAACGCCACCCAGACCTCGGTGGAAGGCGTGTTCGCCGCCGGCGACGTAGCCGACCAGCACTACCGCCAGGCGATCACCTCGGCCGGCTTCGGCTGCATGGCCGCACTGGACGCCGAGCGCTACCTGGACGCACAGGGCAAGGCCAGCTGAGTCGAGCCATGCTCAACTCAGGCAAATGGCCGACGCGAAAGCGTCGGCCTTTCTCGTTACATCCCTGCGGCAGCCGTATTCTCAGGCAAGCCATTTCGATCAGGGCCGCCCGCATCGGCAACACAACGAACGGTGTGAGGCACGGGCTGCGACTTGACCCCGTCCGCATCCAACACGTGCGTCTCCCAGCCGAGCGCCCCCACGCTGTTGCGACCGCAGCTGAGTTGCATCCTGCTGGGCTGGTCAGGCGAATCGATGACCACCGTCCGTCCGCTGCAGCTCCACCCTGATGGGCACAGCGTATTGCGGGTGATCAGGCTGATCGGGAATTGCGGATGGCCCGCAAACGCCACGTCCACCTCGCGCGAGTCGCCGGATGGAACGTCGACATCTGCGATCGGCTGCCCGGACAGCGGCTCACACGACTTTCCCGTTGCCCACAGGCGATAGCCCTTCTCCACCCCTTTCATCGATGCCGAGCGGAAGACGGGGTCCTGCAGCGCCTTGGCATCATCCGGATTCGTGTGGAACGCCGTCTCTACGATGATCGATGGCATGTGCGCCTCTCGGTTCTCCCCCTTGTTCAGCGCGTGCGGAGCGGGAGCGACGGTGAATGCCGCATACTCAGGTAGCGAGTGAATCAGCTCCTTCATAGAGCACAGGACACTCTGTGCAAGGGCAGCATCCATCGGCCTACCAGGTTGCACGATCACACGAGTACCGCGCGCGGCCCCCGTGGGTTCTCCATTGCTGTGCAGATGAATCGCCACTTCAGCGCCGTGGTGGTTTGCAAGAAGCGGCCGACTGTTGATGTCTTCACGCTCCTCCCGATCCCAAAGCGTACTGCCGGCGTACGTATTCCATATCTTTGTCTCGGCCGGATACTGCTCCGCAATTGCGTAGCGCGCAGCAATGGTCCACCACTCCTCACCACTCGGCGGATGAGTCGTCCCCGTGATCTGAACGCGCGGCCGGACGACAGGCATTTGGCTCCTTTGCTCGATCATTGCCTTCAGGTTCGCGGCGTACGACGGAGTCAACAGCCCCTCGGAGACGCCATTCCATTCATCCCTTGAGGTCACCCACCGGTTGTCCTTGTAGCTGTAGAAATACCCATGCCCGGCTGCGACAAATGCCATCCCGGACCCAGGCGTTCCACGCATCCGCCGCAGCGCCTCCCCCGCTTCCCGCGCCGCATCGTCCGCAGCCTTTATCTCAGGAAAGTAGTATTCGATCTCTTTCCCGTCATACAGAAAAACGACACGACTGAACGGCGCCATCTGCTCGGCCCAATGCAGTAGTCCAAAGCTGATCTCACTTCGCTGATCCTCGAACGACGGCCCGTAATCGGCAGGAAGGAAGTCCCGATCCAGCGCCACGGTCAGTACACCGTTGGCGATATCTGCTGATACCTCAACCCGGCGACTGCGCGCCTGGCCATCCACAAGACGAACGCGCTCCAGAATGTCGCGCGCCTTCTGGGTCAAGAGGATGTCGAGCCCAGTGTCCTGCTCCACCGCACGAGGAGCGTCAACGGCCTGCGCGGGGCTGATCAACAGTCCGCCGCCAACAAGAGACAGCAGAACAGAGAGGGATCCAAGGCTAAGCTTCTGGTTCATTTTGGCTACTCCATGCAGAGAGTGAATGCACCGCTCCAGCGGCGCAGCTCACTCTGTCCTTTCGCATTCAGGCATTCCGCAACACAGCGCACACGGATGGAGAATTCAAATTTTCCTCACCTCCAACCGAAACAAACCAACCCAGCCCCGCCAACACCATTCGTGATCCACCTGGCCTATCCTTGCCAACCATGCCCTCCCCCCGCTTCCTCGACTCCCTGCAGTCCATTCCCGCCACGGACTGGGACGCCCTGCACGACGGCCAGAACCCGTTCGTCAGCCACGCCTTCCTCTCAGGCCTGGAACAGCACGGCTGCCTGCGCGAGGACTGGGGCTGGCAGCCCCGGCACTTCACGCTGTGGGAGGGCGAGCGCCTGATCGGCGCCATTCCGGGCTACCTGAAGACCAACTCCCACGGCGAATTCGTGTTCGACCATGCCTGGGCCAACGCCTATGCCCGCCATGGCCGCGACTACTACCCGAAGTGGCTGGGCGCGGTGCCGTACTCGCCGGTCACCGGGCCGCGCCTGCTGGCCCGTCACGATTCAGATCGCACCGCGTTGCTTTCGGTGTTGCGTGATGCACTGCCAGCACTGGAGGTGTCATCGGCCCATATCAATTTCCACACCGCAGCGGACGAGGCGCTGTTCGGCGATGACTGGCTGCTGCGCGAGGACGTGCAGTTCCAGTGGCAGAACCCGGGTGACTGGGCGACATTCGACCAGTTCCTCGGCGCGATGAACCACAAGCACCGCAAGAACATCCGCCAGGAACGGGCCAAGGTCACCCGCCAGGGCATCACGTTCCGCGTGGTGCATGGCGACGAGGCCAGCCGCGCCGACCTGCAGGCGATGTATCGCTTCTACCTGCAGACCTTCCTTGAGTACGGCAATGCCCCGGCGCTGACCGAGGCTTTCCTGCGCCATCTGGCCATTTCATTGGGACGTGGGCTGGTGCTGTTCCTGGCCGAGCAGGAAGGCCAGCCAATCGCCGGCGCACTTTGCCTGCGCGGTGGTGACACGCTGTACGGTCGCTACTGGGGTGGCGCCACATTGCCCGGCCTGCATTTCGAAGCCTGCTACTACCAGGGCATCGAATACTGCCTGCGCGAAGGGCTGAGCCGTTTCGAGCCGGGCGCACAGGGCGAGCACAAACTGGCGCGAGGCTTCCTGCCGACGCTGGTACGCAGCCGGCACTGGGTGGCCGACGCGGATTTCGCCGAGGCGCTGCAGGAGTGGTGCCGGCAGGAGCGGCGCGATGTGCGGCGGTACCGGCAGGAGCTGTTGGGGCACAGCCCATTTCGCGCGGACGGGTGACCAGCCAACCAGCGTTGGCATCTACCACGGCATTCGCGCGGGGCCGCGACGACTACAATGCCGGCATGACCCGCCAGCTGCCCTGGCGCCTGGCCGATGCGCCGGACGCTCCCTTCCCTCCTGCCGAGACCGCCCTGCGCCAGCCCGACGGCCTGCTCGCGGTGGGTGGCGATCTGCATCCAGCGCGTCTGCTCAACGCCTACGCAGGCGGCATCTTTCCGTGGTTCAGCGAGGGCGAGCCGATCCTGTGGTGGTCGCCTGATCCGCGCATGGTGTTCCGCACCGACGGCGTGCACCTGTCCAGCCGCTTCCGCCGCCAGCTGCGCAGCAGTACATGGGAGGTCAGCGCGGACACCGCCTTCAGCCAGGTGATGCGCGCCTGTGCGGCGGCACCTCGGCCCGGCCAGGACGGCACCTGGATCAGCCCGGCCATGGTCGAGGCCTACAGCCAGTTGCACGACCTCGGCTTCGCCCATTCCTTCGAAGTCTGGGACCGTCAGTCGCTGGCCGGCGGCATCTACGGGGTGGCCATCGGGTCAATGTTCTTCGGCGAGAGCATGTTCAGTGGCGCCAGCGGTGGTTCCAAGATCGCGCTGGCGGCACTGGCGTCCACGCTTCACGGCTGGGGTTGGGAGCTGATCGACGCCCAGGTGGAAAATCCGCACCTGCTGCGGATGGGCGCCGAACACCTGCCGCGCGCGGAATTCCTGCAGCACGTGCGCCAGGCCGTGCGCCGTGACAGCCGTGAAGGCTCGTGGACACAGGCCGTCGGACGCTTGCCAGCCCGGCATTTGGCCGGCGGTTAACACAAACTTTGCAAGCTGGGCCGGTCACGCGTAAAATACCGCGCCTTAGGCCCAGCGTGGCCGTTTTCTGAACCGCACAGGACTACATGTCGAAAGACGATTCCATCGAGTTCGAGGGCACCGTCAGCGAGACGCTGCCGAACACCACTTTCCGCGTTCGTCTGGAAAATGGGCACGAAATCATCGCCCACATCTCCGGCCGCATGCGCAAGAACTACATCCGCATCCTCACCGGTGACCGGGTCAAGGTTGAAATGACCCCGTACGACCTGACCAAGGGTCGTATCACCTACCGCATGAAGTAAGCGGTCGGCGCGCTGCGCCATTTCGACAAGGCCAGCCCTGGTTGCTGGCCTTTTGTCATGCCTGCAATCCGGCCCTGCCGGAGGTCATCGTGACCGAACTCACCGTGACGCCGGTCAGCCCTGCTTGCGGCAGATTCGCATCTGCATCCGTGGCGGCATCGTGGGACCCGATCCAGTCCGGATCGCCATCCCCTGCCCCGCCATGAACATGCTCCCGCTGACCGCTCTGCTCGTCGCCGTTATCGCGTCCACCAGCGCACTGCCCGCGCGCGCCGCTGACACCCCTTCCGCCGCCAGCGACTGCGTCCAGCTGGGCAGCGATCAGCAACTGGTGCGCGCCGGCGCCTCGCGCAACATCCTGCTACGCAATGGCCAGGACCACCACGTCGTGCATTTCCAGGACGACTGCTCGGCGGCAGGCTACTCGCGGAAACTGAGCTTCGCTACGGACGGCCAGCAGGGTCTGCTGTGCGCTGCCGGCCGCAGCCAGCTGAACACCGATTCCAGCCGCTGCATCGTGTCGCAGATCGAACCAGTTGACGAGGCAACCTTCAAGAAGAAAGCCCGCCAGCGCAGCCGCTGACGTCGCGTACAACAAGGGCGGCCGAAGCCGCCCTTGTCATTTCAGGTCCGCCGAAACCGGCCGGGGGTCAGTTCATTCCACCGTGACCGGCAGCAGGCGCTCCGGTTCGGCCTGGGTTTCGACCACCAGCTCGTCGTCGCGCACATCGATGCTCACCTTGCCGCCGTTGACCAGCTTGCCGAACAGCAGCTCGTCGGCCAGCGGACGCTTGATCCTGTCCTGGATCACCCGGGCCATCGGACGCGCACCCATCAGCGGGTCGAAGCCGTGGTGGGCCAGCCAGTCGCGCGCGGTCGGCGTGGCCGACAGGCTGACGTGCTTGTCCTGCAGCAGCATCTCCAGCTCGATCAGGAACTTGTCGACTACGCGCAGGATGTGCTCGAAGCCCAGCGCCTGGAACTGCACCACCGCGTCGAGGCGGTTGCGGAATTCCGGGGTGAAGCTGCGGCGGATGGTCTCCATCGCGTCGGTGGCGTGGTCCTGCTTGGTGAAGCCGATCGAGCGCCGCGAGGCCTGCGCCGCACCTGCATTGGTGGTCATCACCAGCACCACGTTCTTGAAGTTGGCCTCGCGACCGTTGGTATCGGTCAGCACGCCGCGATCCATCACCTGCAACAGGATGTTGAAGATGTCCGGGTGCGCCTTCTCGATTTCGTCCAGCAGCAGCACGCAGTGCGGCGTCTTGACGATCTTCTCGGTCAGCAGGCCGCCCTGATCGAAGCCGACGTAGCCTGGAGGGGCACCGATCAGGCGGCTGATCGAATGCGGCTCCATGTATTCGGACATGTCGAAGCGGACCAGCTCGATGCCCAGCTGCAGCGCCAGCTGCTTGGTCACCTCGGTCTTGCCGACACCGGTCGGGCCGGCGAATAGGAAGTTGCCGATCGGCTTTTCCGGATTGCCCAGGCCCGAACGGGCCAGCTTGATTGCCGAGGACAGCGTCTCGATGGCCGGGTCCTGGCCGAAGATCACCATCTTCAGGTTGCGCTCCAGGTGCTGCAGCACGTCTTTGTCGGTGGCACTGACCTGCTTGGTCGGGATCCGCGCCATCTTGGCCACGATCGCCTCCACTTCCTCGACGTCGATCAGCTCCTTGCGCTGCCCTTCCGGCAGCAGGCGCTGGCGGGCACCGGCCTCGTCGATCACATCGATGGCCTTGTCCGGCAGCAGGCGGTCGCCGATGTGCTTCACCGACAGGTCAACCGCCGCCTGCAGCGCCTCGTCGGAGTAGGTCACGCCGTGGTGCAGCTCGTACTTGGACTTCAGGCCCTGCAGGATCTCGTAGGTCTCGCCAACGGTCGGCTCGACGATGTCGATCTTCTGGAAGCGGCGGGCCAGTGCCCGGTCCTTCTCGAAGATGCCGCGGTATTCCTGGAAAGTGGTCGAACCGATGCAGCGCAGCTCGCCGGAGGCCAGGGCCGGCTTGATCAGGTTGGACGCATCCATGGTGCCGCCCGACGCCGAGCCGGCGCCGATGATGGTGTGGATCTCGTCGATGAACAGCACTGCGTTGGGCACCTTCTTCAGCGCGGTCAACACACCCTTCAGGCGCTTCTCGAAGTCGCCACGGTACTTGGTGCCGGCCACCAGCGCGCCCAGGTCGAGCGAATAGATCACCGCGTCGGCAAGCACGTCGGGCACCGAGCCCTCGACGATGCGGCGGGCCAGGCCCTCGGCGATGGCGGTCTTGCCCACGCCGGCCTCGCCCACGTACAGCGGATTGTTCTTGCGGCGACGGCACAGGACCTGGATGGTGCGCTCGATCTCGTCACCACGACCGACCAGGGGATCGATGCGGCCGGACCGGGCCTGTTCGTTGAGGTTGCTGGCGAACTCGGTCAGGGCATCACCCTTCGGCTCACCCTCCCCGCCTTCCATGCGGCCCTCGCCGTCGGAGGAGGAGGACGGCTGCTCGCCTTCCTCGCCCAGCTTGGCGATGCCGTGGGACAGGTAATTGACCACATCCAGCCGGGTCACATCCTGCTGGTTGAGGTAGTAGACGGCGTGGGAGTCCTTCTCGCCGAAGATGGCGACCAGCACGTTGGCGCCGGTGACCTCCTTCTTGCCCGAGGACTGCACGTGGTACACGGCCCGCTGCAGCACGCGCTGGAAGCCCAGGGTCGGCTGGGTATCGCGACCGTCATCTTCGGCCAGGCGCGACACTGAGGCCTCGATGGCCTGCTCCAGCTCCTGGCGCAGGCGTTCGGCGTCGGCACCACAGGCTTTCAGGACGGCCTGGGCGGACGGATTGTCGAGCAGTGCCAACAGCAGGTGTTCGACCGTCATGAACTCATGCCGGGCCTCACGGGCGCGCTTGTAGCACTGGCCGATGGTGTGTTCGAGGTCTTTGCTGAACATGGATTACTCCGGCGGCAGATGGGAACAATATGCGGCCTGACTACGCGATTTCCATCACCCTAGCGGATTGCTGCGTTCAGATGGCGTTAGCACTGCAGAACGCTTGATCTTCGTTCACTCCAGAAGACCTCAACCGGCATGAGCGAACCCTACCTGAGCCGCTGGCGATTGCGGCGTGATGGCCCGGCCATCGAAACGGCCCATGCCCGGCTCTGGCCGGTGCTGACCGCTGCCGGCACGCCGGCGATGCTGAAGATCAGCAGCGAAACCGAGGAACAGAACAGCCACCGCCTCCTGCGCTGGTGGGACGGCGACGGCGCTGCCCGCCTGCTGGCCCACGCCGGGCCGGCGATCCTGATCGAGCGTGCCGGCGGCGACTCGCTGCGGCAACGCTCGATCGATGGCGACGATGAGGCCTGCACCACGATCCTGTGCCAGGTCCTGCAACGGCTGCACCGGCCACGGAGCGCGCCGCCAGCGGAACTGTTCTGCCTGCGTACATGGTTCGCCGATCTGCTGCAGCCAAGGGCTGCGCTGCCGCCACTGCTGGAACAGTGCAGATCACTGGCGGAGGGGTTGCTGCAGGAAGAGCGCGAGGTCCGGCCCCTGCATGGCGACCTGCACCACGACAACGTGCTCGATTTCGGCGCGCGCGGCTGGCTGGCGATCGACCCGAAGCGGTTGCTGGGCGACCGTGCGTTCGACTACACGACGATGTTCAGCAATCCGGATCTCTGTGGCCCGGGCATCCACGTGGCCACGCGGCCGGAGCGGTTTGCTGCCCGGCTGGAACAGGTCAGCGCACTGGCCGGCCTGGAACGCACGCGCCTGCTGCGCTGGATCGCAGCCAGCGCGGGGCTGTCGGCAGTCTGGTTCCGGGATGACGGCGACCCGGCCGACGTGGACGAGGCGGTGGCGCGGATGGCGCTGGAGGCGCTGGCGGAGAGCTGAGACCCGCGCTTGGCAGGTGCCTACCTTGCTGGGGGCGCTCCATCCACGATCGATACAGGCCTCTGCTTTGGTAGGTGCCCACCTTGGTGGGCACACTGGGTCCGGGATCGTTGTGCCCGGACGCGAATCGGCAGCCGGTCAGGCCTTTTCCATCGTGCACAGCAGCGGATGCTGGTTCATCCGCGAGTACTCGTTGACCTGGGCAACCTTGGTCTCGGCTACTTCGCGGGTGAAGACACCGCAGACGCCGCGGCCGCGGGTATGAACGTGCAGCATCACCTGGGTGGCCTTGTCCAGGTCCATGCTGAAGAACTGCTGCAGCACATCCACCACGAAATCCATCGGGGTGTAGTCGTCGTTGAGCAGCATCACCTGGTAGAACGGCGGCGGCGCCACTTCCGGGCGCGCGGGCTCTACGGCAACGCCGTGCTCGTGCTGGGAATCGGTGGAGGACTCATGGGGCATCCATCCATTATAGGGGCTCGGGCAGGCCTGCGTCGGCCCGCCGCAGATTGGACGGCACGCACGCCCACCGTCACAATTGCACCCTCTCCCAACACTGTTTCACAGGATCTTCATGAAAAGGACCCTTCTTCCCGCCCTGCTGATCGCGCTGGCCGCTGCCGGCTCTGCCACTGCCGCAACCAGCGCCGACAAGTCCGTGGCCCGCCATCTGGACAAGCTGGGCTATACCTACGAAGTCGACGAGGATGGCGACTACCGCATGGTGTTCGACGTCGAGGGTGACCGCACCCAGATGGTCTACGTGCGCTCGGCGGTGGAGGATTTCGGCAGCCACAACATCCGTGAGATCTGGTCGCCGGCCTACAACGCCAAGACCAAGCAGTTCCCGGTGGCCGTGGCCAACCGCCTGCTGGAGGATTCGCAGGACGCCAAGATGGGGGGCTGGGTAAAGCAGGACACCACCGCCATGTTCGTGGTCAAGATCGACGCCGATGCCACCCCGGACCAGCTCAGCGACGCCATCGATGCGGCCATCCGCACCGCCGACGCGATGGAGCTGGAGCTGACCAAGAAGGACGAGTTCTGAGTTGAACGCCACGCCGGACCCGCGCTGGGCACCGCACGCCACCGTCGCCACGGTAGTGGTTGACGGCGGCCGCGTGCTGCTGGTCGAAGAGACCATTGAAGGCCGCCAGGTGCTGAACCAGCCGGCCGGCCACCTCGAGCCAGGCGAAAGCCTGGCCGAGGCAGCCCTGCGCGAGACCCGGGAGGAAACCGGCTGGACCGTGCAGCTGACCCATTTCATCGGCTGCTACCAGTGGACTGCCGGCGACGGCACCGCCTTCCTGCGCTTCTGCTACGCAGCACACCCGGTCTCGCACGACCCGGCCCAACCGCTGGACACCGGCATCGACCGCGCGCTGTGGCTGACCCCGGCCGAGCTGCAGGCCGCCGGTGAGCGCCAGCGCAGCCCGCTGGTCTGGCAGGTGGTGGCGGATTACCTGGGTGGCCAGCGCCACCCGCTTTCGCTGGTCCGGGAGGTCGCATGAGCACGCCGCGCGTGATGGTGGGCGTCTCGGGTGGTGTCGACTCTTCGGTCGCCGCCTGGCGCCTGGTCCAGCAGGGCGAGGCCGTGGCCGGCCTGTTCATGCAGAACTGGGCCGACGACGGCAGCGGTGACTGCCGTGCCGAGGATGACCGCCGCGATGCGGTCGCCGTATGCGGCCTGCTCGGTATCCCGTTCCACTTCCGGGACTTTTCCAGCGAGTACTGGCAGGGCGTGTTCGAGCACTTCCTGGCCGAATACGCCGCCGGCCGCACGCCGAACCCGGACGTGCTGTGCAACCGCGAGGTGAAGTTCAAGCATTTCCTGGATGCCGCCCGCGAGCTGGGCGCCGAGCGCATCGCCACCGGCCACTACGCGCGGGTGACCCAGCGCGGCCACCAGTGGCTGCTGCTGCGCGGTGCCGACCGCTCCAAGGACCAGAGCTACTTCCTGCACCAGCTGGGCCAGGAGCAGCTGGCGGCCACCCTGTTCCCGATCGGCGACCTGGAGAAGACCGACCTGCGACGGATTGCGCGCGACGTCGGCCTGCCGACCCACGCCAAGAAGGATTCCACCGGCATCTGCTTCATCGGCGAGCGGGATTTCCGCGAATTCCTCGGCCGCTACCTGCCGGCCAGGCCCGGCCAGATCCTTGACCCGGCCGACGGCAGCGTGATCGCCGAACATCCGGGCGTGTTCTATTTCACCCTGGGCCAGCGCGAGGGCCTGAACATCGGCGGCGTACGCGGCCGCCCGGCCGCACCGTGGTACGTGGTCGGCAAGGATGTGGCCAGCAACGTGCTGTACGTCGACCAGGACCGCGACAGCCCATGGATGCTGTCCGAGCGCCTGCGATCGGAGCCGGCGCATTGGATCTCGGGCTCGCCACCCGCGCGACGCTTCGAATGCACCGCCCAGACCCGCTACCGCCAGCCCGATGAGCCGTGTACGGTCGACGTGCTGGACGATGGCAGCGTGCTGGTCACTTTCGCGCGCCCGCAGCGTGCCGTTACCCCCGGTCAATCGCTGGTGCTGTATGACGGTGATGTGTGCCTGGGTGGCGCGGTGATCGCCGCCACCGATGCGCCGCTGGAACAGCGCCTGCGCACCACCCCCTCCCCTTTTGAGGTAATCGCTGCATGAGTTTCACTGTCGACGACCGCGTCCTGGCCCTGGCCGGCATTGCCCAGGCCCTGCAGCAGGTACGCCGCATCGCCGATACCGGCCATTCCGACGCCGCCGCCGTGCGCACCGCCGTGGACAGCGTGTTCCGTGTCGATGCGTCCTCGCCGCAGGCGGTGTTCGGTGACCGCCATGCACTGAAGGCCGGGCTGCGCCTGCTGCACAACTACTTCCGCAACCAGGGCCAGGATCCGATCCTGCCGAAACTGGCGCTGTCGGTGCTGCAGCTGGAGCGCCGCTTCGTTCAGGATGGCGCCACCGTGAACAAGGTTGCTTCGGGCATCGAGCGTGCCCAGCGCCAGGCCACCGAACTGGGCGACAGCGGCCACCCGGATGTGCTGGCCAGCCTGGGAAGCCTGTACGCGGACACCATCAGCCACCTCAAGCCGCGGGTGATGGTGCAGGGCAACCCGCACTACCTGGGCCAGGCCGGCGTGGTGGCCGAGATCCGTGCCCTGCTGTTGGCCGCGGTGCGCTCGGCAGTGCTGTGGCGCCAGCTGGGCGGCAGCTACTGGGACTTCCTGTTCGGCCGCAAGGCGATGATCGAGGCCGTGGACCGGCAGCTGGCGTAAGGGTGTGGGGTCAGAGCCCTTTTCCATGAAAAGGGATCCGACCCCGCCGCTGCCTACCCAGGGGTCGGATCCCTTTCCGGCACGGAAAGGGCTCAGACCCCGAAGCCGCCAAGCGCCGGAAAACCGGCGCATTCAGAATGCACTTCCAGGCACATCGACGTTAAAGAGAAAGGGGGTACGGCCGATACATCCTCCGTGCACCTCCCGAGAACGTCCATGTACTCACGCATTTTCATCCGTCTGGCCGCCCCGCTGGCTCTGACCCTGCTGCTCCCCTTCGCCATCGGATTCGAATGGCCGGCCGCCCTGCGCTGGGCGATCCTGACCACGATGACGCTGAGTTGGCTCGGCTTCGCGTGGTGGACCACCCGCGCCCAGGCGCATCGTTCCCCGGAACATGCCCGTGTCCTGCGTGAGCAGGACCAGCTGCTGACCGAACTGCGCAACTTCGTCGGCAACGAAATCGACGGTTCGCGTGGTGAAGTGGAACGCGCCCGCGACCTGATCCGCCAGGCGGTCTCCAGCCTGGGCGGCAGCTTCGATGCGATGAACCGCAAGTCGCGCCAGCAGAGCCAGGCGCTGTCGCGCATCGTCGACCGCGCCGGCGATGAAGGCAATGCCGGCCTCGACGTTGCCCGTTTCGCCCAGCACGCCAGCCACCGCATGGAACAGCTGGTGGAAGCGCTGGAACAGGTGAGCGGCCAGAGCAGCACCACCGTGCAGCACATCGACCAGATGGCACAGCACCTGGATGGCATCTTCGCGCTGCTGGAAGACGTCAAGTCGATCGCCGACCAGACCAACCTGCTGGCGCTGAACGCGGCCATCGAAGCCGCGCGTGCCGGTGAAGCCGGCCGAGGCTTCGCGGTGGTCGCCGACGAAGTGCGCAACCTGTCCGAGCGCTCGACCACCTTCAACGAGCAGATCCGCAAGCTGGCGCACAGCTCCAAGGACGCCATCGCCAAGGTGCGCGAGACGGTCTCGCACATGGCCTCGCGTGACATGGACCGTTCCCGCGAAGCGCGCCAGGAAGCGGCGGCAATGCTCGACAACGTCGCGCAGATCAATGCCTCGCTCGGCGACGGCATGCGCGAAGTGTCCGAGTGCGCCCGCGCGATCGATGGCAGCGTGGCCGAAGCCGTGCGCGCCCTGCAGTTCGAAGACATCGCCACCCAGGCGCTGGGCGGCGTGCACACCCACCTGGACCGCCTGACCGCGATCAACCGCGAAGCGGTGGCCCTGCAGGAACTGCTGCACCGCAATGGCGGCGTGTTCGACGAAGAGATCGCCACGGCCCTGCAGCGCACCGGCAACCGCCTGCGCGAACTGCGCAGCGAATGGGAACGCCCGCCGCACAAGCCGGTTGCCCAGCAGAGCATGGGTGCCGGCACGGTAGAGCTGTTCTGATCCTGATGTCCGCTGCCCTCGCCGGCAGCCCGCAAGGCCCCGGTTCGTCCGGGGCCTTTGCCTGTAACCCGCCGCTGGATGCATCCTGTACGCGCACCATGACCCTGATCCGCGCCCTGCCCTCCCTCACCGACACCGAGCGCCCGCGCAACGCGAGCGTGCGTGAGCAGCTGCAAAAGCTGGAAGAGGTCGCCCGCGAGGAAATCTGCGAGCTGCAGCAGCTGGCGGACGCGCGCCCGGCGCCATCGCCGGCGGACGACGAGCTGTTGGGGCTGGCGTGGGACCTGGGGTTGGATGGCGAAGCCCTGAAGTAGATCCACGCCCTGCGTGGGTGGGGCATCCCGCATGGCATGATTGCCCGGTCCCGTCCATGGAAGACCTATGGCCATCACCCTGATCGCACTCGTGCTGTTGGAGACCGTCCTCCTGATGGCCTGGGTGGCCGGCTATTTCAGCTGGGGCATCACCCTGTTCAACGAACGCATCGCGGCGCCGCCGGCCATGCAGGCCCGGCTCTCGCTGGGCAGCCTGGAGCGTGACCTGCCGCAGGACAAGTGGCTGCGGCTGGCCTTCCATGCGCTGCCCGATGGCAGCATGGCGTTCCGCGAGAGCTTCGCGCCGAGCTTCGGCCTGCGCTACTTCCCGGTGATGCGTGGACGCATCGTGCTCAACGCACGGCGGCACGAGGTGCGGGTGATCGGCCTGTGCAGCTGGTTCGTGGCGATGCTGTCGCTGCTGCTGTTGCCACTGGTGGCGATGCGCCCGATGGTGGCGCCGATGCTGCTGGTACTGCCGCTGTTCCTGGCCAGCTATCTGGTGCAGAAGCGGCGCTATGCGGCCATTGTCGAGGCGCTGCGCATGCAGTTGAAGGCGGAGTTTCCAAGGTAGATCCACGCCGTGCGTGGATGACGCCCCGCGATGCCAGCATTTCCGACTGTTTGCATGGACCGTGAACCATGCGCCCTTCATCGTGAAGGGGCCGATTGCGGTTCAGATCAAGCCAGCCCGATGACCAGCGCCCTTCTCTGCCTCTCAGTTGCTTTGCAGCTTCCGGCACCCCCTTGTCCCATTGACCGTGGATCCCGATTCCCTTGGGGCGCTTCAGCAGGCGCTGAAGACGTTTGGAGCGTTCCAGCAGCCCTACTCCGCTCCGATCGATGCTTACGATCCTGAAGCGGGTGTGATCGATGCAGCAGTTGAAGTGTCCGCGGGGTGCGTGCAAGACGGCCCGCCAGTCATCATCCTTGACGATGATGCCGAACAGGCGCCGCGACGTTATCTGATCCTTGAAGCCCCGTGGCATGAGCTTCCAACGGGCGCCTTGTTGCTTGTCTCCGGAAGCAAGGCAAGCGCCATTCCGGGCGAGGAATCGAACCTGGAGCTTGCACGGGCCGAGAGCATGCTGACATTTCTCAACCTGCTGCCGGAAGGTCCGGAGGACCGGGACCACCCGGAGAACGTCTCGGCAGTCGTGGATACCGATACTTCCGCCCTCTTCACGACGAGCCTTCTGGATCAACTGCAAACCAGTACTCCAGGCTCGCCTGTTGCTGACACCATGCTGACGCTCTGGAAAGGCAGGTTCACGGACGCATTGCTGGCACTGTGGCAGCGCGACGGTCTTGCGCGCTATCACGATGATCGACTGGCTTTGGTGAACCCTGCGGGGTACGAATCGGTGCTCGCCGCCCTTCTGGCGGGCAGTCCTCTATGGGGCAAAGATGATTTCCATGTCTATGCGATCTCGCCATTCGGCCAGATGCTGATCTGTGGCGAGCGAACCGGAGTCGAACTCACGCTTGAACCCCACGAAGGTTACCTATGCGCGCCAGCAACACTGACTCTTCCAGCAAGCAACATCGACCGCGACAGACGCCTGCACGACTTCCTGCTTGCATTGGATGCTGCCGAACTGGATGTTCTGGCCGAGGACGGGGAGCCAATGTTCTGGCGAGCCCGTGAGATGTTGGGGCCGCTGGGCGACGGAGAGATTTACAGCTCGAAGGAGCCGGTGTCAGAGCACGGCTGGCGGCTAGGCAGCCTGGTAAAACGCAAGGCGCTGGATGTGCTCGCAGAGCTTGCGCAGCGTCGCTGACGGCGGACACATCAACGGGCGAACCAGCGTGCACGCCGACCAAGGTCGGCAACTACCAGATGCTGGCTCTTTGAGTAGATCCACGCCATGCGGCAACCGTGCCGACCAACGGTCGGCACCTACCAGCGGCGGGTGGTCAGCGCACCAGCACTGCTTCGCTGCTGGCGTCGGTGCGCATCGGTAACGGACGCTGCTGACGCAGCCACTGCGCCAGGTCACGCGGGCTGAGCGGGCGCGAGTACAGGTAACCCTGGATTTCGTCGCAGCCCTGGCGGCGCAGCATGTCTTCTTCCTGGTGCGTCTCCACGCCCTCGGCCACCACCTTCATGCCCAGCGCGTGGCCCAGGTGCACGATGGCCTGGGTCACTTCGGCCGTGCCCGAATCGTGCAGCATGCCCTGCACGAAACTACGGTCGATCTTCAGGCGACCCACCGGGAAGCGGTTGAGGTAGTTGAGGTTGGAGAAGCCAGTACCGAAGTCGTCCACCGCCAGCGGCACGCCGTGCCGTTCGAGCACGTCGAAGCAGTGGCGCAGGATGTCGGTGTCACGGATCAGCGCCGATTCGGTCAGCTCCAGCTCCAGCCGCTGCGGCGGCCAGCCGTGGGCATGGCAGATCTCGATCACACGTTCGGCGAAGCCACGGTCGCGCAGCTGCACCGCCGATACGTTGACCGCGATGCGGTCGAAGTGCAGTCCAGCCCGGTCCCAGGCGGTTGCCTGACGGCAGGCTTCGTTCAGTACCCAGTCGCCGATGCGTACGATCTCGCCGCATTTCTCGGCGATGGGAATGAACTCGGCCGGGCTGCAATAGCCGATGCCGGGGCGATGCCAGCGCAGCAGTGCTTCAATTGCCGGCGGCTCGCCCTGGTGGGCATGCAGCAGCGGCTGATAGGCCAGGCTGAACTCCTCGCGCTCGATCGCACCGTGCAGCGCGTGCTCAAGCTCCAGCCTGCGCTGGATGCGGGCCAGTGCGTCCTGGCTGTAATACTGGTAGGTGTTGCGTCCGGCTTCCTTGGCCGCGTACATCGCGGCGTCGGCAGCGCGCAGCAGTGAATCGAAATCGGTCTGCGCATCACCCAGCATCGCGATGCCGACACTGGCACCGACCTTCAGCGTGGTCTCACCACGGCGCAGCGGCTCGGCCAGCGAGGCGATCAGCTTGCGGGCGACATGTCCCGCATCCTCGGGCTCAGCCAGGTCGCGCAGTACGACGATGAACTCGTCGCCGCTGAAACGGCCAAACAGATCATTGTTGCGCAGGTTCTGGTGCAGGCGGGTCGCGGCAGCCTTCAGCAGCGCATCACCCGTGGCGTGGCCGAAGCTGTCGTTGATGGTCTTGAAGCCGTCCAGGTCGATGAACAGCATCGCCAACGAGGTGCCGCGATCACGCGCCTCCTCGATGGCCTCGGCGGTCTGTTCGCCGAGCAGCACGCGATTGGGCAGGCCGGTCAGCAGGTCGTAGTGGGCCAGCAGTTCAATGCGCTCGTTGGCCTCGCGCTCGCGGGTGATATCACGGAAAAGCACCACGAAGCGCGGCGGCAGTCCGTCACGACGATCCAGCTCGATCAGCACCTGCACCCAGACACGCAGGCCGGACTGGCGGTAGAAGCACAGGTCCAGCTGCTCGGGCAGGCCGCCGTTGGCGATGCGGGCCAGCGCCGCCTCGAACGCATCGCGCGAGTCTTCGGTATACAGCGCCATCGCCTGATCGAGGGTGATCGGCTCCTTGCGCAGGCCGTGGATGCGATAGCATTCCTCGGTCCATTGCATGCTCCGGGTCTGCACCTCGATCTCGCAGCCGCCGATGCGGCCCAGCGCGGAAACCCGGTTCAGCAGTTCGGTGCGCCAGCGAATCAACGCGTCGGTCTGGTGCTGTTCGGTGATGTTCTGCACCTGGCCGAGCAGGCGCTTGGGCTGCCCGTCCATGTCCAGCAGCGGCTGCATCCACAGCCGCAGGTGCTGTGATGGCTCATGGCCACGGGTCAGCTCCAGCTCGAGATTGGCGGCACGACCATCGCGCCACAGCCGCCGCCATGCCGCACGCAACGCGCCACGCGAGCGCGGATGCAGCTGCTTCAGCCAGCGCCGCTGGCCGGGCACGGCGCCGTGCTCCAGCGCCAGCAGCGAGCGCAGTTCCGGCGACCACCAGAAGTGCCCGCTGTTGGGGTCGAACGACCAGCTGCCCATGCTGGCGATGCGCTGGGCCTCGCTCAGGTGCAGCTGCTGCTCCTGCAGCAGCGATTCGAGCTGCTTCTGCTGCTCGATATCGGTATGCGTGCCGACCATGCGCAGCGGCTGGCCATCAGCGGTGCGCGCGACCACGCGGCCGCGATCCAGCACCCAACGCCACTGGCCATCGGCCTGGCGGAAGCGGAACTGTGCACTGTACTGCTCACTGCGCCCGCGCAGGTGCTCGTCGAGCGCGGCACGCACCTGGTCGATGTCCTCGCTGTGCACGCGCGACAGCAGTTCGGTGGCCGTCTCGTCGCCCAGCGCCGGCGTGCGCGCCACCCGGTCACTGGGGATGTCCCAGTCCCACAGGCTATGACCGGCGCTGTCCAGTGCCAGTTCCCAGCGCCCACCCCCATCGACCGGCACCGGCTCGGGAATGCTCAGGGTGAACGCCAGCAGGTTGCCGGCACCGTCATGCACGGCGCGCAGGTGGCCGTCGTAGTGGCCGCGCGGGCCGCCTGGCAGCGTGCAGGGCACGATGCCGCCATCGGCGGCCATCAGGCGTAGATCTTCCAGCATTGGCGCATAGGCAGCCACGGTGGCCGGCAGGCCATGCTCGCGCGCGGCCGGATTGGCCGCCAGCGGGCGCCCGGTACGGTCGACGATGACCAGCGCCGACGCAAGCGGGTGCTGCAGCAGGCTGGCGATGATCCCTTGGTCCACGCGATCTTGCTCCGGATGACTCGCCCGTCAGCGGGGCACGCAGTGGTTAACGGCGCCTGCGGCGGATAATTGAGTGGTGACGGCACGCTGCGGGGTAAGATGACCGGCGCCCCTTTCACCCTCCCCGTCCATGCCCGCAGAACCGACCGGCAACGCCCCAGTTCCCGACCCGCGGATGGCGCAGGCGCTGAGCCGTGACCGGCGACGGGTGGTGTTGAGCTACCTGGTGATGGCGCTGGCCTGGATGATCTCCACCGACAGCGTGGTGCAGGCGCTGGTGCCCGATCCGCAGCAGGCGGCCCTGTGGCAGGGCCTGAAGGGCTCGTTCTTCGCCCTGGCCAGCGCGGGCCTGCTGTACCTGCTGCTGCGCCCGCTGGCCGAGCACGTGCTGCATACCCACGCCCGCCAGCAGGCCTCGGAGCTGCGCCTGCGGCAGATGTTCGAGGGCAACCCCGGCCCGATCCTCGTCTATGACCTGGACACATTGGCGATCCTCGACGCCAACCCAGCCGCCTGCACCGCTTTCGGCTGGGAGCGCGATGAGCTGCTGGAACAGACCATCGACGCCTTGTGGCCACCCGGCCAGGGCCAGGCGCTGCAGGCCAAGCTGGAGGCGATCCGCGAGGCGCCCGACGAGCTGTGCATCCTGCGCGCGCAGCTGCAGCTGCGCGATGGCGCGCTGCGGCAGATGGAACTGCGCTCCAACGCGATCAGTTACGACGGTCACAATGCGCGCCTGCTGATCGCCATCGATCGCACTGCCGAGGACCTGGCCCAGCTGCGTCGCGACCAGGCGCTGGCACGGGTGGAAGAAGCCCACGAACTGGCCCGCATCGGCGCCTGGGAGCTGGACCCGTCCACCGGGCTGGGCCGCTATTCCAACCAGGTCTATCGCCTGCTCGGCCGCCGCCCGCCCGAAGCCCGCCGCTGGCACCGCTTCGACGAACTGCTGGTGCCGGCCGACCCGGCCACCGCCACCCAGACCGAGCAGCTGCTGGCCGAGCTGTGCTCCGGCGAGCCGGTACAGGTGGACGTGCTGCTGCCGCTGCTGTCGATGGACGGGCGCGCGCTGATGGTGCACCTGCGCGCCGCCAGTGGTCTCGATGAGGCTGGCCGCAACCGCGTGCTGGGCACGCTGCAGGACGTGACCGAACGCGAGCAGTCGCGGCGACTGCTGCGCGAGCGCGAGGAGCAGTTCCGCGAGCTGGTGCGGGTACTGCCCGACGGCGTGGTGATCCTCTCCGACGAACATGTGTTGTACGCCAACGCCTGGGCCGCCGGCCTGTTCGGCTACGGCAGCCATACCCTGCTGGGCGAGCCCTTGTCGGCGCTGGTCGCTGCCGCAGACCTGCCGCGGGTGCGCAGCCAGCTGCGTGCCGGCCAGCCGCACCTGGGACCGGGCCACAGCAGCGTGGTGGCCATGCAGCGCGGCGACGGCCGCAGCTTCCATGCCGGCCTGGCGGTGGGCGACGTGCGCTACGGTGGCCGCGACTGCAAGCTGCTGATCGTGCGCGACCTCAGTGATTCCGAGCGCATCCGCAGCGCGCTGGAAACCAGCAACCGCGAACTGCAGGCGATGGCCGGGCGGCTGTTCTCGCTGCAGGAGGACGAACGTCGTGCGATTTCGCGCGACCTGCACGATGACATCGGCCAGGCCATCACCGCGATCAAGCTGTCGGCGCACGCGGCGCTGGAAGAGGACGATCCGCAGCGGCGTGGGCAGGATCTGGCGCAGATCGTCAGCCTGGCCGACACCACCGTGGCCAAACTGCGCGACATCTCCACCCTGCTGCGCCCCCCGCAGCTGGATGCACTGGGCCTGGAGGCAGCACTCAGCTGGCAGGCGCGGGTTCTGTTCCGCTCCTCGCCGGTGGAGCTGCTGGCCGAGATCGAGCCGTTGCCGCATCGCCCCGACAACAGCATCGAACAGGCCTGCTTCCGCATCGCACAGGAAAGCCTGACCAATGCGCTGCGCCATGCGCGCGCCAGCCAGGTCCTGCTGCAGCTGCGCGATGTCGGCCAGCGCGGCCTGCACCTGCAGATCCGCGATGACGGCGAAGGCTTCGATCCGGACGGCCCGCGCGGCCTGGGCCTCATCGTGATGCGCGAGCGCGCACAGAGCGTCGGTGGCCACGTGCGGATTGAATCCGCGCATGGCGAAGGCACCCTGGTCGATGTCCACCTCCCCTACCAGGCGGCCAGCAGGGCTGCCGCCGATTCACCGGAATACTGAACCATGTGGAATCCCAACCTGCCCCCGGTCAGCATCGATGACGCTCCCGACCGCCTTGGCGCCGGCAACCCCGAGCTGCAGGCAATGGTTGCCGAGGCAGCCTCAGGCGGCATCGCACTGATGCTGATGCACGTGGACATCGACCATTTCGCATCGGTCAATGAAAACATGAGTGCCGAAGTGGGCGACCAGGCGCTGGTGCTGGTGGCACAGCGCCTGCAGTCCTACCTGCGCGGGCGCGGCAAGTTGTGGCGACATGGCAGCGACGAGTTCCTGATCGCGGTGCCGCGCACCGCCGATCTGCCGTTGCCGGAGGATTTCGCCGAGGAGATCCGCCAACAGATGGAGCTGCCGTTGTCGGTGCTGCCGTACACGTTGTTCATGACCGGCAAGCTGGGCGTGAGCCTGTGCCCGGAACATGCCAGCAGCACCTCGCGCCTGCTCGACCATGCCGAGGATGCGCTGTACCAGGCCGCCCGCGAAGGCGGCAATGCCGTGCGCATCCATGCGGTGGACACCCCGCCAAGCGCGCACAGCGAGAGCATCATCGCGCGCCAGATCGTCGATGCCATTCCCAATGGCGAGCTGAAGCTGCGCTACCAGCCACTGGTAAGCGCGCGCGACGGCCACGTGGTGGGCATGGAAGCGCTGCTGCGTTGGCAGTCGCCGACCCTGGGCATGCTGGTGCCGGAGCGCTTCATGCGCACCGCCGAACGCCTGGGGATCATCGTGCAGATCGGCACCTGGGTGCTGGAAGGCGCCTTGAAGCAGGCGCGGCTGTGGCGCGACCAGGGCTTCGATGACTTCACCATCGCAGTGAACGTGTCCACCCTGCAGCTGCTGCGGCCGAACTTCTTCGCCGAAGTGATGTCACTGCTGCAGGCGGCGGGCGTACCGGCGCACATGCTGACGCTGGAGATCAACGAGAGTGCGCTGACCAACAACGTCAATTTCGTCCACGAAACGCTGGCCAACCTGCGCAATGAAGGCATCAGCCTGAGCCTGGACAACTTCGGTACCGGCGACTCCAGCCTCAGCGCGCTGGTGCGCTACCCGGTGGACAAGCTGAAGATCGACCGCAGTTTCATCAAGAGCGCGCCGGCCGGCAATCGTGAAGCGGCCATCGCCCGCGCGATCATCGCCATGGGCCACCAGCTGGGCATGACCGTGATCGCCAACGGCGTGGAATCGCAGGCGCAGCTGGGCTTCCTGCGCCGCAACGACTGCGACGTGTTCCAGGGCTACCTGTTCGGCGAACCGATGTCGGCCGATGCCGCCGGCATGACCCTGCGCCGCCGCTACCTGCGCCCGGAAGCCTTCGCCGAGACGCGCCCGGACCGGACGCTGCTGCTGCTGGATGATGAGGAAAACGTGCTGCGCTCACTGGTGCGCCTGTTCCGCCGCGACGGCTACCGCATCCTGGCCGCCGGCAACGTGCGCGATGCGTTCGACCTGCTGGCGATCAACGACGTGCAGGTGATCCTGTCCGACCAGCGAATGAGCGACATGAGCGGCACCGAGTTCCTGGGCCGGGTGAAGATGCTGTACCCGGATACGATCCGCCTGGTGCTGTCGGGCTACACCGATCTGAACACGGTGACCGATGCGATCAACCGCGGCGCGATCTATCGCTTCCTGACCAAGCCGTGGAACGACGACGAGCTGCGCAAGCACATCCACCAGGCGTTCCGCACGTACGAGGAACAGCGCCGCAGCAATGCCGGCCCGGCGCCGGTGGAGAGCGGAGATGGCGGCGAGGAGCGCCCATTGCGGTAACCATCCCCTCTGGTAGAGCCGGCCGCTGGCCGGCTGCTCTGGAAATCGGGTTCAATGAGGTTGCCGGCCAGCGGCCGGCACTGCCAGAAGCGGTCAGCGCGGCTGCTTGACCGGCAGCACCACGCGGAAGCGCGAGCCCACGCCGGGCGTGCTGTCCAGGTCGATGCGGCCGTGGTGCTTGTTGATGATGCTGTAGGAGATCGACAGGCCCAGGCCGGTGCCACTGCCCACCGGCTTGGTGGTGAAGAACGGATCGAAGATGCGCTGGCGCAGTTCCGGCGAGATGCCACCGCCGGTATCTTCGAACTCGACCCAAACGTGATCGCCATCAACGCCGGTACGCACCGTGATCGTGCCGCGCTCGGCGATGGCATGGCCGGCGTTGAGCAGCAGGTTCATGTAGACCTGGTTCAACTCCGATGGCAGGCACTCCACCAGGGGCAACTGGCCGAACTCGCGCACCAGGGTGACCTTGTACTTGAGTTCGTTCCAGATGATGTTGATGGTCGATTCCAGGCCCGCGTGCAGGTCGACCAGCTTCCACGACTCGTCGCGGCCGGAATACGAGAAATCCTTCAGGTCGCGCACGATGCGGGTGACCCGCTCGATGCCTTCGCGCGATTCCGCCATCAGCTGCGGCAGGTCGCGGCTGATGAAATCGATATCCAGACGGTCACGGATATCATCGATTTCCGGAATCAGCGCTTTCGGGTCCGGTGCGCGCAGGGCGCGCTCGTAGGCTTCGATCACGGTGAACAGGCTGCGCAGGTATTCCTGCAGGCTGCCCAGGTTGGAGTGCACGTAACCGATCGGGTTGTTGATCTCGTGCGCGACGCCGGCGGCCAGCTGGCCGATCGACGCCATCTTCTCCGACTGCAGCAGCTTTTCCTGGGTGCCATTGAGGCGCAGGTAGGCCTGGCGCAGTTCGGCATGGCGCTGCTGCAGCTCGCGTTCGTAGTCTTCCTGCCCTTCGATGTGGCGGAACAGGGCGAGGAAATGCCCCTGGCCGACCGGACCATGGTGGTACAGATGGGCGATGACCACGCCCTCGCCCAGCGGCAGGCTGCCATTCCAGTGACCATGCTGGCGAGCCTGTTCCAGCGCATCGGGCGGCAGCAGTTCGCGCAGGCGCTGCGGCGGCGGCAACCCGCCGTCCTCGCCACTGGCCAGCAGGTTCTGTGCGGCCGGATTGGCCAGGGCCACCCGCCCGTCATCGGTGAACAGCAGCAGGCCTTCGCGCAGGCGCTCAAGCAGGGCCTGCAGCACCGGCTGCGGCGGAAGGGGGGCGGTAACCAGGGCGTTGGCAGCGGACACGGCGACTCGGGACGTTCGAACAGGCGCCCAATATACGCGGTCATGCAGCGGGCTTCAGCCCGCCGGGAGGGGTTATGCGACCGCCGTCGCCTCAGGCGACGGCGAGGGGCCGGCCGATGCTGACCGTGTGCGACTGGCCCTTGGCATCGTAGGCCGAGGCGTCTTCGGTGCGGCCGAGCTGGCGCAGCGCCCAGTTCACCTCGCGGCGGCGGCGCGACAGCAGCACGCCGTTGGCCCGGTTGCGCTCGGCCAGTTCCTGCAGCTGTTCGCCCTCGCCCACCGGTGGCGCGCCTTCCAGCGCACGCAACGCTTCCAGCTTGGCGCCGGTAGCCCGGATCAGGGCGTGCACGTCGTGCTCGACCAGGGCCTGGCGTTCAACGTCCAGGGCCTGGGCAAGACGCTGCAGCGGCTCGCTCATCGCCGCAGTCATCCGTGCAGCTGCTGGTCCAGATCGAGCATGCGCGATGCGATCGCGTCCGGATTGATCTTGTAGGTGCCGTTCTGCAGCGACTCGCGCACGGCGGCCACGCGCTGGGCGTCGATCGCCGGGGCGGTGGTCAGCTCGCGCTCGATGGCCTGCAGATTGGTGGCCTCGCCGGTCAGGCGCAGGCTGTCGGCCGCCTCGACCGGGCGCGCCGCCGCATCGGTGCTGACACCGGGCTTGTTGGCCGGGGTCGTCACGCTGCGCAGTGCCTGGGGGACCTGCAGGTTGCCGTCGATTTTCTGGCTCATGGGGTGTCCTGGAGTTGCCGTTCACAAGGGATAACGGCCGCAGGGCCGTGATCTTTAGGGATATTTTGCGGTAATTCAACGCGCCACGATTACGTCACCTGCGGCATCGACCGTGCCTTGCACGATCCGCCGCGAGGACAGGTTCTCGACCGAGACCCGTTCGTTCTCACCGGCATCACCCATCGCACGGCCGGCAATGCGGACCTCGACCGAGCCGCGACGCGACACCAGGGCCACATTGTCTCCTCGCTTGATGAGACGCTGCACCACCAGATCGTTGTTCGACAGCAGGGCTCCGGCCTGCAACGGGCGGCGGGCGACGCGGCCGATCGCTGCATTGGGATCGGACAGCACCGCGCCGGCAATCCGGGCAGCGTCACGCTGGGCAGTGGTGATATCGGCGGCAGTGAGGGTTTCTCCAGTGCCGATTCCGCGGTTGAGCACCAGTACGGTCTGGTTGCGCCGCACCTTTACCGGCACGAACAGGCGCCAGCCGCCCGCATCCGGACAGCTGACTTCCACCGTGGTGTTGGCGGTGGGCTGCACCTGTAACGCCCCCCCGCACTTCGGCAGGCGCAGCGCATCGGCCACCTGGGCCTCGCCCTCGCTGCCCGCCGGCAGCGTCGACAAGGCCGCCGCGCGGATGCTTGCCACCGGCTGCCAGTCGGCGGCAGCCGCCCACGGCGAGGCCACGGCCAGCGCGATGGCGAATAGAGATGTGACCCGGCACATGGCGCCTCCTTCAATCGGCAAGAGCTGGCCCAGGTGCGTGCAAGGGGTGTGCCAGAGGGGCACTTGTAGAGTCAGGCCATGCTCGACCGCTTTGCGCCCAACAGCCAGCCGAGCATCGCTCGACGCTACAAGAGCCCCGGTCGAACATGGGGCGACGCCACAATTGCGGTGCGGAGCGCGCAGTGGCAGAGCGCCCTCAAGTTTGGCGCCCAACGCGCCGATACAGCAGCCATGTCCCATGACCTGCTCAACCGGATCGACCAGCGGACCCGCCTGGCCGGCCACAACCGCCTGGCGCTGCTGCTGTTCCGTCTCGGCGGACGTCAGCTTTTTGGCGTCAATGTCTTCAAGGTGCAGGAAGTCCTGCGGCGCCCGGAGCTGTTCCAGGTACCCGGCCTGCCCAGCCAGTTCGCCGGCGTGGCCGACGTGCGCGGCCGCTCGGTGCCGGTGCTGGACCTGGGCCTGGCCATCGGCCACCCCGAACGTGAGCCCGATGCCGATACCTCGCCGGGTTACCTGGTCGTCACCGAATTCAACCGCTCGATCCAGGGGTTCCTGGTCAGCGGCGTCGAACGCATCGTCAACATCGCGGTGGAAGACATCCACCCGCCGCCGGAGCTTGGCGCCGAGTCGAGCTACCTGACCGCGGTAACCCGCTTCCAGGGTGAGCTGATCCAGGTGATCGACGTTGAAAGCGTGCTGGCCGATATCGCCCAGGTCCGCGGTGACGCCGTACTCGATCCGGCGATGGCAATGCCCGCCGATGGCCCCCAGCTGCAGGTGCTGGTGGTGGACGACTCGCGCGTGGCCCGCCAGCAGATCCGCAGCGTGCTGGATCAGTTGGGCGTGGGTGCCACCCTGCTTTCCGACGGCAAGCAGGCTCTCGACCACCTCTTGCAGATCCAAGCCTCGGGCGAAAACCCCGCCGAACGCTATGCCATGGTCATCTCCGACATCGAGATGCCGGCCATGGATGGGTACACGCTGACGACGGAAATCCGGCGCCACCCGGGCCTGGCCGGCCTCTACGTGCTGCTGCACACCTCGCTGTCGGGTGTCTTCAACAACGCCATGGTCGAGCGTGTCGGCGCCAACGCCTTCGTCGCCAAGTACTCGCCGCACGAGCTGGCTGACTTCGTGCTGGACCGCCTGCGCAAGGTGGCGATGGCGGCCTGACGGCCACTGATCCGGTAGTGCCGGCCAGCGGCCGGCACTCGCAGATCCATCGGGGAGCCGGCCAGCGGCCGGCACTACCCTCTCGAATTTGGCACACCCCTTGCAGCTTCCCGGGCAACGTTCCCGTGGGAGTGCACCGTGCGCAACCTGATTACCGACTACCTGGGCGTCCACGCCCAGGCCATGCCGTTGCGCGAACAGCGGATGAAGCTGATCGCCAGCAACCTCGGCAATGCCGACACGCCCGGCTACAAGGCCCAGGACCTGGACTTCGATGCCGCCCTGCGCCATGCCCAGGGGCAGGATGCCAACGGCCTGATGGCCACCACCCATGAGCAGCACTACGAAATCAGTAGTGGCCTGAACCCGTTCCAGATCGCGCGCGAGGGCGTGCAGCCCAGCCTGGACGGCAACACCGTCGATCCCGATGCCGAGCGTGCCGCCTATGGCCGAGCCGCGCTCGAGTACCGCGCCTCGCTCAGCTTCGTCGAGAGCAAGGTGCGTTCCATGCTGACCGCGATCACGGGGCAATAAGCCATGAGCAACCTGCCGATCTTCGATATCGCCGGCTCCGCGCTGCAGGCCCAGTCGGTGCGCATGAGCACCATCGCCTCCAACCTCTCCAATGCCGACACCGTCGCCGGTTCTGCCGACGCCGTGTACAAGCCGCTGGAGCCGATCTTCCAGGCCGTCACCAGCAAGAACGATCCCAACATCACCTCGGTGAAGGTGAAGGAGATCACCCAGAGCGAGGCGGCGCCGATCAAGCGCTACGAGCCGGGCCACCCGCTGGCAGACGCCGATGGCTACATCTACCAGCCCGACGTCGATCCGGTGGCGCAGATGGTCAACCTGATCTCGACCTCGCGCAATTACCAGGCCGGCGTGGAGATGTTGACCACCGCCAAGGAACTGGCCCTGGCCACCTTGACCATGGGCCGCTGAGGCCCGCAGCACCGGATACCGCCATGACCACCGCCGTCAACAACCAGACCAGCCAGGACGTCTATTCCGCGCTGGGCCTGAACGCCCCCAACAGCAACGCCACGAAAAAGAAGAATACGCTCGACCAGGCCGACTTCCTGCGCCTGATGACCGAGCAGCTGCAGCACCAGGATCCGCTGAAGCCGATGGACAACACGCAGATGGTCGCGCAGATGGCGCAGATGTCCACCGTGCAGGGCATCACCGATCTGAACAAGACGGTGAAGGGCTTCCAGGAATCGATGGCCAGCGACCAGGTGCTGCGTGGCGCGGCGCTGGTCGGCCACCAGGTGCTGGTGCCATCGGAAAAGCTGGTGCTGGAGAAGGAAGGCAGCGTCGAGGGCACGGTGGCCGCGCCGTCGGCCGGCATCATCACCGTGGATATCACCGATGCCACCGGCGCCAAGGTCACCTCGCTGAGCGTGGAAGCCAAGGCAGCAGGCGAAACCGCCTTCCAGTGGGACGGCAAGGACGCCAACGGCAAGCGCATGGAGCCGGGCAAGTATTCCATCGTTGCCAACCATGTCGATACCGCCGGCAAGAGCACCAAGCTGTCCACCTATGTGCAGGCGCCGGTGGAAAGCGTGACCGTCGGATCCGACGGCCTGTACCTGAACCTCAAGGGCCTGGGCACGGCCCCGATCGACTACGTGCTCCGCGTCAGCTGAGCCGCACATCCCGCATCAACCAGGAGCATCCCATGGGCTTCAATGTCTCGCTGTCCGGCATCAATGCTGCCAACACCGACCTGAGCGTCACCGCCAACAACGTCGCCAACGTCAACACCACCGGCTTCAAGCAGTCGCGCGCCGAGTTCGCCGATCTGTTCGCCTCCACCAGCTATGGCCTGTCGAAGAACCAGACCGGCTCGGGCGTGCGCGTCTCCAACGTCGCCCAGCAGTTCATCCAGGGCCACAACGAGCAGACCGGGCGCAGCCTGGACATGGCCATTTCCGGTGAGGGCTTCTTCACCATGAACATGAACGGTTCGCGTGTGTACTCGCGTGCCGGCAACTTCCAGACCGATTCGGCCGGCTATGTGGTCAATCCGCAGGGCGCGCGCCTGCAGGTGTTCGCGCCGAATGCCGATGGCACCAACTTCGATGCCGGCCGCCTGGTCGACCTGCAGCTGTTGACCACCGACAGCCCGCCGAAGCAGACCAGCGAAGTGAAGGTGGGCTTCACCCTGCCGGCCAACGCCAAGCAGCCGACCGTGGCCACGTTCGACCCGACCGACTCCAACAGCTACAACCACTCCAGCGGCGGCATCACCGTGTACGACTCGCTGGGCGTGAGCCACATCCAGGTCTCGTACTTCGTGAAGGGCGCCAACCCCAACGAATGGACCGTGCACAACTATGTCGATGGCCAGCCCGCTGGCACCCCGACCGCGGTCACCTTCGACAACAGCGGCAAGCTGACCGCCCCGGCCAACGGCAAGGTTGGCCTCGGCACCTTCACCCCGACCACGGGCGCTGGCCAGCTGAACATGACGCTGGACATCAGCGGTTCGACCCAGTACGGCGAGAAGTTCGCCCTGCGCAACACCCAGCAGGACGGCTATGCCGCCGGCAAGCTCAACGAGATCACTGTGTCCGAGTCGGGCGTGGTCTATGCGCGCTACTCCAACGGCGACGACAAGCCGCTGGGCCAGGTCGCACTGACCACCTTCAACAACACCCAGGGACTGGAATCGAAGGGCAACAACCTGTGGGTGGAGACCTTCGAGTCAGGCACGCCGCGCACCGGAATGCCGGACACCTCCAATCTCGGCAAGATCCAGGCCGGCTCGCTGGAAGCGTCCACCGTCGATCTCACCGAGCAGCTGGTCAACATGATCACCGCGCAGCGCAACTTCCAGGCCAACGCGCAGATGATCACCACGCAGGACCAGATCACCCAGACCGTCATCAACATCCGTTGATGAGCTGCTGACCCTGTCACGGAACTCCCCCCATGGATAAAGCCCTTTACGTGGCGATGACCGGTGCCCGCGCCTCCCTGCAGGCGCAGGGAACGCTCAGCCACAACCTCGCCAACTCGGACACTCCTGGCTTCAAGGAAGCGCTGGCCAACACCGAAGCCTTCCCGATCAAGGGTCCGGGCTTTGCCTCGCGGGTGGATGCGCTGCACGTCGACGCCGGCTTCAACCGCCGGCCCGGCGCGCAGCACATCACCGGCAAACCGCTGGACCTTGCACTGCAGAGCGGCACCTGGCTGGCGGTGCAGGCGAGCGATGGCAGCGAAGCGTATACGCGTGGCGCAGCCCTGTCGGTGACGCCGAACGGCCAGCTGGTGACCTCTGGCGGCCGCACGGTGCTGGATGACAACAACAACCCGATCGCCATTCCGCCCTACCAGGCGATGGAGATCGGCGCCGACGGCACGATCTCGATCATCCCGCAGGGCGAAGGCCCGCAGACGATGGCGCAGATCGGCCGGATCAAGGTGGTGCAGGCGCCGGACGAGCGCCTCGAGCGCGGCCTGGATGGCCTGTTCCGCAACACCGACCCGCGCCAGCCGTTCGCACCGGCACAGGGCACTGCCGTGCACAGCGGGCAACTGGAGGGCAGCAACGTCGATGCCGCCGGTGCGCTGGTGCAGATGATCCAGCTGCAGCGCCAGTACGAAATGCAGGTTCAGGTGATCAAGCACGGCGACGACAACGCGCGCAGCGCCAACAGCCTGCTCCGCCTGGGCAGCTGACGGATTTCCGGCGCCGCCCGGGCGCGGCGCTGGCACACCGCTTGCACACCCGCTACCAAGGGCCGCATTGCGCGGCCGGCTTCACCCAGACAGGACTCCGAAGATGAACCAGGCATTGTGGATCGCGAAAACCGGACTGGATGCGCAGCAGATGCGCATGTCGGTGGTTTCCAACAACCTCGCCAACACCAACACCACCGGCTTCAAGCAGGACCGCGCCAGCTTCGAGGACCTGCTGTACCAGCAGGTGCGCCAGCCGGGCGGCTCTTCGTCGGCGCAGACGCAGCTGCCGACCGGCCTGCAGCTGGGTACCGGCGTGCGCGTGGTCGCCACCGCCAAGAACTTCGAGCAGGGTGGCCAGCAGCAGACCGGCCGCGCACTGGACGTGATGGTCAACGGACGCGGCTTCTTCGAAGTGCAGATGCCCGACGGCAGCTCGGCCTACACCCGTGATGGCTCGTTCAAGATCAACCAGGACAGCGAGCTGGTTACCAACAGCGGCTACCCGGTGCAGCCGGGCATCCAGATTCCCGAGGGCGCGCAGTCGGTCACCATCGGCAGCGACGGCACCATCAGCGTGAAGATGGCCGACAACGCCGCCTCGGTGGAAGTCGGTGCGCTGACCCTGACCGACTTCGTCAATCCGGCCGGCCTGCAGGCGCGTGGCGAGAACCTGTTCCTGGAGACCACGGCCTCGGGCCCGGCACAGAACGGCAATCCCGGCCTGAACGGCCTCGGCACCGTGGTGCAGGGTGCGCTGGAAGGCAGCAACGTCAATGTGGTGGAAGAGCTGGTGTCGATGATCGAAACCCAGCGCGCCTACGAAATGAATGCCAAGGCGATCTCCACCACCGACTCGATGCTCGGCTATCTCAACAACAAGATCTGACCGGCCCAACCGGGAAACCGCCATGTCGCCCATTTCCAACCTCGCCCGTACTGCCCTCGCCTGCACCGTGGTCGCCCTGCTCGGTGGCTGCGTGATCGCGGGCGACGTGCGCCCCTATCCGGCGATGGCACCGATCCAGCCGATCATGCCGCCGCAGGCCGCGCCCACCGCCGGTGCGATCTACGCCGCTGGCCCGACCCTGCAGCTGTATTCGGACCGCCGCGCACGCGATGTCGGCGACCTGCTGACGATCACCCTGCTGGAAAACACCACCGCGCAGACCAGCGCCAACACAGCCACCAACAAGGAATCCAACCTGAGCCTGGGCACGCCGTCCATCCTTGGTGCGCCGGTCACCCTGGGCGGCAAGGACATCCTCAGTGCGACGGCCAAGGGCGCGCGTGACTTCACCGGCAAGGGCAACAGCGCGCAGAGCAACCGCCTGCAGGGCAGCGTCACGGTCACGGTGATCCAGCGCCTGCCCAACGGCAACCTGGTGGTGCAGGGGCAGAAGAACCTGCGGCTGAACCAGGGCGATGAACTGGTGCAGGTGCAGGGCATCGTGCGCCCGGGCGACATCAGCCAGGACAACACCATTCCGTCCAGCCGCGTGGCCGAGGCCCGCATCGTCTACGGCGGCCGCGGCCCGGTCGCGCAGTCCAACGCGATGGGCTGGCTGAGCCGCTTCTTCAATTCCGGCCTGACGCCGTTCTGAGTATGGCCATGAAAGCTCTCTTCTCTTCTACGTGGCAGCGACGCATGGCGTCGCTCTACGGATCATTCTTCCTTCTGCTGGCAATGGCTGCGCCTGCCAGCGCCGAGCGCATCAAGGACCTGGCCCAGGTCGGCGGCGTGCGCGGCAATGCGCTGGTGGGCTATGGCCTGGTGGTCGGCCTGGATGGCAGCGGCGACCGTACCAGCCAGGCACCCTTTACAGTGCAGAGCCTGAAAAACCTGCTTGGCGAGCTGGGCGTGAACGTGCCGCCGAACGTCAATCCGCAGCTGAAGAACGTGGCCGCCGTGGCGATCCACGCCGAACTGCCGCCGTTCGCCAAGCCGGGCCAGCCGATCGACATCACGGTGTCTTCGATCGGCAACGCGGTGTCGCTGCGCGGCGGCTCGCTGCTGATGGCCCCGCTGCGCGGCGCCGATGGCCAGATCTATGCCATCGCCCAGGGCAATCTGATCGTGGGTGGCTTTGGCGCGCAGGGCAAGGACGGCTCCCGTGTCTCGGTGAACGTGCCCAGCGTCGGCCGTATTCCCAACGGCGCCACCGTGGAGCGTGCCCTGCCCGATCCGCTGGCCAACGGCGGCGACATCACCCTGAACCTGCACAACAACGATTTCACCACGGTCTCGCGCATGGTCGCCGCGCTGAACAACGCATTCGGCGAAGGCGCGGCGCGCGCGATCGATGGCGTGACCGTCGCCGTCACCGCACCGACCGATCCGGGCGCACGCATCGGCCTGCTGGCGCGCATCGAGAACCTGGAACTGACCCCGGGCAGCGCCCCGGCCAAGGTGGTGGTCAATTCACGCACCGGCACCGTGGTCATCGGCCAGCAGGTGCGCGTGGGGCCGGCCGCGATATCGCATGGTTCGCTGACCGTGACCATCCAGGAAAACACCAACGTCAGCCAGCCCAATGCGCTGTCGGGCGGCCGTACCGTTGCCAGCCCGCAGTCCACCATCACCGCCACCAACGACGGCAGCCGCATGTTCAAGTTCAGCGGCGGCACCACCCTGGACGAGATCGTGCATGCGGTGAACGCCGTAGGCGCGGCACCGGGCGACCTGATCGCGATCCTGGAAGCCCTGAAGCAGGCCGGCGCACTGAGTGCCGAGCTTGAGGTGATCTGACATGCGCATCAATCCCGCATTCGACCTGCACCCGGCGCAGCAGAACGATCCGGCGAAGATCGACAAGGTCGCTCGCCAGCTGGAAGGCCAGTTCGCACAGATGCTGGTCAAGAGCATGCGCGATGCCAGCTTCGGCGACTCGCTGTTTCCCGGCGAGAACAAGATGTTCCGCGACATGTACGACCAGAAGATTGCCGAGGCGATGACCCGCGGCAAGGGCCTGGGCCTGTCCGGCATGATCACCCGCCAGCTGTCCGGCCAGGCCGCCGAAGGTCCGGCACTGGATACCCGCGTGGATCCGGCCAAGGCCAGCCGCGCTTACCAGCTCAACGCGCCGGCCAGGCCGGCACCGTCGCTGCCCCTGGAAGATGGCAGCCAGGCCGTGCGCATGCTGCAGCAGATGGCCGCAGGCGCGCAGCACGGTGCGCAGGCCGCGCTGGCACCGATGGAGCAGGCACTGGACCTGATCGCCGGCCGTGAGAGCAGCGGCCTGCACCGCTCGCTGGGCACCGAGGATCCGTACATCGGCAGCCTGCAGGGCGAGGACTGGGCCGCCAACAGCGACCAGTGGACGGCGACGGCCAGCAATCGCGGCACGGCCGTGAGCCCGGCCGATGCCCTGGCCACGCGCACCGCGGTCGCCCAGCTCGGCGAGCATACCCCGGAGGGCTTCGTCGCCAGTATCTGGCAGCACGCACAGAGCGCGGCCAGGGAACTGGGCGTGGATGCCCGCGCCCTGGTCGCGCAGGCCGCGCTGGAGACCGGCTGGGGCAAGCGCCACATCAAGCATGCCGATGGCAGCACCTCGCACAACCTGTTCGGCATCAAGGCCACTGGCTGGAACGGCCAGCGCGCCACGGCCGGCACCCATGAATATGTCGATGGCGTGCGCCGCAACGAAACCGCCAGCTTCCGCGCCTACGGTTCAGCGGCCGAGAGCTTTGCCGACTACGTGCGCCTGCTGAAGACCAGCCCGCGCTACCAGCAGGCCCTGCAGGCCGGCACCGACGTGCAGGGCTTCGCCCGTGGCCTCCAGCGCGCCGGTTACGCCACCGATCCGCGCTACGCCGCCAAGATCGCTGCGATCGCCGGCGGCCCGACCATCGAGCGCGCCGTAGCCGCCGTGGCCGACGCCGGCTCGCGCCTTGGCCAGACCTTCGCCAGCACCGCGACCGCGGCGCTGGGTATCACCCGTCGTTGAGGAACACCATGTCCAGCGTACTTTCCACCGGTACCGGTGCCCTGCTCGCCTTCCAGCGAGCGTTGGCGACCACCAGCCACAACGTGGCCAACCTCAATACACCCGGCTACAGCCGGCAGAAGGTCAACTTCGCCACCGCCGATCCACAGAACTATGGCTACGGCACGGTCGGCAACGGCACCCGCATCACCGACATCCGTCGCACGGCCGACCAGCTGGCGATCTCGCGCCTGCTCGACAGCAGCGGTGAGCTGGCGCGCCTGAAGCAGCTTTCGGGCATGGCCGACCGGGTCAACGCCCTGTTCTCCGATGCTGCCACCAACGTGGCCGGCGTCTGGTCGAACTTCTTCGACTCGGTCAGTGGCCTGTCGTCCAACGCGGCCGGCACCGCCGACCGCCAGAACATGCTCGACGGTGGCAAGGCGCTGGCCAACCGATTCGTGCAGCTCAACACGCACCTGAACAATCTCAACAGCGAGGTCAACAACGGCCTGCTGGCCGGTGCGACCGAGGTCAACCGCCTTGCGCAGGAGATCGCGCAGATCAACGGTGCCATCGGCACCAACATTGCCTCGGCTGCACCGGACCTGCTCGACCGCCGCGATCAGCTGATCACCCAGCTGATCGGCTACACCGGTGGCACCGCGGTGATCCAGGACGGCGGCATCATGAATGTCTACACTGCCGGCGGCAACGCGCTGGTGGTGGGTACCACGGCCACCAAGGTCACCACCGTGGCCGATCCTTACCAGCCCGAGCGCCTGCAGTTGGCACTGGAGACCCAGGGCAACACCATCCGTCTCGACCCGAAGGCGGTCGGTGGCCAGATCGGTGGCCTGCTGGAATTCCGCGACACCGTGCTGACGCCTGCGCAGGCCGAACTGGGCAAGCTGGCGGTGGGCCTGGCCGAAAGCTTCAACCAGGTCCACCACCAGGGTGTGGATCTGTATGGCCAGATGGGCGGGGACTTCTTCAACATCGGCAGCCCGCGCGTGACCGGCAACAACAGCAATACCGGAACCGCCAGCCTCAGCGCCACCTATGGCGACCTGGGCAAACTGGACGCGCAGAACGTGGTGCTGCAGTTCGATGGCACCACCTGGAAGGCCAGCCGCGCCGACACCGGCGCCAGCATTCCCCTGACCGGTACCGGCACCGCCGCCGATCCGCTGGTGATCAACGGCGTGAACCTGGTCGTCGGCGGCACCCCGGCGGCCAATGACCGCTTCCTGCTGCAGCCCACCGCCGGCGTGGCCGGCAGCCTGGAGATGGCCATCACCGATCCGTCGCGCATTGCCGCGGCCGCCGCAGTCAAGGGCGCAGCCGCCACCGCCAACACCGGTACCGGCAAACTGAGCGGCGTCACCGTCACCGATTCGGCCAACGCGAACCTGCGCAATCCGTCGGCGATCGTGTTCACCTCGGCGACCACCTACACCATCGACGGTGGCCCGCCCCAGACCTATACGCCTGGCCAGACCATCAGTGCCAACGGCTGGAGCTTCGTACTGGACGGTGCGCCGAAGGTGGGCGATACCTTCAACATCACCCCGACCCCGGCTGGTTCGTCGGACAACAGCAACGCCTCCAGGTTGGTCAAGGTGGAAAGCACGAAGGCCTTCAACGCCGGAACGGTGACACTGAACGGTGCACTGGGTGGCCTGACCACCCAGGTCGGCGCCGCCGCCCGCTCGGCCGAGTACTCGCTCGATGCGCAGCTGGTGATCAATGACAAGGCACAGGAAGCCCGCGACGAGGTCTCCGGCGTGAATCTGGACGAAGAGGCCGCCGACATGCTGCGCCTGCAGCAGGCCTACCAGGCCGCCTCGCAGCTGATCTCCACCGCCGACAGCATGTTCCAGACCATCCTGGGAGCCGTCCGCCGATGAGCAGCCGAATCTCCACCAGCATGATGTTCAACCAGTCGGTGTCGCTGATGATGGCCAAGCAGGCCAAGCTCAGCCACCTGGAGCAGCAGATTGCTACTGGCAGCAAGATCGTCAGCGCCAAGGACGATCCGGTTGCCGCCGGCACTGCAGTCGGCCTTGACCGCAGCCTGGCCGCACTGGACCGCATGAAGCTCAACGCCGGCAATGTGCAGAACCGCCTGGGCGTGCAGGAAAACACCCTGGCGCAGGTCAACGACCTGATGGCGCGCGTCAATGATCTGACCATCCAAGCCAGCAATCCGGCGCTGAGCGCGGCGGACAAGAAGACGCTGATCACCGAAGTCAACCAGATCCGCGATGGCCTGCTTTCGCTGGCCAACGCCGACGATGGTACCGGCCGCTATGTGTTCGGTGGCACCAACGACGGTGACCCGCCGTTTGCCAAGATCAACGGCAAGGTCGTCTATCGCGGCGACCAGACCCAGCGCCAGGTTGAAGTCGGCCCCGATACCTATGTGCGCGACGCCCTGCCCGGCAGCGAGATCTTCATGCGTATTCCCACCGGCGACGGCTTCGTTGACGGCAGCGCCGCGGCCGGCAACACCGGCAACGGCGTGCTGACCAACATCACCCGCGACGGCAGCGACAGCTGGAACGGCCAGGGCTTCAGCGTGCGCTTCACCACCGGCACCCAGTACGAGGTGGTGGATGGTGCGGGCAACGTGACCGGCACCGGCACCTACAAGGCTGGCGACGACCTGGAAGTGAACGGTGTACGCCTGCGCATCACGGGTGCACCCGCAGCGGGCGACAGCTTCAGCGTACAGGCCGCCAGCAGCCGCGACATCTTCGCCACCATGGACAACCTAGTCGCCGCGCTGGGTGCCGACACCGGTACCACCGCGCAGATGACTGCGCAGCAGAATCAGCTGCAGAGCGCACTGCGCGACGTGGCGCGCGCCTCGGAGCGGATGATCGATTCGCGCGCTGCGGGAGGCGCGCAGCTGAAGGCACTGGACAACGCGGCGGACATGCGCGAGGCCAATGGCGTGACCCTGAAAACCACGCTGTCGCAGATGCGCGACCTGGATTACGCCGATGCGCTGAGCCAGTACCAGCTGCAGAGCACCGCACTGCAGGCGGCGCAGACGATCTTCTCGCAGATGCAGTCGATGTCGCTGTTCAACAAGCTGCGCTGACGCCACGCCCGAGTCACTCCCGAAAGGCCGCGATGCCCTGCATCGCGGCCTTTTTGGTTTGCGCGCCTGCCCGCCGCCACGCGGCCCTCTGGCCATCTCCGGCCGATTTTCCGTGATTGCCCATCAAGCCGGGTCGCACCTCGCCGATACCTTCATCAGCGCTGGTCAGGCCCTGCCCGACCGCCCCTCCCGGGGTCGCTTCCATACTGGCAACAGGGCTGAAAACCCCGGGAAAACAGCTTCAGGCAACGAATTCCGGCTTCAGCGGAATTCACGGCTAAAGGTTGTTGACAAAGCGCCGTTATTCATTTGGCAACGGCGAAGCACACAGCCACACAAAAAAACAGGCGGCGCTTCGTTTCATTCACCAACGGGTTCCATATAAGAGGAGACGACCCCATGGCACAGGTAATCAACACCAATACGATGTCGCTCAACGCTCAGCGCAACCTGAGCACCAGCGGCAGCTCGCTCGCTACCACCATCCAGCGCCTCTCGTCCGGCCTGCGCATCAACAGCGCGAAGGACGACGCGGCCGGCCTGGCCATCAGCGAGCGCTTCACCACCCAGATCCGCGGTCTGGACGTGGCCATCCGCAACGCCAACGACGGCATCTCGCTGGCCCAGGTCGCCGAGGGTTCGCTGAACGAAGTCGGCAACAACCTGCAGCGCATCCGCGAACTGGGTGTGCAGGCCTCCAACGCCACCAACTCGGCCAGCGACCGCAAGGCCCTACAGGCGGAAGTGACCCAGCTGGTCTCGGAAATCGATCGTGTGGCCAAGCAGGCCGACTTCAACGGTACCAAGCTGCTGGACGGCAGCTTCACCAGCCAGCTGTTCCAGGTGGGCGCCAACGCCGGCCAGGCCATTGCCATCAACAGCGTGGTCAACGCCAAGGCCGATTCGCTGGGGGCTGCCACCTTCGCCAACGGCTACACCGGCACCGCGCTGGCGGTGGACAAGGCCACGGCCGACACCACCTACTCCGGTCTGCAGGTCTCGGTCACCCCGCCGGGCGGCACCGCCACCACGGTCACCATCAGCGACTTCACCGTGAAGGCCGGCGAGTCGATCACCTCGGCCACCGCTGCGGCGATCAACAACAAGCTGGGTGAAACCGGCGTGGTGGCCTCGGTCAATGCCGGCGTCATCAGCCTGGCTTCGGTCAAGGATGGCCAGACCTTCGCCCTGGGCGTCAGCGCGGCAACCCCGCCGGCCGGCGTCACCGCCGCGACCATCGCCGGCCTGGGCCTGACCGAGACCAGCACCAACGGCGGCACCCTGACCGGTGCAGCAGCCAGCTTCGTCAAGGACCTGAACGTCACCACCGCCGAAGGCGCACAGAAGGCGATGTCGATCGTCGACAAGGCCCTGGAATCGGTCAACAGCGTCCGCGCCGACCTCGGCGCGATCCAGAACCGCTTCACCTCGGTGGTCGCCAACCTGCAGACCTCCTCGGAGAACCTGTCCGCATCGCGCAGCCGCATCCGCGATACCGACTTCGCCAAGGAAACCGCCGAACTGACCCGCACCCAGATCCTGCAGCAGGCCGGTACGGCCATGCTGGCCCAGGCCAACCAGGTACCGCAGAACGTGCTCAGCCTGTTGCAGCGCTGACATGAGCCGCCCCCGGGGCACGTCGGGGGCGTCTGACCCAACTCACGTGCAACCGCTCAAGGACCTCTCCTCATGGCACAAGTCATCAACACCAATACGATGTCGTTGAATGCTCAGCGTAACCTGAGCACCAGCGGCAGCTCGCTGGCTACCACCATCCAGCGCCTGTCCTCCGGTTCGCGCATCAACAGCGCCAAGGACGACGCCGCCGGCCTGGCGATCTCCGAGCGCTTCGGCACGCAGATCCGCGGTACCGACGTCGCCATCCGCAATGCCAACGACGGCATCTCGCTGGCCCAGGTCGCCGAAGGCTCGCTGACCGAGATCGGCAACAACCTGCAGCGCGTCCGC